>JBKECN010000003.1:0-10764 GCA_047974565.1 Actinomycetales bacterium
AGGCTCACAGGCACCACACAGGATCCGGGGTCGACCACGACGAACCCCCCAAGCATCCGCCTCGACCACGACGGTCCGCAACGAACACGCCGAATCTTCGCGCACCACGGTGCGCCAAGGACCGAAGGCGCCGGGTTGCTGACCTGCACAAATGCGCTCCGACAGGCTCCGGAGGCAGGCTCGAGGCACCCACCCCAAGGCACACTGTGTAATCGGACATGCATCGCCGCAGGTGACACCGCGTGTCGCAACCGGTAGGGTCGCCATCAGCACATCGCCGATAGGCGAATAGTCACGGGCGCGGCGTCTAGTCAGTCGTTGTGCGTGAGCCTGAAAAACGTCGCCATCAGCACATCGCCGATAGGCGAATAGTCACAGCGACGCCTCCTCGGCCAATTCGTTATACTGCGCCAGTCGCCATCAGCACATCGCCGATAGGCGAATAGTCACCAACTGCGGGATGGCGGCTACTCTTGCCGCGTTGGGGTCGCCATCAGCACATCGCCGATAGGCGAATAGTCACGATCACCAGGCTTGTGTACCGCGTCCAGCACGCGCCGTGGGTCGCCATCAGCACATCGCCGATAGGCGAATAGTCACTATACGGTCTAACAGTTCAACTAGTCCGGTGATGTCGCCATCAGCACATCGCCGATAGGCGAATAGTCACAGACTGTCCAGCGAGTCCCGCAGCTCGGTGTAAATCGTCGCCATCAGCACATCGCCGATAGGCGAATAGTCACTCGAACGCGCTCTGCCCCTGAGCTATACACCGCGTTGTCGCCATCAGCACATCGCCGATAGGCGAATAGTCACCTACGATGATTATGAGGAAGGCTATGATCCAGTTGTCGCCATCAGCACATCGCCGATAGGCGAATAGTCACAGTTGTCTAGCGCCACTGAGGCAATCGTCAAGGTCGCCATCAGCACATCCCCGATAGGCGAATAGTCACGACCGGCGACAGCAGGCCGTTCAAGACCCGCACAGTCGCCATCAGCACATCGCCGATAGGCGAATAGTCACGGAGTACTCATGCGCCCTCAGGGCGCGCTCAATGGTCGCCATCAGCACATCGCCGATAGGCGAATATTCACATGATGAACCCATCGCCGTCCTTCGCGTTCAAGAGAAGTCGCCATCAGCACATCGCCGATAGGCGAATAGTCACCTGTCCGCAGCGTCGTCGGAATCCATCCGGATTGAAGTCGTCGCCATCAGCACATCGCCGATAGGCGAATAGTCACGTCTTTGCCTCGCCCTTCCAGAGGTTCTGGTTGCACTCGTCGCCATCAGCACCTCGCCGATAGGCGAATAGTCACGTTGTGGGCCTCGTCAGCGATCATCAGGTCGAACGTCGCCATCAGGACATCGCCGATAGGCGAATAGTCACGCGTCGTTGACCTCGTTGCGACAGCCAACGACTACCGTGTCGGCATTAGCACATCGCCCATGGGAGATAGCTGCACCTCGAGTCACTTACCGATAAACCAAGAGAGCGCCCCAGGCATCTGCCTCATTCAGGCATTCTCGAACTCCGCGCCGGCGCGTGATAGGTGATGAAGGCGGCCCACAGCAGCGGCGAGTCACTGAGCGCACCGGTGGCGCGCCAGGCCGTCAGGCGAGTTCGGTACCAGTCCCCTACTCCAGCCACCGGGTCGAGACTGGCCACCGCCTGGTCGATCTCGTGGGAGGCGGCAGCCAACGGGTCGACACGACGGCCCGCGTAATGCCCGTAAGCGTCCGAGGTGAACAACGGCCAGCGGGTGGCAGTCACCCACCGCGCACCAGCCTCCAGAAACGCGGTGACCAGCCCGAAGGGTTCCGCGTGGCGCAGGTCGGTGCCGCTCTCGCATGCAATGAGGGCAACCCTGGGCGGCATCGGCCAGGACAAGCTGGCACTGAGTGCGCCAGATCCCCCCATCGGACCGTCAACGGGCCCGGCCACAGCCATGAATACCTCGTGTGCGGTCAGCACCATCGCCTCACCTGACGCCCCCGACCCGGCCGCGCCCAGTTCGCAGCGGGTGTCAGCGGCGTCCACCCCCGGCAGCACGTGACCGACGTAGACGAACCGAGATCGCGGCTCGTGCAAGCGATCGGCCAACCACGCCGGTTCCACCGGCTGCCCGCACGCCCCGACCGGGCTCCCGGTATCACGTTCGCCCCGGCGAAGCAGCCGCAGCCACTCTCGTTGACCGCGTCGGCTCAGCACCCGGGTGGATCCCGGATCGATCACCCACAACGGCGGCCTGGCCAGGCTCGTCTCGTCGTCGGCTCTCGGCTGTTCTCCGGGCCGCAGATCCCGGCCCAGCAACGGGGCCACGGTCGCCACATCGGCGGCGTCGGCCACCCGCAGATCACACTCGGGCCGATCCGGAGCGATGCTCAGCAGTTCCCACGGCACCGCTGTCGTGGCCTGCGAGGGAAGGACCTGCAACAGGAGCCGCCGTCCTGACGAGGCCACCGCGACGAGCCGCTCGGCCAAACCCGGCGGCAGCAGCACTCGGGACAGCGCCCGTGCCAGAGCATCCTCGCGAACGGGATCACACAAGTCGCCGGTCATGCAGCGGTGCAACCCATAGCCTGCCGCTGGATCGCTGGCGAAGTCGGCGCGTACGGACGCTGGCGCTTCCCGGAAGGCTTCGCTGCTGACCTGCAGGTCGCCCGCGTGGCCCGGGATCGCTGTGGCGAGGCTGTCGATCGCCGCCATCAGATCGGCGCCGTCGATGATGTGGCTCTGCGGGCCGAGCCCGTCGTCACCTTCCCACGCCCACCAGGAGCGCTCCCCCACTTCCACGCCTTCGAGGAGCACTCGCCCCACATACGAGACCGGGGGGCCGGGCGTTGGCCCGACCCCCCTCACGCTCGTCTCCGATTAGAAGCCGAGCAGCGTCCGGACGAGCTCGAACAGATCGGCCAGAACAATGAGATGCCATTGCATAGCAGTACCTCCATGAGATCGGTCTCCCCGGAGCCCACCGTGGGCTCCACCCCTTCTGAGCGATCTCCGGCTGCACCGTCGCCATGGCCTAGGCGAGGGATCGTGCGGGTACGACGCCACCCGCCCAGGATCCGGCCTGAGCGGTGAGGTCGTCCTGTGCGCTGCACTCGGACAACGTAGCGGGGCCAGCGCGAATGACGGCTCGCCCTCCGCCGAGGTCCCCCGACCACCGACGGCGTGACGCCGAGGTGCCCGATCGGGCATCGACCCCCGCCCGCCCGCTCATTGAGCCACCCAACGCGGGGCTCCTAGCCTTGATTCACGCCGACCCTGGAGCCCGTGCCATGCCTCGAGCACGCCCCCGCCCACCAGAGCCCGTCCCCGCCGAGGCGCGCCGTCACCCCGCCCACCCGAGCCCCACCCAGACCTCGGATCACGCGCACTCCCCCGAACCCGGGCACGAACTGCTCCGCCTGCAACGCCTGGCCGGAAACAATGCCGTCGCCCGAGCAGTCCCCCACGCTCAAGTCCAACGCCGCGGCCCGGACCTGGACGCCGACCCCGTCCCGATCCCCGAGTCCACCGCGCTGCGGATCACCGGCGGCTACGAAGCCCTCGACCCGGGCGGAAACAACCGGATCACCATGCAGTTCAACCAGGCCGGCTACCACCTCGAAGGCTGGTACCAGCGGCGCAGTTCCTCCACGGTCGCCGGCCGGCAACGACAGACGATGATGCAGCACCGAATCTCCGCGGACCTGGTCTCCGAGGAGGCCGGCGCCATGCGGTTCCGGTACCGCCGTTACGACGAGAACACCGGCCGGGAGGCGTCGGCCGGCTTCCTCACCGCGCGAGCCGGCAGCGGCGGCGCGCCAGTGCTGACGATGTCCTCGGACGGCTGGAGCAAAGACTTCGAACGAGTCTCACGCAGTAACCGCCCACCACAGGATGCCCTCGACGTGCTCCCCGGGGAGGCCGGTGAGGTGCTGCGGGCCGGCATCGAAGCGCCCCTGGACCGAGACGAGCTCGCCACCCTCGACCACAACCTCACCATCGTCCGGCGCCAGATCCGGGAGTACCTTGCCGAGGGCAATCACCTCGCTCAGATGGCCCCCGCCAACGCCGTCAACACCAGCATCCGGACGATCTTCGACCAGCACGCCAACCAGCAGCGACCTCTCGTACGCCAGCTCATGATGGAAAAGCTGATGGGCACCTCGTTCTCGCACGAGGGCAACGAGCGCACCTACTGGAACTGGCTGCAACTCGTCGTCGTCGGCCAACCCGAGTTCACCGGCGCCATCCAGTCCACCCTCGGGTTCACCCCCGAGGGGGCGACCGGGCAGCTGCGGGTCTACCGGTACGCCATCAACCTCGCCGGCGTCAGCGGAGACCTCCTGCTCGGCGGCGGCGTGATGGCCGGCACCTTCGAGATCGAGTACCTCGGCACCGGTCCGGACGCGGCCGACAGCACCACCCCGATCTGGCGTCGCGAACTCCCGATGGGCATCGTCCAGGTCTCGGGCGGCGCGTCGGTGGGCGTCACCACTGGCCTGTTCACCCCATGGTCGACCTTCGAGACCCCGTATCCCTGGGAACCGCAGAACTTCAACGGCGCCGTCACCATCGGCGGCGTCCAGGCGTCCGCCAGTGCCGTCGTTGGCGGGGGCGGCAGCGGGGCGATGATGACGGTCTGGGGCGACGGTTCGCTGCCCGCGCTGGCCCTGCCCGGAGCCAGCGGTCTGGCCGAGATCGGCCTTCACGCCGGGGTGGAGGCGGGTGGCACCGCCGGGTGGATCGGCGGCACCGACGACCAGATCCGCGCCCGCCTCGACCCAGCACCCCCGGTGCGCGCAGACGCCGCCTTCAGCGCCACCGACGCCACCCACTTCGAGGTGGACGACCCGTTCCTCACCCCCGACGGCATCGACGAGGTCCGTCGTTTCGCGGCCCTGCACCTGACCACCCTGGAGAACCCGGCCACCGAACTACGCATCGACGGCTACGCCAGCACCACCGGCGACGAGGAGCACAACCGGAGGCTCTCGATGGCCAGGGCGCGCAACGTCCTGCAGCAGATCAAGGACGTGGTGCCCGGCTATGCCGTCCCGGCCGCGCAGACGGACCTGGCTGGGCACGGCGAGGCCACCGCCCGCTCCACCGGTGAAGCCGATGACGTGGAGAACCCCGGCTGGCGCCGGGTGGACGTCGAACTCAACGGACGCCTCACTCTCAGCCTGCACTGACCCCGGTTTCACACCAAGCCCGCACCACGGGCACCGCTCATCCCGCCTGTCATCCCGCCGGCGAGAATCTTGCGTCCAGCATGAACCTGACGGGCAGCATGAAATCTGACGTCCAGCGTGAATCCCACGTCCAGCAAGGGACGCGCGGCCAGCGAACCGGTCCGGGGCCCACGCCCCAGCAAGACTCGCGGCTACGTGGCCGGCGCCTCGTCCTCGGCGTCATCGGAAGGGGGCGCGAAGTCGTTCTCCACCCGCTCCTCCTCAAGGTCCTCGTACGAAGGCCACTTCTTGTCCAGCGCCTCACCGAGCTTGTGCACCCGCAGCGCATTCGTCGTCCCGGCCATCCCGGGCGGCGACCCGGCGACGATGACGACCACATCACCGCGCTGCAACCGGCCGTTGGCCAGCATCACCTCGTCCACCTGACGGGCCATCTGGTCGGTGTGCTTGACGCGCGGCCCGAGGAAGGTCTCGATCCCCCAGGTGAGCGCCAGCTGCGACCGCACCCGCGGCTCAGGAGTGAACGCCAGCACCGGAAGCCGGGAGCGCAGTCGGCTCATCCGTCGCGCCGAGTCGCCACTGGTGGTGAAGGTGACCAGATTGTCGACCCCGATCCGCAGCCCCACCTCGACTGCAGCTGCGGTGATCGCGCCACCGGTGGTGCGCGGCACGGTGCCCAGCGGCTTGATCTGGTCGAGCCCGCGCTCCTCGGTGTTCTCGATGATCTTGGCCATCGTGCGCACCGCCTCGAACGGCCAGGCTCCCACCGACGTCTCACCCGAGAGCATGATCGCGTCCGCACCGTCGAGCACGGCGTTGGCCGCGTCCGAGGCCTCGGCGCGGGTCGGGCGGGGCGCGGTGATCATCGACTCCAGCACCTGGGTGGCCACGATCACCGGCTTGGCGTTGCGCCGGGCGATCTCCACCGCGCGCTTCTGCACGATCGGCACCTGCTCCAACGGCAACTCCACGCCGAGGTCACCCCGGGCGACCATCACCGCGTCGAAGGCGTCGATGATCTCCTGCATGTTCTCGACCGCCTGCGGCTTCTCGAGCTTGGCGATCACCGGCACGGAGATGCCCTCCTCGGTCATCACCGCCCGCACGTCCTCGACGTCCTTGGCGTCGCGCACGAAGGACAGCGCGACCATGTCCACCCCGGTGCGCAACGCCCAGCGCAGGTCCTCGGTGTCCTTCTCCGACAGCGCGGGCACGTTCACCGCGATCTCCGGAAGGTTCAGGCCCTTGTTGTTGCTCACCATGCCCGGCACGACGACCTCGGTGACCACGTCGTTGTTCGCCACGCGCACCACCTTGACCGCGACCTTGCCGTCGTCGATCAGGATGAGTTGCTCGGGCGAGACGTCGCGGGCCAACCCCTTGTAGGTGGTGCCGCACCGCTGGACGTCGCCCTCGCAGTCGTCGGTGGTGATGATGAAGCGGGCCCCGCGCTCAAGCATCACCGGCCCGTCCTTGAACGTGCCGAGGCGGATCTTCGGGCCCTGCAGGTCGGCGAAGATGCCGACCGCGCGGCCCACCTCATCCGCCGCGGTGCGCACATTCTGGTACGACTTCAGATGGTCTTCGTAGGAGCCGTGGGACATGTTCAGCCGGGCCACATCCATGCCCGAGCGCACCAGTTCGGTGACCTGCTCGAGGGTGGAGGTGGCCGGGCCCAGAGTGCAGACGATCTTGGCTCGGCGCATGGTCAAACCCTATCCACTGGAAGGAACGTTCGTGTGATCTTGCGCACCCCGGCGTGCGTACCTGGGATCAGGCCGCGCCCGAGTGTACTCGCGCCGAAGCGCAAAGCCCTGACTCGTCCACCCGGAAATGGGCATGATGTCCGAGTAGCGCGAGTAGTCCACCCGCCCAGGTCGGGACTGTCGGAACTCCGCAGCGGCGAGCCGTCCGTTCGGCCCAATCACTGAGCGGAACCAGGTGCGGCCCCGCCCCGCCGGACTCCTTGCCTTCGCCCAGACCGGGAGCCGGAGTCGGACGTGTTCTGCGGCTGTCGTCCAGACCAGAACACCGTCGTCAAAGACGGAAAACTGGCTCCGGTCAGACCAGAACTGCTGCCGGCCGGACCGGAGACTGCTTTCGCTGAGGCCAGAATCTGGCTGAGACCAGAAGCTGCTCAGACCAGACGTTGACTCAGACCAGAAGCTGCCGGGCGGTCGGCGGGATCGGCGACGGCAGCACCGTGCCGCCGGTCAGGTAGGTGTCCACCGCGGCGGCACAGGCCCGGCCCTCGGCGATCGCCCAGACGATGAGCGACTGCCCGCGGCCCGCGTCGCCGGCCACGAACACCCCGGGCCGGGACGACATGTACGAGTCGTCGCGAACCAGGTTGCCGCGGCCATCGACGTCCAGGCCCAACTGGGAGACCAGGCCGTTCTGCTGGGGGCCGGTGAAACCCATCGCGAGCAGGACGAGCTCGGCGGGCAGCTCACGCTCGGTGCCCTCGATCGGGTTGAAGGACCCGCCGGAGAACTCCACCTCCACCAGCCGGATCGCCGACACGTTTCCGGTGCCGTCGTCGACCAGTTCGGTGGTGGAGACCGCGTACACCCGCTCGCCACCCTCCTCGTGCGCGCTGGTCACCCGGAAGAGCATCGGGTACGTCGGCCAGGGCTGCCCGGCAGCGCGGTCCTCACCGGGGCGCGGCATGATCTCCAACTGGGTCACCGACGCCGCACCCTGACGGTGCGCGGTGCCCAGGCAGTCGGCGCCGGTGTCGCCGCCGCCGATGATGATGACGTGCTTGCCCTCGGCGGTGACCTGACCCTCGACACCCTGGCCCCGGGCAACCCGGTTGGCCGGCGGTAGGTACTCCATCGCCTGCAGCACCCCACCCAGTTCGCGCCCGGTGACCGGCAGATCCCTGGGCAGGGTCGCCCCGATCGCCAGCACCACCGCGTCGTACCGCTCCATCAGCTGGTCGCCGGTCAGTGACCCGGGGGTGTCGCCGCCGATGTCGGCGCTGGGCCGGAACCGGGTGCCCTCGGCGGTCATCTGCGCCAGCCGACGGTCCAGGACGTCCTTCTCCATCTTGAACTCGGGGATGCCGTAGCGCATCAGCCCGCCGATCTGGTCGGCCCGCTCGTAGACCGCGACGGTGTGCCCGACCCGGGTGAGCTGCTGGGCGGCGGCCAGCCCGGCAGGCCCGGAGCCCACCACGGCGATGGTGTGACCGGTGAGCCGCTCGGGCACCACGGGTCGCACGTCACCCCGGGCGAACGCCTGCTCGACGATCGAGACCTCGATCTGCTTGATCGTCACGGCCGGCTGGTTGATCCCCAGCACGCACGCCGCCTCACACGGCGCCGGGCACAGCCGGCCGGTGAACTCGGGGAAGTTGTTGGTCGCGTGCAGCCGCTCGATGGCGTCGTGCCAGTCCCCCCGCCAGGTCAGGTCGTTCCACTCGGGGATCAGGTTCCCCAGCGGACACCCGTTGTGACAGAACGGAATCCCGCAGTCCATGCAACGCCCGGCCTGGCGGGTCAGCTGCTCTGCCTGCTGCTCGTTGTAGACCTCGTGCCAGTCCTTGATCCGCACCGGCACCGGCCGACGGGTCGGCAGTTCGCGCTCGGTGACCTTGAGAAAGCCTCGGGGGTCAGCCACGGTCGTCTCCCATCGCCTTGCCTGCTGTTGTCGCGGTTCGTGGTCTCGGGGTTCCTGGTGTGGCGGTTGCCGACCTGGTGCGCGCACTGGCCACCGGGGTTCTCGTCGCGGTGACGTGATCGACCACCGCGAGCCCAGCCAGGCGGGCCCTCACGCGCTGCCCGCCATGATCCGCGACCACACCTCGTCGCCGGCCGGGTCCAGGCCCTCGGCCTCGGCCTGGGCCAGCACCGAACGCACCATGGCGTACTCACGCGGCATCAGTTTGCTGAAACGTGCACGCGCAGAGTCCAGATCGTCCAACAATCGCTGCGCCACGCTGGAGCCGGTGAACTCGACGTGGGCGCGCAGCATCTCGCTCAGCTCCACCAGGTCGGCGTCGTCCAGTTCGGCCGGGGCCAACTCCCCCGAGGCCACCGCCTGGGGGTTGAGCAGGCTGGGGTCCAGATCCAGGACGTAGGCCACCCCGCCGCTCATGCCGGCACCGAAGTTGCGACCCGTCGCCCCGAGCACCGCGACGACACCGCCGGTCATGTACTCGCAGCCGTGATCGCCGACCCCCTCGACGACCGCCCGAGCACCCGAGTTCCGGACGCAGAACCGTTCTCCGACAACACCTCTGAGGTAGATCTCCCCGGACGTGGCGCCGTAGCCGATGACATTGCCGGCGACGATGTTGTCCTCGGCGGCGAAGCCGGAGCGTTCGTGTGGGGTCACCGAGATCCGGCCCCCGCACAGGCCCTTGCCGACGTAGTCGTTGGCGTCGCCGACCAGTCGCAGGGTGATGCCCCGGGGCAGGAAGGCCCCGAAAGACTGTCCGCCCGAGCCGGTGAGGGTGAAGTCGATGGTGCCGTCCGGCAGCCCGGCCTCGCCGTACCGCTTGGTGACCTCGTGACCGAGCATCGTTCCGACCGTGCGGTTCACGTTGCGCACCGCGATCTCGCCGGTCACCGCGGTGCCGTTCTCCAGGGCGTCGGCGGCCATCGTGATGAGGTTGTGGTCCAGGGCCTTGGCCAGCCCGTGGTCCTGCTCGACGGTGCGGTGCCGCGAGGCTCCCTCGGGCAGGTCGACCTGGTGCAGGATCGGGGCCAAGTCCAGGCCCTCGGCCTTCCAGTGCTCGACGGCGTCGCCGGTGTCGATCAGGTCGACCCGGCCGATCGCCTCCTCCAGGCTGCGCAGCCCCAGCCCGGCCAGCAGTTCGCGCACCTCTTCAGCGATGTACTCGAAGAAGTTCACGACGAACTCGGGCTTGCCGGAGAACCGGGCTCGAAGCGCCGGGTTCTGGGTGGCCACACCCACCGGGCAGGTGTCCAGGTGGCAGACCCGCATCATGACGCAACCCGAGACCACCAGGGGCGCGGTCGCGAAGCCGAACTCCTCGGCGCCCAGCAGCGCGGCGATCATCACGTCTCGACCAGTCTTGAGCTGGCCGTCGGTCTGCACGACGATCCGGTCGCGCAGGCCGTTGAGCAGCAGCGTCTGCTGGGTCTCGGCCAGACCCAGCTCCCAGGGCGCACCCGCGTGCTTGAGCGAGGTGAGCGGGCTGGCGCCGGTACCGCCGTCGTGCCCGGAGATGAGCACCACGTCGGCGTGCGCCTTGGACACTCCCGCGGCCACCGTCCCGACCCCGATCTCGGAGACGAGCTTGACGTGCACCCGCGCCGAGGGGTTGGCGTTCTTGAGGTCGTGGATGAGCTGGGCGATGTCCTCGATGGAGTAGATGTCGTGGTGCGGCGGCGGGGAGATCAGCCCGACGCCCGGGGTGGAGTGCCGGGTCCTGGCGATCCACGGGTAGACCTTGCCGCCGGGCAGCTGGCCGCCCTCGCCCGGCTTGGCCCCCTGCGCGATCTTGATCTGCAGGTCCCGGGCGCTCACCAGGTACTCGCTGGTCACGCCGAACCGGCCGGAGGCGACCTGCTTGACCGCGGAGTTGCGGGAGTCGCCGTTCG
>JBKECN010000040.1:0-89237 GCA_047974565.1 Actinomycetales bacterium
GCTGGGTCCGGACCCGCTCCGGCAAGCTCAAGCTGCGGTCGGGCGGGCGGGTGAAGAAGCTGCTCAGCATCTTCTCCAACCCGAAACTGCCCACGTTGAACGACTACTACGAGCCGTGGACGTACGACTACTCCACCCTGCTCGACGCTCCGGCGCAGAAGGACTTCCCGGTCGCGCGAGCGCACTCGCTGATCGACGGGCGACCGATGCCGATCACCTGGTCGGCGAACTGGGACGACGACCTCGGCGGCGCGCAGCAGTACGCCCCGAACGACCCGATGCTGGCCGGGATCAGCGAGAAGGTCCGTTTCGAGTTCGAGAAGACCTTCATGTTCTACCTGCCGCGGATCTGTGAACACTGCCTGAATCCGTCGTGTGCCGCGAGCTGCCCGTCCGGGGCGATCTACAAGCGGGTCGAGGACGGCATCGTGCTAGTCGATCAGGACAAGTGCCGCGGCTGGCGGATGTGCATCAGCGGGTGTCCGTACAAGAAGGTCTACTTCAACCACAAGACCGGCAAGGCGGAGAAGTGCACCTTCTGCTATCCGCGGGTCGAGGTGGGGATTCCGACGGTCTGCGCCGAGACCTGCGTGGGCAGGCTGCGGTACATCGGCCTGGTGCTGTACGACGCCGACCGGGTGCTTGAGGCCGCCTCGACTCCCGATGACCGGGATCTGTACGAGGCCCAGCGCTCGGTGATTCTGGATCCACATGACCCGCAAGTGATCTCGGCGGCCGAGCAGGCAGGCATCCCGGGTGACTGGCTCGAAGCGGCACGGCGCTCTCCGGTGTACGACCTCATCAACCGGTATCAGGTGGCGCTCCCCCTGCACCCGGAGTACCGCACCATGCCGATGGTCTGGTACATCCCGCCGCTGTCGCCGGTGGTGGACGTGGTGCGCGACACCGGTCACGATGCGGAGGACCGTGGCACGCTGTTCGCCGCCATCGAGGCACTGCGGATACCGGTGGAGTATCTGGCCAACCTGTTCACTGCCGGGGACGTGGAGCCGGTCAACGGCGTGCTGCGCCGGCTGGCCGCGATGCGTTCATACATGCGCGACGTGAACCTCGCGCGCGACCCCGACCCGTCCATCCCGGCGGCTGTGGGCATGGACGAGGAGTCCATGTATGACATGTTCCGGCTGCTGGCCCTGGCCAAATACTCCGAGCGTTACGTCATCCCCACCGCGCATGCCGAACAGGCGCATGCCCTGGAGGAACTGGGCACCGACTGTCCGGTCTCCCCGTACACGGCCACCACGCAGGACCGGTTCGGGGAGGGCAGTGGTGCCTTGACTCCGGTCGCGGTGGAGAACCTCCAGCTGTTGAAGGACCGCCAGACCAGTGACGACATCGTAGGTGAGGCAGGCACCCGTGGCCGGGTGAACCTGCTCAACTGGGATGGCCGGGGACGCCCCGACGGGTTGTTCCCCGACGAGCCGGGCGGTGGGTCATGAGGCGTCGGCGCCGCGGCACCGGGGCTCGTTACGGCGACGCCGAGGTGGCCACCGCCTGGCAGGTGATTTCCCTGCTGCTGGACTACCCGGATCGGGTGCTGTTGACCAACGCCCCGGCACTGCGCGAGGTCGCGACCAGGCTGCCGACACCGGTCGGCTCACCCCTGGTCGCCTTCCTCGACGGGCTCGACGGTGTGGACGGGGCAAGGCTCGGTGCATTGCAGGCCGAGTACGTGCGGACCTTCGACACGTCCCGGCGGTGTTGTCTGTACCTGAGCTACTTCACTCACGGCGACACCCGCAAGCGCGGGGTGGCCCTGGTGCGCTTCAAGCAGGCGTACCGACGGGCGGGGGTGGAGTGCTCGGGGGAGGAACTGCCCGATCACCTGAGTGTGGTGCTGGAGTTCGGTGCCTGCCACGACCTGACGATCGCCTGGCAACTGCTCGAGGAGCATCGGGTGGGCATCGAGGTGCTCGCCCGGGCGCTGGCCGAGCGCGGCTCGCAGTGGGAGCTGCCGGTCCGCGCGCTGCTGGCGACCCTGCCCGAACTGGCGGGGGACGACCAGCAGCGCATTCTCACCCTGATCCGCCGGGGACCACCGACCGAGGAGGTCGGGATGGACTCCACCGCGCCATATCTGGTGCCGCCATCGGCCCCCGACCCGCGCACCCCACCCGCGCAGGTCGTCAGTCTGGCCGATCTGCGATCCAGGACGCAGGGGGTCGGCCCGGCCCAACACACCGCCCCGGCCCAACACACTGACCCGACCCGACCCGCCAGCCCAACCCGGTCAGGGGAAGACCTGCTGCACCCCGCGGGCGCGCCGCGGCTGCCGATTCCTCGGGCGCAAACCAAGAGTGGAGGCCCCTCGTGAGCACCTTCTTGTGGGTGATCGTGCCCTACCTGTGTCTGGCCACCTTCGTCGTCGGGCACGTGTGGCGATACCGGTACGACCGGTTCGGTTGGACGACTCGGTCGTCGCAACTCTACGAATCGAGTCTGCTGCGGATCGGTAGCCCACTGTTCCACTTCGGCATGCTCGGGGTGGTCGCCGGGCACATCATCGGCCTGCTGGTGCCCGAGTCGTGGACGGACGCCGTCGGCATTACCCCACACCTGTATCACCAGGTGGCGATCATCGGTGGTCTGATCTTCGGCGGGATGGCCCTGGTGGGGATGATCATCCTCATCTACCGGCGTCGCACGGTCGGCCCGGTGTTCTCGGCGACGACCACCATGGACAAGGTGATGTACGTCTTCCTCGGCGCGGCCATCGTGCTGGGGATGTGGAACACCATCGCCAGTTCGGTGTTGTCGATCGGCGGCGAGTACGACTACCGCGAGGGGGTTTCGGTCTGGTACCGGTCCTTCCTGGCCTTCCAGCCCCGCCCCGAGCTCATGGCCGCTGCGCCGCTGGGCTTCCAGTTGCACGCGCTGGTGGCCTTCGGTTTGTTCGCCATGTGGCCGTTCACCCGGCTGGTGCACGTCTTCAGCGCCCCGGTGGGATACCTGACCCGGCCGTACATCGTCTACCGCAGCCGGGACGCCGTCACGAGTGCACCCGGAACGCGGGCTCCGGCCCGGGCGTGGGAGCGGGTGGAGCGCCCATCCCGGTGAGTCCGGCACGATGGCGGGCGTGAGTCGGCCCAGGAGTAGCGTCGGTGACGTGCAGCCAGTCATCACCACCGCGCGGGACGAACTCGCGCATCTGCTGAGCGCGGACGCATCGCCACCGAGCAGCGCTGAACTCCCGGTGCGGCCCACCCGCCTGCGGGTACGGTGAGCGGCCTGGGGAGTTGACGTCCGCGACGGCAGGGGCGCCTGCGACGAATGTGACTCGACCCAGGCTCCAGTGAACACAAACGCGTCTGAGAGACACATTTCCGTACACCAGCACACGCAAGCACCTTCAGGCGAACAGCACGCAACAACCGAGAACCGCTCACTCCGTGCACGTGGCCGTGCTCGCGCGCAGCATCGACCGCTCTGGTGGGTTTGAGCCGAGCGCGGTACGTTCCAGAGGTCACCCGACCCACGCCGGAGAACGAAGGAGGCCGATGGCCGCACCATTGGAAGGGATCCTGGTGGCCGACTTCACCCGAGTCCTCGCCGGGCCGCTGGCCACGATGACGCTGGCGGATCTGGGTGCCCGGGTGATCAAGGTGGAGCGGCCTGGGTCCGGGGACGACACCCGGCTGTGGGGGCCACCCTGGTCGGAGCACTCGGCGACCTACTTCGAGTCGGTGAACCGGAGCAAGGAGTCGGTGACCCTGGATTTGCAGGACGCGGACGACCTGGCTTTGGCCCGCGAACTCGCCCACCGGGCGGATGTCGTGGTGGACAACTTCAAGGTCGGCACGATGAGCCGGCTCGGCCTGGACCAGGCGAGCCTGGCCCCAGCGAATCCAGGTGTGATCTGTTGTTCCATCACCGGTTTCGGCTCAGGGGCGGGCGCCGGCCTGCTCGGCTATGACTTCCTCGTCCAGGCGGTCGGCGGGTTGATGAGTATCACCGGCGAGCCCGGTCGCCCGACCAAGGTGGGGGTGGCCCTGGTCGACGTCCTCACCGGAAAGGACGCGGTGATCGGGATTCTGGCCGCCCTGCATGCCAGGGCAACGACCGGACGGGGGCAGGCGATCGAGGTGAGCCTGCTGACCAGCCTGCTCGGGGCGCTGGCCAACCAAGCGCAGTCCAGCCTGCAGACCGGTCATGATCCGGCCGGGATGGGCAACCGGCATCCGAGCATCGCCCCCTATGAGACGTTGGCGTGCGCGGACGGCGAGCTTGCCGTCGCCTGTGGAAACCAAGGCCAGTTCGCGCGAATGGCAACGGTTCTGGGTGCGCCAGAACTTGCGACCGATCCTCGCTTCGCCGACAACGCGGCGCGGGTGGCACACCGCGACGAGCTGACCGGACGACTCGAGGAACTGCTCGCGGGGGCCACCGTCGACCGCTGGGTGACCGCGCTCACCGAGGCAGACGTGCCTGCCGGGAGAGTGGGCACCATCAGCCAGGCGATCGAACTGGCCGACCGGCTCGGGTTGCAGCCGCTCACCGAGGTCGGCGCAGGCTACGCCCCTCAGGTGCGGCATCCGGTGGCCTGGCCGCAGCCTCTGCCACCCTCGACGCCACCTCCACGCCTGGGGGCCGACGATGCAGCGGTCCGTCGTTGGCTGGCCACCCCGCTGCCGGACACTGCCGGATAGCAGCATCCCGGGCGGCACACTGCCTCGCAGCCGTGGCGCACGGGACAGGACGGTCACGGGTGAGCGAGCCCCGCGGACGCGTCTGCGGCGTGCGGGACACGACGGGTCACCGGTGAGCAGCCCCCGCGCGCCTTTGTCTCAGGTGGAGAAGCCGGCCCCGGCGCACTTGGCCGCGGCCGCCTGCTCGGCTTGGGACCGGGCGGCCTCCAACGGGTCTGGGATTCCGGTGGCCCCGGCACTGATCATGGCGGCGAAGAGTCCCTCCACCAGCGGAGCGCAACTGATCTGCACCCGGGAGGCCAGGTCCGGGTCGATCAGTTCCAGGGCCAGTTCGGTGCTCAACAGGGCACTGCCGAGGTCGTACAGGACGAGCACTCCGTGTGGGGCGTCGACCTCTTCGATGGCGGCCGCGACTGCAGTGGCGTCCGTGCCCAGGGCGCCCGCGGCTCCGGCCGCCACCGCGATCCGGGGCTGCATACCGGATCCGGCGCCCGGCACCAGGCCGGTCACCAGATCCACCACGGCTTCGGCCAGCGCCGCACTGTGCGAGACCACGACGATACCGATCATCGAGTGGCTCGCCGGCTGTTCACGGCACGACCCCGTCGGCAAACACCCGCCGGGCGCAGCGCAGCAACATCGCCGTCGAGGTGGCGCCCGGGTCGAGGTGTCCGCCGCTGCGCTCACCCAGGTAGGAGGCCCGGCCCTTGCGCGCCACCAGGGGAATCGTGGCATCCCGACCGGTCTCGGCGGCGGTGCAGGCCGCGGCCACCGCTACGGCCACCCCCTCGTCGGCGGCGTCCTCCAAGGCCTGGCAGGCCGGTAGCCAGGCGTCGAGCATCGTCTTGTCCCCGGCTTGGGCCTTTCCGCGGGCGGCGACTCCGTCGACTCCGGCTCGTACCGCCCGTGCCAGCGCCGACGCGTCCAGCGCCGGGGTGTGTGCGGTGGCGGCGGCGAAACGTAGAAAGAACGTGCCGTAGAGCGGTCCGCTCGCCCCACCGACGGTCGAGACGAGAGTCATGGCGACCTTCTTGGCCACCTCCTCGATCGTCGCGTCCTCGGGCAGGTCGTCGACGGCGGCCGTTGCGGCCTGCATGCCGCGGTCGAGGTTGGTGCCGTGGTCGCCGTCGCCGATCGCCGCATCGAGGTCATTCAGCCAAGCCACCTGGCCATTCACCAGGTGGGCGAAATCTCTTACCCAGAGCCGAATGTCATCCGAGGTGACCACTTCCGCGGCAGTCATCAGCACCCCCAGCGCAATGCCGGGGTGTCGACCGGGGCATCCCAGAGCCGGAGCAGTTCGTTGTCTGCGGCCAGCAAGGTGAGGCTGGCACCCGCCATGTCGAGCGAGGTGATGTAGTTGCCCACCAGGCAACGGGCGATCTGGATGCCGGCGCGCTCAAGAACCCGGCACACCTCGTGGTGGAGCACGTACAACTCCAGCAGCGGGGTGCCGCCGAGGCCGTTGACCAGCGCGATCACCGAGCCGGTGTCGCCGGGCAACTCCTGCAGCACCGGTCCGCTGAGTAGATCGGCGGCCTGCGCGGCGGTGACCAGGGGGCGGCGTTCTCGTCCGGGCTCGCCGTGGATGCCGACGCCGAGTTCGATCTCCTCGGGCCCCAACTCGAAGGTGGGGTGCCCGACCGCGGGCACGGTGCACGAGGTCAGGGCCAGACCCATGCTGCGTCCGCGGGAGTTGACCCGCTGACCCAGCGCCGCCAGATCTGCCAGGGGAGCCTTCTCCTCGGCGGCCGCCCCGACGATCTTCTCCAACAGGACCGTCACCCCGACCCCACGGCGGCCGGCGGTGTACAGCGAATCTTCGACTGCGACATCGTCATTGGTGACGACCGTCTCCACCGGCACCGGCGACTCCATGGCGGCCAACTCGGCAGCCATCTCGAAGTTCATCACATCGCCGGTGTAGTTCTTCACGATGTGCAGGACGCCGGCCCCGGCGTCGACGGCGGTCGTCGCGGCCACCATCTGATCGGGTGTGGGTGAGGTGAATACCTCACCGGCACAAGCCGCGTCGAGCATTCCACGACCCACGAAGCCGGCATGCAGCGGCTCGTGCCCGGTGCCACCGCCGGAGACCAGGCCGACCTTGCCGGGTACCGGGGCGTCCGCCCGTAGGACCACCCGGTTGGTGTGATCGACACGTACGTGGGCCTGGTGTGCGGCCTCAATGCCCTTGAGTGCGTCGGCGACAACGGTGCTGGGATCGTTGATGAGCTTCTTCACCCGGCCATCCTCGCCCACCTGCCATCCCTGTGACAGGGCCGGACGGTACTTTCGCGGACCGCCTTCGGCGCAGTTCCCGCTCAGTTCGGGCTCGGGTCTGGCTGTGGATCGGTTCAGGATGACAAGAGGGCCGCCACCTTTGTGGCCGTCTCCTTGGCCGATCCAGGGTTCTGCCCGGTGACCAGGTTGCCGTCGACCACGACGTGGGACACGAAGGGCAGGGCGGCCTTGCGGTAGCGGGCACCTCGCTTCTTGGCCTCCTCTTCGGCGTTGTAGGGCACGAGTTTGTCGACCCTGGCGAGCACCTCCTCGTGCCAGGCGAAGCCGGTCATCCGGCGATTGGCAATGAGGTAGCTGCCGTCCGACAGCCTGGTGTTCAGCAGTCCGCAATAGCCATGGCAGACGGCGGATACGATCGCGCCACGCTCGAACAGGTCCCGGGTGATTCGTTGCAGGCCGGCGCTGTCCGGGAAGTCGTACATCACCGCGTGACCGCCGGTGAAGTAGATCGCGTCGTAGTCGGCCGCGTCGATCTGCTCCGGTGCCAGGGTGTTCTCCAACAGGGCCATCCGGTCACGATCGCTGTGCCAGGCCCTGGCCGTCCTGTCGTAGTTGGGGAACTTCAGCGCACGCGGCTCCAGGGGCACCGCTCCGCCGGTCGGGCTGACCAGAGTCTGTTCGAACCCGTGCTCGGCGAAGACGTGCCAGGCGTGAGTCAACTCCGATAGCCACAGACCGGTCGGATGCCCGTCGTCGTACTGCCCCACGTTGGTGACAACGTTGAGAATCTGCTTGGCCGCCATGATGTCTAGTGCAGCGCCGTGCGGAGGGCGTCGATGGCCAGATGGCGTGCGACATTGGCGGCCCTGGTGTCCCGCAGGCTGTCCAGGAGCAGGAAGTCGTGCACCATGCCGGCGACCCGGACGGAGGTGACGTCGACCCCCGCCTCGCGCAGCTTGTTGGCGTACTGCTCGCCTTCGTCGCGGAGCACGTCCGCCTCGTCGGTGATGACCAGGGTGGGTGGCAGCCCCGTGAGGTCCTCCAGCGAGGCCTGCAGTGGCGAGGCGTACTTCTGCGCACGTTGGGCCGGGTCCGTGGTGTAGGCGTCCCAGAACCACTTCATGCCATCGCGGGTGAGGTAGTAGCCCTCGGCGAACTGCAGGTAGGACGGCGTGTCGAAGTCGGCATTGGTGACCGGGTAGAGAAGTACCTGGGCTTTGAGGTCGATACCGCCGCGATCCTTGTTCATCAGGGCGAATACCGCCGACATGCACCCACCGACGGACTCGCCGGTCACCGCGACCCGAGACGTGTCCAGTCCGTGCTCGGCACCGTGCTCGAGCACCCACCGACCTACCGCGTAGTTCTGCTCGACCTGGGTGGGGTAGCCCTTCTCCGGGGCGCGATCGTAGACGGGGAAGACCCCGGCGGCGCCTGCGCCGACGGCGAGTTCACGAAACAGTCGGTCATGCGTGGTGTCGTCGCCGAAGACCCAACCGGCGCCGTGGATGTAGAAGACCACGGGCAGCGGACCGTCGACGCCCTTGG
This sequence comes from Actinomycetales bacterium, assembly GCA_047974565.1. Taxonomy (GTDB): domain Bacteria; phylum Actinomycetota; class Actinomycetes; order Actinomycetales; family CAWJMD01; genus JBDIAG01. The sequence continues at coordinate 8,460 of JBKECN010000040.1, forward strand.
GGCGAATGATCCGGGTGCGGACGGTGCCCCATTCACCGGCATCGACCTCGACCCACTCCTGGTCGACCTCGGGGCGTTCCACGCCCTCTGCGCTCTGCAGCGAGACCAGGATCTCGCGGCCCTGCGCCGGTGGAACCTCGTAGATGCGCGGATGTGGGGCGGTCTGTTCGCACAGTTCTCGGGCCGCTGGCTCCAGGTAGGGGGTGAGGGGCGGAGGTAGTTCGGGCATGCTCGTCTCCCTGTCTGGTCTGCCTACGTTGGTAGGCGATGACACATGAAGCACCAGACGATGTTTGCGGTGCTTACATTGACAGTAGCGGCGCCCGGCGGTGGTCGTCAATCCAGGTTCACCGGATCGCGGAGTCAGGCCCTCGGCTGCGCCGCGAAGATCGCCAGCAGTGAGGCGCGAACCTGTGTCGTCGCGTCCTCGATTGAGCTGGCGGTGAGTTTGCGGTCCAGGTAGAGGTAGGCAAGGCCATGCACTGCGCCCCAGCCTCCGATCGCCAGGTCGGCAGGGTTCGAGTCGGGGAAGACGCCGGTGATGGCGCTGGCCACCACCTCGTGCAGATCTGCTGCGGCGCGAACCCGGTCCTGACTATCGGTGTCGCATTCATTGCCGAACATCAGCCGGAACAGCGCCGGGCGCCGCAGGGCGAACTCGACGTAGCCGGCGGCGAAGTCGGCAAGCTCGTCAGCGGTGCGCGGCATGGTGCGCCCTGATGTCAGGTGTGCTCTCAACTCTCGAAGCCCCTCGGCCGCCAGTGCCGATTCGAGGGAATCCCGATCTGGGAAATGTCGGTAGGGGGCGGTCGCGGACACGCCGGCTGCGCGGGCCACGGCGCGAATGGAGAAGGGTTCGCCTCGTTCCAGCATGCCCATGGCCGTCGCGATCAGCGTCACTCGGAGGTTTCCGTGGTGGTAGGCGTGTGTGGCTGTCTCGGACATCTCGGCTGCGACCTCGTCAGGCGTGCGGGCAGGTGAGACTCCAGCATCGCGGTATTGGCGTCCAGGGGTCGAGGAATCGCCGAAACGGGTGCCGCCCGGTGGGTGCGGCGCCGACTTTGCAATGTTGACGCTGCTTACATTCTGACGTAGCGTGCATGTAAGCAGAGTTCACATTCCGGGAGTGGTCATGACGCAGTCGTCGAACAATGGGCGGGACCTGATCGAGGTCGACCTGGGTGGCCGCCGGGTCCTGGTGCCCAAGGGTGGCCTGTACGACAGATACCGGATGGACACCGACGTGGACGACGTAGCCCAGGATCCGCGCGTGCGCAGCGTCGACTTCTTCCGGAGTCTGCCCAAGACCGAAGCCCAGTCGTCGATCGGGCCGACGCGTACGCCCAACTTCTACTACTCGATGTCGAAGGCTCAGCTGACCTATCTCGCTCCGGCGAGCGCGCTTCGACGCAGGCTGCCTGCCCAACTCGACCCGATGCCATTCGCCCCCGGCATCGGTGTGTTCTCGGTCGTCTTCTTCCGCTACGACGTCTGCGATATCGACTACTACACCGAGGCTGCAGTCGGGATCGCCGTTCGACCGGCACATCACGGTCGACTCGGCGCGGCCGACCTGTTCTCGTCGCTGGCCAATGACTCCGCACATGCCTACGTGCTCTCCTTGCCTGTGAACACCGAGATCGCTCAGGTCCGTGGTCACGACGGCTACGGTTTCCCCAAATGGGTGACCGATCTCGAGGTCGAGATCGACGATCGACGCGCCACCGGACGGGTCGCGAACGACGAGGGTGGTACCGACCTGCGGATGCGGGGTGCGACGCCCCGACAACAGCACTTCCCCAGCGGGAGGCGGGTGTCCACCCTCAACTCGTACACCCGGCTGTCGGGAGGCTGGAACGTGACGCTGAGCCAGACCAACATCCTGTCCGCCGGGGGTCGCCTGCTCCCCCGCGGGGTGTCACTCGAACTCGGTACCGGTCGGCTCAGCGACGACGTGCGTTCGCTCGGACCGGCTCGGTTGCTGCGCTTCGATGTCGTCACCGAGTGTCAGAACGCCTTGCACCTTCCGGTGCCGGTGTCGTTCCCGGCCGCCTGACCCGGCAGCTGGTGGCTTGGCGCGCATCAGAGCGGCCCGCGCCCGCACGGAGCGCCGACCACCGGCGCCTACGCCTTCTCGTCCGGGCGCCTGCATCCGGCGCCGCTGTACGAGACAACGCCCGTCCCCGACCGGCAACCATCGCCCCGCCCACCCGCCCGATGAGGAACGCATGCAGACAATTCTCGGAGCCAACGGCCAGATCGCCGAAGAACTCACTCGCTATCTCCACGACAACGTGACCCACGACCTGCGCCTGGTCAGCCGCAACCCTCGCAGGATCCACCAGTCGGATGAGGTCTTCCCGGCCAACCTGCTGGACCCTGACGCGGCGATGGCGGCCGTCGCGGGCAGCGACATCGCCTACCTCACAGTGGGTCTGCCGATCGACTCGACGCTCTGGGAGCAGCAGTTCCCGACGATGATGGCCAACACCATTGCCGCCTGTCGCGCGCACGGGACCAAACTGGTGTTCTTCGACAACACCTATATGTATCCGCGGACGTCAACCCCTCAGGTGGAGGACACGGCATTCGAGCCCATCGGCCGCAAGGCGAACGTACGTGCGCAGATCGCGACCATGCTTCTGGACGAGATGCGCGCGGGCCGGATCGAGGCGGTGATCGGGCGCGCCCCGGAGTTCTACGGGCCGGGGAAGACCCGGAGCCTGACGAACACGGCCATCTTCGACCGGATCGCCGCGGGCAAGCGACCGCTGGTACCGATCGACGCCCACACTCGGCGATCCCTGATCTGGACCCCTGACGCGAGCCGAGCGTTGGGGCTGCTCGGCAACACCCCTGACGCCTACGGACACACCTGGCATCTGCCGATCGACCCGTCTCTGCTGACCTATGCGGGAATGATCGAGATCGCCTCGCAGATTCTCGGCAGGCATATCCCTTACCGCACCGTCCCGGCGGTGATGTACGCGATCAGTGGGCTGTTCAACGCACCCGTCAAGGAGGCGAATGAACTCCTGCCGCGCTACCGCCAGGACAACATCTTCGATTCCTCGAAATTCGCAGCGCGATTCCCCGACTTCGACGTGACGACCTATCGCGAAGGCATCACCAGAGTGCTCGTCGGCTGAGGCCGTCGCGGGGGATAGGTCAGCGTGCGGCCCAGCCGGGGTCCCGACCGGACAGGCCCAGCAGATGGTCCAAGGGCGACGCGCCGTCGGCCACCGCCACCTGTGGGGCGAAGGGTTTGCCCTCGCCCTGATAGTCGGGGGTGAGCATCGCGGGGGCGAAGGCGAGCGACGCCTCGACCCCGGCCACGGGTGGCTTCCAGGTCTGCCCGCTGGCGACGGCCAGGTCCCAGCCGTGCATCTGGTACTCCCAGAGCATCATCTGCGCGGCCATCTCCCCGGGCAGGGATGACTCGGCAATCCACAACGGCCGCTCTGCCGCCCCCTCGGCAAGCGCCCGGTCCAGCCCTCTCGCCACCTCGCGGACCTGCTCGGCTCCGGTTCCGGTGATCTGGACCGCATCGGGGTTCGAGCAGCGACCATCTGCGGCGCGGTAGCCGTCGGTGAAGGCGGTCAGCCAGCCCACCACGTGCTCTCGTAGCTGGGTCACGGTGAACTCGGTGCAGGGCGTGGGCGAGTCCAGCTGGGTCGGCTCGATGCCGTCCAGGACGTCGGCCAGGCCGGCCAGGACCGGGGACAGGTTCTCGCGGATAGACAGCGATTCGGATGTGCTCATCGCATCACCCTAGGAACAGGTTTCGCGATCCGGCTTGAAGATCCGCGACACTTGCCGGATGCGGGACGGGATCGGGAGGCACGTCGCGGTGCCGGCCGAGGCCCCGTCGACCGGGCGTTCGGGTCTGCCGGGGTCGCTGCCGCAGGACACCCGGGGGATCGTCTCGCCGAGACACATGATGCGCCGCGTACGGCTCACTCGATACCCGCCGCCGGCAGAACTCACCGGCCTGATCGACTGGTTCTGGTCGGTGGAGTACGCACTGCCGGACGGCCTTGTGCACCGGCAGGACGTGGTCTCCCAGCCGGGGGTGAACCTCAGCGTAGGTGTGGTGCCACCCGAAGGCGCCGACCCGCCTCCGGGTCCGTACTCGCTGCGTTTCGGGGTGCAGGGCGTCAGCACCGCCCTGAGCACACGGATGCTGTCGGCAGCCGGCTGGAATCTGGCGGCGAAGTCCAGCACCGGCGGGTTCGGGGCCTGGCACCCGGACGTGGCAGCGCTCACCGATCGATGGTTCCCCACGGCCGAGGTGCTCGCGCTGCACCGGCTGGGCACCACCGCGGACGAGGTGGCCGAGGCGGTGGCGGCGGGCGCTGTCGGCGATGGGGTCCCCATCTTGTCGGACCTGCTGGTGCAACTGGTGGACCACAGCGACCCTCACCGGGTGGAGACGGCCCGCGAGGTGGCCCGGGTGGCCGCAGCGGTCGAGCACGATCGGACCGTGGCCCGGGTGGAGCACGTTGCGGCGCTGGCGGGAGTCACCGTGCGCACGGTGCAGCGGCTGTTCTCCTCCTACGCGGGGGTCTCCCCGACCTGGGTGATCCGCCGGTTCAGGCTGCTGGAGGCGGCCGAGTTGGTGCGGGGCGGGCAGGAGGTGGACTGGGCCGAGGTGGCGTCCGACCTCGGATATAGCGATCAGGCGCATCTGACCCGAGATTTCACCGCCACGCTGGGCAGTTCACCCGCCGCGTATGGACGAGCGCAACGGCTCGGCCACCGTGGGGTGGATTCGCAGCCGGGCCTGCAACCCGACCTCAGCCGAAACCGAACCGGGCCAGCGGTTCGATGAGCTCTCGCTCCTCATAGGCCAAGTGGGAGAGCAGGGTGTCGGTCAGGACGTCCAGTTCGTGCTGGAGCCGGTCGAAGTCGTCCGCGCCGGGGCCCGCCGTCCCGGTGTCGGCGACCACCACCGCCACCAGTGCGCGGTCAAGTCGCTCCAGCACGTCGTGGATGATCCGATGCTCCTGCTCGAGACGGTCCAGCACCGCATCCAGGCCGGGGTCGCGGGAGCGCAGGTGCGGGAAGATCGCCGCGTCCTCGAGCGAGTGGTGCGCGGTGAGGATGCGGCAGTAACTCGCACAGTAGGCCCCGAGCGTCCAGTCGTTCTGGCGCAGGGTCATCTCGTTGATCGCGGACCTGGCGGCCCCCGCGTCCAGGTGGCCGTCGCGCACCTGCTCCATGATCTGGCGCACCTGAGCGAGTTCGGCGCGCAGACCGTCGTGGACGTCGACCAGGTGTTGTGCGGTGGCGTTCTGCTCAGGAGTGAACTCGCCCTGCGCAGGAGCGGATTGGCTGGACGGGTGTGCGGATCGGGTCGGGCGGGTGCTCTCCTGCCAGACGGGCGCGGTGCGGCGCACGCCGTCGTCCGGGGTGGCCCGCACGCTCAGCCCTTGCCGGCGTGCCTGGGTCGTCGCGCTCGCCGCCCGCGGGGACCCCGGAACATTCGCGCGGGCCGATTCCGGTTCCGCGGCAGTCAGATCCGCGGTCGGAGAGACATTCCCGCCGCGGTGGGCGGCCACCAGCTCACGCACGGCCGGGGCCACCTCGGCCGCAAACCGGCGAACCACGTCCGGTTCGTCGGTGCCCAACACGTAGCAACTCATCCCTTGGGCCACGGTGAGTTCGGCGAGTTGCTCGGCCCAGACGCCTGCAGGCCCTTCGAGGAAGCCCGCCGTCGTGCCGAAGCGACCCACGATGTTATAGGCGCGGCGGATCCGGGTCGGGTCGCGGTCCACCGCCTGCGCGGCCTCGTCGATGGCCTGGTTGAGAGCCGGTAATGCCGGTGGGTCGGCATAGCCCATGCTGGGAATCCACACATCCGCCAAGCGGGCGGTCAGGCGCAGCATCCTCGGCTTGTAGGCCCCCACCCAGATGGGCACCGGATGGGTCGGCGGGGGACCGGCCCGGTAGCCGTGCACCCGGTAGTGCTCGCCGTCCAGGTCGACCCGGCCGCCCCGCCAGCATTGGCGCAGGATGTCGATGGCCTCGGCCAGGGCGGTCACCGCCTCGCCGGGGCTCCGGCGCGGCCCGCCGGCGGCTTCGATCGGCGTCCAGAACGCGCCGGCCCCGATGCCGAGTTCTACCCGGCCCTGGGTGAGCACATCCAGACTGGCTACCGCCTTGGCCAGCACCGTGGGCAGGCGCAGTGGCAGGTTGACGACATTCGGAGCCAGGGTGATGGTCTGGGTGCGGGCGCCGAGGAAGGACAGCAGGGTCCAGGTGTCCAGGTGTGCCGGTTGGTAGGGATGGTCCTGGATGGTGACCAGGTCGAGACCGGACTTCTCGGCAACGGTGGTCAGAGCCAGGAGCCGGTCCACCCGGTCGGCGGACGGGGTGGGGAAGATGCCGAACCGGACGGCATGCCCGTAGTCCATTCTTGCTCCGATCCTGCGCGCCGGCCGGGAATGCCGTCTCCGTGGGGCCGGTTTCGGCCGGCGGGACAGCGCCGCTGCCCGCCGCGCGGGCCGGGGGATGCGGTTGCCGTGCTGGCTGAGTGGCGGCTCAGGCCGCGGACATGGTCGCGAGCATACGCTCGCAGGCGGGAACGCTGTCGACGATGAGCCTGAGCGCATGCTGGTGGGATCGCAGCGTCACCAGCAGTCCGGTGCCCTCGACCCGGGCCACGTACAGCACCTGGGCTTCGAACTGGGAGTCGTCGTCGTCGGGGTTCGCGCCATCCGGGGGAGCCACCCAGATGATCCGTTTGCCGGTCAGCCGCCCGGCCCGGAACTCTTCGGTGCGTCCGGCGGCCTCGTCGTCCACCGCCACATCGTCGGGGGCGTCTGCCCCCAGATCCATCCAGTCGAGGTCGAGCACGACGCCCCCGCGTGCGGCGTCCACCGCGCACACCCAGCGGGCGTCCTCGTCGGCGTGCTCCCCGATCGCCACGGATGCCAGTTGCTCGCGCAGGCCGGTGGCCAGGCGCGGCTCCACACCCTGGCGGCGGGCCAGCACACCAGCGGCCTCGGCTCCCCAGGACGGGCCGGCGTCGGCGGGCACCCGGATCCAGGCCCGGGGATCCGGTTCGTAGGTCAGGCTCATCGTCTCTCCCCAGCTCACACCATGGGCTCGCGGTGTCTACCCATCGAGTTCCTGCCGGTCATCATTGCCGATCGGCGACCACTTCGTGGTGGTATCGGTAGATCGCTCCCCTTCGTGGCGGAAGTCTCACCCGGACTTGGGCGAATATCAGACAACCAGCCGCTTACCAGTCCACTTCTTGACAGATCCCGGCCGTTTCCACCTGCAGTGTGGCGTGGGCGATGGCGTAGCGCTCGAGCAGCATGGCGCTGGCTGCCCGCAGTACCGCACCGGTGTCGGCGTCGTCCCGGGTGACCAGGTGCGCCGTGGCCACGTCCATCCCTGAGGTGAGGGTCCACACGTGCAGATCGTGCACATCGGCGACGCCGGGTACGGCGGCGAGTTCGGCGAGCAGTTCTGCCGGCTCGACCCCCTGTGGAGCGTGCTGGCCCAGTACGGCGAGCACCTGTCGACCCAGCGCCACCGCGCGCACCACCACGAAGGCCGCGGTGGCCAGGGCGATGACGGTGTCCCACCAGGCTCTCCCCGTCCAGGCGACGAGCACGCCCGCCGCGATCACCCCCACCGAGCCGATCGCGTCGGCCATGACCTCCAGGTAGGCGCCCTTGACGTTGAGGCTCTCCCCGGAGCCGGGACGCAGCAGTACCAGGCAGGCCAGGTTCACCACGAGGCCGATGACGCCGACGACGAGCATCGTCCCGGAGGCGGGCACCGCCTGCTCCCCGATCCGGCCGATGGCCTCCACCGCGACATAGATCCCGATCCCGATCATGATGAGCACGGCCAGGCCGGAGGCGAACACCTCCGCGCGGTAGGAACCGAAGGTGCGCCGTCCGGTGGTGTCCGGACGGGTGGCGATGCGGGTGGCGGCCAGGGCCGCTGCGAGGGTGACGACATCGGCGGCCATGTGGCCGGCGTCGGACAGCAGCGCCAGCGAACCCGAGGCCAGCCCGGCCGCCAGTTCGACCCCGAAGAAGCCGGCGACCAGCACGAAGGCGACCGCCAGGCGCCACCGGTGCCGGCCGGATGCGCTCAGTTGATGCCCGTGGTCGTGGCCCACCTCAGTGCACCTCGCTGGGCGTGTGCCGGCTGTGCTCGCGGGCTACCTCCAGCAGCACCCGCACGTGGGCGTCGGAGAGGGAGTAGAAGACGTTGCGGCCCTCCCGCCGACCGATGACCACCCCGGATGCCCGCAGCAGTCGAAGGGCTTGGGAAACGGTCGCCTCGCTGGTTGCCGTGACGCTGGCCAGGTCGCACACGCAGAGTTCGTCGGCGGCCAGCAGCGCGTAGAGCAGCCGGGCTCTGGTGGGGTCGCCCAGCAACTTGAAGACCTTGGCCACCTGAGCGGTTTCCTGAGGCGACGGGGAATCCGCCTGCACCCGGGCCACCCGGTCCGGATGCACGCAGGCGGCGGTGCCCGGCGGCGACACTACGTTCGGCATGGATCTCCTTGCTGCCTCAGGCGGGGTGACTGAACCCGGGCAGAATATCACTTCACCTGATTGGATGATCAGATATTCCGGGACGGACACCCGCTGAGCAGGAGGTGTGAACCGCGGGTGGACCTGGCCCCGATCGTGACGCGAGGCGAGGGCCGATGTATCAGATGGGTCTGTCCGAACCACTTCTCTGGCATCGGGGCCCGGTGCACAGCACCGGGCTCTGACGTCCCCGGGGCCGCACACAGGAAGGTACGTCCGAGATGAATGTCGAACCGTGGAGCACTGTCAGCATCGGCGATCCCGACCAGCGCAGGGTGCGCGGCCTGCAGTACCTGCTACGTAGCCACGGCCACGCGGTGGCGCCGGACGGGGTCTTCGGCCCCGCGACCCAGGCCGGCGTGACGGCCTTTCAGGCTGGTCACGGGCTGACCGTGGACGGCATCGTGGGGCCCAACACGTGGGCAAGCCTTGTGGTGACCACCAGCCTGGGGTCCACCGGTGATGCGGTGCGTGGAGTGCAGAGTCTGGGCCTGATGACGATGCCGGACGAGCCGCTGCTGGCCGTCGACGGTGCGTACGGCCCGATGACCAGGGACCGGGTGCTCGCCTTCCAGTCGGTCTGGGGGCTCACCCAGGACGGCATCGCCGGCCGCGAGACCTGGAGTTTCGGCACCGCGAGCGGCGTTCCGCTGCTGTGGCCCCTGGTGAAGGTCGGGCAGGACACCGAGTCGAACTTCCGAGTGCCGATCGTGCAGCATCTGCTGCGCGCGCACGGGGCGACAATCGTGGCCGATGGCAGCTACGGGCCGCTCACCGGCGAAGCCGTACGTCAGTTCCAATTGACCCTGCGGGCCCTGTATATCAGTACGACGGTGGGTCAGCTGGATTGGCCTGAGCTGATCATCAGTGTCGCTCCCGGGGACACCGGGGAGGCGGTCAAGGCGGTGCAGAGCGCCTTCGGCGACCTGGCCGTCGACGGAATCTACGGGCCCCTGACCCAGGCGAGGGTGGAGGGCCTTCAGGAGGTCTTCGGCGGGGCCGGCGGCCTCGTGGACGACCAGACCTGGCGGGTGATCATCGGACCTGTCTTCGAGTAGTTCACGCCTCGACCCGGGTGGCGGCCGGAGCGTCAAGACTGGTCTTGCGAGCCGGGTTCGGGTAACAATGAGGCTGGTTTTCGGTCGAACAACGTTGCGCCACAAGGGGTGATGGGGCCGGACGGGAAGGACGGGGTCGAAGAGGGACTCACCGTGTGCGCGCCAGGCCGCGCCAGTCTGGAGGTGTGAGATGTCAGGTTTTATGGCAATCAGTCTCGTGTTCGCCATGTTCTGTTTGGCTGTTCCCATCGTCGCGATCCTGATCAGGATCCTGGTCCCCAGGAAGTTCGACCCCACACCCGGCGCACGCGCCCGTCGCGCGGGTGCAGCCACCGGTGCCGCCGCGGCCGGCGCCGCCTTCATCGCCAGTGACGATGAGGGCTCAGCCGCCGAGTGCGGCGCCAGCGGTTGCGGTGGCGGAGGGGGATGCTCGGGGGGCGGCTGCGGCTGCGGCGGCTGAGCCATCGGCGGCGCCGCAGGGAACCGATGGACGCCGAACCCATGTCGGAATCGGCCCGATGTGCCTGAGTCTCCCATCGCCGACCGCCGTGTCTGGATCTCCCAGGTGCGGACCGGCGCGCTGCGTCGGAGTCGCAGGAGCGTCGATGTCTTGAATCGGACTGTCGATCGGTTCAGCCCGTCGCTCAGTCAGTTCAGCCAGGCGGTCACCTGGGCCATCGAGGTCGGTGACCAGCCCAGCTGCAAGTGATTGAGGAACGGGGTGGCGGTCGCCGCGTGGTTGGCGATGCCCTGCTCCGAGGCGCAGCTGAGCACGAAGACCGCGCCGTCGGACGGGCCAGTGTGCTCGTTGTGCAGGCCGGCCATGGTCGGTGCCGTGCCGCAGAGCAGATAGACCGGCAGCTCTGGTGGGGTGCCGGCGTCGACGATGGTCTGCACCAGAGACTGCTCGTCGATGGCGGCCTGGATCCCGACGCCGCGGCTGTAGAAGCCGGTGCCCCCGTAATAGGTGGTGTACCAGTCGGGTTCGGCGTAGGGCAGCGGGTACCTCCCGTCCCACCGGGCCAGCATCTGACCCGATCCCGGGAAGGCCGGACTCGCGTAGCTGAGTTCGGGGTGACTGAATCGCCATCCATAGCAGGTCATCTGGGTGTGCGCCGCCGGGGCGTTGAGGGTGCCGCCGCACTCGGGGAAGACGGCGCCATCATGGCTGATGCCATGGCGGTATCCCCAGTCGAAACCCATGCTCGGGTTTCCCAGCAGGATCAGCCGGGACACGTTGCCCGAGTACGGGGATCCCCAGGGCTGGGTCACCGAGGAGACGTACATCCTGGCGTTGAAGGCACCCTTGCTCCAGCCGATCACGTCGACCTGGGCTGCCCCGGTCTTGGCGCGGATGACCTCCACGGCGTCGCCGATCTGCTCGGCCCAGTAGTAGCCGTCCCCATTGCGGTGCGGGAAGCCGATGGCATAGACCGGGTGCCCGGCGTCCACCAGGTGTTGCATCAGGCCGGTCGACGGGCAGAAGACGACGCCGCACCCGAAGTTGCCGCCCGCGTTCGGGTTCGCCCAGGCCTGGCTCGCGGTCTGGTTGGCGCCGTGCACCAAGAGCACCGGGGAGCCCGTCGCGGCGGCCGGTGCGGGCGCGTTGTACAGCAGGAACCTCGACGAATGCGGCTGGGCGCTGCCGAAGAACAGTGCCGTCTGCCCCACCTGATCGCCGCGACCATCCGCCGGGTACACCTCGGCCTGGAAGCCGGGGTTGGCGTCCTGGTACCGCTCAACGCTCGCCCAGCCGCCCTCCACTCCGGCGGTGAACACCGCCTCCCGGGTCACCAGTCCGGTCGATACGAGATCGTCGGGAGCCAGGGTGGGATTGGCCACCTGCTGGACCGGCGCGGGTGCGGTGCCCGCGTCCTGCGCGGCCTGGGCGATTCCCGCCGAGGCTGTCGGCACCGTCGGTGGATCGGCCTGGGCAGACGCCGGCAGCACCGTGCCGAGCGCCAAGAGGGTGCCGATGGCCACCGCAGCGGCCCGGGCACGATGACGATGTGTGGCGAACATGGCTCTCCCGGATCGATCCTCGACTCGCACACAAACTGGCAGCGACGTGGCTACCACTCGGTAACCATAGAGGAGGGGCGGGTGAAACGGGACATCCCCGACGAGCCAGGCGGGGTTGGCGGGTCGAGTACTGCCGCTGACCGGAAGCCAACGGGCAGTCTCCGAGCGCGGCAATCACCCGGGGCGGCGGCAGTCACCGCGAACAGCGGCTGTGCCGGACGCTCCGGTGGATTACTTGGCCTGCTCGTGCACCTTCTCCATGTCCAATGCCCGGACCTTGTCGATCACCTGGTTCAGTGCGGGGGCTGGCAGCGCCCCGGGCTGGGCGAACACCAGGACACCCTCGCGGAAGGCCATCAGGGTGGGAATGGACGTGATCCCGGCCGCGGCGGACAGGGACTGCTGCGCCTCGGTGTCGACCTTGCCGAAGACGATGTCAGGGTGCTCGGTCGAGGCGCTGTCGAAGATGGGCGCGAATCGCTGACAGGGGCCGCACCACTCGGCCCACCAGTCGACGAGGACGATGTCGTTCTTGTCGATGGTCTCGTCGAAGGTCTCAGCGGTCAGGTCGATGGTGCTCATGTCGTCCCTTCACTCGGGCACGCGGCACGCTGTGCCGCGCCCTGCGTTGAATCTCCGCCTGGGTCAACAGACTGGCTGCGCGGCTATTCCGGGCTGGGATGTGAGGTACGCCGAACAGGGACCGCCGTCACCGTGCGTTGGGGGCTGCCCCGCACCCGGCCTTCGGGACGCCTACCCTGGCGCGGTGTCGTCACCGCGTCCGCACCGCTCGACCAGGGCCCCCCAACGGGTCGTCGCCGCTGAAGGCCTCGCGCCGGCGGACGCCCCCAGGAGGCAACGCGCGTGCGAGGAGACGGCACCGACGCCAGATGGACCACACACCGATGGACCACACACCGATCCCGCACTGGAACTGGCCCACGCGGCAGCCATAGGGCACCTTTCGGCTCTGGACGCCAGGGACGTGCACGCGCAGTACACAGCGGACGAGGTTGCCGCCGCTTTGCCCGGGCAACTTCCGGAGCACCCCAGTCAGGCCGTCGAGGTGATCCGGCTCCTGCTGCGTGCAGCTGAGCCGGGATTGGTGGGCACCGGGGCCGGCCGGTTCTTCGGCTGGGTCACCGGTGGCGTGCTGCCCGCCGCTCTCGCGGCGGACTGGCTCACGTCCACCTGGGATCAGAACGCCATGCTGCGGGCGTCCAGTCCCGCGGCCGCCGGGGTGGAAACGGTGGCCGCTCGCTGGCTGGTCGATCTGCTGGGCCTGCCGTCGGGCAGCGGAGTCGGCTTCGTCACCGGAGCCACGATGGCCAACTTCACCTGCCTGGCCACGGCCCGAGACACCCTGCTGACGGCCCGCGGCTGGGACGTGGCCCGCGACGGACTGACCGGGGCACCGCGGATCCGGGTGATCGCCGGTGCCGAGGTACACGACTCGGTACCACTGGCTCTGCGCTATCTCGGCCTGGGCGAGCCCGAGCGGGTGGCCGCCGACCCGCAGGGGCGGATCGACCTGACGCAGCTGAGACGCGCCCTGGCCAGGTGCGAGCGCGCGGAACCGACGATCGTGTGCCTGCAGGCAGGCAACGTGCATTCTGGTGCCTTCGACCTCTTCTCGGAGGCGATCGAGGCGGCTCGAGCCGTCGGGGCCTGGGTGCACGTGGACGGCGCTTTCGGGCTGTGGGCCGCCGCGTCGCCGCGCCTGGCGCACCTGGTAGACGGTGTGGCCCAGGCTGATTCGTGGGCCAGCGATGCCCACAAGACCCTCAACGTCCCGCACGACTGCGGCTTGGCGATCGTCGCCGATCCCAGCCGGCTGCACGCAGCAATGGGGATGCAGGGTGCCTACCTGATCCGCGATGGGGGCGTCGACCCCCTCACGACGGTGCCGGAGCTGTCTCGCCGGGCGCGTGGCTTCTCGGTGTGGGCGGCCTTGGCTCAGCTCGGCCGCCGTGGCGTCGCCCAACTGGTCGAGACCTTCGCCGACCACGCGGCCACCTTCGCCGCGCGCGTCCAGAGAATCGATGGCCTGCACGTACTCAACGACGTCGACTTCACCCAGGTGTGCCTGGCCGCTGAGGACGACGCCGCCACCGGCCGGGTTGCTGCCGAGTTGAACGCCCAGGCACGGGTGTGGATCACCCCGTCGCGGTGGCAGGGCCGGATGGTGCTCCGGGTATCCATGTCGACCTGGCGCACCACCGGTGAGGACCTCGAGGAGGCCGTGGACGCCTTGCGTGCGGCGGCCGAGCGCTCACGGCGTGCCGACGGTGAATGGGAAACGACGGATCCGTCCGCCGAGTCAGCACGCACCTGCGCTGAGGCACCGAGGGCCCGCCAGTAGATTGCTACTGCGTGTCGCGTCGCAGGCTCGGGCGTCTGGCTGGGTTGTCGGCCTGCCCCGTAGTGCTGCGACGAGGGGCGGACCTCCGCCTGGCCGGGCATCCCGCCCAGAAACTGACACTCGACGCACCAATTTACTGGCTGGGCCTACCCTGTCCGGTGCCACGCAGCCGCCATCAGGGTCGACCGGCAGGGGTCGGTCCAAGGAGGGACGCCGATGTTCAGCAAGGTCCTCGTCGCCAACCGGGGGGAGATCGCGGTACGCGCCTTCCGCGCGGCCACCGAGCTCGGCGCCACCACGGTGGCCGTCTTCCCCTACGAAGACCGCAACTCCGAACACCGCCTCAAAGCGGACGAGGCCTACGAGATCGGGGAGCCGGGCCACCCGGTACGGGCCTACCTGGACCCCCAGCTCATCGTCGACACCGCGGTGGCCTGCGGCGCGCAGGCGGTCTACCCCGGCTATGGCTTCCTCTCGGAGAACCCTGAGCTGGCGCAGGACTGCGCGGCGGCCGGGATCACCTTCGTCGGTCCGCCGTCCTCGGTGCTGCGGCTGACCGGCAACAAGGCGACGGCGATCGCGGCGGCGAAGGAAGCCGGATTGCCCACCCTGCGTAGCGCCCCGGCGGGAACCGACATCAAGACCCTGCAGGCGGCCGCCGAGGAGATCGGTTTCCCGGTCTTCGTCAAGGCCGTGGCAGGTGGGGGCGGGCGCGGCATGCGCCGGGTGGAGCGCCGCGAGGACCTGCGGGCCTCGCTGGAAACGGCTATGCGAGAAGCGGAGTCGGCCTTCGGTGACCCGACCGTCTTCCTCGAGGAGGCGGTGGTCTCCCCCCGGCACATCGAGGTGCAGATCCTGGCCGACGCCACCGGGGAGGTGGTGCACCTGTACGAGCGAGACTGCTCCCTGCAGCGAAGGCATCAGAAGGTCATCGAACTGGCACCGGCCCCCAACCTGGACCCGGCGCTGCGCGACCAGATGTGCGCCGATGCGGTGGCCTTCGCCAGGCACATCGGCTACGTCAATGCCGGGACGGTGGAGTTCCTGCTCGGCCCCGACGGGCGCTACGTGTTCATCGAGATGAACCCGCGAATCCAGGTGGAGCACACCGTCACCGAAGAGGTCACCGACGTCGACCTGGTGGTCGCCCAGTTGCGGATCGCCGCCGGTGAGACACTGGCCGACCTCGGGTTGAGCCAGGACCGGATCGTGCTGCGCGGAGCAGCCCTGCAGTGCCGGATCACCACCGAGGACCCGACTGCGGACTTTCGACCGGACACCGGGGAGATCACCGTGTACCGCTCGGCCGGCGGCTCGGGGGTGCGCCTGGACGGTGGCACCGTCTTCGTCGGGGCCACGGTCAGCCCGCACTTCGACTCGATGCTGGTCAAACTCACCTGCCGCGGAAGGGATCTGCCGACCGCGATCCGACGGGCCCGACGGGCGCTCACCGAGTTCCGGGTACGTGGGGTGAGCACCAACATCCCTTTCCTGCAAGCTGTTCTGGAGTCCCCGGAGTTCGCGGCCGGAGCGATCACCACGTCCTTCATCGACGAGCACCCGCAGCTGCGCACCGCCAAGGTGTCCGCGGACCGTGGTACCCGGTTGTTGAACTATCTGGCCGAGCAGACCGTCAATCGTCCGCACGGGCCGTCGCGTACCCGGGTGCATCCACGCGACAAGCTTCCGACGGTGGACCTGACCGCCCCGGCCCCGTCGGGTGAGCGGCAGCGACTTCTGGAGTTGGGCCCGCAGGGGTGGGCCGACCATCTGCGCGCCCGGTCCGACGTTCCAGTCACCGATACCACATTTCGGGATGCTCACCAGTCGCTGCTGGCCACCCGGGTGCGCACCCGGGACCTCATGCACGTGGCGCGGTATGTCTCCCGGCTGACGCCGCAGTTGCTGTCCATCGAGTGCTGGGGTGGTGCCACCTACGACGTTGCCCTGCGCTTCCTCTTCGAGGATCCGTGGGAGCGCTTGGAGCAACTGCGCGCCACGATCGAGAACATCCCGCTGCAGATGCTGCTGCGGGGGCGCAACACCGTCGGCTACACCCCGTATCCGACCCGGGTCACCGACGTCTTCGTGCAGCAGGCCGCCGCCACCGGCATCGACATCTTCCGGATCTTCGACTCCCTCAACGACGTGGCCCAGATGCGTCCGGCGATCGATGCCGTCCGCGAAACCGGCACGGCGGTAGCCGAAGTCGCGCTCTGCTACACCTCGGACCTGCACAACCCGGCCGAGCGGGTGTACACCCTGGACTATTACCTGCGACTGGCCGAGGAGATCGTCGAGGCCGGAGCCCACGTCTTGGCGATCAAGGACATGGCCGGCTTGTTGCGGGCACCCGCGGCAGCCACCCTGGTGCGGGCCCTGCGGGACAGGTTCGACCTGCCCGTCCATCTACACACCCATGACACCGCCGGGGGGCAGTTGGGCACCCTGCTGGCGGCGATCGATGCCGGGGTCGACGCGGTGGACGCGGCCAGCGCACCGATGGCCGGGACCACCAGCCAGCCACCGATGTCCTCACTCGTGGCGGCCACCGACGCCGGCGAGCGGGTGACCGGGCTCAGCCTGGCAGCGGTGGACTCGCTCGAGCCCTACTGGGAGGCCATGCGAAACCTCTACTTCCCCTTCGAATCCGGGCTGCGCTCGCCGACCGGCCGGGTGTACCTGCACGAGATCCCCGGCGGGCAGTTGTCCAATCTGCGCCAGCAGGCCATCGCCCTCGGCCTGGGCGAGCGGTTCGAGGAGATCGAGGACATGTACGCCGCGGCGAACCGGATTCTCGGCAATATCGTCAAGGTGACTCCCAGCTCGAAGGTGGTCGGCGATCTCGCCCTCGCCCTGGTCGGGGCCGGAGCGGACCCGGCCGACTTCGAAGCAGACCCGGGACGGTTCGACATCCCGGACTCGGTGATCGGATTCCTCAATGGTGATCTCGGCGACCCACCCGCCGGCTGGCCCGAGCCCTTCCGGAGCAAGGCACTGGCCGGTCGCACCTACCGGGCCCCCGAGTCCGAACTATCACCCGAGGACGAGCAGGCTCTCCAGGACGAGCCGCGACGCACTCTCAACCGGCTGCTCTTTCCCGGCCCCACCCGGGAGTTCGAGGCATCTCGGGAAACCTATTCGGATCTGTCGGTGCTCGGGACGGTCGAGTTCTTCCACGGCCTCGAGGTGCGCGAGGAGCTCGAGGTCGACCTGGAGCCGGGCAAGCGGTTGCTGCTCTCGCTGCAATCGATCAGCGAGGCGGATCCCCGGGGCATGCGCACGGTGATGTGCACGGTGAACGGTCAGCTTCGCCCAGTGGTCGTGCGGGACCGGTCGATCGAGGTGGAGCAACGGGTGGCGGAGAAGGCCGACCCGAGCGTGCCAGGGCAGGTGGCCGCACCCTTCGCCGGAGTGGTCACGCCCGCGGTGGAGCAGGACGCACAGATCGAGGCCGGAGCCACCGTCGCCACCATCGAGGCGATGAAGATGGAGGCCGCGATCACCGCTCCGGTCGCGGGCACCGTGCAGCGGCTGGCCTTCAGCGGGCCGCGGCACGTCGAGGGTGGAGATCTCATCCTGGTGATCTCCCCGGGATGATCCCGAGCGGCTGATCACGAGCGGCTGATCGCAGGCAATCGGTGGCCGCACCCGGCAACGGCCACAGGGGCAACTCGCCGGGGCGAGCCCCACGTGGTCACTTCCAGGGGCTGACGGCCTCCCGCGCCGCCCGCTGCGGCACATCCAGCCACGGATGCGCCACGGGACGCGGAGGTGGCACCTGGGGCACGCCCAGATCGAGATCGGCGGTGGCCCGATCCGAGACACCCTGGGGGGCGCCGTGCGTGTCGGGTCCCAGGTCTGCGGCCTCAGACGCGGCGTCTGCGGGCTGGTCAAGGAGCCAGTGCACGTGTTCATAGGCCCGTTGGCGCTCGGGTGAGGTCGTGGAGTTGGTCTGCAGGTAGGCCAGGATCGCCGCAGCCTCGTCCAGCCTGCCACGCTCGTCGGGGTCGAGGTTGAGGCCGGCCCGGCGCACCGAGTTCGCCTCCGCCTCCACCATGGCGCGGGCAAAAGCCAGCACGGTCTTGCCGTATTCGGTGGTGAGGACGTCCCGGGTCAGGACCGGGGCGGTGCTGCGCCGGACCCGGTCGCACTCCAGCATCGCCACCAACGCCCGCCGGGTCTGCGGATCGGCGTAGTCCCGCATCACCGGATGGCTGGTCATCAGATCCAGGTCGTGCCCGTAGGCGAGGAAGCGGCGGGTGAGTTGGCGGTCATACTCCAGGAGGCCGTCCCAGTCGGTGGGCAGATCGGCCAAGCCCGACTCGCGTCGCACCCGGCGCCCCGACAGGCTCGGCACCCTGGCGGCCACCTCGTTGGCGCCGGCGACCACCGTGGAGGTGACGGCGCGGCTGGTCAGGAAGGTGATCACGGCCGTCAGGCTGAGGCCGCCGACCACGATCATCCGCCACAGCCACAGCGCGGCCAGTCCGGGGCCGTCCGGGGAGGTCTGCAGGGCTAGGGACGCGGGCAACTCCGGCGCAAGCAGCAGCAATGCGCCGGTCAGCATCCAGACTCGGTCGAGGTTGCCAGTCCAGCGCTCTCGGCGCGTGGCTGCATACGCAGGAATCACCGGCTCAGGGGAGAAGCGGCTCCTGAAGTGACCCCGCAGGCCCCTCCAGAACAGCCAGCCCCCGAGTCCGATCGTGGTGAAGGTCAACAGCCACAGCATGAAGGATCCTCGAGTTCGGTTTCAGGCTACTCCTCGACGGTAGGTGGCACCGGCCATCGCAGATATCGGGGGCCACCCGGAGTGAGCCCCGGGATGGACGCGGAGGCGTCGCTCCTGGCCGCCGCGCCTCTCACCTGTCGAAGACGGCGGCCACCTGCGGAATGGCCGCCCGGTACCCGGCCAGCAGCCTTCCCCCCAGGTCGACCGAACGAACCAGCGGGTGCAACGCGAAGGCTGCCCGCGCGGCGGCCTGGTCACCGGTCACCGCGGCCGAGATGACCAGCCGTTCCACCGCCTTGACCTGCTGGCACAGGCCCAGGGCGTGCCCGGGCAGCGCCGATACCGGCACCGGGCGTGCGCCGTCCGGTCCGACGGTGCACGGAACCTCCACCACGGCCCGATCGTCCAGCCCCGCGATCGCCCCACGGTTGGGGACGTTGAGCACCAACTCCGCAGGACGATCCGCGCCCGCGGGGCGGCCGGTGAGCGCGGCCATCAGGGCCACTGCGACCGACTCATACCCACCGCCGACCACGTCCTGCTCGGCCCGGGACTGCCCCTGGGCGCGAGTCTCGGCCAGATAGGTGGCGTTGCGTTCGCGACGGACCCGGTCCCACTCCGCCAAGGGATCGGCTGGTGCGGGGACGGCGTCCAGGCATCGGTAGAAGTCTTCCTGTTGGGCACGCAAGAACTCACCGCGGGTCTGACCCGCGGCCAGAATGTCGGCCACCGCACGCGGGGCGTCGTAGTAGTAGTGCAGGTACTCGTTCGGCAACGAGCCCAAGGTCCGAAGCCAGTCAACGCCGAAGAGGGCGCTCTCCTCGATCGACTCCAACGCCGCGTCGTCCCGCATCAGGCCCGGCAGGACGTCCACGTCGCCGCTCCACAGGTGTTGCAGCCACCCGAGATGGTTCAGCCCGGCGTAGTCGAGTCGAAGCCCGTCCGGGTCCATCCCGGCCGCCAGGCCGGCCCGTCGGGCCATCGCCACGGGAGAATCGCAGATCCCGATCACTCGATCCGGTCGGCCTGTGCCCGAGTCGTTCTCGCCCAGCACGTCCAGCATGGCCTCGGTGATCATCCCCGCCGGATTGGTGAAGTTGACGATCCAGGCGTGTGGCGCCAATTCAGCGGTGCGAGCGGCGATGTGCCGGGCCACCGGCACGGTCCGTAGCCCGTAGCTCAAGCCGCCGGGGCCGGTGGTTTCCTGCCCCAGCACCCCCAGGCTCAGGGCCACCCGCTCGTCCGCAACCCGTGCTGCGGTGCCGCCGACCCGGATCGCGCAGAAGACCACGTCGGCTCCGGTGATCGCCTCGTCCAGGGACGTGGTGGGCCGCAGCACGGCCGGGGTGTCGCAGCGTCGAGACTGCTGCCGCAACACCGCGAGCATCGCCTGCAAGCGAGCCTGATCGGTGTCGAACAAGGTGATCTCGTCCACCAGAGGCCCGCCGTCGGCATCGGGGGAGGCGGCACCGAGCACCGCGTCGTGAACCAGGGGAGTGCGAAAGCCCCCCGCGCCGAGGATCGCCAACCGCATCCGCCGTCTCCATTCCCCAGGCGCTCGCCGGCTGGCGATCAGCGCCCGCTGCCACACCGGCTCGCAGACCTGCTTCGGGGCGGTCACGGCCGCCACGGTGCGTGGTCGAGCATGTCACGCGGGGGGCATCGGCACGAACTCCCCCGGCGATGAGGGTGTGCCTGAGACCATGGTGAACACCCACCGCAGCGCCCTGCCCACCGGATGAGGAGGATGGAGCATGCCCAGCCACGATCCGCTGGCCGCCCTGCGCAGCGACGACGACCCCGAGTTCGATGTCTTCGTCTCCGGCACCGTCTTCCTCGACATCATCTTCACCGGGGTCGACGCCCTGCCGACCGATGGCCAGGAGGTGTGGGCGTCCGGAATGGGTTCGTGTCCCGGTGGAATCGCCAATCTCGCGGTCGCCACCCGCCGACTCGGCCTGCGCACCGGCCTGGCCGCCGCCTTCGGGGACGACGCCTACGGCGACTTCTGCTGGAGGACCCTGGCCGACGGCGAGCACGTCGATCTGAGCCGCTCGCAGCGCTTCGACCACTGGCACTCCCCGGTGACCGTGTCGATGGCCGGCGCCCGGGACCGCAGCATGGTCACCCACGCCCACCCGGCCCCGGTGTGTCCCGACGAGATGATCGGACGGCCGCCACGATCACGTGCGGTGATCTGCGAACTCCGCCCCGACTTCGTCACCGTGGGCAATGAGACGACGCCCACCTGGGTTGACCTGGCCGCGCAACAGGGCTCGCTGGTCTTCGCCGGGGTCGGCTGGGACGCCACCGGTGCCTGGCCGGACTCGGTGCTCAAGCAGGTGGGCTTGTGCGACGCCTTCATGCCGAACGCGGTCGAGGCCAAGGCCTATACCCGAACGTCCACCGTCAACGACGCCCTGTACGCGCTCGCCGACCTGGTGCCACTGGCCGTGATCACCAATGGCGCCAACGGCGCGGTAGCCATCGACGCCGGAACCGGAGAGGAGGCCTCGGTGCCCGCGCTGCGGGTCGAGGCGCTCGATCCCACCGGAGCCGGGGACGTCTTCGGTGCCGCGGTCGTGCTGGGCAGCCTGGCCGGCTGGCCGCTGGGCGACCGGCTGGCCTTCGCAAGCCTGTGCTCGGCCCTGGCGGTGCAACAGTTCGGCGGATCGCTGGCCGCACCCGCCTGGGGTGACATCGCCGACTGGTGGACCCACCTGTGTCACGCCGCCCCGGACGACGCCTACCACCGCTCGTTGCGCCGGCGGTACGCCTTCCTCGCCGATCACCTGCGCGACCTGCCACCCAGCCCTTGCCGCCGGGCCACCGCCACCGTGGCGCGGATGGCCGATCTCGGCGGCCCAGGGCTGCCGGATGCCGCATCCGCCTGAGTCGGCGCCGTCGCGGCCTGTGTCGCTGGGGTTGAGGCGACACAGAACAGGCTGTGCGTCCCGCAGCTGGAGTTGAGCTCCAGTGACTACTCAGACAGCCTGATTTGTGTTCGGGTCCCTGCGCTGGACGCCTGCGTCCGCCGGCATCGCCGAGCCGGTGAAGACCGGCGATGGGTATGTTACTAATGAGTAATACCGGTATGAGGGGAGACGGGCGTGCGAGTGGCATTGGTGCTGGGATCGGGCGGCGCCCGGGGTTACGCGCACCTCGGGGTGGTCGATGAGTTGCGGGCCAGAGGCCACGAGATCGTCGCCATCTCGGGTACCTCGATGGGCGCACTGGTCGGGGCGCTGACCGCGGCCGGGCGAGACCAGGAGTTCGCCGACTGGGCGCGCAGCCTGACCCAGCGCAAGGTGTGGCAGTTGCTGGACCCGGCCCTGACCGCCCCGGGTGCCATCCGTGGCACGAAGGTCATCACCCGGGTCAGCGGCCTTCTCGGGGAGGGCTCGATCGAGGATCTGCCGATCCCGTTCACCGCGGTGGCCTCGGACCTGACCACCCAGCGCGAGGTGTGGTTCCAGTCCGGGCCGGTGACCGCAGCGATCCGGGCCTCCATCGCGATCCCAGGTGCCCTCACCCCGGTCGAGATGGGCGGGCACGTGCTGGTCGACGGCGGGCTCCTCAACCCGGTCCCGGTGGAGCCGGTGCTGGCGGTGCCGGCGGATTTCGTGCTCGCGGTCAACCTCACCGGGCCGGATCATCCCTCCACCGGCTCCGCGCCGGTGCACGAGGCCGCCCAGATGCCCGAGGGCCAGGACTCGGTCACCTGGCTGGCCAAAGTGGGAATGGACCTGGACAAGTTGCGCTGGGCACGTGGCAACCGCGAGCCCGGCGTGCAAGAGGTGGCCGCACGCAGCGGAAGCGACCGGCTCACCACCACCGACGTACTGATGCGCACCTGGGAGACGGTGCAGGCGGCCACCGCCCGGTACCGGATGGCCACCAACCCACCGCACGTGGTGGTCACCGTGCCGCTGCGCGCCTGCCGCGGGCTCGACTTCCATCGGGCCGCAGAGATGATCGACCTCGGGCGGTCGCTTGCCGCGAAGTCGTTGAGCGCCGCCGGTTACTAACCAAGGGCCCGGCGACGCGCGGTGGTCCAGGCCGCGTGCGCCCGATCGAAGGCCACGTCAGACGCGCTTGCCTGTCAGGATGCCTCCCGTGTCATCGACCCGTCATGTCGGCTCGGTGCTGCTGGCCTGCCTGCTCTGGGGGACCACCGGCACCGTCGCGCATTTCGCCCCGGCCGGGGCCAGCGCCACCCTGATCGGCCTGTCGACCTTCGGTTTCGGTGGGCTCCTGCTGGTGGCCACCTCCGCACGGGCCACCCTGGCCCAACTGCGGCGTCCGGGTGCGCTCGGGTGGGCAGTGGTCGGCGCGATCGGCGTGCTGATGTACGCCTCGATGTTCTATGCGGCGATGGCCGTCATCGGGGTGGCGATCGGAAACGCCGTGGCGCTCGGTTCCGGCCCGGTGTTCGCGGCCGTGCTCGAGGTGGCACTCGATCGGGCACGAGTGGCCCTGCCGTGGCTGGTGGCGACGCTGCTGGCGGTGGCCGGCATCGCGCTGCTCGCCTCCGCGGCTCACGTCGAGCCGCAAGCAGCGAGCGCCGGGCCGGGCGCCATTCTCGGGGTGGGCCTTGGGCTGGGAGCAGGCTTCGGCTACGCGCTCTACTCGTACGTGGGTGGGCGCTTGATCCGCGACGGTGGTGACTCCCGACCGGTGATGGCTTCGATGTTCGGGCTGTCCTGCCTGGTGACGATCCCGTGGTTCTTCCTGGCCGGTCCCGGTCCCTTGCTGGACCCGCCCGGGCCGGTGATCCTGCTCTATCTGGCCGTCTTCCCGATGGCCGTGGCCTACCTGCTCTTCGGATACGGGCTGTCCCGCCTGACCGCGTCCACCGCGACGACCCTTGCGCTGAGCGAGCCGCTGGTGGCGACCCTGCTCGCCGTGGTGGTGGTCGGAGAACGGCTGGCCCTGACCGCCTGGCTCGGCCTGGCGCTCGTGTTCGCGGGAATCGTCCTGGTCGGCGTGTGGGAGACACGCTCGGGGCCCGCACGTCCACACCTCGGCCCGGGGATCTGACCCCGGCGCCCCGCGGTTGCGGTCGGGTCAGCCGCGCCCGGGAGCGCTGACCGCTTCGGCGCCGACCGAGCTGGTGCCGGCCACCCAGGTGCGATAGCCGCCGTCGAGATTGCGCACGTCCCGGCCATGCTGGGCCAGGATGCGTTCGGCCACGTGCCCGCGGATCCCGACCGCGCAGTGCACCACGAGCGGACCGGCGGGAAGCTCGGCGAGCCGATCGCGGAGCTCGTCGACGGGCAATAGCAGGGCCCCCGGAATGGCTCCCGCGGCGAACTCGGCCGGGGTGCGCACGTCAATGATCGTGACGCCTGACCGTTGGGCTTCGGCCAACTCATACCACTGGATTGTCGCGCTGGCCCCGGTCCGCAGGTTGTCGGCGATGTAGCCGAGCATGTTCACCGGATCCTTGGCAGAGCTGTACTGCGGCGCGTAGGCCAGTTCCAGCTCGGCCAGGGCGCTGGCGGTCAGCCCGCCGGTGATCGCGGTGGCGATGACGTCGACGCGCTTGTCGGCCCCCGAGCCGCCCACTGCCTGCGCCCCGAGGATCGCGTCGGTGTCCGGGTCCACGAGGAGTTTCAGCGCGAGTTGGTCGGCGCCCGGGTAGTACGTGGCGTGCGAGAACGGGTGGGTGTGGATGGCTCGGTAGGCGCGTCCAGCGGCCCGCAGCCGCTTCTCGTTCCAGCCGGTGGCCGCCACCTGCAGGCCGAGCACCGACACGATGGCGGTCCCCAGCACGGGGTGGTCGTGCACGTCGTGCCCGGTGATCACGTCCGCGACCATCCGACCCTGCCGGTTGGCGGTGTTGGCCAGCGGGACGAGGGTGGGCGCGCCGTCCACGGCGTCGCGCTTGTCCACCCCGTCACCGACGGCGAAGATCGCCGGGTCGCTGGTGCGGCACTGCTCGTCGACCCAGATGCCTCCCCGCTCGCCGATTCTCAGGCCGGCCGCCGTGGCCAGGGCGGTGTCCGGTCGCACCCCGATCGAGGCGACAACCAGGTCGGCCGGGAGCTCGGCGCCACCTGTGGTGCGCACGTGGGTGTCGGTGATCTCGGTGACCGAATCACCGAGCAACAACTGCACGCCGCGCTCGCGCAGCCGCTCGTGCACCGGCTCGACCATCTCGGGATCCAGCGGGGTCATCACCTGCGGCATCGCCTCGACCAGGGCCACCGGCAGGCCCCGGTGCAGCAGGTTCTCGGCCATCTCCACACCGATGAAGCCGCCACCGATGACCACGGCCGAGCGGGCCCCGGCGGCTGCGGCCACCAGCGCGTCGGTGTCCTCCATGTCGCGCAGGCACAGCGCCCGGTCGATACCCGGCAGTGGCGGGCGGACCGGCCTGGCACCCGGGGAGAGCACCAGGTGGTCGTACGTGAGGTCGTACTCGCGATCCTCGCCGTCGACCGTAGCGAGATCGCGCAGGGTCACCACCTTGCGCTCGCGATCGATGGAGACTGCCTCGGTGTTGACCCGCACGTCGAGCGCGAACCTCTCGTGCATGGACTCCGGGGTCTGCAGCAGCAGGGCGGAGCGCTCCTGGATCACCCCACCTACGTGATACGGCAACCCGCAGTTGGCGAAGGACACATAACCGGATCGCTCGACCACGATGATCTCGGCCTTTTCGTCCATTCGTCTAAGCCTGGCGGCCGCGGACATTCCTCCAGCGACCCCTCCGACGATGATGACGCGCATGGGGCCCATCGTAGTGAGCGGGCAATCCGGCTCCACTCGGTGACATTCCAAACGGCTACTCCCGTCCGCGCAGCCGGTCCAGGCGACGCCGGTCACGTTTGGTGGGCCGCCCGGCCCCGCGTTCTCGGGTGGGCACCGCCGGACGCTCCTCCTTCGGCGGTGGAGCCGGGGTGAGGTCGTCCATGGCGGTCGCCGCGACCGGCGCGCCGACCCGCTTGGTCAAGGTCTGACGGACGACGAGGACTCGTTCCAGACCGTGCACCCGCACCCGCACGGTGTCCCCGGGACGGACGGGGTGGGCCGCCTTGACGCGTTCGTCGTTGACCCGAACATGCCCGGCCCGGCAGGCGGCGGTGGCGGCGGATCGGGTCTTGTAAACCCGAACCGCCCACAGCCACGCGTCGATTCGCGCCCCGGCGCTCATCATCGACCCGCCCGGCTCATCGCAATGTCCGGGTGGGTTGGGCCACCGTCGAGGTCACGAGCCCCGGCAGACGCCGTCCTGGATGGCGGCGATCTTGGCCGCCTCGGCCACCGCGGGAGCAACCCGGGAGTCGAAGACGCTCGGGATGATGTAGTCCGGCCGGGCCTGCGGGCCCACCACGTCGGCGATCGCGCGTGCCGCGGCCAGCTTCATCGAGTCGGTGATCTTGCGGGCCCGGGCGTCCAGTGCGCCGCGGAAGATGCCCGGGAAGGCCAGCACATTGTTGATCTGGTTCGGGAAATCGCTTCGGCCGGTGGCGATCACGGCGGCAACATCCTGGATCAGCTCGGGACGGATCTCTGGGTTCGGGTTGGCCATCGCGAAGACCACAGGGTCGCTGGCCATCGACAGGACGTCCTCGCGGGTGAGCAGATCGGGCCCGGACAGGCCGATGAAGACGTCCGCGCCGGCGATCACGTCGGTGATCGTGCCCGAGAGGCGCTCAGGGTTGGTGTTGCCCGCGAACCACTGCTTGGAGGCGTTCAGGTCGGTGCGGCCGGTGTGCACCGCGCCTTGGCGGTCGACCCCGATGATGTTCGCCACGCCGGAACCCATGAGCATCTTCGACACCGCGACCCCGGCGGCGCCGACGCCGGCCACCACGACCTTGACGTCCTCGTGGCGCTTGCCCACCAGCTTCAAGGCGTTCTCCAGGGCCGCCACGGTGACGATCGCGGTGCCGTGCTGGTCGTCGTGGAAGACCGGGATGTCGAGCAGGTCGACCAGGCGCTCCTCCACCTCGAAGGCTCCCGGTGCGGCGATGTCCTCCAGGTTGATGCCACCGAAGGTGGGTTCCAGTTTGCACACCAGGTCGACGATCTCGTCGACGGACTTGGTGTCGATACAGATGGGAAAGGCGTCGACCCCGCCGAAGTGCTTGAACAACTGGGCCTTGCCCTCCATCACCGGCATGGCCGCGTGCGGGCCGATGTCACCCAGGCCGAGCACCGCGGTGCCGTCCGAGACGATGGCCACGGTGTTCTTGCGCAAGGTGTACTCGTGCGAGAGCGAGACGTTCTTGGCGATCTCCATGCAGACCCGGGCCACGCCCGGGGTGTAGGCCATCGACAGATCGTCCATGTCCACCAGCGGCGCGGTGGCGACCACCTCGATCTTCCCGCCCTCGTGCAGCTTGTGGGTGCGGTCCTCCCATTCGAGGATCTCGACGCCGTCCAGTTCGGTGATCGCGGTGCGCACCTGCTCCTGGTGAGACTCGCTGGCGCAGTAGACGATGAGGTCGTCCTCCAAGTGCGAGGTCTTCACCACGAAGCCCTCCAGGCCGGCGATATTGGCCCCGACCTCACCGATGGCTACCGCGACCCGCCCCAGAGTGCCCGGGCGGTTCACCATCCTCACGCGCATGCGCACGGAGAAGGCGGGTGTCGGGGTCTGGGTTGCCATCACGGATCTCCTTGGGTCTGGCCACCGTGGCCATGTACATCGGCGTTGGCGAGGCTACCCTCTCGGGGGAACGTGCCCGAACGGCGGGCAGTTGCCCACGCGGTGGGCCGACGCCGGACGGCATCGGCCCGGTGCAAACAGCAGCCGCGGTGCACCACGGCCACGACGCCGGGCAGGCGGACCGTGCCGCAGGCGTCCGGCTGCCACGTCCCCGAGCCCCGGGGAGTCATCGATGGGAGTTCACACGTGCAGGCACGACTGAGTCAGGCTCGCGAGCGGGTCTTCCGTCGCGCGGACCGGGGCGTGCTGCTCTACGGAGTCACCCCGCCCCGCCAAGCCACCCCTGCCGACAAGGCCGAGGAGATCGCCAGGGCAACCCTGGCCAGGCTGGCGCCTGTCGGACTGGACGCGCTCGTGCTCTACGACGTAGACGCCGAGCAGGAGCGCTCCGACGACGAGCGACCCTTCCCGTTCGTCCCGATGAGTGACCCGTTCGCCTTCTACATCGACCATCTGGGCGAGTGGGCCAAGCCGGTGGTCATCTATCGGGCGGTGGCCAAGTACGAACCGGAGCAGTTGCGACAGTGGATGGCCGATGCCGACTCCGATCGCCTGCTCACCGTGCTGGTGGGCTCCTCCTCCCACCGGCAGAAGATGCGGACGTCGCTGCCCGAGGCGTACCAACTGCACCGTGCGGCCAGCCCGCAGTTGGGGCTGGGCGGGGTGCTCATCGCCGAACGGCACGCCGCCAAGGGGGACGAGCATCGACGGATGCTGGACAAACAGCGCCAGGGCAGCAGCTTCTTCATCTCGCAGATCTGCTACGACCTTGATCACACCCGGAATCTGTTGTCGGACTATGCCTACACGTGCCGTCGCGAGGGCATCGAGCCCACGCCGGTGGTGCTCACCCTGGCTCCCTGCGGATCGGCCAAGACGCTGGACTTCATGACCTGGCTCGGTGTCGACATCCCCCACTGGGTGCGCAACGACATCATGTTCTCCGACGATCCGCTGGGGGAGTCCTTCGACCAGTGCCTGGCCTCGGCCCAGGTACTGCGCCGTTTCTGCCGCCGGCTCGGCCTGCCCTTCGGGATCAGCGTGGAGAGTGTCACCAATCGCAAGGCGGAGATCGAGGCCTCGGTACAGCTTGCCGTGGAGATCCGCGCCGTGCTGGATGGCCCGTGAGTCGCCAACGGCGGCCGTGGGGAACAGCTCGGCCGGTGTAGTCCAGGGCTGCCCGCTTCAAGGGTCTCGCGAGAGTCTCCGATAGCGTTCCAGTGGTGAGCATTCGTGGCGGGGAGCACGGCGCTGCCCGTCCACCGTGGCAAGCGGTGTCGGCAGACCTGCGGCGTCCGCCCGGCATGCCCGAGCCGCCTGCCTGGCTGGAACGGCTGATGTGGCTGGTCAACCGTGGTCTGCAGCGGTGGGGCAAGGCTGGCTTCGTCATCCTTGTCACCCTGGGGACGTGCGTGGTCACCCTGCTGATCAATGCGCTGCTCGTGTGTGTGCTGTGGGGCCCCGACATGCTCTTCGTCTGGGAGAACTTCTGGCAGCCCCTCATCGTGGCGGCCTTCGTCGCCCCTGCCGAGCTGTTGCCGGCGCTGGCGATGCTGGGATACCTCGACCGGCTCTCCTATGGCTACCGCCAGCTCGCCGAGCACGACCCGTTGACGGGGGCGCTCAACCGTCACGGGTTGTTCGAGCGGATGTCGCAGGCACCCGTGGGGGCATTGGTGGCCGTGGTGGACATCGACAGGTTCAAGTCTCTCAATGACACCCACGGGCACCACTACGGAGACGAGGTGCTGGTCGCGACCGCGGGGCGCCTGCGCTCCATCTTTGGCGCGAGCGCGCTGATCGCCCGCACCGGAGGCGACGAGTTCGTCGTCATCTCCCCAGGGCGGGCCCAGGTCCAGGACACCCTCAGCATCGAGACCCCGCACGGCCCAGTCACCGCCAGTCTTGGCACCGCCACCCTGGACGGCGTGTCCGCCGCGCCCGCCAGCCACCCGTGTGGTGATCACAGGGACGGGGCCGCCGGTGATCCCTGGGCGGCGGTCGGGCAGGACCCGAGCCCTGCTGACCGCATACGGGAGGTGGAGGCTGCGGTGGCGGCCGCCGACCACGCGATGTACCTGGCCAAGCGGGCCAGACGCCCGAACAGCGGCGCCTGATCAGGCGGGCGCCAACCGTCCGCTGCGCCGGTTGTGGGCTGCGCGTCCGATCCGGGCGCCCGGCCCGGTGATTATTGTCCAGCCGAGTGATTCCGGGTTCGCCAGGACGGCCGACTGCCTAGGCTGGGCCCTTCGGCGCCCGGTCTTGGATTCCTGACCGGGTTGGCGGGTTGGCGATCCCCAGTCAGGGTGGCAGGTGCAGTCAGGGTGGCAGGTGGACACTGGTGACCAGCGAGGGCGACCGGCCGTGGTGAGCGATGAGCCGAACCGAGCCCGCGGCAGGGCGCCGGGGTGGGCAGGTACGCGCCCCGGGCATGCGGGACCTTGGTGACGTCGATCGGGCGAAAGGAGAGGCGATGAGTGGCGCCGCGACGCCCCGTATGGGCGCCCAGCGGCGCGGCTGGCTGATGGCCTTCTTCGCCAGGCTCACCGCGTGGGACGACCGCCTGGGCAGGCGGATGCTCCTGGCGTTGGTCGCGGTCACCGCGGCCTCGGTGTCGGTGTTGATGAGCTGGCTTCTGGTGGCCGTGTTCACCGGCCCGCAATGGGTCTTCGACTCGCCGATGCCAACCGTCATCCCGCTGCTGACGGCGGGCATCTTCGGGCCACTCATGGCCAACGCCTTCCTCATCGTCCTGGACGATGCGCGTGAGCTGGGCGAGGCGTACCGGCAACTCGCCGAGCACGATCAACTCACCGGCACCTTCAACCGCCGTGGCCTGTTCTCCCGGGTGACCCACCTGCCGATCGGTTCGTTGGTGCTTATCGCCGATATCGACGCCTTCAAGTCAGTCAACGACGAATATGGTCACGATCACGGAGATCGGGTGCTGATCGCGACAACGTCGATGTTGCGTGAACTCGCCGGCCCGGAGGCGATCATCGCCCGGATCGGCGGAGACGAGTTCGTCGTCGTGGTGCCACCCGGAGTGGACATCGACCTGCCGCAGCCGGCCAAGCTCGCGCTGCGATCGTGCCAGGCGGGCACCACGGTGAGTATCGGCCAGGCGTTGCACGACGGGGTGAACTTTGACACCACCCTGGCCGCGGCGGACGCCCACCTGTACGCACTCAAGCCGCAACGATCCCGACTGGCTCATTACCCGCGGAGCTCCCAGGAGTAGGAACCCCTCGGCATGCCGGGTCCATTTCACCGTCCGGCATTGCCCTGGACCGGATCCGGGCGGGTCGGGCGGTGCGGCGTAGGGTTCAGCCATGTCGCAGGAGACGAGCAGTCCGTACGGTGGTGCAGTCCCCGGACCCAAGCGGGTACGGGTCAGGCACTTCTGGAAGGCCAAGCAGTCCGGAACGAAGATCGTCGGTCTGACCAGTTACGACTTCACCTCGGCGCGGATCTTCGACGAGGCGGGGGTGGACTTCCTGCTGGTGGGCGACTCGGCAGCCAACGTCGTCTACGGCTACGACACCACGCTGCCGATCCGCGAGTCCGAACTCATCGCCCTGTGTGCCGCCGTGGTGCGTGGCGCCAAGCGGGCGCTGGTGGTGGCGGACCTGCCGTTCGGCTCCTACGAATCCGGCCCGGATGAGGCCCTGCACACCGCGATCCGATTCATGAAGGAGACCGGCGCGCACGGGGTCAAGTTGGAAGGTGGCGAACGCAGCGCCCCGATGATTCAGGCCATCGTCCAGGCCGGCATTCCGGTGATGGGGCACATCGGCTTCACCCCGCAGTCCGAGCACGGCTTCGGCGGCCACGTCATCCAGGGCCGGGGCGAGCCCGGCGAAGCTCAACTGCTGCGCGACGCCAAGGCCGTCGAAGAGGCCGGCGCCTTCAGCGTGGTACTGGAGATGGTGCCCTCGGGTGCCGCCGCCAAGGTCACCCAGGAGATCGGCATTGCGACCCTCAGCGTGGGTGCCGGCCCGCATTGCGACGGTCAACTCCTGGTGTGGAGCGACTGGGCGGGTTTCACGGTCGGGCGGGTTCCCCGGTTCGTCAAGCAGTACGCCCGCCTCGCCGACCACCTCACCGAAGCCGTCCGTCAGTTCCGGGCGGACGTCGACTCCGGTGCCTATCCGGCCAGTGAGCACGAGTACGAGGGCTGATCCTGCGGCTCCGATCGCGCGGCACTCGATCGCAGGTCCGGCCGGTGCCTCGCCCAGAGTGGGAGTCTGGTCAGCGCCGCTGCCCGGTGGGCAGTTCGGCGTAGTCGGCGTCCGGCTCGGGTGCCCCAGCGAGGTCATCTCCGAGTTCGGGGAGGCCAGGCGGTGCCAGCGGTCGGGAATCGCCTGCCTCGGCGCGTCGGTGCAGCCAGCCCGCCACCACGAAGACGATCGCCGATGCGAGGGCCGCGGCGCCGGCCCCGAGGGTGTTCAGCAGGACGTCGTCGATGTCCGCCGAACGGCCGGTCAGGCCTTGCAGGGTCTCGATCCCCACCGAGAACGCAGCTGCGACGAGAGTGGTCCGGATCCATCCCCAGCCCAGTGCCGGGCGGGCCAGTAGGCCGAACGGCACCAGCATTGCCACGTTGCCGATGATGTTGAACGCCGAGACTCCCGGGCTCGCGTAGGCAAGCTGGCGCCGGATGGTGTCGAGCGGAACCAGGTTGACCCCGCCGCCAGCGGGATTGGCAAGCCACAGGGTGAGGTAACACACTCCGACGACGGACGCGCCCCACAGCAGTCGAGCCAGCACGCGCCACCACAGTCCGCTGCGGCCAGGTCGCGAGGCCACTGCGGCGCACACCCCGAAGGCGAGCACCAGCCCGGCGACGGCCAGCGGAAGCGCGCCTCCGCTCAGCAGGAAATCCATCGGACCATGCTCTCATCGTCTGCGGACGACTGCGGGCGAATCGGGCGCACGGCGCCGGTTGCGACGAGGGCCTTCACGGGATGTGCACCTCGGGCACGACCGGGGTGCACACCTAGGCCCGGGGTGAACCCTGCGGTTTCGGGTCGGTTGGGCGTTCAGCCGCAGCAGCCGCCCCCGCAGCAGCCACCCGGCGCGGGGTCCGGGGACGCTCCGGATCCACCGATCGCGACGGCGGAGAGCAGTTTGACGGTGTCGGTGTGCCCGCCGGGGCACGCCGCCGGCTCTGCCGAGGCCGCCATCGGGCGGGTCACCTCGAAGGTGGCGCCGCACTGACGACAGCGAAAGTCGTATCGAGGCATGCGGGTAGCATAAGCGCGGCCGACGGACGCCGTCCGGAGGTCGCACACGGCGACGCTGTTCGCCGACCGTCCGCGAGAAGTTGCCACCAGGCGTTCGGCCCAGGTCAGGCACGTAGGTGATCAACGAAAGGCTCCGATGCTGGACCTTGCCACCGTGGCGACCGCCTTCGCGGTCATCCTGCCGGTCGAGCTACCGGACAAGACGTTCATCGCCACCCTCGTGCTGTCCACTCGGCTGCGTCCCCTCTTCGTATGGATCGGGGTGGCCTCGGCTTTCGCCGTGCACACTGCCATCGCGGTACTGGCGGGCGGGCTGCTGACCTTGCTACCGCGCACTCCGATCCTGCTTGCGGCGGCAGCGCTCTTCGCCGTGGGTGCGGTGCTGCTGTGGCGGCAGGCGTCGTCGGCGCAGGACGCCGAGTCGGCCGAGCGCGAGGAGATCGACGCCAAACTCGCTCGCTACTCCGACATCCGGGGCTTCAAGGCGGTCGGGGTCTCCTTCGCGGTGCTCATGCTGGCCGAGTGGGGAGACCTATCTCAGTTGTTCACCGCCGGTTTGGCTGCCAGGTCTGGTGAGCCGTTGTCGGTCTTCGTCGGAGCCTGGTCCGCGCTGGCCCTGGTCTCCGGTCTGGCGGCGGCGCTGGGTCGGGTGCTGCTGGCCCGGATGCCGATCCACCTCATTCAGCGCATCGCGGCCGGGATCTGCGCGCTGCTCGCGGTGCTCACCCTCATCGAGGTCTTCTGAGTACAGCCGCGCCCGAGCGACAGTAACCGTTGGTTGGGACTGCGCGACGAGTGTGTCCTTCGTCACCCCGGCGTCTTCTCACATCGGGTAGAACCGGTTGTGCGAGACATGTTTCCAGCCCGAAACATGACTGACTTCTGGTGAAACATCGGCTGCCTAGCGTGGCTGTCACATACGTAGTCGTGTGGTGAGCGTCGAGGTATCCATCCGACGATCGACAGGCCCCGGCAGGTGGCTTCCTTGTTCCGTCCAGATTCGTGTGCGCGGGCTTTGACACCCGGTCGACCTGGATCGCTTCGTCGCTCACCACTGGCCAGGTACACCCAGGAGGGCTGATGAGCGACCCCACCATCACCACCCCGACGCCCGCACCGGGCCCGGCTCGGGGACTACGCACGGACCCGTCACCGGCCCGCCGCACCGGGCACTGGATCGAGCATTGGGAACCTGAGGACCCAGACTTCTGGGAGCAGACCGGGCGTCCGATCGCCCGGCGCAACCTGCTGTTCTCGGTGATCGCTGAGCACATCGGGTTCTCGGTGTGGATGCTGTGGAGCATCACCGCCGTGTACCTGAACCGAGTGGGCTTCTCCTTCACCGACTCCCAGCTGTTCTGGCTCGTCGCGGTGCCCAGCCTGGTCGGGGCCACCCTGAGGATCCCGTACACCTTCGCGGTGCCCCTGGTCGGCGGACGAAACTGGACGGTTATCTCCGCACTGCTGCTGATCATCCCCACCGCCGGGCTGGCCTGGGCGGTGAGCAATCCCGACACCTCCTTCACCACGATGCTGCTGATCGCCGCGACTGCCGGCTTCGGCGGCGGCAACTTCGCCTCGTCGATGGCGAACATCTCCTACTTCTTCCCCGAGCGGGAGAAGGGCTGGGCGCTGGGCCTGAACGCCGCAGGCGGCAACATCGGGGTCGCGGTGGTGCAGGCGCCGATCGTCGTCACCGCACTCGTGGTGGCTGGCGGGGGAATCCATCTCGCCCGTGCAGGCCTGATGTGGATCCCGCTGGCCCTGCTCGCGGCCTTCCTCGCCTGGCGGTACATGGACAACCTGACCGAGGCCACGGCCGACTTCGCCTCCAGCGCTGCGGCCGGTCGGCACCGGCACACCTGGGTGATGTCCGTGCTCTACATCGGCACCTTCGGTTCCTTCATCGGCTACTCCGCCGCCTTCCCACTGCTCATCACCACCCAGTTCCCCGAGGTGACAGCCACCAACTACGCCTTCCTCGGGGCGCTGGTCGGATCGCTGGCACGCCCGCTCGGGGGCAAGGTCGCCGACCGCTTCGGCGGTGCCCGGGTGACCGCCGGCTCCTTCGTGATGATGGGCCTGGGCGTGCTGGGAGCGGTGTACGCCTTGAGCCTGAACAGTTTCGGGCTCTTCCTGTTCACCTTCATGGTGCTCTTCGTGGCCAGTGGGGTCGGTAACGGCTCCACGTACCGGATGATCCCGGCCATCTTCCGGACGATGGCGATCGACGCCGGGGGCACCCCGGCGATCTACGGCCGGTTCAAGCGTGAGGCGGCGGCCGCGATCGGCATCATCGCCGCGATCGGCGCCTATGGCGGCTTCATCGTGCCGCGCACCTACGCCTGGTCGAGCAGCAGTTATGGGTCCATCGTGCCGGCCCTGTATGTGTACGTGGGGGTCTACGCGGTGATGTTCGCCGTCACCTGATACTGCTACCTGCGTCCCGGCGCCCGGATGGCTGACGCGCGGGTATGACTGTCACCGAGACGGCGATCTCCGACCCGGCCGAGCAGGGCACCGCCACCCATTGCCCGTACTGCGCGTTGCAGTGCGCCATGGGTCTCACCGCGCCCACCGGTGAGGACTCTCCGACGCTCGTGAGCGTGACCGGCCGGGACTTCCCCACGAACCGAGGTGGCTTGTGCCAGAAGGGCTGGACCAGTGCCGAGGTGCTCAGTGCCGCTGACCGGTTGCGTCGCCCGATGCTGCGCAACCGATCCGGTCGGTTGGTGCCCGCGGGGTGGGACGCGGCCTTGGACCACGTCGCCGAGGCGCTGCTGCGGATCCGCGCCGAATCCGGGCCGGATGCGATCGCGGTCCTCGGCGGCGGCGGTCTGACCCACGAGAAGGCCTACACGCTGGGCAAATTCGCTCGAGTGGCGATCGGTACCCGGTTCATCGACTACAACGGACGGTTCTGCATGTCGTCGGCGGCGGCCGCCACCAACCGGGCGTTCGGGCTCGATCGCGGGTTGCCGTTCCCGCTCGCCGACCTGGACCAGGCCGACGCCGTGCTGTTGCTGGGAACGAACGTGGCCGAGACCATGCCGCCCTTCGTCCAGCACCTGGCCGGGGTTCGGGACCGGGGAGGGCTCGTGGTCGTGGATCCTCGGCACAGCCCGACCGCGGCGCTCACCGCGTCCGGCGCCGGCCTGCACCTGCAGCCGGTGCCGGGCACCGACCTGGCGCTGCTGCAGGGCCTGCTTCACGTGCTGATCGCCGAGAATCTCTGTGACACGGACTATCTCGACGATCGCGTGAGCGGATTCGAGGCTGCCGCGGCAGCGGTGTCGGTGTGGTGGCCCGAGCGCACCGAGCAGGTGACCGGAGTGAGCGCAGACCTCATCCGGCGCGTGGCCCGGATGTTGGCCGCGCGTTCTCCACGCCGTGGCCGGGGCGCAGTGATCCTCACCGGCCGAGGCGTGGAACAGAGCGCTCAGGGTGTTCCGACCGTCACGGCCGCCATCAACCTGGCTCTGGCGCTCGGCCTTCCCGGACGCCCGAACAGCGGCTACGGCCCGATCACCGGTCAGGGCAATGGCCAGGGTGGACGAGAACACGGCCAAAAGTGCGACCAGCTACCGGGTTATCGATCGATCGGCGACCCGGTCGCCCGAGCACACGTGGCACAGGTCTGGGGCGTGGACCCCGACTCGTTGCCCGGGCCCGGACTGCCGGCGATGGACCTGCTGGCCAGACTCGGTGAGCCCGGCGGCATTCGAGCGCTGCTGGTGCACGGATCGAACCTCGTGGTGAGCGTGCCCAACAGCGAGAAACTGCGACGTGGCCTGGCCGGGCTGGACCTGATGGTGGTCTGCGACATCGTCCCCTCCGAGACCGCCGAGTTGGCCGATGTCGTTCTCCCGGTGGCGCAATGGGCCGAGGAGGAGGGCACGATGACCTCCCTGGAAGGCCGGATCATCCGCCGTCGGGCGGCATTGGCGCCGCCGCATGGGGTGCGAACCGAACTGGACGTGCTGTGCGACCTCGCCACCCGGCTCGAGGCACCATGCCGTTTCGAGCGCGACCCGGCGGCGGTCTTCGACGAGTTGGCCCGGGCCAGCGCCGGAGGAACCGCCGACTACTCCGGCGTCGACTATGCCCGCCTGGACGCCGGGCAGGAGCTGTTCTGGCCGGTGCCCGCCGCCGAGCCCGGGACCGGCGCGCCCCACCCGGGAACGCCTCGCGTCTTCATCGACGGATTCGCCACCCCCGATGGCCGCGCCCGGATGTTCCCGGTCGAGCACACCCCGCCGACCGACGACGTGCGCGAGCAGGCTCCCGTGTACCTACTCACCGGCCGGGTGCTGCAGCATTACCAGTCCGGTGCCCAGACCCGCCGGGTACCGGCATTGGTGGCCGGTGCCGGCGAACCTTTCGGTGAGATCCACCCGAACCTGGCCGCCCGCTACGGACTCCAGGAGGGCACCCCGATGCGGCTGCAGACTGCCCGCGGGGATCTGGTGGTGCGCTGCCGATTCAGCCCCGCCATCCGAGCGGACTGCATCTTCGTCCCCTTCCACTGGTCCGGCTCCGGCAGCGTGAACCGGGTGACCTCCGACGCCTGTGACCCGGTCTCGGGCATGCCCGAACTGAAGGTCTGCGCCGTCCGGGTCCTGCCCGATGCCGACCTCGACCCCGCCCGGGCCGAACTCGTGGAGGCACTGCGATGAGACTTGTGGTGATCGGACACGGAATGGTCGGTGCCCGGCTGATCGACGAGGTACGCCGGCATGACCCGCAGGGCCGGGACATCGCCATCACCGTCCTGGGCGCCGAGGTGCACGATCCGTACAACCGGGTGCTACTCAGCGACGTGGTGGCGGGCCGAGTCGAGCTCGGGGCGCTGCGACTTCCGGCCGACAACCGGGAGCGGGTGCTCGTCCTGGCAGGTGCCGCGGCGGTCTCGATCGACCGCGACGAACGCATGGTGCAGGACAGCGACGGTGCCCGGCACCCCTACGACGTCGTGGTGCTGGCCACTGGGGCCGCTGCCGTGATCCCGCCCATCCCCGGGCTCCCCTCGAATCCACTGCTGGACCCTCCGGTGGCCGGCATACATGTGCTGCGCGATCTCGATGATGCCCGCGCCCTGGTCGCCGCCGGGTCCAATGCCAGACGGGCCGCGGTGGTCGGTGCCGGGGTGCTCGGGATCGAGGTGGCGTGCGGGCTGGCCGCTCGCGGACTCCAGGTCACCCTGGTCGGGCGCGGCCGGGTGATGGATCGCCAACTCGATGCCGCCGCGGATTCGGCGATGCGAGTCGCCCTGGACAAGGCCGGCGTCGCCCAGGCCCACGGCCGACTGTTGCGGGTGGGCACCCAGCGGGACAGGGTCAGCGCGCTGGAGGTCGACGACGAACACCTGTCGGCCGACCTGCTCGTCTTCGCCTGCGGTACCCGGCCCCGCACCGAACTGGCCGCGCACGCCGGGCTGCCGGTGCGTCGTGGCGTCCTGGTCGGTCCGGATCTGGCCAGCCCTCGCGATCCACGGATCTTCGCCATCGGCGACTGCGCCCAGCCCCCGGGCGGCGCCACCGGGCTGGTCTGGCAGGGCTGGGACCAGGCACGGGCATTGGCGGCCCGACTGGCTGCCTCCGCCGGCGAACGTCACGCCCCCGCGTCCGCCGACGGCCCCGGCCCGGACGCGAGGCCACCGGCCCGCGACGCACCGGCAGGGCGCGGCGCGACCGCCTCGATCGCCGGTTGGGATGTGGACCACCCGGCCACCGACCAGGCGGTGGTCACCGTCAAGGCCGACAAGCTCGTCACCGTCGCGATGGGCGCTGCCGGGGCCCTGCATCGCACGGGCGATCGTCGGCTGGTGCTCAGCGATCCCGACGCCGGCCGGCACATCGAGATCGCGGTTCGTGGGGATCGCCTGGTGGGCGCGGTCTGTATCGGCGACGCCAGCCTGGCCGCCGACCTCACCGCGGCGTTCACCCGGGCCACCCCGGTGCCACCGGACCCGGCCCTGCTCCTGGTACGCCAGGTGCCGGGCCTGTCCCGGGGCGGAGCCGATCCGGCGGCCCTGACGAAGATGCCCAACCGGACGGTGATCTGCCGGTGCAACGGGGTCAGCAAGGGGTCGCTCCTGGACTGCTGGCGCCGTGGTGCCCGCACGGCCCAAGAGGTGGCTGAGCGCACCCGGGCCACCACCGGGTGCGGCACCTGCACCGACACGATCACCGACATTCTCACCTGGGCCGAGCAGGCCGAGGGCGGGCAGCAGCGCGACGCCAGCCCACCCACGGGTCTGGGCGCCGACCAGGGCGCTAACACCCCCGAAACATTGCGAACCCATTCGTGAAACACGCGCTTCCTAGCGTGTTGTCCGGACGCCGCAGAGGTACCAGACCGCACCGATACCTGGCCGGACACCGGATGGCATCAGGACAGGCTGGCTTTAGAAAGGTATCGACATGACGACCCCCGAGAACCCGAAGGGCACCGCACCCACCCATCCCGCCCCACGGCAGGTCGTCGTCGTGGGCGGCGGGATGGTGGCCCATCGCTTCGTCGAGGCGATGCTCGATCGCGACAAGGCCGGCCGTCACCGGGTGACGGTGCTGGCCGAGGAACCGCGAGCTCCGTACGACCGGGTGGCCCTGACCAGCTATTTCACCGGGCGGGACCCCGACGACCTGCAACTCGGCGACCCCGAGCTGTGGAGCGACCCGAGGGTGCAGTTGCTGCGAGGCCAGAAGGTGACCGGCATCGACCGCTCGGCCTCGCAGGTACACACCGAGCGGGGCCTGCGGCTCGACTACGACGAACTCATCCTGGCCACCGGCTCCTACGCCTTCCAGCCACCCGTGCCCGGCAGCGATCTGCCGGGAGTTTTCGTCTACCGAACGATCGACGATGTCGCCGCCCTGCGGATCTGGGTGCAGCAGCGCGAGCAGGCGCTCGGTCGTCCGGTCCGCGGAGCGGTGGTGGGTGGCGGTCTGTTGGGGCTTGAGGCGGCCGGGGCGCTGCAGGCGCTGGGAGCCGAGTCCACCGTGGTGGAGTTCGCCTCCCGGCTGATGCCGCTGCAGGTGGACGAGGGAGGTGGGCAGGCGCTGGCCCGGCTGATCGGCGGGCTCGGGGTCGACGTACGGGTGTCCACCGCGACCGCCCGGATCCATCCCGACCGCGCGGGCCGGGTGGGCAGGATGGACTTCGCGGACGGCCCGAGCGTGCCCGTGGACGTCGTCGTCTTCGCTACCGGGGTGCGGCCCCGGGACGAGCTCGCCCGCGATGCCGGCCTCGCCGTGGGTGAGCGGGGTGGCGTCGTGGTGGACTCCGCCTGCCGCAGCACCGACGACGAGAACGTCTGGGCCATCGGCGAAGTCGCCAACATCGGTGGCCGCTGCCTGGGGCTGGTGGCACCGGGTTACGCGATGGCCGAGATCGTCGTGGACCGGTTGCTGGGCGGTGCGGCGACCTTCCCGGGCGCCGACCTGTCCACCAAACTCAAACTGCTGGGCGTGGACGTCGCTTCCTTTGGCGACGCCTTCGCCACCACCGACTCGGCCTTGGAGGTGGTGTATGCCGACCCGGTCGCCGGCGTCTACAAGAAGCTCGTGCTCTCCAACGACGCCCGGGTTCTGCTGGGCGGCATCCTGGTCGGCGACGCCAGCGCCTACGCCGCGCTCCGTCCGCTGGTCGGGCGGGAATTGGGATGTGACCCGGCCGCCTTCCTGATGCCCGCCGGCCTGGAGCAGACGCCCGGGCCCGACCTGCCGGCGGATGCGGCGGTGTGTTCGTGCAACAACGTCACCGCGGGGGCGATCCGCGTGGCGGTGGCCGAGCGCGGTTGTATGGACGTCCCGGCGGTCAAGGCTTGCACCCGGGCCGGCACCTCCTGCGGCTCCTGCCTGCCACTGGTGAAGAAGCTGGTCACCACCGAGCTCGCCAAGTCCGGAGTCGAGATCTCCACCGCACTGTGCGAGCACTTCGACCTGTCCCGATCCGAGTTGTACGACGTGGTTCGTGTGCAGGGCCTGACCACCTTCGATCAGATCGTCGCCCGGCATGGCCGCGGACGCGGCTGCGACCTATGCAAGCCGGCCATCGCGTCGATCCTTGCCACCACCGCACCCGCCCACGTCCTGGACGGCGGTCGAGCCGCGCTGCAGGACACCAATGACCACGTCATGGCGAACCTGCAGAAGGACGGCAGCTACTCGGTGGTACCCCGGATTCCCGGCGGGGAGATCACCCCCGAGGGGCTGATCGCGATCGGTTCGGTGGCAAGGGATTTCGGCCTCTACACGAAGATCACCGGGGGCCAGCGGATCGATCTATTCGGGGCCCGGATCGAGCAGTTGCCCGCGATCTGGAAGCGGCTGGTGGACGCCGGATTCGAATCGGGTCACGCCTACGGAAAGTCGCTGCGCACGGTGAAATCCTGCGTCGGGTCGAGCTGGTGCCGGTACGGCGTCCAGGACTCGGTCGGCGCCGCGATCGACCTGGAACTGCGCTACCGAGGACTGCGCAGCCCCCACAAACTCAAGCTCGGGGTCTCCGGCTGCGCCCGCGAGTGCGCCGAGGCCCGCAGCAAGGACGTGGGGGTCATCGCCACCGAGAAGGGCTGGAACGTGTACGTGGGCGGCAACGGTGGCTTCACCCCCCGGCACGCCGAACTCCTCGTCGAGGACGTGGACACCGAGACCATGGTGCGGGTCATCGACCGGTTCCTCATGTACTACATCCGTACCGCCGACCGGCTCCAACGCACCGCCGGCTGGGTGAGCGACTACGAAGGCGGTCTGGCCGCGATCCGCCAGGTCATCGTCGAGGACAGTCTCGGCATCGTCGCCGACCTTGACGCCCAGATTGCCCAGCACGTGGCCGGATACTCCGACGAGTGGGCGGACACGCTGCAGGACCCGGCCAAGCTCGCCCGGTTCGCCTCCTTCGTCAATGCACCTCAGACTCCGGACCCGTCATTGGCCTACGTGGTCGAACGAGGCCAGCCGCGCCCGGCCACCACCGCCGAACGCGACGACCCCGCAGTGCTGATCGCCGGGCCCCGGCTCCCGGTCCATGCGGCGGATGGTTCACCGCAGTGACGGCCCAGGCGCATCCCGATGACCCGGCGTGGCGCCATCGACGCCCACGCGGGCCCGGCGGTCTGGACGCACGGCACCCGATGACAGAGACGATGCGTGAGAGGGGTTGAGCCCGATGCAGACACCGTGGACCGATCTCTGCGACCTGGCAGACCTGGAGCCCGAGCGAGGCGTCGCCGCTCTCGTCGACGGAGTACAGATGGCCGTCATCCGGCTGGACGACGGGGAGGTGGTTGCCGTGCAGCAGCAGGACCCGGTCTGCGGGGCGTACGTGATGTCCCGCGGCATCGTGGGGAGCCGGGCCGGGGTGCCCACCATCAGCTCGCCGGTCTACAAACAGGTCTACGACCTGCACACCGGGCACTGCCTGGACGGGCTCGGCGAGAACCCACAGCCGTTGCACCGGTTTGCGGTGCGGGTACTGGACGGGCGGGTGCAGGTGGGCGGACGGCTGGTCACACATGCCGACGACGCCGAGGTATCCGAGTTGGAGCAGCCTCCCGCGCGCCCGGGACGTCCCGCTACCGTCGCACCGTGAGCCGTCCGCAGCACCAGACCCTGGCCGGGTGCACCTTCGCGATCACCGCCGACCGGCGTGCCGGGGAGTTGGCCGCCGCATTGGCCCGGCGGGGCGCGGTCGTGCGGCACGCGCCCAGCCTGTCGATCGTCCCCCACGTGGACGATGTGGAACTTCTCAATCGAACCCGAAACCTCATCGCCTACCCCCCGGACATAGTGGTTGTCACGACCGGAATCGGGTTACGGGGCTGGGTGGAGGCGGCAGACGCGGCGGGGGTGGCCGACGACCTACTCGCCGTTCTGCGACGAGCGCGGCTGGTGGCACGCGGTCCCAAGGCCCGGGGCGCGTTACAGGCCTGTGGACTGCAGGCGGACTGGGTGGCCGAGACCGAGACCTCAGCGGAGATCATCGACTTCCTTCGCGCCGAGGGAGTGCGTGAGCTGGCCGTGGCTGTGCAACACCACGGTGCTGGCGACGACGGACTGCACGACGCGCTGGCCGGTGCCGGGGCGCGGGTGCGCGATCTCGTCGTCTATCGCTGGGGTCCCCCTCGGGATCCGGCGGCGGTGGACGCTTCGACCCGGTGGGCCAGCACTGGGGAGGTGGATGCGGTCATCTACACCTCTGCGCCCGGGGCTGCGGCGTGGTTGGCTTCGGCCCGCACGAATGGTCTGCTCGACCGGATCCGGGCCCGAGCGCAGGAGGGAACGGTTCTGC
The DNA here is from genome assembly GCA_047974565.1 of Actinomycetales bacterium. Classification (GTDB taxonomy): domain Bacteria; phylum Actinomycetota; class Actinomycetes; order Actinomycetales; family CAWJMD01; genus JBDIAG01. The sequence goes on from JBKECN010000040.1 coordinate 51,417, forward strand.
ATGCCTGCGTCGGGCCGATCACCGCGGCTCCGCTGGAGCGGGTTTCCATCCCCACCCTCATTCCGGAGCGTTCCCGGATGGGGGCGCTGGTGCGTGCGGTCATCGCCTATTACGACGGGGCAGGCAGCGTCGGCGTGCCGACCTGCGCAGGATCGCTTGTGCTGCGCTCCTGCGGAGTGCTCCTGGACGGTGACTACCGCCCGTTGTCGCCGGGGCCGCTGGCGGTGCTGCGCGCCCTTGTCGATGCCGACGGAGGGATCGTCACCCGGGCGGATCTGCTGCGGGTGCTGCCGGGGGAGTCGACGGACCCGCACGCCGCGGAGGTGGCGGTTGCCAGGCTGCGCGAGGGGATCGGCGTGCCGGGGGTGGTGGGCACCGTGGTCAAGCGTGGTTACCGACTCGTAGGCGCCACGGATGGAAACCGGACCGTCTCTGTGATGTGATCTGTTCGTGACATGTGACGGGGAACTTCTGGTCGGTGCAGTAGGTGCGGTGCGCCCCGCCCCGCACGCACCCATGCCATGAGCGGGGACCCCGCCCGGGGTGGGCGCCCGTGAGTCAGGTGACGGTGATCGGTGGCGGCCTGGTCGGGCTGTCCACCGCGTATGCCCTGACGCGCCGTGGGGTCCGGGTCACGGTCGTGGAGAAGGAGACCCAGTGGGCTTCTCACCAGTCGGGCCGCAACTCCGGCGTGGTGCATTCGGGTGTGTACTACAAGCCCGGCTCACTCAAACTCGCACTGACCCGGGCGGGGGGCGAGCAACTCGAGCGGTTCTGTGCCGAGAACGGGGTCGCCTTCAGGCGCACCGGCAAGGCGATCGTCGCCACCAGCAAGGATGAACTGCCCAGGCTCTCTGCCCTGGCCGCCCGGGCGCAGGCCAACGGGGTGGCGGTGCGCCAGCTCAGCCCGGGCCAATTGGCCGAACACGAACCGCACGTTCGTTCGGTGGGTGCCCTGTGGGTGCCGGACGCGGGTGTGTGTGACTACGCGGGAGTCGCGCAGGCGCTCGCCCGGCGGCTGGAGGAGGCCGGAGCCGAGTTGTTGCTGGGTACCCAAGCGTTGCGGGTGTACCAGCGGGGCGGGCGCGCCCATGTACTCGTGCACGGGGAGCGCACCCGGGCGATCGCGACCCCGCAGGCGGTCGTGTGTGCCGGCCTGTACTCGGACCGGTTGGTCACCGGCAATCAGGCTGCCCGCAAGGTACGGATCGTGCCCTTCCGCGGTGAGTATGCCGAACTGGTACCCGAGCGAAGCGACCTGGTGCGCGGGCTGGTGTATCCGGTTCCTGATCCGGTGCTGCCCTTCCTTGGAGTTCATCTGACCAGAAACGTGGAGGGAGTGGTGCACGTCGGGCCGAATGCGGTTCCCGCCCTGAGCCGGGAGGGGTATCGCTGGCGTGACGTTAACTCCGCGGACGTGCGGGAGTCGTTGTTCTTCGCTGGCACGTGGCGGATGGCCGCGCGAAACGCGCGGTACGGCGTGGTCGAGCTGACCCGCTCACTCGTGCGGCCGGCCTTCGTGCGAGCGGTGCGGCGTCTCCTGCCGGAGTTGCGCGCCGGGGACCTGGTGCCGGCCCCTTCGGGGGTCCGTGCCCAGGCGGTGCGCCCGGACGGCAGCCTGGTTGAGGACTTCGTCTTCCGGCGGGACGGTTCGATCCTGCATGTGGTCAACGCTCCCTCGCCCGCCGCCACCGCCTGCCTGGCCATCGGCGAGCACGTTGCCGGGATGCTCTGACCTGGACCCTTGGCCCGGCATCGGGGCGTCGGGTGTGCGCACCCAGCCCGCTACGCGGCCGAGCCGTCGCAGCCGCATGGTGCGCGAGAAGGTTGGCTGGCGGCCCTACGGCGTGACCGCTAGGCCGGTGAGGAAGCGTTGAGCCATCGCGGTGTCGCCGCTGATCTTCACATTGAGATCCTCGGGGCGGCGGCGCCCCGCACCCAGCACGGTCAGATCCTCCACGGACAGGCTTACCGCCACGGTCGGCTTGTCGATGACGGCGGGGTGGCACTGGCCCGATTCGTCCACGACGAAACCGCGTTGGTTCCCGTCCAGGTTCAGCAGGAGACTGTCGCCAGGCTGGGCGCCGGCCCGGCGACCGAAGACCATCGGTACTGCCGACAAGAACATGCCGACGGTGATAGTCGTTGCAGGAGTGCCGAAACCACCAGGATGTTGGGCCGCTCGACGGATATCCTGCTGGTGGCACCAGATGTCGATGACTCTGTTGCGCAGGAACCTGTCCCAGTCCCAGTCGATGCCGCCCGGGGTGCGCGGCGGCCGCCCCTTCGGATCGGTCGGCGGGTGGCTGGCCAGTGCCCGGGCCCGGCTGTTCACCGCTGCGGAGAACTCGGCGACGAGTTCCTCGGGGGTGCGATCACGACGGGCGTCCACACCAGCCTGCGTGTAGGCACTCACCGGGTTGCTGCCGCTGGCGCGTTCTGGGGGCCCCTCGCCGGTGGCCAGCTCATGCTCGATCGCCGCGAGGTGGGCGACCACGTCATGGACGTCCCACCCGGGGCAGTCGGTCTCCACCGACCAGGCCCCGGCCGGCAGGCTGGGCAGCAGGGCCACCAGTTCGTCGCAGCAGGCCCGCCACGCCCGTACATATTCGTCGAGTTCGGCCACCGCCCCACCCTATCGGGCACTTCGCTCGGTGGCTGCGGTACCGATGGGGCTGCTCGACCGCCCCGACTGAGCCAAGCCTTCGCCGTCCCTCGGATCGCCGACCAGGGAGTCACCCAAGGAATCGCCGCGCGCAGGAGTCGTCCGGGTCAGAACGGTTACCAGGTGGACGCTGGCCGCTATCCCGGTAGGGGGCGGACATGGCGGGCGGCGATGTCGGCCACCTTGGCGACCCGTCGGGCGTACTTGGGCTCCTGCCCTCCGAGATAGTCGGTCTCGAGCCACACCCGTACACAGTCCAGAGCCAGCGCCGAACCGATGATCTTTGCCCCCAGACACAGCACGTTGGTGTCGGAGTGGGAGCGGGCCAGCCCGGCGCAGAACGGATCCTGGGCAACCGCGGCAAACACCCCAGGGAGCTTGTTCGCGATCATCGCGCTGCCGTACCCGACCCCGTCGATGAAGATGCCTCGGTCGGCCTCATACCGGGCCACTGCCAAGGCCGCTGGATAGACGAAATCGGCTAGGTCTGAACTGGTTTCGTCGTCGGGGCCGAAATCCATCGGATGGTGACCTCGCTCGCGCAGGGCGTCGATCACCTCCTTTTTGAGGGCGAAGCCTGCGTGGTCGGAAGCCAGGGCGATGCGCATGGCCCGACGCTACCGCGGTGGAGGCGGCTCAACCATGGTCGTGCGTGCTCGGGCCGGGGAGTTGATCGATACCGGTCGGCGTGCTGCTTGCGGCTCTCGTCCCAGGGGCGACGGGGGTCGCCGCCCCGACCGGACGGCATCCCAGGGTCGGCTCGCGTGGATCGCAGGGTCAGCAGGCGTGAATCGCAGGGTCAGCCGGTGTGGCCGGCGGGCTCGACGCCCGGCCCCGCCAGTTGACGCAGCAAGCGTCGCCCCATCGGATAGGCGCCCACGGCGGTCGGCAGGTCGCCTGGTACGGAACTGAGCATGACCTCCACGCGGGCGGACCCGGCCAGCGGCCGGTGCAACCCGCGCAGCCGGCGGATGGTCTGGCGGGTCACCGCGGGTGCGGAGTCGATGAGCTCGACCTCCGCCTCCCGGCGACCGAGCGCAGTGCGGATCTTCTCGGCCACCAGGGGATAGTGAGTGCAACCCAGCACGATGGCGGTGCATCGTTGCGGCGTGGCGGCTGCCGCGGCGGCCACAGCCGGGTCGATGAGGTCGTCGCGCCCGGAGTCGATCGCCTCGGCGAGGTTGTGGCAGGCCACCGCCGTCACGTCGTTGTGGGGGGCGAACTCCTCGATCAGCCCCCGCTGGTACGCGCTGGCCGTGGTGGCTGCAGTGGCCCAGACCGCGAAGGCCTGGTGACGTGCCGCGGCGGGCTTGATCGCCGGAACCGTGCCGATCACCGGCACCTGCGGCTCGAGCTCGGCCCGCAACGGCGCCAGGGCCACAACACTGGCGGTGTTGCAGGGCACCACCACCGCGTCCACCGGCCCGGTCCGCTGGGCCGCCCGTACCGCGTCGAAGACCCGATCGACCACTTCACTGGCGGGCCGGGGCCCCCAGGGGGCGTTGTCCGGGTCCATGCACAGCACCAGATCGAGGGTCGGTTTGGCGGCCACCAGCAGGCTCGCCGTGGGGATCATTCCCAGGCCGGAGTCGATCAGCGCAAGTCGCATGTCGGAAGGCGTGTCCGTTCAGCGGGTCAGACCAGGAACCGGAACAACGGGCTGTCCGCGGGTACCGGCTCGATCCGCAGCCTGGCCTGGGCCATCCGCCGAAGCAACGGCTCCAGATCGTCCGGTGCGGCGATCTCGATGCCGACCAGGGCCGGACCGGTCTCCCGGTTGTTGCGCTTGACGTACTCGAAGAGGGTGATGTCGTCGTCCGGGCCGAGCACCTGGTCCAGAAACCGGCGCAGGGCGCCCGGCTCCTGAGGGAACTCCACGAGGAAGTAGAACTTGCGGCCGGAGTAGATCAGCGCCCGCTCGACCACCTCGGCATAGCGGCTGACGTCGTTGTTACCCCCGGACAACACGCAGACCACACGCTGCCCCGGAGAGATCAGCACGGTGTCGCCGAGCGAGGCCGAGGCCAGGGCCCCGGCAGGCTCGGCGATGATGCCGTCCATCTGATAGAGGTCGAGCATCTCGGTGCAGACGCGTCCCTCGTCGACCGTGCCGATCTCCACCCGCGCGGCCTGGATCAGGTTGAACGGCACCTCCCCGGCGCGGCGCACGGCGGCGCCGTCGACGAAGGTGTCCACCGATTCCAGGCTGACCGTCTGGCCAGCTTCCAGAGCGGCCAGCATGGACGCAGCCCCGGCCGGTTCGACTCCGGCGATCTGCACATCCGGGTGACGTTCGCGAAGCCAGGTGGCGCAGCCCGCCAGCAGACCACCACCACCCACCGGGATGACGATGACGTCCGGCTCGTAGCCGGTCAGCTCGAGCATCTGGTCGACGATCTCGACCGCCACCGTGCCATTGCCCGCCACCGTGGCGGGGTGATCGAAGGCCGGGACGATGCTTGCCCCGGTGTGCCGGGCATCGGAGGCAGCCATCTCCGCCGCCTCGTCGTAGGTGTCCCCGAAGACGACGGTCTCCACCATCGATCCACCGATCGCCGTGATCCGATCCCGCTTCTGTCGCGGTGTGTTGCGCGGCAGGTAGATACGGCCCTTGACCGCCATCTGATGACACGCGAAGGCGACGCCCTGGGCGTGATTCCCGGCGCTCGCGCACACCACCCCACGGGTGCGGTCGAGCCTGGGCAGGTTGGACATCAACTGCAAGGCGCCACGGAGCTTGTACGAGCGCACCGGCTGCAGATCTTCGCGCTTGAGCCAGACCGAGGTGCCGTGCAGTTCGCTGAGCCGGGCGTTGGACTGCAGCGGGGTCTGGGACACCAGGCCGGAGAGCGCGCGCGCCGCTTCCTCGACCGCATCGGCGTCGACGGGAGGTGTATTCACGACGCTCATTCTCTCGCGTGGGCAGCACTGCTGTGGTGACCGTAGCCCATCGGGGTGAGCCCGGTCGGCCCATTCCGGCACATCACGGATGCGCCTGCCACCCATCCTCGCCGACAGGCTCGGCCGGTCGTGGCGGCGTCGCGGGCCGTCGCGCAGCGAACCGCAACGACCCGCCACGCGACAGACACCACGAGCCGGCAGGCCGCCTCAGGTGAGCATGTCCCGGGCCACCGCGCGAGCTGCGGCGGAGTCCTCCGCAGCCAGCACCTTCTTGGCCGCCTTCTCGCACTGGGCCAGGGTGACGGTGCCCAACTGGGCCCCTACCCCACGGACCGCAGCGGCCGCGCAGGACAGTGAGGTGATGCCCATCCCCACCAGGATGCAGGCCAGCAGCGGGTCGGCGGCCGCCTCCCCGCACACGCCGACCGGCTTGCCGGCCTTCTTGCCTGCCGCCGCCGTGATCGAGACGAGCTGCAGCAGCGCGGGCTGCCAGGGATCGGTGAGTCCGGCCAGTTCGGCCGACAGCCGGTCGGCGGCCATCGTGTACTGGGTGAGGTCGTTGGTGCCGATGGACAGGAACTCGACCACCTTGAGCAGGCGGTCCGCGTGCAGGGCCGCCGCCGGGATCTCGATCATCACCCCGGGCTTGAGGCCGCGCTGGCGCACCTTGTCGGCGAAGTACGTGGCCTCGGCGACCGTGGCCACCATCGGCGCCATGACCCACGGGGCGTAGGTCGCGTCCTTGGCGGCCTTGGCGATCGCGTCGAGCTGGTGGTCCAGCAGGGTGGAGTCGTCCAGCGAGATCCGCAGCCCACGCACGCCCAGGGCCGGGTTCTCCTCCTCGGTCATGTTGGCGAACTTCAACGGCTTGTCCGAGCCCGCGTCGAGGGTGCGGATGACCACCTTCTTGCCGTCGAAGGCGCTGAGCACCTCGGAGTAGATCGTGGCCTGCTCCTCGACCGTCGGCTCGGAGTCGGCGTCGAGGAAGGCCAACTCGGTGCGGAACAGCCCGACCCCTTCGGCCGGTGAGGTCTCGGCGGCCTTCGCTGCGCCCTTGCCGTCCTGGACGTTGGCTAGCAGGTCGACCCGGTGGCCATCGGAGGTCTGCGCGGGGCCCTCCCAGTGGGCGACCGCGTCGAGCAGGGCGCGGGCCTCGGTGGCGCGGGCCTCGGCGACGTCGGGGTCCGGGTTGAGCACCACTTCGCCGCTGGAGCCGTCCACCAGTACCGACGTGCCGGTGGCCACCTCGTTGAGGCCGGAGACCGCGACTACGCAGGGGATACCCAACTGCCGGCAGATGATCGCGGTGTGGCTGGTGGGTCCACCGAGTTGGGTGCCGATCGCCAGCACCTTGGCCGGGTCGAGCCCGGCGGTGTCCGCGGGCGCGAGGTCGTCGGCCAGCAGCACTGACGGGGTCGCGGGGTTGGGCACGCCAGGTTCGGGCTGACCGGTGAGCTCGGCGATCACCCGGTCACGGATGTCGAACAGGTCGGTGACCCGCTCGGCCATCAATCCGCCGAGTTGGGTGAACATCGCCGAGAACTGCTCGGCCGCCTTCTGCATGGCATGCGCGGCGTCCACTCCCGCCTTGATCTGGGTGGAGACCGCCCCCTGCAGGCCGCGGTCCTGGGCCAGGCCGGCGGTGGCGGTCAGTACCTCGGCGGCGGCGCCGGTGGCCCGGTTGGCGCGTTCGGTGAGCCGCTCGGCGACGGTGGTGACCGCCTCGTTGTAGTCCTCCAGGGCCTTGGCCCGTTCGGCTTCGGCGAGTTCGACCGCGACCGGCAACTTCGGGCGTGGGGCGGGACGCACCACCGGCCCGAAGCCCACACCGGGCACGACTGGGGTTCCGACAAGGGTGCTGGGCTGAGTGGTCAACGCTGATCCTCCGTGCAGGGCCGTTCCGGACGTGATGTGCCTGTCGGCGAGGGACTTCCAGGGTGAACTTGACCACACCCTGCCACGTCCTTGACAAGTAAAGATAAACAGGAGTAAAACAATACATACACAGATCGAAACGGGCTCAAACGCAGGTGGCTGTCAGGCGCCGGTGACAGCGTCCGGGCGAGTCTCGATCTGGTCTCAAGCGGTGCGGATCCGGCTCAGGACCATTGCGACGTGCTGGGATGGGCGGTCGTGACCCGGCTGACCGGCTCCACGTCCACTCGAGACCGGAGGTATCGGCTGTCGATCGGCAGGCGATCGGCAAAGGCGCGGTGTCAAGGAGGATGCGTTGTACGCAGAGGAACGCCACGAGGCGATCGCCACGCTGGTGCGCCAGCGCGGTCGGGTCTCGGTCACCGACCTGGCGCAGACCTTCGAGGTGACCTCCGAGACCGTCCGCCGCGATTTGGACAGCCTGGAGCGGGCCGGCCTGCTCCGGCGGGTGCACGGCGGCGCGGTTCCGGTCGCCGCGCTGACCCGGCGTGAGCGCACGCTGCGCGAGCGGGACGGCGTCCGAGTCGAACAGAAAGACCGCATCGCGCAGGCGGCGATCGGCCTGCTGCCCGAGGCCGGGGGCAGCGTGATCCTGGACGCCGGCACCACCACCGCCCGCGCCGCCATGCGCTTTCCGGTGGACAGCCGGCTCACCGTCCTGACCAACTCCCTCACCTGTGCCAGCACCCTGACCAGCCTGGGCGGCATCCAACTGGAGATGCTCGGCGGACGAGTCCGCGAGACCACCCAGGCCTGCGTCGGCGACCGCACCGTGCGCGAGATCGACACCCTGCGAGCCGACGTGGCCTTCCTCGGCGCCAATGGCTTCAGCCTCGATGGCGGGTTGACCACGCCGGACGCCGAGGAGGCCGCAGTCAAGCGGGCCCTCGTCACCGCCGCCCACCGAGTGGTGCTGCTGGCCGACTCGAGCAAGTTCGGCAGGGACTATCTCGTGCGCTTCGCCCACCTGACCGACATCGACGTGCTCGTCACCGACGACGAGATCGACCGCGAACAACTCGGCCAACTCACGGCCGCCGGCGTGGAGGTACTGCTCGGATGATCGTCACCCTGACTGCGAACCCCAGCATCGACCGCACCGTGGAGCTCAGCTCGCCGCTGGCCCACGGCGAGGTGCAACGAGCTGCTGGAGTGGTCGACCAGGCCGGCGGCAAGGGGGTCAACGTCACCCGCGCCGTGGAGACCGCCGGGAAACTGTGCGTGGCACTCTTCCCGGCCCAGCATGGCGACCCGTTCGTGGGGCTGCTGCGTCAAGCCCGGCTCACCTATCGCCCCGTCCCCTTCGACGGCCGGGTGCGCACCAACATCGCCGTGGTGGATCCCGACGGCACGACGACGAAGATCAACGAACCCGGAGATCCTCTCGACGAGCAGGCTCGGGCCGCTCTCACCGAGGCGCTGCGCCGCGAATGTCAGGCTGCCCGATGGGCGGTGCTGGCCGGGTCGCTTCCGGCGGGTGTCGACCCGGGTTGGTACGGCGAGCTGACCGCGGCGATCGCCGACACCGGTGCCAAGGTGGCGATCGACACCTCCGGCGGGCCGCTGACGGCCTCGGCCGCCGCCACCGTCAAACCGCACCTGCTCAAGCCGAACGGCCCCGAGTTGGCCGAACTCGTCGGTACCGAGGACGACCTGGAGGCCGACCTCGACAAGGCCGTGGCGGCCGCCCTCGACCTGGTCGCCACCGGGGTGGAGTCGCTCCTGGTCACCCTCGGGGGTGCCGGCGCCCTGCTGGTCAGCGACGAGGGTGTCTGGTTCGCGAAGAACTCCGCGCCGGTGCAGGTGCGCTCCACCGTCGGGGCCGGTGACTCGACGCTGTCGGGATACCTGCTCGCCGACCTCGATGGCCTCGACCCGGCCGACCGGCTCCGCCGGGCGGTCGCCTATGGCACCGCCGCGGTGCAGTTGCCCGGCACGACCATCCCCACTCCCGCCGACACCAATGAGGAGGCCGTGACCGTCGCCCATCTGCGCTGATCCGCCGCCGGCCGATCCCGTCTACGCCGTTCGGGATTCGGCAGGCAGCGCCACGGCCCTGGCCCGAATGGCCCAGGCCGTCCACCACCCCGAACCACCCCGATCGGCCGTTGTGACGGTCGAGCCCAGCCCCCAGAAGTGGCCGCATCGCGGCCCCGATCCGGCCCACCCGCCCGAGGCAGCCCCCCGAGCCTGCCGCACTCCCTGAGTCCGCCCCACGTGTGGGTGGCCACCGCCCGGCCCACCCACTCGCAGCAACAAACTCGCAGCACTATTTGAGAGGATCCTGATGAATCAGCCGATCATCACCACGGATCTCGTCTCGCTGGACGCCAATATCGGCGCCACGAAGGACGAGGTCATCGCCCACCTGGCCGGTCTCGTCGCCGCAGCCGGGCGCGCCAGCAGCGCCGAAGGCCTCATCGCCTCGGCGATGGAGCGCGAGGCCCAGTCCGCCACCGGTCTGCCCGGCGGCATCGGCATCCCGCACTGCCGCAGCGAGGCCGTGAACACCGCATCGCTCGGCTTCGCCCGGCTCGACCCCAAGGTCGACTTCGGTGCCCCGGACGGCCCGGCAGACCTGGTCTTCCTCATCGCAGCCCCGGCAGGCGGTGGCCAGGAGCACCTGCAACTGCTCACCAAGCTCGCCCGCTCCCTGGTGCGCAAGGAGTTCACCCAGTCGCTGCGAGACGCCGCCACCAAGGAGGAACTCGTCCAGTTGGTGATGGACGTCGTGGAGCCCGCCCCCGAGGGCGGGGCCGGCGCGGCCACCACCCAGAAGGCCGCGGCCGCCGGTGGTGCCGCCACGGCCGCCGGTGGTGCGGCGACCGCGACGTCCGCGCCCAGCGGTGACCGGTACCTGGTGGCGATCACCGCCTGCCCGACCGGCATCGCACACACGTACATGGCCGCCGACTCCCTGGCCCAGGCCGGTGACGAGATGGGCGTCCCGGTCAAGGTGGAGACCCAGGGTTCCTCCGCGACCACTCCGCTCGAGGCGGACGTGATCAAGAACGCGACCGGGGTCATCTTCGCTACCGACGTGGGCGTCAAGGGGCGGGAGCGGTTTGCCGGGTTGCCGGTGGTCGCCTCCGGCGTCAAGCGCGCCATCAACGAGCCGAAGAAGATGATCGAAGAGGCCCTGGCGCACGCCGACAACCCCAACGGGCCCCGGGTGGAGGCCGGCTCCGGCGCGGCGGCCAGCTCCGGCGGCGACAGCGGCGGCGGTGGCGACGTCGGCTTCGGCACCAGGCTCCGCCAGGTGTTGATGACCGGTGTGTCGTACATGATCCCGTTCGTCGCGGCGGGTGGTCTGCTCATCGCCCTCGGCTTCCTCGTGGGTGGCTACTCCATCGCCAATGTCGCCGACAGCGTCCTGACGAACTTCTCCCCGACCAACCTGCCCTCGGTCGATGCCCTGGTGGCCCTGGCCGATGAGGCAGGCAGCCCGCTGAGTGCTGAGGCCATCGGAGCGCTCCCGACCAGCGGCTTCCTGCTCTTCCTCGGCGCGGCCCTGTTCAAGCTGGGTGGCCTGGCCTTCGGCTTCCTCGTCCCGGCACTGGCCGGCTACATCGCCTTCGGCATCGCCGACCGTCCCGGCATCGCCCCGGGCTTCCTGATGGGCTCGCTGGCGGTGTTCACCGGCGGCGGCTTCATCGGCGGTCTGATCGGTGGTCTGATGGCCGGTTACGTCGCGCTGAAGATCAGCCAGCTCAAGGTTCCCCGCTGGCTGGCCGGGCTGATGCCGGTCGTCATCATCCCGCTCGGCACCAGCCTTATCGTCGGCCTGCTGTACATCTTCCTGCTGGCCCGCCCGACCGCCGCCATCCAGAGCGGGTTGACCAACTGGCTGAACGGCCTCACCGGTGCCTCGGCGATCCTGCTCGGCGTGATCCTCGGCCTGATGATGTGCTTCGACCTCGGCGGGCCGGTGAACAAGGCCGCGTACACCTTCGCCACCGCGGGCCTGTCGATCGACAGCGAGGCGTCCATGCAGATCATGGCCGCGGTGATGGCCGCCGGCATGGTCCCGCCGCTGGCGATGGCCCTGGCCACCACGCTGCGTCCGCAGCTGTTCACCGAGCCGGAGCGCGAGAACGGCAAGGCCGCCTGGCTGCTGGGCGCCTCGTTCATCTCCGAGGGCGCCATCCCGTTCGCCGCGTCCGACCCGCTGCGGGTGATCCCGCCATGCATGGTGGGTGGCGCGATCACCGGCGCGATGGTGATGGCCACCGGCGTCACCCTCAAGGCTCCGCACGGCGGGATCTTCGTCTTCTTCGCCATGGGCAGGCCGGTGATGTTCTTCGTCTCGCTGATCGTCGGCTTCGTCGTCGCCGGACTGGGCGTCGTGGCGCTGAAGTCCGCCGCCAAGCGGCCCGTCCCGGTGGCCGCCTGAGCCGGCCCGGCACCGGTCCCAGGCGGATGCGATCTGCACGATCGTGACGCACGCCACGATTGGGCACTAGCATCACCCGCGTACATCCCTCACCCCGAAGGAGAGACATGGCAAGCAAGACCGTGAAGGTGGGCTCGTCCGTGGGCCTGCACGCCCGTCCGGCCGCGATCATCGCCCAGGCAGCCACCGAGGCCGGCGTTCCGGTCTCCCTCGCCACCGCCGGCGGCGACCCGGTGGACGCGGGTTCGGCGCTGCTCATCATGACCCTCGGCGCCAAGTGTGGCGACGAGGTCACCGTGGAGAGCGACGACGACGCTGCCATGGCCAAGATCGCCGATCTGGTCGAGCAGGACCTCGACGCCAGCTGATCGGAAACACCGCAACGGCCCGTCCCCGCATCGGGGGCGGGCCGTTCGGTCTCGTCCGGCCGTCGTCGCGACGTCGACGAACTCGCCCAGGGCATCACCCAACTCCTGGCCAAGTAGAGAGAACGCAGGGGGCCCGCACCGTGGTGGCGATTGGCAGGCCCGCAGGAGCAGGCTGAGACGTGGATCGCACTGGCGGACTTCGTGGCCTGGCTCGTGCACAGGTATGACCTAGTCGAGGATGTTCCGCACTCCTGGTGGCGACATCCGCCGGTCGTGGAACACCCGACCGCGCTCATGGTGGCCTAAGACGCCGCATACCGGTCCGGTTCGACACCCAGCAAGGAAACCATCTACTACTGGCATGACCGGTGGTTGCCCAGCACACGCGCCGAGGTCGCCCGGCACACCAAGGCATGCTTGTCACAGCGGACCCACCATGCGACCCAGGCCATGAACTGGGACCACGAACCGACATGCCGGGCAACCTCACGACGGACCCACACCAGGAGTGATCACCCCGGGTTCGACAGCCGGCCCGGATTGGAAGGTCGGGTTTGCCCTACTTCCCACGATATTCCGTGGAATCATGACCACCGCTCCACCCCTCGTGGTGGCGCACCAGTCGGGAGTCCACCACCAAGGGAATTGAGGTCACGTGCTGCTACCCGACGAGGTGCACAGCACCCAAACCACCCGGGACCGGCTCGCGGATGTCCTGGACAGCGTCAACACCGGCCGATCCTGGGTTTTCGGCGGACGCGCCGCAGACGCAGTCATGGTCCACTGGACAGTGTTCGAGCGCCTCGTCACGGACGCCCTCGCACTGGACCTAAACGCGCACCCCGAACTAGACCGACGACTGTCACACCCGTCCGGGCCGGCAGCCGTCCCGTTGGCTGAGGTCGCACACTGGCTCGGAACCGCCAGCGACGATCCCACGCCGGTGAACCTGTGGCCAACCGCGTGGACGACCTGATGCGGTTCCCGTCCAACCGCGACGGTGGTGAGGTGCTCGACACGATCACCGGCATCACCCGCCAACAGGATCTCGGTGCGCCGGTCACAGGCCGCGCGCAACTGCGGCGGATCGTCTGCCGGGCAGGTGACACCCCTATGAAGGTCATCCACCAGCACGACCAAGTCATCGCCGTCACCGAACTGACCACATCGGCCGCCCTCGCCCTGCACTACGGCACCCTCGACCCCGCCGTCCCGACCCCACGACGAGCCACGTGAAAAAAGCCAGGCCCACCATGGAGAAGGTCGACCGCTTTCGACTGGCGGAAGGCGGCAGGCTTCAGCGGATATCTGCCCGGGCAAGGCAAGGGTGGGGACGTACCGCGAATGAGCGGTACATCCTCGTCGTACTGGTCCTCACCGGATTCTTGACGCTCGTCGTGGTGTGGGTCGTGACAGCGATGGGCTCGCCCACCCCCTCCGGTCTGGACTGGACTCCGGACAGTCATGGCATCCGCCCATCCCTGTTCGACGTAGCCCGCGCAGCCGCCCCACTAGCGGGCATCTTTGCCGCTGCGATCCTGGCCGGCGCAGCACTCCTACGCCAACGCTCCACCGACCTCGAGCTCGAACACGAGGCCGTCGCCGCCCTACATACCCGCTACACCGAGGCAGCCAAACAACTCGGAGACGAGAAGGCCGCAGTTCGCCTCGCCGGCGTCTACGCCATGGCCGCACTGGCCGACGACTGGCTCAACCGCGGCAACACCGCCGACGCTCAAGCCTGCGTCAACGTCCTATGCGCCTACCTACGGATGCCCAGGGCCAGCGACGAAGAAACGCAGGACCAGGACGAGGCGCAGGACCAGGACAGAGATCAAGAGACCCCCGTCCGCGACGCCATCATCGCCGCCCTGACAAGCCACCGAGACATCCTCCATGGCACGTGGAAGTCACTCGACTTCAACCTCAAGGCAGCCAACCTGGCCGGGGCGAACCTGACCAGGGCGAACCTGACCGAGGCGGACCTGACCAAAGCGGACCTCGAAAGGGCGAACCTGGCCGGGGCGACCCTGACCGGGGCGAACCTGACCTGGGCGAACCTCGACGGGGCGGACCTGGACGCGGCGACCCTGACCGCGGCGAACCTGACCGAGGCGTACCTGACCGAGGCGGACCTGACCGAGGCGGACCTGCGCGGGGCGAACCTGACCGAGGCGGACCTGCGCGGGGCGGACCTGACCGAGGCGAACCTGACCGAGGCGAACCTGGACGAGGCGAACCTGACCGAGGCGAACCTGCGCAGGGCGAACCTGACCGAGGCGAACCTGACCGAGGCGAACCTGCGCAGGGCGAACCTGACCGAGGCGACCCTGACCGAGGCGAACCTGAGCAAGGCGAACCTGAGCAAGGCAAACCTGAGCAAGGCAAACCTGACCGACACGAACCTGACCGACACGAACCTAACCGCCACGTCACCGTTCTGAGGCTGACCCCTTCTTGCTTCAGAGGTGCGGGCCCGCAGGGTCGGCGGGGGAGGGAAGGTCGTCTCTAAGGCGAGAGTGGCTAGCTTGGTTATCGATGTCGGTGATCACGTTGCGGACCCGAGATGCACTTGTGTTGGTTGGGTTCTGGCAAGCCAGCCAGTCTGTGCGCTGGGTCGGGTCGGTGGGTTCTGGGCCGTAGGGGTCGTGGGGGGTGGTGATGTTGTAATGGTGGCGGTAGGCGGTGATGGTGGCCAGGTGAGTGAGGCAGTCGGCATGGGCGTTCTCGTCTGTGGGCTCTGGACCTAGACAGGTGAGCCACGAGGGGCGGTTGTCGAGGGTGTCGTAGGTGGCTTGGCAGGTGGCGTGGATGATCCGGTCGTGGAGGGCCTTGAGGTGGGGGTCGGCGGGGGAAGGGAGCCATGTGGGCGCCCATTGTGGGGTGGCGGCGAGGCGTTGGGCGTGCTGAAGGGCGCTGTGGATGCGTGTGGTGGTGGTACTGGTGGAGGGGCCGATTCGGCTGGTCAGGAGGGCTTCGGGGCTGAGACCGGCGGTCTGGGCGGCGTCGATGAGCCCGGCGAGGTGAGACCGTTGGCCCGTGGTGAGGTGCTCGTAGTCCTCGAGTGTGGCCAGGAGGGTGTCGTGGCGGTGGGGGTCGATATGGGTGTGGTGATCGAGGTATTCGGTGATGAGGTCGGCGAGGGTGGGTCCGGGGTCGGGGTCTATGACGCCGAGGTCCAGGAGCGCTTCATGGCGGGCGTCGCGGGTGGGGTCGGCGCCGGGAGTGGCGTCGAGGGTCTTGGCCGAGGGCGGTGATGGTGTCAGTGTCCAGGTTGCCGTGCGGGCCGGTGACGGTGGCGAACAGGGCCGTGTAGGTGGTGACCAGGGCGTGGCCTCCACCGAGAGTGTCTGCGGTGGCGAGGGCCAGTTGGTTCCAGTCGCGGGTCGGGGTGGCGCGGATGAGGGTGGCGGCATGGCGGGCCGCGTGGACGCGGGCTTCTGCGGTTTCGGGAGTGCCGGTGAGGTCACGAGTGAGGAGGGTGCGGGCAAGGAGTGGAGGGGGGTGGGCGAGGTCGAGGGCGAGGGTGGTGGGTAGGGCTGCGGCTGGCTCGTCACCGCCGGTGAGGATCAGTGCGCGTGGGGTGATGCCGCAGTTACTGAGTTTGTCGTGATCGGCGTGGGCGGCTTTGCGGCCACCGGGGTCGTCGTCGGTGGCCACCGGGACAGCGTCGGTGGCGCTTGGTGTGCGGCGTCGGTGAGTAAGTCGACCTGGGCCTGGGTGAGTGCGGTGCCCCATCGGAGCCGGGCCGTAGGTGGGACGGACTGGCCAAGGTGATGGCGATCGCGTCGAAGGCACCCTCGACCCGGACGGGGGTGGCACGCACCGTCCCGATGGCGATCGCTGGTCTCCGCCCAGCCGAACAGGGTACCGCCTTTGGTGAACAGGTCGGTGGCGGGGAGGTTGATGTACTTGGGGACATCGGGTCCAGCGTTTGGAGCGGCACGCCCAGTGAAGCCCACCAGCGGCCCGTCCGGTGCATGGATGCCGAAGGCGACGCGATCACGGAGGACGTCGATCAGGCTGTCTCGACGGCTCCATCGGGCTCGGCCCGCTTCGACGAGTTCGTCGTCGGTCGCTGCGGCACTGGCCCGAAGGTGGTCGACCAGTGCCCTCCACCCGGACGGTGCATAGCCCACCGTCCACCCGCTGTCGATAGGTCGGCGCCGAACCGGGACCGGACGTAGTGCGCGGCAGGAGAATCCGGCCGGTAAGCCTCGGTATAGAAGCGTGCAGCGGCCTCAGCCAACTCCGCGAGGCGGTCAACGCTGAATCGGGCACGGCTGTCCTCGGCGCTATCAACGACCGATCCCTCTTCCGCATCCAGAGGTAGAGCCTGACCAGGCGCTTCAGGCAGGTTCGACTGACGCGAGTCGTGCTCCCTTGCCACTTCCCGGAGCAGGGCTTCGATCTCCTCGTCCGCCCGCTCAGGATCGGGACCAAGTTCCGCCTCTTCCGCCGGCGGACTCGCGAGATCGCTGATGCGCCACGCCAGACAGGTGGCCAGGTACTGGATCCCGGGCGCGCCAGCCGCTTCCCAAGGACCGATCAAAAGCCGCAGCGTCGGCGAGCAGTTGCTCGGATGAGACCCCGGTACGCATGCACGCACATCCACGGCTGTGATCAGTGCCGCACAGGAGGGATCGGCAAGGACGTGCACGGCCGGCTCACCCGAATAGAGGGCCATCAGGTAGTCCGCCCACGCCGGCCGTCCGCGGCTCGAAGGTGAGGGCGCGAAAACAGGTCCCAAAATCGCCGCCGACACGGGACTACAGTGCGTCCGCTGTCTCTTCGGCTGGTAGTGGCCGACGAGCCAGTGCTTCGCCGACCACGGCCGGGATATCGTTCCCCGCCTTCAGGTTGACGAGGCGTCAGGATCCCGACCTGTTCGGCGGTCTCCTAGGCTGACCCGGGTGAGCATGGCGCAGCTGGTGGCCCTCGACATCGACGGCACCCTCATCCACTACGACGGCCGGATGTCCGATCGGGTCACCGCCGCGTTGTCCCAGGCGGCCGAGCGCGGGCATCACCTGGTGATCGCCACCGGGCGTTCGGTGACGGGTTCCATGGACGTGATGGCCCAGGCCGGCCTGCTGCATGGTCTGGGGGTCTTCTCCAATGGCGCCCTCACCTGTCGTCTCGACCCGAGCGCACCGCACGGCTACCAGGTGACCAACCTCGTCACCTTCGACCCGACCTCGGTGATCGCGATGGTCCGCGAACACCTGCCGGACGCCCTCTTCGCCGTCGAAGATCTGGACGGCATCAAGATCAGCCGCGAATGGCCCGGCGACAACGAGATCGCCGGCCGTGTCGACGTAGTGCCGCTGGAGCAGATGCTCGCCCAGCCGACCACCCGGGTGGTCGTATACAGCCCCGACCACGACGCGGAGGAGTTCGCCGAGGTGGTCGGACGGATCGGCCTGCACGGCGTCGAATACTCCATCGGGTACAGCGCCTGGCTCGACCTGGCCCCCGCCGGGGTGTCCAAGGCCAGTGCCCTGGAGCAGGTGCGTCGCGAGCTGGGCGTCGACCCCGAGCACACCATCGCGCTGGGGGATGGACGCAACGACCTGGAGATGCTGACCTGGGCCGCCCGCGGGATCGCGATGGGCAACGCCCACGACGACCTCAAGGCGGTGGCCGACGAGATCGGCCCCGATGTGCGCGAGGACGGAGCCGCGGTACTGCTGGAGTCTCTGCCCGAGGTCCGGCCGTGAATGGCCCGCATCGACCCGTACGCCCGGTGCAGCGCCGACTCCTGCGGCGAGGTGCGTGCCCAGCTTTCACGGCCCGCCACCGTGACCAGCGTGACCAGCGCGCCGGGCGAGTCACGGTGAGGCCAGTGCTCACGGTGGGGCCAGTGCTCACGGTGAGGCCAGGGCGGTGACCGGTGCCGTCACCGGCTGGTCAGCCTGGTGGGCGGGCCAGCTCGCTCGAGAACTGGTCGAGGAGGTGGATCTGGCCACCGACCCGGGTGCGCTCGACCGGGGCGGTTGGTGGGCGGTCGCGATCGACTTCCACTATCCCCAGCAGCACGGCGGCGCGATCGGGAGGGCGCGGGCCTGGCGATTCGGGGACGTGCGAGCACATCCGCTTCCGGCGGCGTCCGGCTTCGCGCCGCCCAGGGCAGACTGGCACTCCTCCCTCGACCGGCAGGCCTATATCGCGGGCGTCCGCCGGATCCGGGAGCTGGTCCGGGCCGGGGAGGTCTACCAGGCCAACCTGTGCCGAGTCCTGTCGGTGCCGGCGGGTGCGGAGTTGGTGCGCCAGGGGCCCTATCCGTTGGCCGGTCTGCTGGCGGCCGGCAATCCGGCGCCTTTCGCTGGTGTCCTGAACGTGCCTGGCCTGTGGCTGGCCTCCGCCTCTCCCGAACTCTTCCTGCGGCGTGAACAGGAAATGCTCACCAGCGCGCCGATCAAGGGCACCGCGGTGTCGGCGGACCGGCTGCTGGCCAAGGACACCGCAGAGAACGTGATGATCACCGACCTGGTCCGCAATGACCTGCAGCGGGTGTGCCGGCCGGGCACCGTGGCCGTGCCGAGCCTGCTCGGCGTGGAACGACACCCCGGCCTGGTGCACCTGGTCAGCACCATCACCGGCAGGCTCAGGGACGGAGTGGGCTGGGGCGAGATCCTGGCTGCCCTGTGCCCGCCCGGATCGGTCTCCGGCGCTCCCAAGCACACCGCCTTACAGGCGATCCGAGAACTGGAACCGGTGCCCCGTGGTCCCTACTGCGGGGCGATCGGCTGGGTGGACGCCGACGCCGGCACCGCCGAGCTCGCGGTCGGTATCCGCAGTTTCTGGATCGACACCACCGAGGCCGACCCGATGCTGCGGTTCGGCACCGGGGCCGGTATCACCTGGGGTTCGGATCCGCAGGCGGAATGGGCCGAGACCGAGCTCAAGGCCGACCGGCTGGTCCGGATCGCCTCCGGGCACGGCGCGCTGGCCTCCGCCGGCGGGGTGCTCGGAGAGTGAGTGCACCCACCGTGCTCGTCGACAGAGCCGGCCAGGTGCTGGAACTGGCTACCGGGCAAGCCGGCATCGACCCCGCCGACAGCGGCTTCACCCATGGCCGCGGAGTCTTCGAAACCCTTCGCGCGCAGCACGGGGTGCCCTGCTGGCTCGACCGGCATCTGGCCCGGCTGGCCTTCGGGGCGCAGCGGCTCGGGCTGCCCGCACCGGCCTCCGACCGGGTGCGGGGCCTGGTGAACCTCGCCCTGCGCCGTCACTCGGAGGCGGTCACCCGAGTGCGGATCACATACACCGGCGGCACCCCGACGGCAGGCCCCACCCTGATGGTGGAGGCAGCCCCGGCCGGGCCGGCGGCAGGGCCGATGTCACTCACTGTCGCGCCGTGGGTCCGTAACGAGCGATCACCCTTGACGGGCGTCAAGTGCACCGGCTATTCGGAGAATCTGCTGGCCCGTCAATGGGCCCTGGAACGTGGCTTCGACGAGGCGCTCATGCTGGATACACGGGGCCGACTGAGCGAGGGAACACTCAGCAGCGTATTCCTCGTGATCGGTGGTACCGCATATACCCCGACTCTCGAGTGCGGGGCCTTGCCGGGGATCGCCCGGGGGCTGCTTCTGGAATGGGGGTCCGCCGATAGTGTGCCGGTTCACGCTCGCGAACTCGTCCCTGACGATCTTGACCGGGCGCAGGAAGTGTTCTGTACGAATGCCTTTCGTGGTGTCATGCCGGTTGTCGCAGTGGATGGCCGCCGCCTGGACCAAGGCCCTGTGACGAAGGCATTGGCCAACCTGTACGCGAAGAGGCGGGAATCGCTTACACCGAGTGACGAGCGCATCTAATCGTCGGGCCGCCTTGGCCGTTACGGTGAGTCACCGATGGCTGCCCTCCGTCAATAACTTGAGTGAGAAATTACTCGCCGGTAAGAACTGATTGGCGCAACTGGTTAAGTCCCGAGTTTCAGCAACCGAAATGTCGACATGGCATGGATCAGCCGCTCGATCACCCGGTACTGCGCTCTGTTCGTCGTCGCCCTGCTCGTGGCGGGCGGATTCACCGCCGCGCGCATGACGCTCGTCGACCCCCCTGCGGCGCTGGCAAACGAGAACACGATCACCACGGGTTGGACCAAGACGACGACCCAATACGCCAGCAATGAGATGACCGAGGGCGCCCAGATCGGCACGGTCGAAACCACCCACTACGCGTACACCACGCTGAGCTATCCGGCGCAGGTGCGGGCCGGGGTGTCCTTCCAGTACGTGCGCTGCGTCAAGCAGGTATTCATGGAGGAGACCAGCGGCTACGAGGCGGCGATGGACCGGGTCACATTGGACGCCTCGTCAGCAGGGTTCTCCATCACCTACACCCAGGCCAGCGTCACCCGTAACGTCAATCTGTGTCGTACCTACACGGCCACGGCCCCCACCACGGCAGGGACCAATCGCAACATCACCCTTCCCCAGGCGAGGGTGGGCCGGTGGGGCGGGGTCGGATACGCCGGTTCCTGCTGCCCGACCTGGGGCATCCACTGGAACGGACAGTTCACCCGGGACAACGCCATCACCGTGGACGTTTACACCAACCCTGACGCTCAGGACGACCACTCCGACGTGTTGGTGGGCACGTCGGCCACGGTCGACGTGCTTGCCAACGATGCAGGATTCGGGACCGGGGATCTCCCCGGCACGCCCATTGACCTGATCATCCAAACCCAGGCGACCAACGGGACATGCAGCGTCGTTGCCGGCAAGGTCGAATACGTCAACAACGGTGTCTCGGGCGACGACAGTTGTGTGTACGCGGTCAACCAGGCCGAGACCGACGCCTTTGCTCCCAACGAACCCACCACCGCGACCGTCGGCTTCTTCGTCAACGAACCGCCGATAGCCGTCGACGACGTCGGTGTGGTCAGCGAGGACGGAGTGATCAGCTTCGACGTCACGAGCAACGACACCGACCATGAGAATCACACCCTCACCGTGATCTCCTACTCGGCGGCGCCGTCCGGCACGACGTCCTTCACCGGCAACACCCTGACCTTCGACCCGGGTGACGACTTCGACTACCTCACCCCCGGCCGGTTCGCCGACACCACGCTCCGGTACACCATCGACGACGGCCACCTGGGCCAGGACGTGGGAACGGTGCGGATCAGGGTGACCGGCGAGTACGACGCCCCTCAGGTCATCGAGGAGACCACCGACGTGCCCGAGAACGGGCCGGCCGTGACCTTCGACCCCCGGACGAATGACCGCTACCCGGACTACCGCTCGACCATCACCATGACCTCGATCGACACCACAGACACCACCGGCGAAGCGAACCTCGGCGACAACACCATCACGTACGACCCGAACCGGCAGTTCGAATGGCTGGCCGAGGGGGAGACGGCGACGGACGAAGTGACATACACGATCAGCGACGGCAAGACGACGGCGTCCGGCCGGGCACTGCTGCGCGTGGTGGGGTCGAACGATCCGATGGTCGCCATCCCGGACGAGGCCACGACCAGCGAGGACGACCCGATCGTCATCGACGCCGTCGCCAACGACGTGGATGCCGACGCCAGCGACGTGCTGACCGCGACCACAGCCAGCATCGTCTCCGGTGGCGGCGCCGTGTCCATCGACGGCGGCAAGGTCCGCTGGGACCCGCTCTCGGACTACCAGTACCTGGCGGTCGGCGAGACCGCCACCGTCCACCTGAACTACACCGGCAGCGACCCGCACGGCCAGGTCTCCTCCTCGTCCATCACCGTGACGGTGACCGGCACCAACGACGGACCGACCGCCACCGACGACACGCTGTCGGTGGACGAGGACACCGTGGGCAGTGTCCAGGTACTCAGCGAGGTGCCGGCCGACTCCGACCCCGACACCGATGACGTGCTGCGAGTCGCCTCGGTGACTCAGCCGTCCGCGGGAAGCGCGTCCTTCGACGACACAAGCGTGAGCTTCGACCCGGGGCAGGACTTCCAGCACCTGGCCGTCGGCGCCACCGACTCGACCTCCTTCAGCTACACCGCCACCGACGACAACGGCGGCAGCGACTCCGCGACGGTCTCGGTCACCGTCACCGGGCTCAACGATGCCCCGGTCGCCGCGGCAGACCTGTTGACCATCGGTGAGGACGACCTGAGCGCGCACACCATCGACGTGATGTCCAACGACAGCGACATCGACGACGGCTCCAGCATCAGCTTCGTCGATCTGCAGGCCTCGCCGGTGCCCGACTATGGCGGCACGCCCACGAACGTCGGATCCACCGTGAGCTTCCAGATCACTGACGGCCGGTACAACGACCTGTCCGCGGGCGAGCATGTCTCGGCGATGGTGCAGTACACGATCCAGGACGAGCACGGCGCGACCGCGCAGGGAACCCTGGAGATCCGGATCGAGGGCGCCAACGACGCGCCCACCGCGACCGACGCCGAGGCTTCGACGGACCAGGACGCCGCGATCGACGTCACCGCCCTGGTGGAGAACGGCAGCGACCCGGACCGGGCCGACACCCTGTCCTTGACCGGGGTCGACGACTCCGCCACGCAGGGGACCGCGAGCGTCGTGGACGGTGCGGTGCACTACGACCCGGCCGGCGCCTGGGATCACCTGGCTCCGGGCGAGACCGCCGTCGACACGGTGACCTTCACCCTTGCCGACGACCACGGCGCCACGGTGAACGCCGTCCTGAGGATCACCGTGACCGGGCTCAACGACGCACCTACCGCGGTGACGGACTACTCGGGCACCGATGAGCAGAACCCGGTCACCGTCGACGCGCTGCTCAACGACACCGACGTCGACGGCCCGCACAACGAACTCGTCCTCGTCTCGGCGCAGGCGCCGGTCGGCCTGGGCAGCGCCACGGTGGTGGCCGGTCAGGTCCACTTCGACCCGGCGGGTGAGTTCGAGCGCCTGGCACCCGGAGAGTCCGAGGACGTCACGGTCTCGTACGTCATCGCCGATGGGGACGGGGCCCAGAGCCAGGGGCAGATCATCATCACCGTGACCGGCGTCAACGACGCCCCTGGCGGCGAGCGCGCCTGCCAGGTGCTCGAGGACGACACCCTGACCCTGGGGACCGAGGAACTCGGCGCCACCGACCCCGATTCCGGGGACACCGTCGTGGCCACCGCCATCGCCACCCAGCCGAGCCACGGTGCCGCCTCACTGACCACCGGAACCGTCACCTACACCCCCGATTCGCAATGGAACGCGCTGGCCGAGGGCGAGACCCAGGCGGACTCCATGGTGCTCGACATCGAGGACGCCCACGGGGCGACGGGCACGTACACCGCGCAGATCACCATCGTGGGCGTCAACGACGCCCCGGTCGCGCTGAACGACACCACCAATGTCACCGACCGGAAGGTCGTCCAGATCCCGGTACTGGACAACGACACCGACCCCGACACCAGCGACCAGCTGCGGGTCGTCTCGGTGACCAGCAACGGCCCGGGCACGTTCTCCGTCGTCGACGGCGTGGTGACCTATGACGGCGGGGACGCCTTCATGCAACTGGTTGTCGGGTCGGTGCTGCAGGTGTCCTATACGTACACGATCACCGATGACCACGGCGGGCAGGCCACGGCCACGGGCGTGCTGCGGGTGCAACGCACCCTCGACAACACCACCGACGCGGACGGCAACGGCATCCCGGACTGGTGGGAGGTCGAGAACGGGACCGGTCCCGGGTCGATGACGCTGCCGGACACCCTCGCCCAGTGCCCGGATGCCAATGACCTGCTGCGGATCAGCGCGGCGATCGTGTCCACCGGCGGGCAGGTCGAGGTCGAGGGATCGCAGGCCTGGCTGCCGGAGAGCACGGTGACCTATTACATCTGCTCCACCCCGCAGATCCTGAAGTCGGTCACGGCCGGGGCGGACGGCACCGCCAACACCGTCCTGACGGTCCCGGCCGGCCTGGACCCGGCCACTCACCGGATCGTCGGAGTCGGCCTCTCGATGAGCGGCGACACCCTGGTCCAGACCAGCGAGGTCTCGGTGACGACCACGTCCACCGGCGGATCGGGGAGTGGCACCGGCGGCTCGACGGGCGGCGGCTCCACCGGCACCGGCTCCACGGGGACGGGTGGCAGCACCGGGACGACAGGCACCAGCGGTTCCACCGGATCCTCGGGAACCAGCGGGTCCGGCAGCTCGGGTAGCGGGTCGAGCTCGTCCTCCCTGGCGTACACCGGGGCAGGGCAGTCGGTGATCATGCTGATCCTGGCCGCGGGGCTGATCTCGCTCGGATTCGGCCTGCGCCGTCGGCGCCGTCCGCGCGAGCACTGAAGCCGCGGAGCACTGGGCCTGCAGGAGTATCCATCGCCTCCAATCGCCAACCCGGCGTGGCAGCCGGGCGGCGCGTCCGGTAGACCAGTACCGACGACCCGACGGAGGTTTCATATGAGCGAGGCACCCACCCGCACCGCGACGCTCGACCTGGACGGCACCAGGTACCAACTGCCCGTGGTCGAGGGGACCGAGGGCGAACTGGCAGTGGACATCAGCCATCTGCGCGCCGACAGCGGGTACATCACGCTCGATGACGGCTACGGCAACACCGGCTCGTGCGAGTCCGCCATCACCTTCATCGACGGTGAGAAGGGCATCCTGCGGTACCGGGGAATCCCCATCGAGGAGGTGGCTGCCAACTCCTCGTTCGTCGAGACGGCCTGGCTGGTGATCTTCGGACGGTTGCCCTCCCCGGAGGACCGGGAGCGGTTCCGGGCCCTGCTGTCGGAGAACTCGTCCCTGCACGTGGCCATGCGCGGCCACTTCGAGACGCTGGCCGCCCGCACCCACCCGATGGCCACCCTGTCGGCGATGATCAACGCGGTGCAGGCCTACGAGCCGCGCGAGGCGATGGTGGACGACATCGGCGTCGAACGGGCCGCCGCCAGTCTGATCTCGAAGGTGCGAACCATCGCCGCCGCGTCCCACAAGGCCGCGGTGGGTGAGCCGCTGGTCTGGCCGCGTCACGACCTGAAGTACGTGGAGAACTTCCTGCACATGATGTTCTCCCTGCCGTACAAGGAGTACGTGCCCAGCCGGGAGGTCGCCAAGGCACTCAACCTGTTCCTCATCCTGCACGCCGACCACGAGCAGAACTGCTCCACCTCCACGGTTCGGATGGTGGCCTCCAGCAAGGCCAACATGCACGCCAGTTGCTCTGCCGGGGTGAACGCCCTGTGGGGTCCGCTGCACGGTGGCGCCAATGTCGCTGTGGTGGAGATGCTGCAGCAGATCCGGGACAGCGAGATCAGCGTCCAGGACTACGTCACCCGGGTGAAGAACCGGCAGGACGGCATCAAGCTGATGGGCTTCGGGCACCGGGTGTACCGCAACTTCGACCCGCGCTCACGCATCCTCAAGGACGCCGCCGACCGGATGCTCAAGGACATGCACATCACCGACCCGCTGCTCGACCTGGCCATGGAACTGGAGTCGGCGGCCCTGGAGGACGACTTCTTCGTCGAGCGCAAGCTCTACCCGAACGTCGACTTCTATTCCGGGGTGATCCTGCGGGCGATCGGCATCCCACTGAACATGTTCACGGTGATGTTCGCGATGGGCCGGATGCCCGGGTGGATCGCCAACTGGAAGGAAGTGCACGACGACCCCAAGGGCCGGATCTACCGTCCCCGGCAGATCTACGTGGGCAACCCCAAGACCTCCTGGGTGCCGCGCGCGGAACGGGACTGAGCCGGGCTCACGTCGTCGACCGAGCCGAGCGGCCTGGGCTTAGGGCTGGGCTACAGGGCCACCCCACTGCGCTGCAGGGCCCGCAGAGAGGCCAGGATCTGAGCCACCCCGGTGGGCAGCGTGGTCCGGACGTGCACGTCCAGGCCGGTGCGGTGCAGCGAGCGCAGCCGAAGGTCGCGGACCTGGGCGGCCGCGGCGGGTGAGGCGCCCAGGACCACCGGAGGGCGGCGCTTGGCCACCCGGGTCACCTCGCCGAGGATGCTGGCGATGGTGACCGCCCGCCCGCTGGCGATCACCTTGAGCTGGACGCCGGGTGGCCGCCGATCGGCCACGTCCGCGATCAGCCCGGCAATCACGTTCCCGGCGTCGGCGGCGCTGAGGTAGTCGCGCAGGGTGTCCATCGGCACATAGATGCCGAGCGGGCGCCCGGTCAGCACCGACCGGCAGGCTGCGGTGAGCAGGCCCTGCGCCTTGGTGAGGTTCTGGCCGGCCCCGTACAGGTTGGCGATCCGCCCGACGGCCACGGCCACCCCCTGCTCGGCGAGGGCGCCGAACAGGTTCTCCGCTGCCAGTTTGGCCCGCCCGTAGGGCGCCAGGGGCAGCGGTGTGCTGGCTTCGTCATAGGGCGCCGGATCCGGGGAGCCGGCATACAGACCACCGGCGGAGGAGGCCAGGAAGAGGGCGCCGCGGCTGCGGACGGCCTCGGGCAGTTGCGCCACGGCGTGGACGAAGGCGCGCTGGGCGGCCAGTTCGGCCTCGAAGGCACGCTGGGGTGTGGCGGTCACCCCGGCGCCGGCGCACCAGGCCACCGCCCACGGGCCGGGGGCGGCGTATCGGACGAATTCCCCCAGGCCCGCGACCAGTTGATCCGGGGTGTCCGGTCGGTCCCAGGCCAGTGGTGTGCCGGGCTGCCAGAGGTGGCCTCCGCGGGACACCGCGTGCGCCACGTTCCGCCCCAGCAGGCCGCCCGCGCCGATCACCCACGTGGACACGCCGGTCAGCCCGTCGGGGCGGCGACCGAGCCACCGGCGCCCGAGGCAGGAGGGCGAGTGGACGAGGGTGGCCCGGTGGAAGAGGACGGCCTAGGGGATGAGGAGGACTGGGCGGGGCCATGGTCCGGGCCGTCCGGGCTGGATGGTGCCGGGTCGAGTCGGGGCTCATCGGGGCGCGAGGGCGCGGGTTCGGACTCCGGTGGCGGGCCCGGCCGGGCCGAGGCCGGGTCCGGTTCCACCACGGGGGGTGGAGCCTGCACCGCGGTCGGGTCCTGCCCCGGTGGACTCGCGTCCCTTCCCAGTGGACCGGTGCGCTCGTCCGACACGATGAGATAGAGCGGACGACCCATCGCCATGTTCACCGCCATCCCGAGGTACTCGGCGACCACGCCGAGGGCGATGAGCACGGTCCCGCTGCAGACCAGGACCGCGACGATCACCGACGCCCAGCCGGGTTGCACGGAGTTGTCCGCGAGCCGGGCGATGATGATGTAGATGGCCAGCAGCAGGCCGAGTACCCCCAGCCCGGCCCCGGCCAGGGCCACCAGCCGCAGGCCGCGGGTGCCGCTGGAGAGCACCAGCCGCCAGAAGTGCGAGAAGAGTCGCCGCCAGTTGTATCCCGACGGACGTTCGCCCTCCTGACGCACGGCGATCGGGCAGGACGTGGCGCGGTTGGTCACCCAGCCCAGGGCCACGTCGAGGTACACCCCGGCCCCGGCGTAGGCGGCGACGCTGCGCCCGATCTCACCAAGGATCAACCGGTAGGAGTGGAACATCCGCGCGTCGATCGTCGTCGTGGTGAGCCGGGAGGTGACCGCCTTGGCTCCCCGTGAGGAGAGGTTGCGCAGCGGACCGTGCGGGGCCGGGTTGCTGGGCGCGGCGTAGACCACCTGCGCGTTCTCGGCGAGCGCGGTGTCGAGCATCGCTGCGATGCCCGTCGGGTCGTGCTGGCCGTCCTCGTCCATGGTGACGATCCAGTCGCTCCCGGCGGAGGACATCCCGGCCAGGGTGGCGGCGTGCTGACCGTAGTTGCGGCTCAGCCACACCGGCCGTACCTGAGGGTGGTGTTCGGCCAGTTCACGGATGACCTGGGCGGAACGGTCCGGGCCGTGGTCGTGCACCAGCAGGATCTCCTCGACCAGGTACCGATGGCCGTGCGGGCTGGTGCGCGCCGAGCAGTACGGCAGTAGCTCGCCCACCACCTGCTCCAGCGTGTGCTCGCCCTGGTACACGGGGATCACCACCGAGATCGTGTGCGGGCTGGCACCAGGATCGGCTGACACGCTGCCGACGATAACCGACCCGTCCACCGGTCAGCGTGAGGATCCGACGGGGTGGGGTCGGGGTGTCAATGCGCGAAACTCTCATCGTCCTCGACGACGAGTCGGCTGCTCGCGTCCAGCCACACCCCCGGACCGTTGCTGGGTTTGAGCTCGCGCCACTGCGCCGCCGGCACCTCCAGACTCACCACCGTGCGGCCCGGCGGCAACACCATGGTGGTCTGCCACCGCACACTCCCGGTCCCCTCGAGGGTGATGGCGGACTGGCCGGGCGCTCGGACCGTCACCTGACTGAGCCCCGGCATCAGCCCGATGGTGATGTCCACCGACACCTGCTGCGGATGGTCCCGTGGATTGTCCAGGGCCAGGCTGAGCTGGTACGGGTCGTAGAGCGGGTACACCATCGGCGGAGTCGTGAGATCGGCGGCCGCGGCCTCGATGGCGGCGTCGTCGTGCCCTCGGTGCAGTTGCCGGTCGGCCGAGGCAAGGCTCCAGGCCAGGTATCGGCCGTCCGGGCTGGTCACGGCGGCCGGCCCGAGGGCGGCGGTGAGCGCCGCCTCCTGGTCGTCGGCCTGGGCGCCGGCGGCGGTTCGGTCCAGGCTCACCACGGTGAAGCCGATCGCCGCCAGCTGACGTAGCTGCTGCGGCATGGCACGGGTGCTCATCGGCTGCCACCAGTCCGCCTGCGGCCTCCCCCGGATCCCGCCGAAGGAGAAGGACGGACCATCCTTGGAAGCGACGAACAGGCGCAGTGGATCGGTGTCGGCGGTGCCGTTGAGCGGCCCTGTTTCGGGGAAACCACGCCAGGGGAGTTGGGCGATGGTGGCGGAAGCGCCGAACTGCGTCTCCAGATCTGCCAGGTAGCCACGGTCGGACTCCCAGGCGCTGCGCATCTCGGCCTGGGAGGTGGTGTCGTACCAGGGCACCTGGTCGATGAGGCCGATCGCCAGCACGCCGAGCGCCAGCATCGTGGCAACCCGGGGGCGGTGGCGGATGGCTGTCGGCGAGGGTGATCGTCCGGTGGAGTCCAGGACCAGCCCGAGGGCGGCCAGCGCGAACGCAGCCACCACGATGAGCATCCGGTCCCAGCCCCGCAGGTTCGGGGTGAGCAGCGCGATGGTCTCCGACCCGCCGCCGACCGTGGCCATCGCGATCGCACCGAGGGTGAGGAAGGCGAGCGTGCTCAATCTGCCGGCCGATGCGGTCTGCGGCCCGCGTCCGAGGATCCGGAGCACGATGACGACGGCCAGCAGCACCAGGCCGGCCGAGGCGACCAACCCCAGGGACGGGCCGACCGGGATGGGGATAGTACGGAAGAAGTAGTCCGACAACCGGCGGGCCGGGCCGAACCAGTGATCGTCGGTGGGCAGCAGGAGCTGGGTGAGCCGCAGGCCGAACGCCTCGACGTCCCCGGCCGATCTGGTCAGGCCCACCGGATTGGCAGGCAACGATCGGGCGTAGGCGATGTCGGTGGCCATGTTGGCGAGCATCACCGCGACCAACACCAGCCCGGCGACCAAGGGAGAGAGAACCGCCCGCCACCCGGCACGCTGCACCAAGCAGGCGACGGCGGCGATCCCCAGCAGGGCCCCGACGAAGACTGAGTAGTACGTGGAGGCGATTCCCAGCAGCACGAACGCCGCGACGGTGGACACCGGCCGCCACTTGCCGTATCGCCCCGGGGCTCGCCGCCACACCGGTTCTGCCCGGGCCGATCTCCACACCACCAGCAGCGCCGGTGGCAGCACCCAGTAGCTGGCCAGGAACAGATGAGGTATCCCGCGCCAGTAGTGGTACGCGGCGGTGGCCCAGAGCACCGCCATCACGGTCGCCATGATGGGGCGCAGGCCAATCGCCCGGAACAGCCGCAGCGCCAGTGGCGCGGCCAGTGCGAAACCGGCCAGGAAATAGACGTTGACGACAGTGACCGGTTGCCAGAGCTTCCCGAGCACTGCGAACACCGCCATGTGCAGGTTCTCCGCGGTCGGGAAGTCGTGGTACGTCTGGCCGTGCGGCCACCCCAGATGTGGTTCGAACTCGTACCAGCCCTGGCGGGCGGCGGTGGTCGCGTGGGCCAAGACCGCGACCCCGTCGCCGTCGTAACTGATCGGTGTGCCGAGGCCACCGTTCCAGATCCGCACGGCCAGCAGCGCATGCGCGAGCGCCAGCCCGGCCGCCAGCGCATACCAGGCCCATGACGTCTGCTCCGGCGCTGCGGCGTCAGTCTCGGATGACGGGTCACCCGAGCGTGGCCCGGCCGTCATTCAGCAGGCCCCATCCGCCGATCGAAGACCAGGTACGCGGCTCGACGCATCAACGCGGTCTGCCAGGCGCGGGCGTCGGCCAGGGCCAGTTCGGCCCGGTTCAGCAGGCCCGGGTGACGCGCGGCGACCGCGTGGTGCCAGCGCACGACTTGGCGGGCCTGCTCGTTCACCAGCCGGACGCTCCACTGGGTGCGGGAGAGCCGGAAGGCCGCCAGCACCTCCGGCTCGGCCACCAGGGGGCCGACTTCGAGTACCCGGGCGTAAGTGGCCTCGTCGATGACGAAGGGGTGCTCGCTCTGCCACCCGCCGGCGGCCGCCAGCGCATCGGATCGAAAGGTCACGCAGTTGGGCTCGCCGAACAGGTTGGCTCCGGCCAGGATGGTGGCGCGGATCGCCTCGGTTCCGGGCACCAGCCCGCGTAGCCGGCCCAGACCGCGCGCCCGGATGAGCCGGCGGTCGTCGTGGTCGATGAGGTCGCGGGTACAGGCGACCATCGAGGCCTGAGGATGCCGGCGCAGGGCCTGCACCTGGCGGGTCAAGGCATCGGGATGCAGCAGGTCGTCTCCGCACACGAGCTTGACGAACTCACCGCGCGCCTGGGCGGTCACCGCAGCCCAGTTCCGCGGCGCGCCGCCGCCGGGACCGATCCGGGTGAGCCGAACCCTCGGCTCATCCGCGAAACCCTGCAGCACCTGCCAGGTGTCGTCGCTGGAGGCGTGATCGCTGATCACCAGTTCGAAGTCCGTGAACGACTGCCGCAGGACGGAGTGCACCGTCCGCGCGATGTAGGCGCCGTTGTTGTACGCGGGGATGACCACGGAAACGGCGGGCTTGTCCGAGGAACTCATGCGGACTCGCCCAACTCGGATGCCTGCCCGGTCTCGTGCTGCCCAGCTTCGTTCTGGCCGGTCTGGCTCTGCCCGGTCCCGGCACGTCCCGTCTGATCTGGCTCACGTCCGCCCGACTGAGCCTGAGCCAGCCTTTCGGCGTGAGTGCGCCGGAAGGCGAAGTGCTTCTGCCCGAACCAGGACAGCACCGCCCACAGGCACACCACACACAACTGGGCCGGGACCAGCGGCAGGCCGATCAGCTTGTGGAAGAACGGCAGCAGCAGGTAGTTCACGCCCAGTCCGGTGAGGTAGAGCGTGGCGAATCTCAGCAGGTCCCGGAAGAAATGCCCACGGACGCGGAACACCAGGTAGCGGAACGTGAGGTAGGCGCAGAACACCGCCGGCACATACGAGACGGTGGTGACGACGAGGTACCCGTACCGAGGGTCGAACAGGCCGCCGATGGCCCAGTTGGTCGCCACGAACCAGCCGAAGCCCACGACCGTGTTGAATCCGCCGACGAGCAGGAAGGCCAGCCGTTGGTCGGTGACCAGCCGCAGGACGATCCCGGGATCGCCCTGCATACCCGCAGGGGGCCCGGCTGGCCTGCTCGCCATGGCTCTCCTCCCCTGTTGATCCCCGGCGGACGGCCCGGGCGGACTCCGCGCAACACGGTACCCGGGACTCAGCCGCGCTCGCGTCACGCTCGCTGCGGGCTATCCGGCCGAGGATGATCCACCGGGCACCCTCGGGTCAGCGAGCCACGGCCAGGGCGGGGGCTCCGATCGGTACGAGGCGCACCGGGTCGCCGGGCCGGAACGCGGAGATCTGGGTGCTGGGCACCTGCACGACCACGTCCACGCCGTCAGGGGTGCGTGCGGTGAGCCTGCCATGCGAGCCGAGGAAGCTGACGGCCACCACGCGGGCGTTGGCGTCCGCGGAGTGATCCGGGGTGGGTTCGACGGTGATCGCCTCGGGCCGCACGAGGACCTCGACCGGCACCTGCGTGGCCGACCCGGGCAGCAGCGGCACCCTCGCCCCGAGCACCTGGGCGGAGTCGGCGTCGGCATGCGCTGGCAGCCGGTTCGTCAGCCCCACGAAGTCCGCGACGAAGGCCGTGGCCGGCTCGGCGTACAACACCTCGGGCGCGGCGAGCTGCTCCAGGTTGCCGGCGCGCATCACCCCGACCCGGTCGGCCACCGCCAGCGCCTCCTCCTGGTCGTGGGTGACGAACAGGGTGGTGGTCCCGACGTCCAGTTGGATGCGGCGGATCTCCTCGCGCAACTGGACCCTGACCTTGGCGTCCAGGGCGGACAGCGGCTCGTCCAGCAGCAATACCGCAGGGCGGATTGCCAGGGCTCGGGCGAGGGCCACTCGTTGTTGCTGACCGCCGGACATCTGATGGGCGAACCGGTCGGCTTGCGCGGACAGGCCCACCAGGTCGAGCATCTCGCCGGCCCGCTGCCGCCTGGTGGTCTGGTCGATCTTGCGCAACTGCAGGCCGAACTCGACGTTCTGCCGGGCGGTCATGTGCGGGAACAGGGAGTACGCCTGGAACACCATGCCCATGCCGCGCTTGTTCGTCGGCACCCGGGTCAGGTCCATGCCATCCACCTCGATCCGTCCCGAGTCGGCGTCCTCCAGCCCGGCCAGGCACCGCAAGGCGGTGGTCTTGCCGCACCCCGACGGGCCGAGCAGGGCCACGAGCTCTCCGGGCCGCAGGTGCAGGGTGAGCCCGGCGAGCGCCCGGACGCTGCCGTAGGTGCGCACCAGGTCGGTCAGTTCGACACTCACGCCCTGGGCGGTGCCGGGCGCAGGCGAGGCGGGCTGGGCGGCAACAGACGTCATCGACTCTCCAGGCTTGACGAGGTGGACGGGGCCGGGGTCGCCGGAGGCGGGGAGCGCCGAGCGCGCCGGCCCGGTCGGCGCCCGGCACCCGCGTTGCCCACGAAGGACATCGCGAACAGGATGACGAAGGCGAAGACCAGCGAGGCCAGCGCCACCGCGACCGAGATCTGGGCATCGGACTTGCCGAGCTGGTACATCGCCACCTGCAGGTTGATCCGGTTGAACAGGTTGGCGATGGTGAACTCGCCCAGCACCAGGGCCACCGACAGGAACGAGGCGCTGAGCACCGCGGTGCGCAGATTGGGCAGGATCACCCGCCACATCACGGTGCCCCACCCGGCGCCGAGCGAACGCGCCGCCTCCGACAGGGTCTTTACGTCCGTGGCGCGCAGGCCGGCGTCGATCGCCCGGTAGGCGTAGGGCAGGACGAGCACGACGTAGGCCAGCGATAGCCACACCCCGGACTCGGAGCCGAACAGGTAGGCCGTCCACGAGTAGAGCCAGGAGTAGACGGGGGTGAGCCCGACCACCAGGACGATGGCCGGGATGGTCAGCGGGAGCAGGCAGACGAACTCGACGGTGCGGCTCAGGCGGGGCAGCCGCAGCCGTACCCAGGTCATCGTGGGCACCAGCAGCACCAGCATGATCAGCACGGTGATGACCGCCATCGCGAGCGAGGTGAGGATGCCCTCGAGCAGGATCGGATACCGCTCGTCGAGCACCCGCACATTGACCAGAGCCGCCCAGGTCGCTGCGGAACGGCCGTCGCCGAGTCTGGTGGTGAAGTCGAGCATGCCGATCAGGGGTGCGGCGAAGAAGGCCAGGACGATCGTCACGACGACCCGGCGCATCAGGGTCTGGTTACGCCGGAAGCGGGCCCGGGTGCCGGTGGCGCGCGATGCCATCAGCGTCCACCCAGCCAGGTGGACGAGCGCCTGTCGAGGATCGCGTAGATCGCCATCACGATCGCCACGACCACCACCATCGCCAGTGCCATCGCCTTGCCGATGTTCTCCTGGCCGAGCAGCACCTCGGAGGAGAAGGTCCCGGCGATCTGCAGCGGTACCAGCGGGGAACCCTGGCTGACCAGTGCGGCTGCGGTGGCGTAGGCGCTGAAGGCGTTGGTGAACAACAGCAGCAGGGCGCCGATGAAACTGGGCGCCAGGATCGGCAGGGCGACCTTCGTCCAGTAGTCCAGGGTGGAGCCGCCGAGGGTCTCGTTCGCCTCCCGCCACTGCGGGCGCAGCCCCTCCACCGCGGGCAGGAAGACGATGAGCATGAGGGGGATCTGGAAGTACAGGTAGATGAGCATCAGTCCCCGATCCCACTGATAGAGCCACAACCCACCCCCGGTCGGGGCGCCCAGGGCGGTGAGCCAGACGGTGAGGTAGCCGGTGGCGCCGAAACTGGCCAGGAAGGCGAAGGCCAGGGCCACCCCGCCGAACTGGGCCAATACCCCGCACAGCGAGGTGACGAACCGCTTGAGCACACCCGAACTCGGCGCGGTGGAGATGGCATAGGCGAGGCCGGCGCCGATCAGCGCACCGAGCACCGACGTCACCGCCGACAGGATGATCGATTGCTTGAGCGCGGTGAGGAACGAGGGCTGGGTCAGCGCCGCGACGTTGCCGAGCGTGGGGCGGTTGTCCGCATCGAGGAAGGCGCCCACGACGACCACCACCGTCGGGATGAGCAGGAAGACGGTCGTGTACGCGAAGAACGGGACGACACCGGCGAAGGCGCCGAGACGGGGTCTCGACGCCTTCGCCGTGGACGTGGATGTCATGACCGGCCGGGTCAGCCGACGGCGTTGGCCCAGGAGGTGGCCAGGTACTCCTTGGCCTTGGTGTTCTGGTCCTCGGTGGGGATCACCGGGTCGCCGGTGACCTGCGGCAGGGCGTTCGCGAGAGCCTCGTCGATGGTGCCGGCGGTGGTCATCGCCTCCATCCGGACCGGTCGGGCACCGCCCTCGAGCCACAGGTTCTGGCCCTCGTCGGAGTACAGGAACTCCTGCCACAACCGCGCCGCGGCCGGGTGCGGAGCGTCCTTGCTGATCGCCTGCACGTAGTACCCGCCCACGACGGCGTCGGAGGGAACGAAGATCCGCCACTCCATCGTGCCCTGCATCTTGCTGGCCTGGCCGGCGTTGAGGTAATCCCAGTCGAAGACCACCGGGGTCTGGCCGGATTCGATGGTGGCAGGGGTCGGGTCCACCGGAATGAGGTTGCCGGCGGACTTCAGCTTGGCGAAGTAGTCGACGCCGGGGGCCACGTCCTCGACGGTGCCGCCGTTGGCCACCGAGGCCATCTGGACCGCGGCGAAAGCGGCCCCGGCCTTGGTCGGGTCACCGTTGAGGGCGACCTTGCCCTGGTAGTCAGGTCCGAGCAGATCGGCCAGCGACGTGGGGGCCGGGACCTTGGTCGGGTCGTAGCCGACGCTCATGTAGCCGCCGTAGTCGTTCACCCAGGTGCCGTCGGAGGCCTTGAGGTTGTCCGGGATGTCGCCGAAGGTCTCCACCGTGTACGGGGCGAACTTGTCCGTGTTCGCCGAGGCGACGCTGGCGCCGAGGTCGAAGACGTCCGGGGCGCTGGACTGGCCCTTGAGTCGGTCGGCCGCTGCGATCTCGTCGGCGCTCGAGGCATCCGGCTGTGCAGAGTTGATGGTGATGCCGTACTTGTCTTCGAAGGCGGAGATGATTCCGCCGTAATTGGCCCAGTCCGGAGGCAGGGCGATGACGTTGAGTTCGCCCTCGGCCTTGGCGGCCTCGACCAGGGCGTCCATGCCGCCGAAGTCCTCCGCCGAGGTGGCTGTGGCAGCGTCCACGCTCGCGCCCGAATCGGACGACGACGTCGACGACTCGGACGACGGCGGCGAGCAGGCGGCGCCGGTGACGGCGAGGGCGGCGACCAGGGTGAGCCCTGCTGCGCGTCTGGTGAGACTGGTCCTCACGAGACCTCCTGAAGTCAGTGGTGTGTCCCGACTGGCCGCCCCGATGCCGGGGTGGCTCGCTGCATGCTATGGCCAATCCCGCGGGTTCTCCGGAGTGTTGCGTCATCGGGTTGATACCAGGCGATTTCACGGCAGGTCGGACAGGCGATCCTTGGGTGAACGGGCGAGTTGGGCGGAGTTGTCACCGCTCGGGCCCTCAGTCAGAAAGTCGTCGGGCCGGGTCAGCCCGACTCGCGTAGGCGGGCCCGCAGCACCTGTGCGACTCCGTCCTGACTCAACGGAGGTGCCACCAGATCGGCGGCGGCGATCGCCTCGGGATGCCCGTCGGCCATCGCGACTCCCACCCCGGCCCAGCGCAGCATCTCGATGTCATTGGGCTGGTCCCCGAAGGCGATCACCCCCGGTGCCGCGACGCCGTGCTCGGCGACGAACCGGGCGAGTGTCACGGCCTTGCTCACGCCTACGGGTCCGAGTTCGAGGAGATTGTCGTGGGAGTTGGAATGTGTGGGTTGTACGAGATGGCCGACGTGTTGCTGAGCCACCTGCCACAGCTGGTCTCCGCGACCATCGGCCCGGATGAGTACCTTGACGATCCCGTCGCCCAGGTCCCCGGCCAGGATCTGCTCCAGCTGAGCCCGGGGCGGCTCGTCGTCATCGGTGAAGGTGGCGTGGTACCCGGGCTCGCGGCGATACCCGTGCGTGGTCTCCACCGCCACCCGTACTTGCGTGAGCACCCCACGCAGGGTCTCCACCGTTTCGCGCACGACGTCGAGTGGAATGGTCCAGGCCTGCAGGATCCGCCGGGTATCCCAGTCGTAGACGACGGCCCCGTTCGCGCAGATCGCCACGCCGTCCAGGCCGGTGGCGGTCACCGCATCCGGCAGCCAGCGGGGTGGGCGCCCGGTGACGATGGCCACCGGGACTCCAGCCCGTTCGCACGCGCGCAGCGCCTCGACCGTGGCGGGGCTGACGGTTCCGTCGGGATGCACGATGGTCCCGTCCAGGTCCGTCGCGACGAATTCCACACCTCAATCCTGCCAGGTGCGCCTCACCAGGACGGAGGATGTTCGATGCCGCGAACTCTCGCGTCCCGATCGGTCGGGGTGCTGGACGTCGTGCTGCCAGCGCTGGGGAGCGTCTGCATGACTCTTGTTGCTATGGGTCGACAGGGACCTCGCCCGAGGAAGCCCCATTCTTCAGGGGAGTGTCGACGTCGATTCGTCGCGCCAGGGCCAGCGCCCGTGCGCGCGCATCGTCGACCTTGAGTTCGGCCAAGCGGGCGGCAATCCCCTCGAGCCGGGACCGCAACTGTCGAAACTCCTCTGGAGAACTGCCGCCGACCACCTCGTCCACCAAACGCTCGGCGACATCGAGTGCGCGTCTGTACGAGGTTTCGGCGCCGGTCCAGTCGCCCCGGGC
This sequence comes from Actinomycetales bacterium, assembly GCA_047974565.1. Lineage (GTDB taxonomy): Bacteria > Actinomycetota > Actinomycetes > Actinomycetales > CAWJMD01 > JBDIAG01. The sequence continues at coordinate 88,949 of JBKECN010000040.1, forward strand.
TTCTTGGACGCGGCCGACATTGGCCACGGAGATGCTCAGATCGCGCAGTTCTTGGGGGCCGCCGACCCGTTCGGCGAGGTGTTCTCGGACCTGCAGGGACCGGGTGTAGGAGGTTTCGGCGCCGGTCCAGTCGCCCCGGGCTGCTTGGACGCGGCCGACATTGTCCAGGGAGATGCTCAGGTCGCGAAGTTCTTGGGGGCCGCCGAACCGTTCGGCGAGGTCTTCACTGACCTGCAGGGACCGGGTGTAGGAGGTTTCGGCGCCGGACCAGTCGCCCCGGGGTTCTTGG
>JBKECN010000062.1:0-7592 GCA_047974565.1 Actinomycetales bacterium
TGCGATGGCGGACTGTGAAGCCATGGGCGAGTAGGTCGTTGGCCAGGCATTCCATGGTGATGGTGGGTGGCACGACGTGCGTGCCGGGGTCGCTTTCCTCGGGCCCGCCTTGCATGCCGGCCACGAGCGTGCGGAGTTCGTGCCGGGCGGTGTGGGTGGAGTCTTCGATGTCGTCGCAGTCGGCGGCGAGGGTGTCTGTGTCCTGGCATTGCCAGACGGACATGACCCGCAGTGTGATGAGGGAGAGCTTGCGGGCCACCAAGTCGTGGAGTTCGCGGGCCAGTGCGGAGCGTTCTTCGTGCAGCACTGTGTCATGTTCCTGGTCCGAGGCAGCAATCCGGCGGGCGGTGTTCGCTCGTATGTCGTCGAAGTAGCGCCACGCCCACCCGCCCAGTGTGCCGAGCAGCGCACCCACACAACTGATCCACAGGGGGGTGTTGTTGAGCCCAAGGTTGCCTGCCAGACCGGCGATCGGCAGGACGGCGATGAGCCAGATCCATGGTGCCTGCAACTGGTACGACATCAGTGCGAAGCCCAAGGCGCAGGCAGCGAACAAGGTCATGGGATTGATGCTCGTGCCGTCCGTGAGGACTTGGCGCAGCAGGACGAAACCGAGCCCGGCGAGCAGCGCGATCTGGACGCGATGGCTAACCAGCCACAAAGTGCCAAGCCGGGGGAACGTTGCCTCGGGATCCGAGACCGGGCCGGCTGATTCGGGCGCGCGCAGGGCATCGAGCAACACTCGCAGTCGCGTCAGGCTGGTTCGCGCCTCCTCGTCGACTGCGTCCAACGCCGAACGAAGTTGACGCGCATCGTGGCGGTCTGCGTTGCGCAACCGGCCTAGCGTGCCGTGGAACTGCTTCTCGACCAGTCGCTGGAGTTCGCCTGCGAGTCGGGCTCGCTCATCCGCCCGTGCCGTGGCCACCCGCTCTTGAGCCTGACGTAGTCGGTTGCGAAGAGTTCGTTCACGCGCCAGCTGCGCTCGGATCATCAAGCCGACCCCAACTGAGATGGCGATCAGCACGACCCCGAAAGTTATTCCGTACCAATGGTCATCGGGATCGGAGCGTCGGGTGTTCACCTCCAGGGCCACGGGATACCAGGCAAGCAGCACCAGGTGCGCAAGGGGGAGGGCTGTCCGCCCGCGGACCACAACCAGCACGACAGTGCAACACACGTACCAAGGCTCGAGCCCGGTGGGGCCGAGGAAGAAGGCCCCCGCCATCACTACCATGCCCAAGGCCGCCGACCATCGCGGCCGATTCCATGACGCCGCCAGGGTGGCCATCACCACTACAAGGGACTGGGCGATCTCACCGAGCGGGTCAGAGGTCCCCCATAACTTCACGACGGAGTCAGTCAAGTCGAGAAGCAGCAGACAGGCGATCGCCAGTCTGGTCACCGCACCGATCAATGCCGCGCGGGAGTGCTCGCGTGCTGGCATCATCGACCTCTCGTGGTCTCGTTGACGTCACATCACCGTAACGGATCTGGACACAACTGACGCATCCAGCGCTTTCGTCGCACTGGCCTACTCGTGGGGCAGGCTCACGCTGAGCACCCACTCGGGGTCGCCCGCGGGATTCGGCTGCAACCCCGCGCGAAACGTACCCCCGGTCAGATCCACACGTTCCCGCAGGCCGCGCAATCCCCAGCCAAGCTGCTGGTCGGACTGGGTGTCGTGAGCCTGCGAGGCCCCCATCGGCAGGGAGTTGCGCACTGTGAGGACGACGGTTGTCTCGGTGATGGTGAGGTCCAGCTGGCATCTACTGCGCGGCTCGGCGTGTGCCATGACGTTGTCGGTGCCCTCGCTGATGGTGCGGCTCAGGGTGCGCTGCACCGTCATCTCCAGGGCGTCGGCTCGCCCAGGGACACTGATCTGGGGGTCGAAACCGTTAGCGACAAGGCGTCGGCTGGCGGCTGCGGCCGCGGCGGTCGGGCTCACACGCTGGGTCAATTCCGACACTTCATCTTTGCCTGCGGGAGTGCTGGGATCATCGCGAAGCACTCGCACGAGCAACCGCAACTCGGTCAGGGCCGAATCCGTGGTCGAGCCGATGGTGGCCAGCACTTCACGCAGCACCGCTGCGTTGTCGCTCGTGCGATGGCCCATTACCTGCAGGGTCGTGTTCGAGAGTTGGTGTGCCACCACGTCGTGGAGTTCACGGGCAAGCAGGCTCCGTTCGTCCGCCCGGAGGCGAGCATCCTCGCGTCTGACGGTTGCGCGACGTAACTCTTCCTGCGAGCGACGCCGGCTCAGCATCCTGACCATTGCCCCGGCCCCCAGGCCGACCGTCGTGGCCACGCACAGGACGAGGACCATTGGGAGGAAGGTATGGGGGTGCAGAAGGCTTCCGGCGAGGGCATAACCGGCGACCCCGGCGACGGTCCATCCGATGGCTCTGCGTGGCGCCTGCGCCGTGACCAGCGCTGTTATCACCAGGACCCACATCGGTTCGGATCCGGTGCCTCCCACCGCCAGTCCAGCCATCAGGGCGATACCCGCCAGGCCTGCGCCGACCGTCGGCCGCCACAGAGCCACGATGATCGCCACGTATCCCAGCACCTCGCAGGCGATACCCAGCGGGGGGACCCAAAGGTCGCCGGCGAGGGCTGTTGGGATGTGGATACGTGCCAGATCCGCGATCAGCAGCAGGAGAAAGGCGGTGACGAGGAGACGCAGTTGGGCGGCTCCTGCCATCGTCCTGGCCCGGCGCGCAAGAAAGACGCCGGTGCCCTCCCGCGCCGTCACGGTGGTCATCCGGTCACCCGCGGCAGATGCGGGGGAAGATCTCGCACCAGCCCCTTGCCGGGAGTGTGTTGCTCTCAACGCTGGCGGCACTGGCTGGGGCGGCCATGAGGGTGAAGCTGGCGACGATGACGATCAGGCTTGTAGCGGCGCGACGGATCATGCTGTTCCTCCGGTGAGAGTGGTGGGTTGCCCCTGAGGGGGGCGTTGTCCACGGTGGCTGCTCATCCCGCCCGACACCATTGACGAACGGCCAATGACGCAAACTTTCGTGTCCCCGGCTCTGTTCAGTGAGTGCGCGAAGGCTCAAGATCGATGTATGAGCGACTCCCACCCCTCGCTACCACCCGACTCCGAGGTGCGCGTGCTCGTCGTCGACGACGATCCGCTGGTGCGTGACGCCTACCGGGCATTCCTGGCGAATGCCCCCGGTTACCTGTTGTGCGGGGAGGCCCGTAATGGTGCCGAGGGGGTGCAGGCCTTCGCCACGCTCGCGCCCGACGTGGTGCTGATGGACCTGCAGATGCCGGAGATGTCCGGCGTGGATGCGACCCGAGAGATCTGCTCGCGCTGGCCGCAAGCGTGTGTGGTCGCACTGACCACTTTTGGCACTCGGGAGTACGTCACCGCAGCTCTGGCATCCGGCGCGTCGGGCTACCTGCTCAAGGACGCCGGGGGACGGGCACTGATGGTGGGCATGCGCCAGGCCCTGGCAGGGGAGATGCCCTTGTCGAGTGCCGTTCGCCGGGAGCTCGTCTCGACCGTGGTCACCACCGCCCTACCCGCTCGTGAGGCGGTCGAGGTGGGCCTGACCGGACGCGAGCGCGAACTGCTGCAGTGGCTGGCCCAGGGCCTGACCAACCACCAGATCGGTAGCCAGATGTACGTCTCCGAAGGGTCGGTCAAGCAGTATCTCTCGCACGTCGGCTCCAAGCTCAATGCCAAGTCGCGCACTCAGATCCTGGTCAAGGCGCTGCAACTCGGGCTGGTGGATCTGGACCGCATCCCCCTGGAGCGCCAGGACGTCGTCGAGCGCTGACGCGGATAACCACCCACAGCCTCGAAGCGCACGCAGCCTTGACGCGCACGCAGCCTTGACGCGTACGCCTGGCAGGCCGTGCCCCACCTGTACGAACCGGGTTGACCTGCGGGCAGGTGTCAACCCAGCGATCGGCCATGTGCGAGGATCGCCGCCATGGCAGCGGCCTCGATCGGGAAGCCCGGCGGGACGCCGCAGCGCCCGGCGGTGTTCTTCAGCGATCCGGCCGAGTGGCGAGCCTGGCTTGAGGTCCACCATGATCGCGAGAGCGAGCTGTGGATGGGTCTGTACAACAAGCACGTCCCCGACCGTGGGCTGACCTGGCACGAGGCCGTCGTCGAAGCCTTGTGCTTCGGGTGGATCGACAGCCGGGCCGAGCGGATCGACCTCGATTCCCGCCGCCAGCGCTGGACGCCGCGCCGGCCGAACAGTATGTGGAGCGCGGTCAACGTGGCATCCGTGGAGCGGCTCATCGCCGAGGGGCGGATGCGCCCCGCCGGGCTGGCGGCGTTCGAGCGACGCCGCGCGGACCGCACCGGCACCTACTCCTTCGAACAAGGTGACGTCGTGCTGGCGTCCGAGGCCGAGTCCCGGCTGCGGGCCAACCCGGCCGCGGCCGCCTTCTGGGATTCCGCCACACCGTCCTATCGCAAGCTCTGTACCCATTGGGTGTCGTCCGCCAAGCGGGAGGAGACCCGCGAGAACCGGCTCGGCCAACTCATCGACGACTGCGCTAACGGTCGACTGATCAAGAGCCAAAGGTATGGCATTACACCGGCCTGGGTTGCCCGGGCCGCGGCGGCGGCCGAAGACGCCGGTGGCTGCTGAGTCCAGTCCGCGGCCACCCTAAGAAAGTTTCTCAGTGCGCGCGGGAACCCCTGGCCAGAAGTTCACCGATGCTGCTATCTTTTGGCTAGTTTCATGCCCCGGTCGGATAGGCGCCGACCGGGGCATGTTCATGTCTGACGAATCAGAGCGCAGTGGAGTCCGGCCCGAACGGGCCGTCGCGACTACAGGCGATACGAGAAGCCACCTGCGCAGGTCGCCCACGGTCAGCGGCCCAGGCAGATGGCGCTCACCTCGCTGCGCACGCAGTTCATGACGCTGACCACCGAGTTCTTCAGATCGTCGGGAGTCTCGGGGGAGGGGTCGTCCGGGTCGGGCAGTTGGAGACCGAGAATTGATCGCATCGTGGCACTTTCGTTGAAGAGAACTTCGTCGGGGACGGCGAGGGAGAAGGTAGGGACCGCACCGAGATGACGGGGGAGCGGTCGGGCCGGGCGCCCATCGTGCACCGGAAGGGAGGGCTCCCGGCGACGATGGACGACCCGACCCGTGACCACACCGGGGTGGGTTCATGGGACCGCTGGTTGTCGGCTCTGAGTGGTTGTCGGCTCTGAGCTGAAGCGGTCCCTGCGGCGGTCAGATAGGCGCTGACCGCGCACGTGTCACCAGCGACGGCAGAAGAACTGGCTCGTGTAGGAGTTCGCGCAGTACGCGTAACTCACGTTGGACGCCTTTTCCTCCTCTGCTGTGTCGGGATCCTCGTCATCACCCTGCAGATTGAGAATGTCGGCCATGTGGTGCTCACCTCCTTTCGTCGAGGTGGGAGTGCTATTCACTCCCGAAAGGCTGGAATCCATCCCGACAGAAGGTGCCCTCGGCCGGCAGGGTCAGATCCAGCAGGTACACATCCATCGCCCTCGTAGCGCAGGCCGAGACCGCGTAGGCGGTGTGCCCCCAGGCGTCGCTGCTCAGCAGTCGGGCGTTGGGCAGCCGCTGCGCCACCCGCACGGCCGACTCATACGTGGTCGCCGGGTCGTACACGTTGCCGACCACCAGCACCGGCCCCGCCGTCCACGAGGCGAAGTCGCCGCGGTAGCCGTCCTCGTCGCGGGCCGTCCACGAGGCACACGTGGCCGACTGCCACAGCCAGAAGCGGCCGAAGTACGGGCTCCGGCGGTCCGCCTCGTCGGCCAGGTCCGCCCAACGGCGGAACTGGCGCGGGTTCTGGCTATCGCTGCAGGCCACGGCCGCGTTGAGTTCGTAGTCGTTGGCCAGGTCGTCATTGGCCGGGTCGGCACCGGCCCGACGCCCGTTCGCGACGTGCGCGGGAGCCACCGTGGAGCGGTACCCGCGAGCCAACTGCGCTCGGGTCTGCCCCGACGCCGGCGGTGCCTGCATGGACCTCAGCAACTGCACCACGGCCGGCACGGCCGCTGCGGTCTCGGGCACGTAGAGCATGAGCAAGAGGTCGTGCACGAAGGTCGCATAGGTCACCGTGAACGAGGTGCCGTCCCCCATGTCGATGACGATGGGATTGTCCCGCAGTTCGGCCATCGTCGAGTCGAAGGCCGCCCAGGGGTCGGCGCCAAGCGGGCACTCGGCAGGCCCCACCTGTTGGCAGCGGTCGAGCAGGGTCGACATCGCGCGCCAACTACCGGAGGCGTTGTCCATCCGCATCGTCATGGGGACGGATCGGGAGTCATGGGTGCCCTGCCAGGCGATCGGGTCGACCACGCCATCGATGACCATGGCACGTACCCGGTCCGGGAAGAGGGCCGCGTACACCTGGCCGAGATATGTTCCGTATGACCAGCCCAGGTAGCTGAGCCGGGCGTCGCCGACAGCGCGCCGCAGCACGTCAAGGTCGCGCGCCACCTGCGCGGTGGACATGCTCGCCGACAGCGGCCGCCCCTGCCTCGAGCAGGCCCGAGCCATGCTCGTCGTCGCCGTTGCGTAGGTGCTCTCCTGGTCGGCGCCGACTGGGAAGACCATGGCCAGGCCTGCCAGGTCCCGGGCCTGAGCCTGCGCGCTCGGGTAGCACTGCACCCGCTGCGAGTCGTTGGTACCGCGCGGATCCATCCCGATGAGATCGAACCGAGCCCGCACGTCGGGGGAGACGAACTGGCTTGCCCGCACGGCGATGCCCTTGCCGGAGCCGCCGGGCCCGCCGGGGTTGAGGAACAACGAACCGATCCGCTGGTCCGGGCGCCCGGCGGGAACCTTGAGCAGCGCCACCGAGACGCTGCCCGCTCGCGGGGCGTCGTAGTCCAGCGGCAGGGTGACCGTGGTGCACAGGAATCCCGCGTACTCAGCGCCTTGGCACGGTAGCCAGGCCAGCTCGGGGGTCGGCACCCGGTCGACTCTGCGGGCCTCCCGCGCCGACGTGCGGGACTCGGGGACGGCGTGCTGTCGGGCAGCGTCGATGCCGGTGGCGGACCTGGTCGAGGGCGGCGTGGCCGCTGCACCGCTCGCCGGCGCCAGGAGTGCCGGTGAGGCGAGCATGGTGACAGTGGCCACGAGCGCTGACATCCGGCGGCCCCAGTGGCCACGCCGGGAGTGGCTCGGAACCTGGGGTGCTTGGCTGGTGCCTGACATGACGTCCTTCCGCGCACGCTCTGCGGCGGGCAGTTCCCCACAGGACCGTCCCGCAGGCTGTGTCAGACAAGCATTCGGCCACTCCTGATGTCGACGGTTCCCCGCAGGACTGCCTAAAGGTCAGGCAACCCGAGGCTAAAGGTCAGGCGAGCCGAGGCTAAAGGTCAGGCAACCCGAGGCAGGGCCGGCGGAGTTGGGCCCTAACTTTTGTACAGAGTGCGGCTGTTCCCGTTGACCGCAGTCCCGGACGGTGGTGGTCTCGAAAACCAGGGGAGTCGTTCGCCCTCCCCAGGTGTGACCGTGAGGCCGTGTATGAGCCGGGAGAGGAGCGAGACCACCATGGCAGTGCAACTCGGGGCCCTGCAGGCGCAGGGGTCTGCCAACCAGGATCTGGGTGTGGGTGAGAATGTCGCCATTGCCGCA
>JBKECN010000090.1:0-36239 GCA_047974565.1 Actinomycetales bacterium
CTCGCGGCCGCGATAGCCCCGGCGACCGGGCCCGCGCGGCGCCCTGCCGCGGCGCCGCCCGCCGCGAGGACCGCCCCGCTCGTCCCAGGCGGATTGCTGCCGGGACAGGCGTACCAGGTCAGGGTTGAGAGTCTGCTCGTCCCCGTCGTCGTCAACGAAGAGATCCACCAAACCCTCGGGAGTCATCACGTGCTGCCACAGCGGCACCGGGCGGTGCTCGCTGACCACCACCCGGGTGTGACCGCGTACGGTGTCGAGCCAGTCCCCCAGTTCCTCGGCGTTGGAGACCGTCGCCGACAGGGACACCACCTGCACCGGGTCGGGCAGGTGGATGATCACCTCCTCCCACACCGGGCCGCGCAGACGGTCGGCGAGGTAGTGCACCTCGTCCATGACGACGTAACCCAACCCATGCAGTGCCGCAGAACCCGCGTAGAGCATGTTGCGCAGCACCTCGGTGGTCATCACCACCACCGGCGCCTCCGCGTTGAGGGAGGTATCACCCGTGAGCAAGCCGACATTGTGGGCTCCGTGGACGGCCACCAGATCGGCGTACTTCTGATTGCTCAGGGCCTTGATCGGAGTGGTGTAGAAGCACTTGCGGCCCTCGGCCAGTGCGCAATGGACGGCGAACTCGGCCACCACGGTCTTGCCTGCGCCGGTGGGTGCGGCCACCAGCACGCCCTCGCCGGCGTCGACGGCCTCACAGGCCTCCATCTGGAACGGATCGAGGGCGAACTCCTGCCGGTCGAGGAACTCCTCCAGGCGCGGGGTACGGCGAGAGCGCCGCACGTACGCCGCGTAGCGTTCGGACGGTGACAGGTCGTCGGGATGTGATGCCATGACCGGCTCAGGCTACGCGGTCCGCGCCGCCCGACCCACCTGGTTCTCGGCCCGGGATGGCCAGGACGGTGGATCAGCGCGCGCCCGGATGCCTTACGACTGAAGCTGCTCGTAGTCCAACATCATGTACCGAGCCGGTTCGTCCTTCTTCTCGTTGCCCTCGTCACTCATGATGAGCAGCCTCGGCTCATCGTCGAGCAGAATCGAGTCGATCGACTCGACGTTGTTGAGGTTGATGATGTCCGGCAGGGCGATGGGCTCGGCCGCCACGGACGGGTCGCCATTCCAGGACCACAACTGTGACTGGCGGTTGCCCTCGTAGCCCTCGATCTCGTTGACGATGAGGAAGACGCCGAGGATCGGGTCATAGCTGAGCGCGCGGATTCCCCCGCCCTGCAGGTCCAGGTGAACCGGACGGCCAAAGCGCGGCTCGGCTCCCGCGTCGAACACCTCGTCGGGGTTCTCGATCGTCGTGATCAGGGATCGCTCCCCGCTCAGGGGCGCTCGAAGTCCCAGGTAGAGGTGGCCGCTCTGGGGCACGTACGCGAGGCCTTCGATGTTGAGCTCGTCGAAACTCACCTGACCACCCAGCTCCTCACGAATGATCGGTGCTGAAGCCAGGGCCTCACGCAGTTCCTCGTAGCGGGCGATGTCGCCGACCATGCCGCCGGAGATCTTGAAGCGGACGAGTTGCTCCCGGCTGGGATGGCGCGTGCCGTCGTTGGTGAGGGAGTGCGACGTGGTGGCATACACCTGCTCGTCGTCATCGATCGACAAGCCCTCCAGGTCGTCGAGTTCAGTGCCGAAGCCACGCATGATGCGCAGGCCCGCGGTGCGATCCTCGGCGAGCATCCCGCTTTCATCGAAGCTGAGCAGGGTCATCGCACGGTCTGCCTCGTCCTCCACGACGAGGATGCGTCCGTCGGGGAGTTGCTGCACTGCGGATGGCTCATAGATCGCCTCGAACTCCCCGATGCCCAGGCTGCGCAGCCGGATGGCCTCCTCGGATGCCTCGTCGCCGAGCAAGCCCACCACCGAACGCAAGCCGATGAAGCTCAGGACGGTCGCAACCAGACCCCAGCGAAATGCCGTATACGACAGGTTGAGAAGTCGGAACTTGCGATCAGCCACCGTCCCGAGCCAGTAGAGATGATCGCTCATGCTGAAGTAGACCTGCTCGCGATCGGCCATCAACTCCTGCATGCGGTCCCAGTAGGTGTCACGGGGCAGCCGGACCCGGTCCTCGTAGATGAGCAGATTGATCCTGCCCTGGTCATCCGGTTGGGAGGCCTTGAGGACGCGCCGCGGCAAGTCTGTGACCCGCGCACGGCGGGCTACCACGTCACGCATCCACTCCCCGACCGCGCTCACCAGGTCGGCGCGCTCCGGGGAGGCGGCGAGCAGCGCGAAAACGATCGAGGTTGCCGCGGTGAACAGAAACACCCCGGCCGGGAGCAGGAAGGCCGGAGACGAGGCGAAGATGAACGCACCCGAGATCATCAGTGCGGAGATGATGAAGCCGTTCAGCGAGATCATGATGTTCGCCTTCATCGCGGCCAGCGCGATGGTGTCGAGTTCGGCTCGATAGGCATTGCGGAACATCGTCTCGACGGCTTTGTTGCTTCCCAGGGAGTAGTCAGCCGGGGCCTGCGGCCTCGCCTTCTTGGACTTCTTCGCGCCCGTCGACTTCTTTCTCGTCGACTTCTTCGTTCTCGATGTCGGGGTTTGGCGTGTGTGGTCGGTGGACTCCGGCGTGCTGGGAGCAGGTGCCTCCCGGTGCGGCTGCGTGCGGGTGTGTGCGGATGGCTCGGGCGGGCTGTGGGCTCCAGGCCGGCCGATCCCTGTTACCTGGGGGTGGTCATCGCCTCGCAGACTCAAGAAGCGCCGCCCGGTGCTGGAACCACCGACCGGGCGGGGCCCGGCCCCTGACCAGGCCACCGTAGGTCCCGGTGTGCGAGCGGGTGAGCCGCTACCTCCCCTCCGCCGTTCTGGCGGGGCGAAATATAACTCTCGTGGCGTCTTGGCATGATCGCGACAGGATAGGTCGGTTCCTCAGGCCTCGCACCTGGGTCCAGGTCCGCCGCCAGCGCCTCACCACCGGTCGCGGGTCACGCCAGGAGTTGCAGCGCGCCCTCGACCGCTTCGCACCGCACCGGCGCCGGTCCGATCGGCTCGCCGTCCGCGTAGGCGGTGATCGCCCGGTCCAGGCTCACCTCCACCACCCGGGTGCGCAGGATCCTGACCTCGTCCCGATCGACGTGGGTGCCCTGGAAGACGCTGGGAAAGAACCGTACGAAACGCGGGATCGGCACCGGTGCCAGCACCACGACGTCCAGCAGTCCGTCGTCGGTGCGAGCCTGCGGGGCGATCTGCATGCCGCCGCCGAATCGCGGACCGTTGGCGATCGAGACGAGCATGGCGGCGGTGCTCAGGTGTTTGCCGTCGAGGGTGATCTCGTACCGCGGCGGACGAAAGACCGGCAGTTCGCGAGCCACCGCGACGTTGTACCGGCTCGGTCCCTGCGGCCAGCGCATCCGGTTGGCCCGCTCGTTGACGATGGCGTCGAAGCCCAGCGACAACACCGACAGGAACCAGTGCTGCGAGCCGTCGCCGCACCTCACCCGAGCCAGGTCGGTGGCGCGGCTGCGGCCCTCGACCAGCAGGTCCAGGGCCTGCCGGGTGGCGGCCAGCGGGTCCGCGGGCACTCCATGCGCCGCCGCCGAATCGTTGCCGGTACCGGTCGGGATGAGAGCCAGCGGAACCGGGGTGGTCGCACACACCGACACGCCCAGGTGGGCCATCCCGTCTCCCCCGGCGACGAAGAGCGCGTCGAGGTCCTGGAGTTGATCGGCTGCGGCCGCGTGGGCAGCCTGCGCCGAGTCGGCCGACAGATCGATGAGGTCGGCACCGCGACCGCGGGCCAGGTCGGCGATCTTCGCCGCCAGATGCCCACCGCTGCCCTTGCCCGCAGTGGGGTTGACCACCAGACCGATCCTCACGCGGGTGAGCGTACCCACCGGGTCGGTCCACCCCGCGTAGGCGCTCGGCGCCGGCCCCTGAACGTTCGCTGAGAGTTCTCAGCGGGCCGATCGGGCGCGTGCCTGGGCGGGTCGCGAGCGGGCCTTACCCCGTTGACCCCGTTGTGCAGCGTCCGGGTTCGACTTCGGGATGGACTCCCGGCCAACCCGCTACAGCGTGCTGGCCGCGTCGTCGGACAGGTCCGCTATCTCTGCCAGGGCCGCCTGGTCCGGATCCCGGCGCCGCCGACGCCGGTCGTTGAGCATGGCGATCCCGATGGCCAGGAAGAACAACCCCAGCAGCGGCGCGGCCAGCAGGAACATGGACATCACGTCGGGGGTCGGAGTGGCGATGGCGGCGAACCCGAAGGCGACGACCACCACCCACCGCCACGCCTTGAGCATCGCCCGGCCCGAGACGACGCCGATGAAGTTCATCCCGACCAGCAGCACCGGGAAGAGGAAGCTCAGTCCGAAGGAGATGATGAGCCGCATGACGAAGCCCAGGTACACCTGGGCGTCGATGAAGTTCGAGAATCCCTCCGGGGAGAATGAAACGAGGAAGCGGACGAAGTTCGGCATCGCCCGGTAGGCCAGGTAGGCCCCGGAGAGGAAGAGCGGGATCGACACGAAGAAGAAGCCGAGGGCGTATCCGCGCTCGCGGCGGGTCAGGCCCGGGGTGACGAAGGCCCAGATCTGGTAGATCCAGACCGGCGACGAGACGATGATCCCGATGAAGGCGGCCACCCGCAGTTTGAGGTCGAACGGGCTGGCCACCGCGCCGAAGTTGATGCTGGCCTCGCGGCCCGCCTCGGCGGCCACCTCTTGAATGGGTCGGCTCAACCCGGATAGCACCGGGTCGTAGAGGAACCAGCCCGCCACGGCCCCGAGCAGCAGCCCGATCCCGGCCTTGAAGATGCGATTGCGCAACTCGACCAGGTGCTCACGCAGCGGCATCCGGCCTTCCGGATCCCGCGAGGCTTTCTTCTTCTTCGCACGCTTGGTGGCGGCCCGGCGCGTGGATGCCTTGGGTGAGGCGGCCCGGTGCGAGCCGCGCGCTCGGGTCGAGCGCTCGTCAGCCATCTCCCCTGGTCCGGGGATCAGGCGTCGTGCTGGGACTTGCGCGACTGCGACTTGGTCGGCTCGTCGACGATCCGCCCCTCGATCGGGGCGTCGCCTGCCGAGGACGACGGGGTGGTGTCGTCGTCGTCATGCATCTGACGCACCTCGGACTTGAAGATCCGCAACGAACGGCCCAGCGAACGGGCTGCCCCGGGCAGCTTGTTGGCCCCGAAGACCACCACGATGATCAGGACGAGGACGATCAGGAGCACCGGATTGTCAAGGACGTTGCGAAACATGATGTGCCTCTCTGGGGGCTGAGATGCCACGGTCTTGGTCTGGAGTTGTCTACCGCCGACCCCTGGGGGAAGCCTGGGTGGGCGCTGTGCGGATCGTGCTCACTCAGCGTGGCAGGGCACCTCGCGGAACTGGTCTGGCGTGTTCTGCGAGCTGGGCGGCATAGGCCTCGTCCTGGGCTGCGCGCATCCGCAGCCAGATCTGCTGTTGCCGATCGGCCGCTGCACCGGCCTCACCGGCCTCCGCACTGACATCGCCGAGGGCGATCAGCAGGTTCTTCACCGCGACGAAGAGCCGCCACGTGAGCCAACCGAGCACCGCCAGCGATACCAGGACGAGGATCGTCCATGTCCACCACCACACCTGGGCAGCATAACCCTGCCGGGTGAACCGGCGCAGTACTCAGACCGCTGGGTGGTCGTACTGCTCGAGCGCCTGGGCGGCGGCGGCGACCAGGTCGACCGTGTCCAGCCACAGCGCGAAGTCGAGCACGTCGTCATAGGCGATGGCCGGGCCCTGGTGCTCCTCGAGTGCCTCTGCCGGGACCACCCACCGCTCGGCGACGACGCCGCCGGTGATGAGCAGCTGGACGATCTCCGGAGCAGCCGGCTTGCGGATCTCCTCAGAGCACTTGGTGCACACGAACGTGTAGTAGGACCACTTCTGCACCGAGCACACGACCAACCGGACCTGCGGAGGGGTCAGGTCAACGTCGCCGCAGCAGGGGCAGGAAGCCTTGATTGTGGTCATGCCCGCCTCCTAAGAGTTGAGTCCGGATCCCTTGCGATCCGGCGATGTTCATAGGTTCGTCAGTACCCGTCGGCGCCTTGAGCGAATCGCGCGAGAACTTTGCGGGGTTGGCAGAATCGCGGGACATCGTGAGTGGCTGTGCGGTAAACGGGCGAGCAGGTCACAGCGCGTGGTCGCCGAGTCACGGCAGTGCTGCGCTGACGCCGCAGCCTGACGCCGCAGCCTGACGCCGCAGGACTGCCGGCAAGAGTGCACCCGGGCGGTCGGTTGCTACGAAGAGGGATCTGGCGCCGATCGCCTGAGATCCCGATTAGCAGTTCTGCAGACGGACATGCACACCACTGCCCCAACCGATCGGCTCCTGCCCAGCTGGGCAGGAAGCCCGAGCGGTATGCATGTCCGTCTGCAGACGCGAGCACAGACACCCCTGTGGGATGTCGATCATCGCGGGGTGTTACGCCGATTCGGGCCCCTACCAATGACCCCGAGGCTGACAACTCGGTCAGGTGGCCACGCGTGGTCACTCGTGGAGACCCCGGGCTGCCAAGGCATCGGCGGTGTCGTGGGGGTAGCGCACCGTCCGCTAGTCGTAGCGGCGCAGTGCCCGCCGGGCCTGGTCGGCGATCCGGTCGGCGAGTTCGACGGGTTCGAGCACCTGGATACCGCCCCCGCCGCGCAGGGCCAGACCCACCACCCACGAGGGGTCGGCGGCCCGCACCCGGACCCGCTGCCACCCGGACTGGTCAGCCGCCGATTCGCTGCTCCCCGGGCTGTCCTGACCGAGCACCTCGGCCGCGTAGGTATCGACCACCCACCCGTTCTCGGGCGAGATCCTCAGCGTGACAACGTGATCGGACTCGGTCGGGGTGAACAACTGGTCGAGGTCACGCCCGACGACGTGATCGGGCGGCGTGCCGTCCACGTCCAGGACCTGATCGGCCAGGATCCGCGACAACCGGAACAAGCGCACGTCCTGCGCCCGGTGGCACCAGCCCTCCAGGTACCAGTGCCCGGTCATCGACACGACCCGCATCGGGTCGACCTCACGCTCGGTGACCTCGTCGCGGCCGGGCACCAGGTAACGCAACCGCACCCGACGATGGGTGTCGACCGCCGCCCGCAACCGGGCCAGCAGCGCCGGATCGGTCTCGTCGTCGAGGGTGACGGTGACGGCGCTGGACGCCGACGCCGCATCGCCGGTGGCCTCGCCGAGCTTGGCCAGCGCGCTGTGCAGTGCCTCGGAGTCGGCTGCCCCGGCCGCCTCGGCCAAGGTCCGCAGTCCGGCGAGCAGGGCCACCGCCTCGTCCATCCCCAGGCGCAGCGGGCGCGCGAGGGCGTCCGCGTTGCCGAGGTAGATGTGCCCGGACTCCCACTCGGCCTCGATGAGGTCGTCGGGAAGATGCCCGGGCAATCCGCAGACGAAGAGCAGTTGCAGGTCGTCGACGAGTTCGCTCTCGGACAGGCCGAAGTGCCGGGCCGCCTCGTCCAGCTCGATGCCGCGCCGGTCCAGCAGGTAGGGCACCATCGCCAGCAGCCGAGAGAGCCGGTCTGCGGCGGACTGCGGGGTCTGCGGGCTCATCGCGCCGCCTGCCCCGGCGCGGTGGGTGACGCGCCATCCGCCGGTTGCGCAGATGCGGCGGCTTGCTCGGCGACCTGCGGGTCCGGCCTCCCGGCGGCGGCGCGCAGTCGTCGCAGCACCTCGGCACGCAGGTCCTGCGGTGCCAGGACCTGGGCGGCCGGGCCGAGTTCGGCGACCTCCCCGGCGAGCTGGTCCAGGTCGGTGAAGGTCACCTCGATCTCGGCTGCCTCGGCACCGACGCCGGCGCGCCGGCGCAGCGCGACCCCACGGCCCGGGTCCACCACGAGGACGGCCGTGCGAGCCGGTCCGTCCGCCCAGACCGAGCGCACCGCGGTGCGGGAATCGATGCCGTCCGGCACCTGCACGGTGCCGACCTCGCCGATCCGTCGGACCCGCCCGGCGATCCGGCTCAACCGGAAGACCCGGTCGTCCTGGCGATCGCGGTCGTAGCCGTGCAGATACCACCGGCCGTGCCAGTTGACGATGTGCCACGGCTCGACCCGCCGGGTCACCGGCTCGGTCTCGTGCTGCTTGAGATAGCCGAAGGACACCGGCGCCCGGTCCCGGGTGGCCGCGTACAAGGCCGGGAAGGACGGTTCCCGGGTGAGCACCCGGGTCTGCAGGCTGGCCCCGACGTCGCCGACGCTCACCCCCAGTGCCTTGAGCTTGACCAGACCGCGCGCGGCCGGGCCGGCGAGGTTCGCCTGTTGCCAGACATTGGCGGCCAATGCCAGCACGGTGAGTTCGGCGGGGGTGAAGGTGATGGGTGGCAGCGCGTAGGCGTCGGCATCGATCCGGTAGCCGGGCTCGTCCTCGAAGAGCGGATCGTGGCTGCCGGTCTCCAACGGCACTCCGAGCTCGCGCAGATCGTCCTTGTCCCGCTCGAACATCCGATTGAAGGACTCTTCGCTGGTGCTGCTCGCGTATTGGGGCACGGCGACGCGGATCTGCTCCTTGGTGAGCCACCGGCGCGTCGCCAGCAGGGCGATGACGAGGTTGAGCAGCCGTTCGGTCCGTTGCGCTGACATCGAACATCAACGTACTCCAGTAGCGTCCCCTGCATGAACGCAACCGCACGCGACACGGCGGACGAACCGGGCGACGCACCGGCAGAGCCACCCCGGGTGGTCCGCTGGCGGCGGGCGGTGGTGCTCGGGTTGCGCAGCGCCTGGCGAGGCGCCGCCGAACTGGAGGTACGGATCAGCGACCCTGACGGGAGCACCAGAACCGCCCGGGCACTGTGTTATCCCGCGTTGACCGGAGTCCCCTCGGCGGGTCAGGAGGTGCTGCTCAACACCACCGCGCTGGACCGGGGCCTGGGCACCGGTGGCTATGCCCTCGTGGTTGCCCCGGGAGGCCCACTGCCCGCCGATCCCCCGCCCGCACCCGGGCACTTGGTCAAGGCCCGGTACACCCCGCTGCAGCCGATGCTGCTCGGCGTGGACGACCAGGAGTGCGAGCACCACGAGACGATGGCGGCCGCCGAGGACCTCGACGCCATGCCGGTGGTGGTGGCCGACCTGCATTCGGCACTTCCAGCGATCCTCGCCGGAGTGCGTGAGCGCGGCCCGGGCCTGCGGGTCGCCTACGCGATGACCGATGGCGGGGCTTTGCCGCTGTGGTTCTCCAAAGCCGTGGCCGGGCTCCGCGAGGCGGGCTGGCTCTGCGGGGCGATCAGTGTCGGTCAGGCCTTCGGTGGTGACCTGGAGGCGGTCACCCTGCACTCGGGGTTGCTCGCGGCCCGGCACGTGCTGGGCGCCGACGTCTGCGTGGTCGCCCAGGGCCCGGGCAACCTGGGCACCGGCACCCCGTTCGGCTTCAGTGGTGTGGCCGTCGGGGAGGCGGTCAACGCCATCGACCTGCTCGGTGGGCGAGCGGTGGCCTGTCTGCGTGTGTCGGGCGCCGATCCCCGCGAGCGGCACCTGGGCGTCTCGCACCACAGCCTCACCGCCTACGGCCGGGTCGCCCTCCGGCCGGCCGACGTGGTGGTGCCGGAACTGGACGAGGTCGACCCGGCGCTGGCCCGGCGGGTGCGCGCGCAGGCCGCCGCCCTGGCCGAGTGCCCTGCCGGACACCGTATGGTCTCGATGGACGTGACCGGGCTCGACGAGGTGCTTGCCTCCTCCCCTGTGAGGCTGTCCACGATGGGTCGCGGGCTGGTCGAGGACCCGGCCGCCTTCCTGGCCGCCGCAGCGGCCGGCCGGCACGCCGGTGACCTTGCCCTGGCCCGCACCCGGAGCCCGGGCGGTGGCGCCCACCAGAACCGCAACGGCACCTGAGCATGGGATCGACCCGCGGGTTCTCACCGCACCTGGTTTGCCGTTCGACGACCGGGCGCACCACACTTGGACCCCCGGCCCCAAGGGAGGACTGAGCCAGACGTGTCCAGCATCACCTTCGATCAGGCGACCTGTGTGTACCCGGGCTCGGACGTTCCCGCGCTGGACCACCTCGACCTGGAGGTCGCCGACGGGGAGTTGCTGGTGCTCGTCGGGCCGGCCCGGTCCGGCAAGACGTCGGCGCTGCGGCTCATTGCCGGGCTCGAGGACGTCGCCGCCGGCCGGGTGCTGATCGGCGGGCGGGACGTGACCAACGTGCCCCCCAAAGACCGGGATGTGGCCATGGTCTTCCAGAACTACGCGCTGTACCCACACCTGAGCGTGGCCGACAACATGGGTTTCACCCTCAAGATCTCGGGTGTGCCGGCGGACGAGGTGACCTCCCGGGTCACGCAGGCGGCGGAGATCCTCGGCCTGACCGGGTATCTGTCCGAGCGTCCGGCCGCCCTGTCGAGCGCCCAGCGCCAGCAGGTCGCCCTCGGGCGGGCAGTGGTGCGTGAACCCCGGGTGTTTCTCATGGACGAACCTCTCGTGGCCCTCGAACCGAGCATTCGCGAGCAGACCCGCGACCAGATCGCCCGGTTGCAGAAGCACCTGGGGGTCACCACCGTGTACGCCACGACGGACCCGCTCGAGGCGATGCTGATGGCCGACCGGGTGGCGGTGCTCATCGACGGCCGGCTGCAGCAGGTCGGCCCGCCACGCGAGGTGTACGACAGCCCGGTCAATGCCGCCGTCGCCGGGTTCATCGGGCTACCTCCGATGAACCTGTTCCCGCTCGGCGTCGAGTCGGGGCAGGTACGCCTGGGCGACCTGCTGCTGCCGGTGCCCCAGGACGACCTCACCGAGGTGCAGGTGGGGGTGCGTCCCGAGGATCTCACCGTCACCACCCTGGCTGCCGACCCGGCGCCGCAGACGCTCGTGGGCACCGTCCAGGAGGTGTACGACACCGACGGCGACGGCAGTTACGCCCGGGTGGCGGTGGAGTGCCTGCCGGAGCCGCTGCTGGGCCGGGTCTCCGGAGATCGCGTCGAGGTGGGCACCCGGGTGAATGCCTTCCCCGACCCCCGGCACGTGCACCTGTTCTCCCTCGCCTCCGGCCGACGGCTCTGACCTCGCACGGCCCGGGCGCTCAGGCCCCACGGCCGGATTAGCCGCCCCCGACGCAGGGACCGGGTGTGGCCGGTGGGCGTGTTGCGCCGCCGGGATCAGCTGGCGTCGAGGATGTCGATGACGAAGACCAAGGCGTCGGGCTTCACCACCGGTGGCGCGCTCGCGGACGGATCCTGGGTGGGCACCATCGCCGGGTCGATGCCCTCCGGCTGCGGCACCACGATGAGGATCTGGGAGCCGACCGGCTGGCCCAGCAGACCGGCATCGACCCCGGACAGCAACCGGCCCGACCCGACGCTCATCGCTCCCGGCTGGCCCTTCTCCCAGGACGACTCGATCACCTGACCATTGGACCAGGCGACCACGACGTAGTTGGTGGTGGCCGTCTGACCCGCGGTGATCGGTGCACCGGTACCGGTGATCAACGGGGCCACCACCAACTGGGACGGTGGCGGGCCCTGCGGCACGGTGACGCTGGGCACGCCCTGCTCGTCGACGGTGACCGTGGGGTTGCCGGGGGTGGGGGCCACCGCAGTGCCCTCGGCCTTCTCCAGCACGGTGCGGGTGCCGATCACGTCGATGACGAAGATCAACGTGTCGTCGCCACGGATGCCCGCTGCTGGCTGCCCCTGGCTGCCGTAGCCGTCCGCGGGTGGGATCGCCACCAGCACCCGGGAGCCGACCTTGGCGCCGTCCAGTGCGGTGATGAAGCCCTTGATCAGGCCCCCCTCGGAGAGGGTGAAGTCAGTGGGGCCGCCGTTGTCGAAGGACGAATCGAACTGCTTGCCGTCGGTGCCGTTGATCCCCACGTAGTTGACCGTGACCTTCTCCCCGACCGCGACGACCTCCTCGGAGTCGCCCTCGACGAGGGTCTTGGTCTGCGTCTGGGTGACTGAGAAGGGCGTGTCGAAGGTGACCTCGGGCTTGGCGTCCGGCTCACCCGTCACGGTGATCGCGTCCAGCCCCTCGGCCTGAGTGCCGGAGCCACCGCAGCCCGCCAATGCGAGGACGAGCACGAACAGGCACACCAGGAGACGTCGCACAGGATTCCCTTCACCTCGCCGGTGCGGTGCGCGCCGGGAAGGAGTACAGCGGTGAGATGAGGGCGGTCGGCCCACTCGGACGGACGTCACCATAGCCCGGCCCGCCGAAGGTGGCGGAATGGTTCACATGCTGGCGATCAGTCGTTCGACCCGCTCGTCGACGCTGGTGAACGGGTCCTTGCACAGCACCGTGCGCTGGGCCTGGTCGTTGAGTTTGAGGTGCACCCAGTCGACGGTGAAGTCCCGTCGCTTCTCCTGAGCCCGCCGGACGAAGTCACCACGCAGTTTGGCCCGGGTGGTCTGGGGCGGGGTGACCGTGGCGGCGAGCACCTCGATGTCGGAGGAGACCCGCTCCACCAGACCCTTGCCGACCATCAGGTTGTACAGGCCGCGGGTCCGGGAGATGTCGTGGTAGGCGAGGTCGAGTCGGGCCACTCGCGCACTGCTCAGGCCGAGATCGTGCTTGGCCATGTACCGCTGGATGATCTGGTACTTGATCGCCCAGTCCAACTCGCGCTCGACGCTGGCCGGATTCTGCTCGTCCACCGCTCGAAGACCTCGATCCCACAGGTCCAGGACCCGCTTGGTGGTGGGGGTGTGCAGGCCCTCGCCGTCCAGGTACTCCGATGCCCGCTCCAGGTAGACCCGCTGGATCTCCAGCGCGGTCATCGAGCGGCCGTTGGCCAGGCGCACCTGGGCTCGGCCGGTGAGGTCGTGACTGATCTCCCGGATGGCGCGGATCGGGTTCTCCAAGGCCAGGTTCCGCAATCCGTAGCCGGACTCGATCATCCGCAGCACGATGTCCACCGCACCGACCTTGAGCAGCGTCGTGGTCTCGGACATGTTCGAGTCGCCGACGATGACGTGCAGTCGCCGGAAGCGCTCCGAATCCGCGTGCGGTTCGTCCCGGGTGTTGATGATCGGCCGCGACCTGGTGGTGGCCGAGGACACTCCTTCCCAGATGTGATCGGCGCGCTGGGAGAAGGTGAACAGGGCGCCCCGTGGGGTGGTGAGCACCTTGCCGGCGCCGACGAGGATCTGCCGGGTCACCAGGTGTGGGATGAGCACGTCGGAGATCTCGGCGAACTCGCCGGCTCGGGCCACCAGGTAGTTCTCGTGGCACCCGTAGGAGTTGCCCGCGGAGTCGGTGTTGTTCTTGAACAGGAACACCTGCCCGTCGACGCCCTCGTCGGCCAGACGCCGTTCGGCGTCCACCACGAGCCCCTCCAGGATCCGTTCGCCGGCCCGGTCGTGGATCACCAGGTCGCGCACGTCGTCGCACTCGGGGGTGGCGTACTCGGGGTGCGAGCCCACGTCGAGATAGAGCCGGGCCCCGTTGCGCAGGAAGACATTCGACGAGCGGCCCCAGGAGACGACCTTGCGGAACAGGTACCGGGCCACTTCGTCGGCGGACAACTTGCGCTGGCCGTCGGCGACACACGTGACTCCGAACTCGGTCTCGATGCCGTAGATCCGTCTGTCCATGGGGCCCTCCTGTGGGTGTGGTCGGATCCCGCCGGTCAGCGCCCGCCGTGCCGGCCTCGGGCCGGCGGCCCGGCCCGCAAACAGGTGGGCGGGCCCGCAGCCGCGTGGACGGCGGTGGTGCGGTACCCCGCGTCCCGCGTCCCGGTGGGCGCCTCAGTCAGGCTGGGCTTGGTCATCGGCCTGGCTCGGCGGTTCAGTGGTGCTCTCGGGTGTTGACGCACTGGCACTATCGGTTGGCGCACTGGCGTTGTCAGGTGTTGGCGCGGTGGCGTTCTCGGGTGCTGTCGGATCGGTGTCCGCGGCCCCGCTCGGGCGGGCGTCGCCGGTCAAGGTGTCATGCGGGCCCGGGCCCGGGTCGTCCCCGCTGGGCAGGTCGGTGGTGGGGTCGTCGGTGGCCAGCAGTTGCTCCAGCAGGTGCCCGGCGAGCCTGCGGAAGGTGCGCCGGGACCGTTTGCGGTCGAGCACGGCCACCTCGAGCTGGCCGGCGTCGAGCTGGCGGGAGCCACCCTCGCCGTCCGTGCCGAGGGCGGGAACCACGAGACCGAGCACCTCGGCCAGGGACATCTCCCGGTTCCATCGTTCGCCGATCGCCTCGGCGATCTGGGCGGCCGAGCCGCCCATCACGACGAGGCCCTGCTCGTCGAAGACCGAACCGTCGTAGGTGAGGCGGTACACCTGATCGCCCTGGGGCTGATGGCCCACCTCGGCCACAACGATCTCCACCTCCAGCGGTTTCTGTTCGGTGGTGAAGACGGTGCCGAGGGTCTGGGCGTAGGCATTGGCCAGGCCCCGCGCGGTCACGTCGGTGCGGTCGTAGGAGTAGCCCCGCAGATCGGCATACCGGATCCCGGCCACGCGCAGGTTCTCGAACTCGTTGTACTTGCCCACGGCTGCGAAGGCGATCCGGTCGTAGATCTCGCTGACCTTGTGCAGCGCCCGAGAGGGGTTCTCGGCGATGAAGACGATGCCACCGGCGTAGGGGGCGACGACGACCGGGCGACCGCGGGCGATGTTGCGTCGGGCGTAGTCGGCCCGGTCCTTCATCACCTGCTCTGGGCTCACATAGAACGGTGCGGTCATCGCGCGCCCCCTGCGGAGAAGTCGTCCCGGGTGGGGCCGGCGTCGGGCTGGCGTTCCCGGTCGGCCAGGACGGCCCGGACGACCTCGCCGACTGCTGCCTCGTCCAGGCGTTGGTAGCCGTTCTCGGTGACCGTGGAGATCACCGGCCAGATCCGTCGGATGGTGTCCGGCCCGCCGGTCGCGGAGTCGTCGTCGGCGGCGTCGTAGAGCGCTTCGAGTGCGACCCGGACGGCCTCGGCCTCGGTGTGGGTGGGGCGGTAGAGCTTCTTCAGCGAGCCGCGCGCGAAGAGTGAGCCGGACCCGACCGAATGGTGTTGGTGTTCCTCGTACCTGCCACCGGTGGCGTCGTAGGAGAAGATCCGGCCGACGCCGGCGTCGAGGTCGTAGCCGGCGAACAGCGGAACCACGACGAGACCCTGCATGGCCATCGGCAGGTTGGACCGGATCAGCCCGGCCAGCCGGTTGGCCTTGCCGTCCAGGCTCAGCAGGGCGCCCTCGATCTTCTCGAAGTGCTCGAGTTCGACCTGGAACAGGCGCACCATCTCGACGGCGATGCCCGCCGACCCGGCGATCCCCACGCAGGAGTAGTCATCGGCGGGAAAGACCTTCTCGATCTCGCGGTTGGCGATCACGCTGCCCATCGTGGCGCGCCGATCTCCACCCATCACCACGCCGCCGGGGAAGGTGAGGGCGACGATCGTGGTTCCGTGTGGGACCTCGGGCAGGGCACCGGGGGGCATCGCCCGGTTGCCCGGCAGGAGTTCGGGTCGGTGCCCGGCCAGGAACTCGGTGAACGAGGAGGAACCCGGGGTCGTGAACGAGGCGGGTAGCCGGCCGGCGTCCAGGGTCACTGTCCACCCTTTTGAATGAAACCGCGCACGAAGGATTCCGAGTTCTCCTCCAGCACGTCGTCGATCTCGTCCAGTAGATCGTCCACGTCGCTGGTGTCGACCTGGGCCGCACCCGGTGGTGGCGCTGGGGCGTCGTCCGGCTCGTCGCCGTCGCGGCGGTTCGGGCGTTGCTGCTCCTGACCGGACATGACTCCTCCTTCGTCGACCCTTCAATTGATCCTAGTCCGCCCAGGGTGGCTCTGCCCCGTGACTCCGCAGACCGGGCCCCGGCTGGCCCAAGCAGATGCGGCGCTGCCCGGCCCGGCGCGCGCCGCCTCACCGAGCCCGGCCGACCGGATCGCACGGGTTCGGCACCCGGCGCAGGGCCCGAGTCTGCCCGGGGTCGGTGAGCAGGTCAGCGTCCGGTCAGCGCACGCACGAGCTCCTCCGCGGTCTCGGAGTCCAGTAGCAGTTGACCGACGTGCTCCCGGGTGCCGCGCAGGGGGTCGAGCATCGGCACTCGTTGCAGCGCACCGAACCCAGGCACGTCGAAGATGAGCGAGTCCCAGGAGGCCGCGGTGACATTGGCGCCGAACTTGGCCAGCACATGCCCGCGGAAGTAGGCCCGGGTGTCGATCGGCGGGTCGGTGACCGCGGCCGAGATCTGGTCGTCGGTGAGGAGCCGGTCGACGGCGTCGCGGGCCAGCAGGCGCTGGTAGAGGCCGCGTTCGGGTCGTACGTCGGCGTACTGCAGGTCGATGGCCTGCAGTCGCAGGTGCTCCCAGTCGAGACTCTCGCGCTGGCGAAAGCCTTCCAGCAGACGCAGTTTGGCCACCCAGTCGAGTTCGCGCGCACATAACATCGGGTCGCGTTCGAGCCGGTCGAGCACGTCCACCCAACGATCCAGGACGTCCAGGGTCATCGGGTCGGCGTCGCTGCCCGCCTCGTCCTGCACGAACTGGGCCGCGGCCTCGTGCAGGGCGCGCTGGAGGTCGATGGCGGTCAGCGTGCGACCGTCGGTGAGGGTGATCAGTTGAGTGAGCGTGGGGTCGTGGCTTACCGCGTGCATGGTCGCCACCGGCCGGGAGACGTACAGGTCGGGCATCCGACCCGCCTCGATCAGTGAGAGCACCAGCGAGGTGGTGCCGAGCTTGAGGTAGCCGGCCACCTCGCACAGGTTGGCGTCGCCGACGATGACGTGTAGCCGGCGGAAGCGGTCGGCGTTGGCGTGCGGCTCGTCGCGGGTGTTGACGATGGGGCGTTTGAGGGTGGTCTCCAAGCCCACCTCGACCTCGAAGAAGTCCGCCCGCTGGCTGATCTGGTAGCCGGCCTGATCACCGTCCTGGCCCCGCCCGACTCGTCCGGCCCCGGTGATCACCTGCCGGGAGACGAAGAACGGGATGAGTCCGGTGACGATCGAGGGGAAGGGGACCTCACGCGGCATCAGGTAGTTCTCGTGGGTGCCGTACGAGACGCCCTTGTTGTCGGTGGTGTTCTTGTACAGGTTCAGGGGTGGCATGCCGGGCGCGACCGCGAGCCGGCGGACCGCCTGGAGCATCACCTGTTCGCCGGCCTTGTCCCACAGCAGCCCGTCGAGGGGGTTGGTCACCTCTGGGCTGGAGTACTCGGGGTGGGCGTGGTCCACGTACAGCCGAGCACCGTTGGTGAGCACGACATTGGCCATCGTGGGGTCGTCCAGCTCGTCGGCGAACTCCCCGCCGGGGGTGTCGGTGAGTTGGCTGGCATGGGCCTGTCCGCGCCCGACCTGCCAGCCGCGGGCGTCGGTCAGCGGACTCTCGTCCTCGTAGTCCCACGCGGCCTGGCCCACCCGGGTGCCCAGTGGCGCGGCGTAGGCGTTGACCACCTGGGCCGACATCACGATCGGATTCGCCGCCGGGTCCCGCGGATCGCTCACGCCGTACTCGGTCTCGATACCCATCACCCGACGCACACTCATGCAACGTGCCTACGGTACGAGCGGCCCGCTGGCAAGTACCGACGGGCAGAACGGTCAGGATTTCACCGGGTGAGCGCCCGACCGTCCGCCGCGACGCCCGCGCATCGACGGATCACACCGCTGCGCACAGGGGTCGGGCGGACGGCCGTGGCCACTCGTGTCAAGACGACGGGGCCCGGATCCACCGGGTGGTCTGGGCCAGGACGCCGTGGCTCCTCGTTGTCAGGACGACGGACGCTCGTCGTCCTCCTCGGCGAGGATGGAGTAGAGCTTGCGGCGGGTCTCCACCAGCAGTGCCCCCGCGGCGCGGCGCTGCTCGTCGGTGCCATTGGCCAGGATCTGCCAGGCGGCACCCATCAGTTTGCCGATCTCGGGCTTGAGGGCGGCGAACTGCTCCTCGTTGCGCTGGCGGGTGAAGGGCCGCCACACGGCGGCAAGTTCCTCGGGATTCTCCGAGACATAGTCCTGACCGGCCTCGCTCAGCCGCATGACCTTGCCCTTGGCCGTGGGGTCGGGCTCGATGAGACCCTCGTCCTCCAGCTGTTGCATGGTGGGGTACACCGACCCGGGGCTCGGCTTCCACATCCCGTCCGAGCGCTCGGCGATCTGCTGGATGATCTGGTATCCGTTGAGGGGCTCGGTGGCGAGCACGTCGAGAATCGCGGCTCGCACGTCACCCCGCCGGGCGCGTTGGCCTCGCGGGCCACGTGAGCCTCGCGGGTCATGGCCGGACCCGAACATGGCGGCCAACCAGGGCGGTGGTCCCCCACGTTCGGGGCCCCAGCCGCGGTCTGAGTCCCAGTCGCGCCCCGACCAGCCGCCGCGACGCCGTCCGCCGCGCGGGGAGTCGTCTCCCGGGCCGTCGTAACCCGAGGAGGCGAAGCCGAAGGCGCGCACGAATCCGCTGGGGTCGAAGCCCCCGGACGGGCCGGACGGGCCCCGGTAGTGGTGGGACTGGTCGGAGAAGTCACCCTGGGCGTGTGAGTGATGGCCCGAGTCGTGGTGACCCGAGTCCTGTCGGTGGTGGCTTGAGTCGTGGTGACCCGAGTCGTGTGGGTGGTGGCCCGAGTCGTGGTGACCCGAGTCGTGATCGTTGTGGCTGGACATCTGGTGTCCCCTTTCATGGTGGCGTCCCGCCCGGTGTGTTGTGGGATCTCATGGGGACGCGCGAACGTTGTATGGATACGTCGGTTATCTCGCCGACGGCGGTCGCGAGTCATTCCGAACGACAGTCGCGATATATCGATAGTGAGTTAACGATAGTCCGTTGTCAAGTCGTCTGAGATGTCGAAGGGCGCGGTCTCGGGTCCTGGTGGAGGGGGATCCCCGGCGGCGTCCTGGCTGGGGCGGGCCGTGTCGGTGAACTGGTTCCTCGCGGGGCGATCTACCGTGGACGGGTGAGCCGCAAGTCTTCCCAGCAGCCAGCCTCGCCCCGCACCGGTCGGCCGACGTCCGGCAAGGCACCCCCATCCGGCGCACCTGCCGCCCAGGTCGCGGGCGCGGTGCTCCTGGACGCGATCGCCGTGCTGGTCTTCGCCGCGGTCGGCCGGCAGGCGCACGAAGAGGCGTCCGGCCTGGTCGGGGTTCTCGACGTCGCCTGGCCCTTCCTCACCGGCGCCGCGATCGGATGGGCCGTCGGGCGCGGCTGGCGGCGTCCGTTGGCGCCGGTACCCACCGGCGTCGCGGTCTGGGTGGGGGCTTGGGCGGCGGGCATGATGCTGCGTCAACTCAGCGGAGACGGGACTGCCCCGGCCTTCCTGCTGGTGGCGGCGATCTCGCTGGCTGTGGTGATTCTGGGCTGGCGAGTGATCGCGACGCTGGTGCTACGGGCTCGGCGCTGAGTCGAGCACACTCACGACCGTGAGCACGTGGGATCGGCGTGGGTGGGATGGACCGGCGCTAGGGGTGGATCTGCGTCAGCGGAGTGGACGCCCGCTGAGGTGCTGATCAGCTCACGGCACATCCCGCGGGCGCCACCCTCAGGGACCGCCAGCACGTTGTTGCTGGGGTCGCTTCGCAGGACCGGGCGCTGGCTGCGTTGACGGCCCGCCCGTAGCGCTGCCACGACGGCGAGCCTCCGCCTTGCCAGACACCGCCCAGAAACCGACACTCGACGCACTAATGTGCCGGCGGGCGCTCACCCGGCCTGGACGTAGAACCAGCGCCCGCCCTTGCGGACGAACTCGCTGTGTTCGTGGAGCGTGCCATGCCCCGAACCGTCCCGATAGCGGGCCACGAACTCCACGGTCCCGGTGTCGTCATCCGCTCCCCCACGTTCGGCGGCCAGGATCGACAGGCCTACCCACTGGGTGCCCGGATCGAGACCGATGTCGTCCGGCCGGTGGGCGGGGTGCCAGGTGCGGAACAGATAGTCGGCGTTCCCCAGCGAGTACGCGGTGTACCGCGAGCGCATCAACTCCAAAGCGGTGGAGGCGGACCGTCGCCCGGCGAGCAATGGTCCACAACATGCCGAGTACTCCAGCCTCGAGCCGCACGGGCAGGGTGATCTGCCCGGGTCCTGTCGGGCCGCACGACCAAAGACCGAGGCCATCACGATTCTCCGTCCCGAACCAGGGGTCGATCCGCGGACCGGTCGTCCACGGCGTCCGGGCCGATGTCGAGAGTCCGCAGGAGCATCGGCCAAGCCTGGCACACCGGTCGTGGATGTCCGGTGCCCGGTGCTGATCGGGTATCGGTCACCTCACCCGTGCGCCACGCCACCGCACGGTGAGCGCGCAGGCCAGTCCGGCGAGCACCGCCCACGCCCCGAGAGCGAGCGCGACCCACCCGAGGTGCCATCGGCCGTCCGGCTCGAGAGCGGCCAGGCCCGGGGCGAGCAGCGCGGCCCGCAGACCTTCGGCTATCCAGGCCAGCGGGAAGCAGTTCGCGATCCACTGGACCGCCTCCGGGAGCGCCGCGCTGGGGAAGAAGACGCCCGAGATGATCTGCAGCAGCAGGAATGCGGGCAACACGATGAAGGGGGCCATCCGGGCGGTGGGGATCAGCGCCGTGAAGGCGATTCCCGCCAAGGCGCAACTCACGGTCCCCAACACCACCACCCAGGTGAAGGTGAGCCATCGTCCGGGGTCGGTGGGCAGGGGTAGGCCGAAGACGCCGATCGCCAGCACGGTCAGGGTCAGCGTGGTGACCGCACTGATCGCGCCGGCCTTGACGATGGCCCCGCCGAAGTACGCCGCCCTGGGCATCGGCGTGGCGGCCAGCCGCCGGATCAGGCCCGACTCCCGGTCCGTGGCCACGCTCAACGCCAGCGTGGCGAAGCTGGCGCTCATGATGCCGACGGCGATCACCCCGGGCAGGATCACCTCGCGGGCGCCGGATTCGGCGGGCAGCAGGTGACCGCGCACGAAGAGCGCCCCGAAGACCACGAGCATGAGGATCGGCAGCGCCAGCGTCAGCACGATGCTGCTCACACAGCGCAGGTACGAACGCAGTTCGGCCTTGGCCCGCACCCGGGTCGCCGGCAGGAGCCCGGGCAGGCCGTGGTGGCGCGGACTCGATCGCCCCACTCGCCAGCGGTGCGATTGTGAGGCCGGGTAGACATGCCGGCGATGCCGCCGGGTGTTCGCCTCACTGGCCGCCTGGGTCATGGCACCACCTCGGGGATCGCCTCGGCGACGAGGCTGAGGTAGGTGTCCTCAAGGTCGGGCTCGCTGACCTGCAGCGACGGCACCTCGGCCAAGCCGCGACGCTCGGCGGCCTCGATGACGAGTTTGAGCAGGCGGGTGGGCTCGTTGGTGCTGTACGTGGTGTTCCCACCCACGTCGGCGATCTCGACGGCCAGGTCGTCGTCCACCTCGGGCAGCGCAGGCATCGCGAAGCGCACCCGATAGCGGCGCCCGACAGCAGATCTCAGCTCCGACAGGGTGCCCAGGTGCAGGACGCGACCGTCGACCAGGACCGCGGTCCGGTCGGCCAGGGCCCGCACCTCGTCGAGGTAATGGGTGCTGAACACGATGGTCCGGCCCTGATGGTGCAGGCTGCGGATCAGCGCCCAGGCTTCGTGGCGGTCGTGCGGGTCCAGGCCGGTCGTCGGTTCGTCCAGGACGACGAGCTCAGGCCGACCGACCACCCCCACCGCCAGGTCGAGCCGACGTTGCTCACCGTCGGTGAGCCGATCTGACAGGGTTCCCTGCCGGTGGCTGAGGCCGGCCATCGCGAGCAGCTCGTCGAGCCGAAAGGCGTCGGGGTAGAAGGCCGCGAAGTGTTCGATCACCTCGCGGACCGTGAGCCCGATGTACCTGGCGGCGCGTTGCGGGACCACCCCCACCCGGCTGCGCCAGGACCGGTCGTCGCGACCGGGATCGTGGCCGAGCACGCGCAGGCTCCCGCCGGTGCGCTGCCGGGTGCCGGTGAGCAGATCCAAGGTGGTGCTCTTGCCCGCGCCGGTGGGGCCCAGCAGGGCGAAGACCTCCCCGCGGTGGACCTGCAGGTCGAGATCGTCGACGGCGTCGACCTCCCCCACCCGGCGGGTCAGACCGAGGGCATCGACGACAACTGCCACCGCTGATCACCATCCTGGACCGGTCGATTCGCGACGTCCCGGGGCATCGGTTCTGCATGCCCCACTCGCGTGGCCCGGACCCGACGAATCGGGTGAACCGCACCAACCCATCCAAACTACATGTGGTTACAGGTATTGGCCCGTGTTGGGAACCGTGTCGATGGTCTTGCCCGGTTCGCTGCCCTTCTTGCCCTGGATGATGGTGCGGATGTAGACGATGCGCTCGCCCTTCTTGCCCGAGATCCGTGCCCAGTCATCGGGGTTGGTGGTGTTCGGCAGGTCCTCGTTCTCCTTGAACTCGTCGACGCAGGCGGTGAGCAGGTGCTCCACGCGCAGGCCCTTGGCGCCGGTGGTGAGGAACTCCTTGATGGCCATCTTCTTGGCGCGGTCGACGATGTTCTGCACCATCGCGCCGGAGTTGAAGTCCTTGAAGTAGAGGATCTCCTTGTCCCCGCCGGCGTAGGTCACCTCGAGGAACTGGTTCTCCTCGGTCTCCTCGTACATCCGCTCGACCGTGGCCTGGATCATCGCCTCCACGCAGGCCTGCGGGTTCTCGCCGTGGTGCGTGAGGTCCTCCGCGGCCAGGGGCAGATCCGCCACGAGGTACTTGGAGAAGATGTCCCGGGCGGCCTCGGCGTCGGGCCGCTGGATCTTGATCTTCACGTCCAGCCGTCCCGGACGCAGAATCGCCGGGTCGATCATGTCCTCGCGGTTGGAGGCGCCGATGACGATGACATTGTCCAGCCGCTCGACACCATCGATCTCGGCCAGCAACTGCGGCACGATCGTGGTCTCGACGTCGGAGGAGACACCCGATCCACGGGTCCGGAACAGCGATTCCATCTCGTCGAAGAAGACCACCACCGGCGTCCCCTCGCCGGCCTTCTCCCGGGCTCGGGCGAAGATCAGCCGGATGTGCCGCTCGGTCTCCCCCACGTACTTGTTGAGCAGTTCGGGGCCCTTGATGTTGAGGAAGTAGCTGCGCACCTCCTCGATACCGGCCCGCTCGGCCGCCTGCACGGCCAGCGAGTGGGCCACCGCCTTGGCGATGAGGGTCTTGCCGCATCCCGGTGGGCCGTAGAGCAGGATGCCCTTGGGCGCCTTGAGCCCGTGCTCGCGGAACAGATCGGGGTGCAGGAAGGGAAGTTCGACCGCGTCGCGGATCTGCTCGATCTGGGAGGCCAGGCCACCGATGTCGGTGTAGTCGATGTCCGGGACCTCTTCGAGGACGAGTTCTTCGACCTCTGCCTTGGGGATCCGCTCGTAGACGAAGCCGGACCGGGAGTCGCAGGTCAGCGCGTCCCCCACCCGCAGTTTCTCGGTGCTCAGCGAACCGGCCAAGCGCACCACCCGCTCTTCGTCCGCACGGGCCAGCACCAGCGCCCGGTCGTCGTCGAGCAGTTCCTTGAGAGTGACGAGTTCGCCGACGGTGTCGTACTCGGCGGCGGCCACCACATTGAGCGCGTCGTTGAGCATGACCTCACGGCCGGGACCCAGATCATCGGGGTCCACCCCTGGACCCAGACCGACGCGCAGTTTGCGCCCAGACTGGAAGATGTCGACCGTGCCGTCGTCGTGCGCGGCGATGACCGTGGCATATCCGTTGGGCGGTTGGGCGAGCCGCTCCACCTCGCTGCGCAGAGTGACGAGTTGGTCGCGCGCCTCGGTCAGGGTTCGCTGCAGGCGCTCGTTGCGTCCACTCAGCTCTCGTGCCTGCTGCTGCAGGTGGGCGGCTCGGTCCTCCAGGGCGCGGACCCTGGCCGGCTGGTCGAGCAAACGCCTGCGAAGCGTGGCGATCTCGGTCTGCAGCTCGGCTATCTGGTGCTGCAGCTCCTGCTGTGTCTCGTCCGTCATTGCACACCTCCCGAAGAGGGGATCTTTACTCGACGGTAGCCCGGAAACCCTTCGCCCGTGGCCCCGACTCGCAAAGGTGTGCCGCATGACGCATTTGTACGTGCACGTTTGGCGGCCATCCGATTGGCCGACTGTTCGGACAATGTGGACGGAGTTGCGGGAACTCCTGGGTCGTGGAATCACGTCCCCAGGACGGGTCGAGGGTGTTCGGCTGGGCGAGGCCGCAAGAACGACAGAGCCGGTGCGGTCAGGTTCTCGGGGGCAGGCGCCCAACCGATCCGGACCTGCCGGCCTTGCGGTCTCGTCGACTGGATGTCGATGTGAAGTCCAGTCGATCTGAAGGAGTCTGGTCCCTGCGTCGTGATACCGGGTAGGTCATCCCTGATCGTGCGGTGGGGCCGGGGAGTCTCCACCGCCGGGCCGGGCACCTTGATCTCGCCGCGCCCGGCGCACCTTCTTGCTGGATACGGTGCGCTCGCCGACCTCCTCGGCCGACCAGTCCCCGGCTTCCCAGGCGAAGGTGGTGCCGTCCTCGGCACCCCGGGCGGGGCGCCGGCGACGCTGCGGTGGCTCGACTCCCTCCGCCAGGCGCCGGGTGGTCAGCAGGAAGCCGGTGTGCCCGACCATGCGGTGTTGCGGGCGTACCGCCAGGCCCTCCAGGTGCCAGCCGCGCACCATCGACTCCCAGGCGGCCGGCTCGGTGAACCTGCCGTCCGAGCGCACGTCCTCGGCGAGCCGGGAGAGTTGGGAGGCGGTGGCGACGTAGCCGACCAGCACGCCGCCGGGCACCAGGGCGTGCGCCACCGCGTCCAGGCACTCCCATGGCGCGAGCATGTCCAGCACGACGCGGTCGATGCTCGCGGCCGCCTCGACGACCGGGAGTTCCTCGGCGAGGTCACCGACGGTGACCTGCCAGGCGGGGTGCGGCCCGCCGAAGAAGGACTCGACATTCGCCCGAGCGATGTCGGCGAAATCGGCCCGGCGCTCGATCGAGTGCAGGTAGCCGTCGTCACCGACCGCGCGCAGCAGGGACATCGACAGCGCCCCGGAGCCGACACCGGCCTCGACGACCCGGGCACCGGGGTAGATGTCGGCCATCGTGACGATCTGGCCGGCGTCCTTGGGATAGACGACGGCGGCGCCGCGCGGCATGGACAGGACGTAGTCACTCAGCAGCGGCCGCAGAGCCAGGTACTCGATGCCGGCGGTGTTGGTCACCACGGTGCCCTCGTCGGCGCCGATCAGGTCGGTGTGGGCGAACATCCCGCGATGGGTGTGGAACTGGCCCGTCTCGCTGAGGGTGATGGTGTGCAGCCGGCCTTTGGGGTCGGTGAGTTGCACCCGCTCCCCGACCCGAAAGGGTCCGCGTCGCAGCGCTGCTCCGGTGGCCTGTCGATCTCGCACCCCGGGAGTGTAGGGGAGGCGGCCGGGGACCGTCGTGCACCCCGTCGAGGGCGGGCAGGACGTGTCTTCCCGCCGAATCGGATCGATCACTGGTATCAGATCGACCAGTGGTATCGGATCGACCAGCGGTCTATGACTCCTGGGTCAAGGCCGCGATGAGCGCCCGCCCGGGGATCACCCCGATCACCGAGGAGCCGCTGGTGACCACCACCGATTCGCTGGTGAGCTCGGATAGCCCGCGCAGCAAGGCGTCTCCGGTGGTGTTCACCTCGAGCGCGTCCTGGGGGTTGTACACGCGGGCGACCTGGCGGGCGGTGACGAAGGGGTGCTGCTCGACGGGGACCTGGGCGAGCAGTTGCGGATCGAGCACTCCGACCGGGCCCTGCGGGCCGACCAGGACCACGAACCGTGGATCGTGGACGGCGTGGGCTCCCAGGGCGCCGACCACCTGCACCAGGTTTGCATCGGCGGGTACTGCCACTGCGGGCTGCACGAGTTGGCGTAGGTCCAGGGAATCGGCGCGTCGCCGGACGCGAGCGAAGCGCAGTGCCTGCGAGGCGGCCTGCCAGAGGGTGAACGCGATGAGAATGGTCCACAGCAGGAAGGTCACCGAACGCGCGCCGACGAGGTAGTCGATGACGGCCCACAGGACGAGCCCAGCGGCGATCGCCCGCCCGACCCACCCGGCCGCGACCGTGCCGTTGGCCCGGCGACCGGTGGCCGCCCATACCGCGGACTCCAGTACGTGCCCACCGTCCAGGGGCAGGCCGGGGATCAGGTTGAACACCCCGAGCAGCACGTTGACCACCACCGCACCGGTGAGCAACTGGCCGGTGATCGACAGCGGTGAACCCACCGCCTGGCCGGCCCCCCACGCCAGGGCAGCCAACGCGAGGTTGGTGATCGGGCCGACGCCCGCGATCAGCGCCGACCGGCCCGCGGATTCCTCCGCCCGGCCGAACTGGGTGTGGCCTCCCCAGACGTTGACGACGATCTCGCTCGGCCGCTGACCGGTGAGAAGTCCCACCGTCGCATGGGCCATCTCGTGCACGATGACCGAGACGAAGAAGATCGCGATGTACCCCACGGGCAACAACCAGGCCTGCGGGCCGAAGTAGGAGAGCTCCTGCGCATTGGGGGCGAAGACCACGCCCAGGACGAGCGCCAGCAGCGCGAAGCTCGGGGACAGCCGAATCGGCGCCCCGGCCAGTGACCCGATCTTCCATCCGCGCTGCACGCGATCAGCGTAAACGCCGACACCGACACGGTTACCCGCGCGGGTGAGCCGGCGATCCCAGGTGGAAGGATTCCGGGGTGGCGCGCGTCTTTCACACCTCGACCGCGGGGTCCGGCCGTGGCGGCCCGTGCCCTGGGTCGAGCCGGCGCCGCAGCCAGCCCAGGCCGGTGAGGCCGGCGGGCCCGGTAAAAGGGTCGCTGTCAGTGCTGATGTCTACCGTGCGCCGCATGACCAGCTCCGTACTCGACCGCATCTTGGGCGCCTCCCCCGGCTGGGTGGACGTGCCCGCCCCCGCCGGCGCCTCGCCACCCGGGCCGCGGGCAGGCCTGAGCGCGAGTCTGTCGCCTTCGCGGGCAGCCGATTTCACCAGTTGCCCACGCTTGTACAGCTTCCGCAACGTCGAACGTCTCCCCGAGCCACCGAATCCGGCAGCCCTGCGAGGCACGCTGGTGCACGCGATCCTGGAAGGGCTCTTCGATCTGCCCGCCGCCGAGCGGACCCTGGCGGCGGCCACGGAACTGCTGGCCCCCACCTGGGAGCACCTCAAGACCGTCGATTCCCAGGCTGGCGACCTGTTCGCGTCATCTCCACCGGCATCCGCCGAGAGCGGCACCGAGGGTGATGCCGACGCCGTGCCGCAAGCCCGTGCGCCGGACGTGCCTGTGCCGGACGACGCTGTGCCAGCCGAGCCGGAGGGCGCTGTGCCAGCCGAGCCGGAGGGCGCTGTGTCAGCCGAGCCGGAGGGCGCTGCGCGAGCCGGGGCTCCCGGGCCGACAGCCGCCGAGGCCGCCTTCATCGACTCTGCTGCCGGCCTGCTCGAGCGCTATTTCCAGCTGGAGGATCCGCGCCGCTACGAACCCGTCGGTCGCGAACTCTCGTTGCAGACCGCGCTGACCGACGAGTCGGGTTCGCTGGTCCTGCGCGGGATCATCGACCGGGTCGACGAGAGCCTGGACGGACGAATCCGAGTCGTCGACTACAAGACCGGACGGTCCCCCGCTCCGGGGCGAGAACGGTTTGCTCTGAACCAATTACGGTTCTATGCGTTGATGTGGTGGCGCGAACACGGTGTCATTCCGGCAGCCCTGCGGCTGATCTACCTCGGCGATGGGGTGGTGATCGATTACCAGCCCACGGCGACGGAGATCGAGGCGACCGAGCATCGCCTGCAGGCGCTGGCGCTGACCGTCCGAACCGCTCACGAGAACCACGACTTTCCGGCGGTGCCCGGTCCGAGGTGCCGATGGTGCGCCTTCACCGACCGGTGCGAGCCGGGGGCCGACTGGCTCGCCCGGCGCTCAGCGCAGGCGAACGGCCAACCCGTCCCCCGCGTGCCGCCTCCAGCGGCGGTGTGAACCTCCCGAGCAGGTGGTGAGCGCCCGCGACAAGGGCAGCCCTGGGCTACAGAATCAGTTCTCCTGCGCGAAGTGGCTCGCGTACGTGGTGGCACCGACCGCGATCGAGTACTCCTGGTAGTAGTGCCGGATGCCATTGCGCTGCGCCTGCCGGTGCCGGGGGTGGTCTCGCCAGGCCTGCTGGGAATCCTGGTCGGCGAAGGTCACCAGGGTGGCCCGTTCACCGTCGTCCGCGACGAAGGTCTTGGTCTCGACGAAACCGGGCATGTCGCGAGCCAGGGCGGCGACGACCGCGAGTTCGTCGCTGTAGGCGGGGTCGGCGTCCTCGCGCAATCGGTTGCGGAACACTGTGACCACCTGCCCCACTCTCGGCCGATCGGGTGTGCCTGAGCGGTGCTGCGTGTCAGGCATGGAAGTCCCCCATCGGGTCTCAGACGGTCAGCGGTCCCGGAGTCGCCTACCGTAGTTCCCGCAAGTCCCCGGTGTCCTGTTCGTTCTCGGGTGCTCAGTTGCTGCTCCTCACCTGCCGGCCCGCACATCGCGTCGCCCAGGCCGGGCGCGCCGCGGCCACCCGCCCACGCGGGATGCCCTGTGTCAAGGGTGTGTCAAGGGCGAGCATGGCTGGCTGGCAGCGTTTCCACCTGGTCGTCTCATCCAGCTGGTCCTCACATCCAGCTGGTCGACACATCCAGCTCATCGAACCCCGTTCGCGCGAGGGTGGATGCTGGCCTGCGTAGGCTTCGGTCATGACCGACCAGGCACCGCTGCGCGGGCGGGTGGCACTGATCACCGGCGTCAGCCGTCGGCAGGGCATCGCATTCGCGGTGGCGTCCCGGCTGGCCCGGATGGGCGCGGATCTCATGCTCACCCATCACCAGGCCCACGACGCGGCCCAGCCATGGGGCGCCGATGACCTCACGGCCACGCTGGCAGAGCTTCGGGCTGCCGCGCCGGATCGCCGGATCGTCGATCTGGCCGCCGACCTGGCCCTGCCCGGGGCTCCCCGGGTGGTGATGGACGCCGCCCAGGACGCCTACGACCACCTGGACATCCTCGTCTGCGTCCATGCCCGCAGTGGTGGAGACGGGTCGCTGCTGCGCTGTGACGAGTCGATGCTCGACGCCCACTGGTCCGTCAATGCTCGCTCCACCCTGATGCTCACCCGCTACTTCGCCGAGCAGTTCGATCCGAGGCTGAGCCCGGGGGGAACGGGACGAGCCGTGTGGTTCACCAGCGGTCAACAGCTCGGCCCGATGCCGACTGAGGTGGCCTATGCCACCTCCAAGGCCGCCTTGGCCGGTATCGCCCAGACCGTGGCGGACGAACTCATCGATCGGGGCATCCTG
Source organism: Actinomycetales bacterium (assembly GCA_047974565.1). Lineage (GTDB taxonomy): Bacteria > Actinomycetota > Actinomycetes > Actinomycetales > CAWJMD01 > JBDIAG01. Next base: position 29,114 of record JBKECN010000090.1, read on the forward strand.
CTCAATGTCGTCAACCCGGGCCCCGTTGACACCGGATACCTCTCGGCCGAGGGCAACCTGCTGACCGCCGAGCAGATCGAACCGATCCGCGCGCGGATGCCCCTCGGCCGGTTCGGCCACCCGGACGATCCTGCCCGGCTGGTTGCCTGGCTGGTCAGTGACGAGGGCGGCTGGGTTGTGGGCCAGGTGATCAACTCAGAGGGCGGTTTCCGCCGCTTCGGGTGAACTTCGGCGAAGATCCCACTGCGTCAGCAGCGATCACTCACCGCAAAGGCGATCTCCCTCACAGCTAAAGCGGACCGAGGTCGCCGACGAGTATGCAATAGTTGCATGTGCCATGCAGTTGCTAGGTGCATCGATCTACCCACACCCTTGATCCACCCACACCTTTGATGAGCGGAGGACGCCTGTGCCTGAGCGCGCGACAGCCGATGCCACAGATTCGATGCCGGCCGCTGGTGGTCACACCACACCTGAGCCGACCGCCCCGCCGGGCGGAGCCGACCCGGAGGTGGTGCGGGCACTGCAGCAGGAATTGATCCAGTTCAACCGTTCGGTGCATCTGATCAAGCAGTCCAACACCTCGGCGAGTGTGCCCCCTGGCGCCGTGCCGCTGCTGGCGCGTCTGGTGACCGACGGGCCCAAGCGATCGTCCGCCCTCGCCGAACTCGCCTGTCTCGACCCGTCAACCGTCAGCCGACAGGTTGACCAGCTGGTCAAGAACGGCTTGGTGCGACGAACCGCCGATCCCGATGACGGCCGCGCCACCCTGCTCGAGGCAACCGACCAGGGCCGGTCCGAACTCAGTGCCTACGGGCAACGAATCGGCGACCTGCTGGCCGCGGTCCTGCAGGACTGGACCCCGGACCAGGTCGAAACCCTGACCGTCTCACTGCGCCGCCTCAACGAGGACGCGGCCCGCAGGCTCCCCAGCCTGCTCGACCGGATGCGGCAGACCGCCCGGTGACAGATCCGACCTCACCCACCCCGCAGGAGAACCACACCGTGAACAACCCCTCCGATCCGTCCGGCGCGCCGGCCCTGCCCACGAGCGCCGCCCCGGCCCAGCCGGCCACGGACAACCCGCCATCCGCCAAACCGGGCGCAGCGGCAAACACGGCCCACGAACACGTCTACCCACCACCGAACCAAGTGGTGACGATCATCATCGGGCTGATGATGGGGATGTTCCTCGGGGCCCTCGATCAGACCATCGTCTCCACCTCCATCCGCACCATCGCCGATGACCTCAACGGGCTGTCTCTGCAGGCCTGGGCCACCACCGCCTACCTGATCACCTCCACGATCGCCACTCCCCTGTACGGCAAGCTGTCCGACATCTACGGACGGCGCCCGTTCTTCCTCGCCGCCATCTCGATCTTCATCCTCGGCTCGGCGCTGTGCACGATGTCCACGTCGATGTACATGCTGGCCGCCTTCCGGGCGATCCAGGGGATCGGCGCCGGCGGGCTCTTCTCCCTCGCGCTGGCCATCGTCGGCGACATCGTGCCCCCGCGGGAGCGGGCCAAGTACCAGGGCTACTTCCTCGCCGTCTTCGGCACCTCGAGCGTGCTCGGTCCACTCATCGGTGGCTTCTTCGCCAATGCCGACTCGATCCTCGGTGTGGCCGGCTGGCGTTGGGTGTTCCTGGTCAACGTCCCGATCGGGCTGCTCGCACTCGTGGTGGTATGGCGCAACCTGCACGTGGAGCACCAGCGGGTGGATCACAAGGTGGACTGGCTGGGCGCCTTCACGCTGATGATCACCCTCGTCCCGCTGCTCATCCTGGCCGAGCAGGGCCGGGAGTGGGGCTGGACCTCCACCAACTCGATGATCGCCGCCGGCATCGGCCTGGTCGGGCTCGTGCTCTTCATCTTCGCCGAGCGTGCCGCCGGCTACGAGGCCCTGCTGCCCACCCGGCTGTTCTCCAACCGGGCGATCGGCATCCCGCTGCTGCTGGGGGCACTCATCGGCTTCGGCATGTTCGGGGCGATGATGGTGCTGCCGCTGTGGCTGCAGATCGTGCACGGCGCCAACCCGATGCAGGCCGGCCTGTGGATGCTGCCGCTGATGGTGGGCATCATGTCCGCCTCGATCATGTCTGGCCAGCTCATCTCGCGCACCGGCCGGTACAAGATCTTCCCCATCGTCGGCACCGCGCTGATGGCTATCGGCGCCTTCGTGCTCTCCCGGCTCACGGTGGACTCCAGCATGTGGTTCGTCTCGTTGGGGATGCTCATCTTCGGTCTCGGCTTGGGCAACAACATGCAGCCGCTGACCCTGGCGGTGCAGAACGCCGCCGACCGGCGCGACATGGGCATCGCCACGTCCGCGGCGACCTTCTTCCGGCAGATGGGCGGCACCCTCGGGGTCGCGGTCTTCCTGTCCATCCTGTTCTCGACGGTCACCGACCGGATCGCCACGGCCTTCCAGGCCGCCATCCAGACCCCGGACTTCCAAGCGGCCCTGCGCGATCCCGCGGTGCTCTCGAACCCGGCGGATCAGCAGATCCTGACGGCTCTGCAGTCCGGCGGCGGCGGGGGCAGCAACGCGGTGCTCAACGACTCCTCGTTCATCTCCCAGCTCGACCCCCGGCTGGCGCACCCCTTCCTCGTCGGCTTCTCCGAGGCGATGAGCACCGTGCTGCTGACGGCCTCGGCGATCCTGGCAGTCACCTTCCTGCTGACCTTCTTCATCCCCGAGCGCAAGATCGCCGAACGGCACCCCGGCCCGACGCCCCCGGCAGCGGAGTCCCTGGCCTGAACCGAACACTCACCTCGCCCGTCCGGCGGCGGCCCTGGTGTTCCCGGATGCCTACTCCGGCAGCAGCGTGTGCGGGGTGAGCGTCGCCAGATCCGGGACCAGCCGGTACAGCGTCCCATCGACCGGGGCCAGGTAGGGCACGCACACCACGTGCACCCCGGCCGCCGCGGCCGAGGCTGCCCCGGTCGGCGAATCCTCGATGGCGACCACGTCGTCGGACCCCACCCCGAGCCGTGCCATCGCCAGTTGGTACGGCTCGGGGTGCGGCTTGCCGTTCTCGACCAGATCCCCCGAGACGATGGTGCTGAAGGTGCCCGCGGGCAGGTGCGCCGCCACCGCCGCCGCCAGACCCGTCCAACTCATCGTCACCAGTGCTTGCGGAACCCCCGCCTCACTCAGGGCGGCGATGAGCTCGCGCGCACCCGGGCGCCAGTCCAGCTGGGCACCGGCCCGGGCGATCACGTGATCCTGCAACGAGTGGACGATCTCCTCCTCGCTCATCCCGGCGACTCCGCCGTGCTCGCGCACGTACCGGGCCGAGTAGCGCAGGTCCTTGCCGATCAGGTGATCGGCGTGCTCGCTGGTCCACACCCCGCCATGCTCGGCGACCAGCGCATGCTCGGCCTCGATCCAGTAGGGCTCGGTGTCGACGATGGTGCCGTCCATATCCCACAGGACGGCGGCCGGGAGTCGGCTGGCAGTCATGCGGCCCAGTGTTCCAGGGCTCGGGGTCCCTCGATGACGGACGCGCTCCAGACCGGCAACGGACCGGTCGGCCCGCCCACCCGGCACCGCCCAGCCCGGCACCGCCCAGCCGGGGGGCCACCGACGGGCCACCCGGTCGAGCCGACGACCCGAGCGCTAGCCTCGACACACCGGGGCCCGCGGTCCGGCCGGGCCTGACAAGGCAGGGAGCCACAGATGATCATCGGCGTGCCGAAGGAGATCAAGGACAACGAGAACCGGGTCTCGTTACAGCCGGACGGAGCGGCGGACCTCATCCACCACGGGCACCAGGTGGTGGTCCAGTCCGGTGCCGGCACCGGGTCGCGCTTCCCGGATGCCGAGTTCGCCGAGGCCGGCGCACAGGTGCTCCCGGACGCCGACGCGGTCTTCGCCGCAGCCGACCTGATCGTCAAGGTCAAGGAGCCGATCGAGGCCGAGTATCAGCGGTTCCGGCCCGGACAGCAGTTGTTCACATACCTGCACCTGGCCGCCGACAAGCGGCTCACCGAGTTCCTGATGGCCCGCGAGATCGACTCCATCGCCTACGAAACGGTGCAGAACGACGACGGCAGGCTGCCGCTGCTCACCCCGATGAGCGAGGTGGCCGGGCGGATGTCGGTGCAGGCAGCGGCGCACTGTCTGGAGAGTCCGCAGGGTGGCTCCGGAGTGCTGCTGGGCGGTGTGCCCGGCACCCCGGCCGCCCGGGTGACCATCATCGGGGGCGGGGTGGCCGGCACCGAGGCGGCCAAGATCGCCATGGGGATGCGGGCGATGGTGCGCGTCTTCGACACCAACCCGGCCCGGCTGGCCTACCTGTCCGACATCTCCGGTGGGCGGCTCGACCTGGTTGCCCCGAACCGCTCCCGGCTGGCCGCCTACATCGCCGAGTCCGACGTGGTGATCGGCTCGGTGCTCGTCCCCGGAGCCAAGGCCCCCAAGATCGTCACCCGTGACATGGTGGCCAGCATGCGCCCGGGCAGCGTCGTGGTGGACATCGCCATCGACCAGGGCGGCTGTGTGGAGACCAGCCGTCCCACAACGCATTCCGACCCGACGTATGTCGAGGAAGGCGTCGTGCACTACTGCGTGGCGAACATCCCCGGCGCCGTCGCCCGCACCTCCACCCTGGCCCTGACCTCCTCCACCCAGCCCTACCTGCAGCAGGTCGCCGATCTAGGGGTGCGTGGCGCGGCCACCGCGAACCGGCACCTGTACAAGGGGCTGAGCACCTTGGGTGGCGCCCTGGTCAGTCAGCCCGTCGCCGAGGCGCTGGACCTGCCATACACCGACCCGGCGACGGTCCTGGCGGCGTGAGCACCCGGGGCGACGTCCCGCGCCGGGCCCCACACCGCACCACGGGACGCGACCGACTCCGAGCGAACCAGCCACGACCACCGCAGCCGGTCAGTCCTCCGGATCGTAGGAGAGGTTGGCCGACAGCCATCGGTGCGCGGTGTCCAGATCCCAGCCCTTACGCTCGGCGTAGTCGGCGACCTGGTCGGCCTTGAGCCGGCCCACCACGAAGTACTGCGACTGCGGATGGGCGAAGTACAGCCCCGACACCGACGCCCCGGGCCACATCGCCATCGACTCGGTGAGCTCGATGCCGGTGTTGGCGTGCACGTCGAGCAACTCCCAGATCGTGGCCTTCTCGGTGTGGTCCGGGCAGGCCGGATAACCCGGTGCCGGACGGATGCCGCGGTAACTCTCCTCGATCAGTTCGTCATTGGTCAGCGATTCATGCGCGGCGTACCCCCAGAACTCGGTGCGCACCCGCTGGTGCAACCGCTCGGCGAAAGCCTCCGCCAGCCGGTCCGCCAGGGATTCCAGCAGGATCGCCGAGTAGTCGTCCAGGTCCTGCTTGAACCGGGCCACCCGCTCTCCCGCGCCGAGCCCGGCGCTGACCGCGAAGGCACCGACATGATCGGCCAGACCCGACTCCCGGGGCGCCACCCAGTCTGCGTTGCTCTTGTTCGGCACCCCCTCGCGGTGCTGACCCTGCTGCCGCAGATGGTGCAGGGTGGCGCGCACCCGCGTGCGGGTGGCGTCCTGGAACACCTGGGTGTCGTCCCCGACACTGTTGGCCGGGAAGATGCCGAACACCCCGTTCGCGGAGAGCCAGCCCTGCTCCACGACGATGTCGAGCATCGCCTGGGCATCGGCGAACAACTTCGTGGCGGCCTCGCCGGAGGCCGGATTATTGAGGATGTCGGGGTAGCGTCCCTTCATCTCCCAGGCCGCGAAGAAGGGTGTCCAGTCGATGTACTCGCGCAACTCTGCCAGCGGGTAGTCCCGCAGCACCCGCACGTACTCCCCGTCGCCCAGCATCGCGGGCGCCGGCGGGGTGTAGCCGGACCAGTCCAGCGCCGGTGCCAGGGCACGGGCCTGGTCGAGGTCGACCAGGGGACGATCCCCCGCCTTGGCCGCGTGCCGGCGCCGGATGCTCTGGTAATCGGCCTCCACCTGCTCCAGCAGGGCCGCACGACGCTCGTCGGCGAGCAACTGGGAGGCCACCGGCACCGACCGGGACGCGTCCTTGACCCAGATCACCGGCCCCGAATAGCGGGGCGCCACCTTCACGGCGGTGTGCGCCTTGGACGTGGTGGCCCCGCCCACGAGCAATGGCAGGCTCAGGCCGAGGCGCTCCATCTCCCCTGCCACGTGCACCATCTCGTCCAGGGAGGGGGTGATCAGGCCGGACAACCCGATGATGTCGGCCTGGTGATCGCGGGCGGCGTCGAGGATCTTCTGGGCCGGCACCATCACCCCGAGGTCGATCACCTCATAGTTGTTGCACTGCAGGACGACGCCCACGATGTTCTTCCCGATGTCATGCACATCGCCCTTGACGGTGGCGGTGACGATGGTTCCCTTGGTGCGCCCGGCGTCGCCCGGCTTCTTCTCCGCCTCGATGAAGGGCACCAGGTGCCCGACGGCCTTCTTCATCACCCGGGCCGACTTGACCACCTGCGGTAGGAACATCTTCCCCGACCCGAATAGTTCGCCGACCACGTCCATCCCGTCCATCAGCGGGCCCTCGATCACCTCGATCGGACGGCCCCCCTCGGCGGCGAGCTGGACGCGTAACTCCTCGGTGTCCGCGACGATGAACTCGTCGATCCCCTTGACCAGCGAGTGGGTGATCCGCTCGCGCACCGGCTGGGTGCGCCACTCCTGCACCGTCACGGTCTCGTCCCCACCCGCGCCCCGGTAACGTTCGGCCACCTCCAGCAGCCGTTCGGTGGCGTCCGAGCGCCGGTTGAGCACGACGTCGGTGACGAGTTCGCGCAGTTGCGGGTCGATCTCGTCGTACACGACGAGCTGACCGGCGTTGACGATGCCCAGGTCCATGCCGGCCTGGATGGCGTGGAACAGGAAGACCGAGTGGATCGCCTCACGCACCGGGTTGTTGCCGCGGAACGAGAAGGACACGTTCGACACCCCACCCGAGACCAGTGCCCCGGGCAGGTTCTCACTGATCCACCGGGTGGCCTCGATGAAGTCCACGCCGTAGTTGGCGTGCTCGTCGATACCCGTGCCGATCGCGAAGATGTTGGGGTCGATGATGATGTCCTCGGCCGGGAAACCGACCTCGTCGACCAGAATCCGGTACGCCTGCTCGCCGATGCGGATCCGG
>JBKECN010000101.1:0-26810 GCA_047974565.1 Actinomycetales bacterium
GACGGAGTGTGCGGCAAGGCGGACGAGCGAGGGCGTGGCAGAGCCACGTCGAGTCGAGGACAACGCCGCCGGACGCCCGTCAGGGTCCTGCGCAGCAGGGCGGGGATTACGAGACACGCCCTAGGTGATGCCCATCCAGTTGTCCGTCTGGTGCAGGCAGTAGTCCCACAGTGCCCGCGCATTGGCTTGGTCGTAGGACAGGGCCGAACTCGGGCGGTCGGTCCGTCCGCTGACGTACCGGCCCGCGACCGCCACGGCGTCCGGGCTCGCGGCAAGCCAGGCCAGGTCGGCGGCGGAGGTGGAGACCGACGCGGCACCCGGCATCCGCGCGATAGGCGCGCAGAGCCGCCGATAGAGAGCGCGGACGGCGGGAGGGTAATCCCGGGCCAGACCGGTCTCGGGCATCAGCGCCGGGTCGAAGGCGGTGGCCCGGATGCCTGCGGGGCGGTCCCGTCGGTCGATCTCGTAGGCCAGATAGATCGACGCCAGCTTCGAGGTCGCATACCGGACGCGACCGGCGCGGGCAGTCATGGCCGGGTGCTGCGGGCGGAACAGTTCCTCGGGGGTGGACCACCGGGCGGCGGGGAAGCCCCAGGCGCGGAGCCCTCCGCGGTGGGTTTGGCTGGCGAGGGTGATGATCCGCGCCCCGGGTCGCAGCAGTGGCCGCAGGGCGCGATACAGCAGGAAGTGTCCGAGCACGTTGGTGGCCATCGTCAGTTCGTAGCCGTCGGGGGAGTACCGCACGCCGTTGACCACCTGGACGCCGGCGTTGAGAACGAGCGCATCGGGTACCACGTCGGTCGCCAGGAGTCGGGTGGCCGCGGAGGCCACCGACGCCAGGCTGGACAGGTCAGCCACGACGAACGTCGATGCCTCGCTTGGTGTGTCGGCGCTTGGTGTGTCGGCCCGGTGGCCACCGCGCCCGCCGAGGACTCGATCAGGGCCAAGGACTCCATCAGGGCAGTGGCGCGGGCCTCGTCCCGGGCGAGTGCGACGACCCGGTGGCCCTGCTCGACGAGCCGGTGAGCCGTTGCCCAGCCCAATCCGGAGGTCGCGCCGGTGATCAGGACGGTCGCGGTCATCGGCACTGCCTCCGGGCAGTCATCGGGGCCGTCAGTCGAGGCCGAGCAGGCATCGGCGGAGCAGGTCGAGTACCGAGATCACCGACAGGGAACGGATGGTCTCGCGGTCGCCGGGCAGGTGCACGGTCGCGGTCCTGGCCGCGTCCGGGGTCACCGCGGCCAGGCACACCGTCCCGACGGGCTGACCTTCCTGGGTGTCCGGCCCCGCGACTCCGGTGGTCGCTACGCCGACCTGCGCGCCGAGGGTGGTCAATGCCCCGCGCGCCATTGCCAGGGCGGTCGTCTCGCTGATCACCGGCCCGTCCGGCACCCCCAGGAGATCGCGCTTGACCTGGCTGGCGTAGCTGACCACACCGCCGCGCAGCACGTCGCTGGCGCCGGGAACCCGGGCCAGCCGCCCGCAGACGTAACCGGCGGTGAGGCTCTCGGCCACCCCGAGCAGCCAGCCCCGCTCACGCAGCGCGCCCAGTACCACCGACTCCATCGTGTCGTCGTCCACTCCGAACACCACGTCGCCGAGAACCCCTCGTACCAAGGCCTCTTCGGCTGCGAGGGTCTGCCGGGCGGCCTCTTCGGTGTCCGATCGGACGGTCAGCCGCACCTTGATGCCCTCGGCGCCGCTGGCCAGGAAGGCAATGGTCGGCACTCCGGGTGCTCCAGCGTTCTCATCGAGTTCGGCAATCCTGGCGTCGAGCAGCTCGGCGACCCGGGACTCGGCCAGGCCCCAGGTGCGCAGCACCCGGCTGCGCACGACGGCGGACTCCCCGCGCTCGGCGGAGCGGCCGGCCAGCTCAGGCAGGACGGTACCGAGCACCATCTCGCGCAGTTCGCGTGGCACGTCCGGCACCGAGAACAGGACGGTGTCGCCGATCTCGCAGACCAAGCCCGGCGCCGTCCCGGGCTGTTGATCCATCGTGCGAGCCCCGAGCGGGACCAGGGCTTGGCGCAGGTTGTTCTCCGGCATCGTGCGTCCCCGCGCGGCGAACATCTGACGGATCCGATCGGCGACCTCGTCGTCTGGTACCAGGTCGACGCCCATCACCTCGGCAATCGCGTCTCGGGTGACATCGTCCTGGGTGGGACCCAGCCCCCCGCACACGATCACCGCGTCCGCCCGGCCCAGCGCCTGGCGCAGTTGGGCCACGATCCGGCCGATGTTGTCGCCGACGCAGCTGGAGTGCAGGACCGACAGGCCCGCCCCGGCGAGTTGCTCACCGAGCCACGCCGAGTTCGTGTCGACGATCTGGCCGAGCAGCAACTCGGTGCCGACGGCGACGATCTCGACTCGCATCAGGCTGCAGCCCAGGTCTGGGGAGCGCTGGTGCCAGGCCCGGACGGGTGTGGTCGTGGGTGTGGCCGACAAGCCTCGGCACCGGGACCCGGAACCCTGTGGCGTCGGCAGGGGTGCATCGGCTCTTGCCGGTGCGGCGCCATCGGATGCTGCCGACCCGGGGTCGTCTGGTGCGTGCGACGTTGGGTCGTGGGCAGGTTCCGTCCGGTACCCCCGTGCAGCTTGCCTTCGACGAGGCGGGGGAGTCCACGGCCACCGGGATCATGCTGGCGACTTGGGGTCGCCTGCCGTGGCCGACGTGTGGTCGCCCGTTGTGGCTCAGGTGGGGTCGTCTGCCGTCGCCCGCGCGGGGTCGTCTGCTGGTGCCCGCGTGGGGTCGTCTGCTGTTGCGCGCGGGGTCGCCGCCCACGAACGTGACCGGTCCGATCCATCATCCACCACACCCGCCAAACGCTACCCGGGTGACGTTGTGGCGCGTGCGGTGGCGTCTTGTGTTGCCGGTCGCGGCGGATCGTCACCCTGGTCACGTCTGGCGGCGGTCACGTGTGACGGCCTGCCTCCTGGCGTGCGCGACAGTGGCGAGGCTCACGTCCGTTGACGTGAGCGCGGGTCGCGGGTCTGGGTAATCTCGCCAGAGCAGCCTCCGCCAGCGTCGAGGAGAGCCACATGAGCCTGCCGTCCGAAGACCGGTCCAGCCTGGACCGCCCCGCACGCGATCGTGCGTGGGTGATGCGCACCTACGCCGGGCACTCCTCGGCAGCGGAGTCGAACGCGCTGTTCCGGCGCAACCTGGCCAAGGGGCAGACGGGCCTGTCGGTTGCCTTCGACCTGCCCACCCAAACCGGGTACGACCCCGATCACGTGCTTGCCAGGGGTGAGGTGGGCAAGGTCGGTGTCCCGATCAGCCACATCGGCGACATGCGCGCGCTGTTCGAGCAGATCCCGCTCGAGCAGATGAACACCTCGATGACCATCAACGCCACCGCCATGTGGCTGCTCGCCCTCTACCAGGTGGCCGCCGAGGAGCAGGGCGCCGACATCGCCACGTTGGCCGGCACCACCCAGAACGACATCATCAAGGAGTACCTGTCCCGGGGCACCTATGTCTTCCCACCCGGGCCGAGCCTGCGGCTGACCACGGACGTCATCGGTTACACGGTCACCGAGATCCCCAAGTGGAATCCGATCAACATCTGTAGCTATCACCTGCAGGAGGCCGGGGCCACGCCGGTGCAGGAGGTGGCCTTCGCGATGTCAACCGCCATCGCCGTGCTCGACGCGGTGCGCGAGCGCGGGGAGATCCCGCCCGAGCGCTTCGGCGAGGTGGTCTCCAGGATCTCGTTCTTCGTCAACGCCGGTGTGCGTTTCGTCGAAGAGATGTGCAAGATGCGGGCTTTCGTCGAACTGTGGGACGAACTGACCCGCGAGCGCTACGGCGTCGACGACGAACGTCAACGCCGCTTCCGGTACGGCGTCCAGGTCAACTCGCTCGGCCTGACAGAAGCCCAGCCGGAGAACAACATTCAGCGAATCGTGCTGGAGATGCTGGCGGTCACCCTGAGCAAGAAGGCCCGTGCGAGGGCCGTGCAGTTACCTGCCTGGAACGAGGCGCTCGGCCTGCCCCGGCCGTGGGATCAGCAGTGGTCGTTGCGCATCCAGCAGGTTCTGGCTTTCGAGTCCGACCTACTCGAATACGGTGACCTCTTCGATGGCAGCCCGGTGGTCGAGGCCAAGGTCGCCGAGATCGTCGAGGGTGCGCGGGCCGAGATGAAGCACATCGCCGAGTTGGGGGGCGCGGTCGCCGCTGTGGAGTCGGGGTACCTCAAGCAGGCCCTGGTGGCCAGTCATGCCGCCCGCCGGGCCCGGATCGAGGCCGGGCAGGACGTGGTGGTCGGGGTGAACCGGTTCGAGACCACCGAGCCCAATCCACTCACCGCCGACCTGGATGCGGCCATCCAGACCGTCGATCCGGCGGGGGAGAAGGCGGCGGTGCAGGCGATCATCGGCTGGCGCACCGAGCGCGACGCCGATCCCGACGGGGCCGCCGCGGCGGCGGCCGCGCTGGGCCGGTTGCGGGCGGACGCGGCCGGAAACGTGAACCTGATGCCTGCCACCCTGGACTGTGCCCGGGCCGGCGTCACCACCGGCGAATGGGCGGGGGTGCTGCGTGAGGAGTTCGGGGAGTACCGCGCGCCGACCGGGGTGTCCGGATCGGTTGCCGCCCCAGTCGCGGACGTCGAATCCGAAGCGGCACAGTCGTTGTCGCGGGTCCGGGGGATGGTCGAGCAGACCGGGAATGAGCTGGGTGGGCGGCTGCGGATGCTCGTCGGCAAACCCGGTCTGGACGGCCACTCCAATGGTGCCGAGCAGGTGGCCGTGCGGGCCCGGGACGCGGGTTTCGAGGTCGTCTACCAGGGCATCCGGCTCACCCCCGAGCAGATCGTCGCGGCTGCCGTCGCCGAGGATGTGCACGTGGTGGGCCTGTCGATCCTGTCGGGTTCGCACATGGACTTGGTGCCGGAGGTCGTCGAGGGTCTGCGTACCGCCGGCCTCACCGATGTCCCGGTGGTGGTCGGCGGCATCATCCCGACCTCGGACGCGGCGGCGCTGCGCGATCTCGGTGTCGCTGCGGTCTTCACGCCGAAGGATTTCGGTCTCAACGACATTATGGCGGCGGTGGTGGCTGAGGTGCGCAAGGCCCATCAGTTGCCCGCGGCCTGACCGGGGCGTCCGTCCGACGAGCCGGGGGCCCGCTCTGGTTGCGGTCCGCTGCGTCAGGAATCCTGGAAGTAGGTCCAGGTGAGAATCACTGTGAGGGTTGAGGTCTCGGAGTTCCTGACCGCCGTGTCCACGGCGTCGACCTGCTGGGTACCCCAGGCCTGAGTGGACGGCAGGTAGATCGCCAACTGCGGGTCCGGCTCCTGGGGTGGGGCGATGATCAGCTGGAGACTTCGGGAGGCGTCCGAGCCCGGCTGGTAGCGGGCTCCGCCGTGCTGTTGGTCGGCGTACAGGCGCAGGGACTGTCCGGCGGGGTGGTATCCGGCCGAACCGAGTGCCGTCTCGATCCGTTGCAGGGTCGCCGGGTCGGTGGCGGGCAGCGAGAACACCTCGATGGTGGCTGCCTGGCACAGCAGGGTGAAGCCCTCGTGATTCTTCCAGTCGTTGCGTCCGTGCCGGCATCCGTCGGCCTCGCCGGCGGCCAGCGGTGACAGGCCCGCGCCGGTCAGGGCTTCGTCGATGCGGGCCTGCTCGACGGGAAGCACCTGGTGAATCTGTGCCCGGGCGTACGTCACCTCCCGGCCACTCGGATCGGCTGCCGGACGCACCCCGTCCCACCCGCCCGAGAGCACCCAGGCCAGTGCACCGGCCGCCGCGAGCAGTACGAGGGCGGACGCGGCGACCACGAGGCCGATCACCTTTGCGGCCCTAGACATCTGGTGGGGTGTCAGGCATCGGGCACCGGACCGAGCGGCTGGATCTCGACCAGATTCGGATGCGGGACAAAGGTCGAGGTGAAAATGCAGGTTGCGTCGCGCAGGCAGGTCGAGCGCAGTACGCGGGCCGAGGTGGGTAGGCGGCTGTGGCGGGCACGGGCTCAGAACAGACTCTGCTGTATGCCCTGCACTGCGGCCAGCACGTCTTCCGCGCAGCCCCAGGCCAGGGTGAACCCGTTGAGTCCGTGGCCGTAGCAGTGCACGAGGGATCGCTCATGCGCCTGGGCGCCGCCCTGCACCAACTCCAGCCGCACCCGGGGCCGCGCGGGGGCGGTGCCCACCCGCTGGCCGAGGACGTCCGCATTCTCCAGCCGGGGCTCCAGGGCGATGGCCCGGGCGAGCACCGAGGTGGTGTCCCGGTCGGTCGGATTACGGTCCCAGGCGTCGTCCGCGGTGGCTCCGACGAGGACATGATCTCCCCGCGGGACGATGTATAGCGGGGCCGAACCGTCGTTGTCGGCGTCCAGGTCCAGGCACCAGGTGCGCAGGCCGGGGTTGCTCAACAGCACCACCTGGGAGCGGACCGGCGTCACGGATTCGTCCGCGATCAGCCAGCGGGCAGCCGCGCCGGTGGCATTGACCACGATTCCCCGCTGCGGGAGCGCGGACAACCCCATCCTGGTGATCGAGCCGCCCGCTTCCTCCAGCCGGGTGCCGAGATAGGCCAGGTAGGTGTCCACGTCGGCGACCGGCGTGCGCACCTGCCATCCGGAGTCGAAACCCGGCTTGGGTCTGGAGATCTCCTCGAGTGCGATGCTGTCGGCGAGCCGCCCCGCCCACCAGGGACGGAGCGTGGCCTCCGCCCGGCTGATCAGGTAACCGGTGACCAGGTCGATGCCGGACTCCGGCACCTCGGCGAGTTCGGTGAGCCGGGCCAGGCTGACCAGCGCCCATTCCACGAGCTGGGAGGAGGATGCCTGGCTGGTCCGCGCGGGGTGCGGGAGCCATAAGCCGTTGGCGGCCGACGAACTCGACTCCAGCGGCAGGTCCCGGGCGAGTACGTGGGTGTCGTAGCCGGCTTCGGCCAGCCGGACGGCGCAGGTGAGCCCGATGACCCCGGCCCCGACCACGACGACGCGTTCCTTCACGGCCTCATCTTCCCAACTGGGCGGCCAGTTCGTGCTGACCTCAGAACAGGCGCGTGTCGGGGTCGTCCATTCCGCGCAGTTCGTCGTAGTCGAGGGTGACGCAGGAGATGCCCCGGTCGGTGGCCAGCACCCGGGCCTGTGGCCGGATCTCCTGGGCCGCGAACACCCCTCGGACCGGCGCCAGGCGCGGGTCCCGGTTGAGCAGGTCGAGATAGCGCGTTAACTGCTCGACCCCGTCGATCTCGCCGCGTCGCTTGATCTCCACTGCGACCGTCGCCCCGCCCGCGTCCCGGCACAGGATGTCCACCGGGCCGATCGCGGTCGGGTACTCGCGCCGGATGAGGACATGCCCATCACCCAGGACGCCGATCTGCTCGGCCAGCAGCTTCTGCAGGTGGGCTTCGACGCCGTCCTTGACCAAGCCGGGGTCCACGCCGAGGTCGTGACTGGAATCGGCGAGCACCTCGTGCACCGAGATGAGCAGCCGGTCGCCGTTCTTGGGCTGTTGCACCGTCCACACCTGGCTCACGCCCACCTCGGCCTGCTCGGGGCTCGGGTCGGCGACGCTGAGTGTGCACGGCGGGCTCATCCAGTTCAGCGGCTTGTAGGAGCCGCCGTCGGAATGGACGAGTACGCTGCCGTCCGCCTTGACCATGAGCAGCCGGGTGGCGAGCGGCAGGTGGGCATCGAGCCGGCCGGAGTAGTTCACTTCGCAGCGGGCAATCACCAGTCGCACCGAGGCAGGCTAACCGACGCCAGCGCGCGAGGCCACGACCGGCGCGGGTCCGGTACCGCCCACGGGGCCACCGGGGTCGGCCGTCGACACTGCCGGCTGTGGCTGCACACCTCGACCGGATCCCGGGTCGCTCGCAGTGACGGCTCGCTGGTAGGGCACGGCTCACTGGTAGCCGAGCAGCATGAGGGCGACGAGCAGCACTCCACAGGTCAGGGTCACGGCGGCCCCGATGGCCAGCAGCCAGCCGCTTCGGGACCGGCTGCGGGGCACGGCCGAACCGGCCGATCCCGGACGGTCCCACGCCGACGGCATCCGGGCACTGTTGGGTTGAGCGCCGAGGTATTGGACGTGGGGGTATTGGACGTCGGGGTATTGGACGCCGGGATGTTGGACGCTCAGGTGCCGGCCGGCGTGGTGCTGGTTGCTGGCCTGGCTCGCGCTGTACTGGGTGGAGTTGCCGGGCGACTGGGTGGAGTGGTTGCGAGCGGAGAAGTGGTCGGCGGAGGGGTTCGGCACCGGGGGCCACCACGGCGGCTGGTCGCCGGTGGGCGAGGGCTGGACCGGTGGGCAGGCGGGCCGGCCACGCTCCCGCGTCGGGCCAGGCGCCTGGCTCGGCATCGTGACAGTCGAGCCCCACTGGGCGGGATTTCCGGCTCGCCAGGCCATGTCTGACGGCGACGTGAGGGGTTCGGTGCCAGGCGGTCGCGTGGCGAGGCGTCGGGTGGGCGCCGGGATCGGTACGGGTGCGGTCATGGCGTCCCGCCGGCGGGTGTTCGGCCGGTCCGGGACAGGGGCCATGGGAGTGTGGAACCCGTTGTGGGACAGGGGTACCCGAGAGGCCAACCCGCGATCGCCCGGTACGGGTGCGGGCCAGGATGTCAGGTGCGGGGTGGGGATGAGCGACATGTCCCCCAGCGTGGTGTCCGGCGTGGGTGGGCAACTGAGCCTGCGTACTCAGCGTGAATCCGGCCCGCACTCAGGGCCGGGTGGGCCTTCGACCCGCTGCCAGGGGTCGGATGTGGGCTCCTTCACGCTTGCCCGGATCGCTGGCAGGGCACCTCGAGGTGAGGTCATTGTGGTGGGATACACATTCTGTCGATGCGGGCTCGGGTGGGCTGGTCTGCAACGATGCTGTGGGGTCGGCGCCCCTGCTGGAGTGCGTCGAAGGTCGATCATGGCGGTCGATTGGCACCGTCGATCATGACGAAGGAGCACACACAGAACATGGCGCGCGAGATCACGAAGGTGGGCGTAGTCGGGCTCGGCACGATGGGCGCCGGCATCGCCGAGGTGTTCGCCAAGCACGGCTTGGACGTCGTCGGCTTCGAGATCGACGCCGCAGGCCTGGAGCGCGGGCGCGGCCACGTGGAGAACTCGACCGGCAGGGCCCTCAAGCGCGGCAAGATCACCCAGGAGGCCCGCGATGAACTGCTGGGCCACATCACCTTCACCACCCAGTGGTCGGATTTCGCCGAGTGCGACCTCGTCGTGGAGGCTGTCCCGGAGAAGATGCCGCTCAAGCATGACGTCTTCACCAAGCTCGACGCGGTGGTCTCGCCCGAGGCGATCCTGGCGACGAACACCTCGAGCCTGTCGGTCACCGAGATCTCCGTGGTCACCTCCAATCCGCGCCGAGTGCTGGGCATGCACTTCTTCAACCCGGCTCCCGTGCAGCGGCTGGTCGAGGTGATCCGCACCGTCGTCACCGATGCCGACGTCGTCGAGGACATCGCGGCGCTGGCCCGGAGCCTGGGCAAGAAGCCGGTCGTCGTCGGCGACAAGGCCGGGTTCATCGCCAATGCGCTGCTGCTGCCCTACATGAACCACGCGGTGGCGATGTACGAGTCGAACTACGCCTCGCGCGAGGACATCGACGCCGCGATGCACCTGGGGTGTGGCCTGCCGATGGGGCCGCTGGCGCTGTGGGACCTGATCGGTCTGGACACCGGCTACGAGGTGCTGGACACCATGTACCGGCAGGGCCGCGACCGGTTGCACGCGCCCAGCCCGATCATCAAGCAACTGGTCACCGCCGGCCTGATGGGCCGTAAGACCGGGCGCGGTTTCTACACCTACGCTGAGCCCGGCTCGGGTCAGGTGGTCCCCGACACCCAGACCCCGCACGACAGCCCGGTCGACACCGCGGACCTGCGGACCGTCTCCACGGTCGGGGTCGTCGGCACCGGCGTGATGGGCCCCGAGATCGCCGAGGTCTTCGCCCTGGGTGGGTACGACGTGACCTTGGTGGCCCGCAGCGACGAGAAGGGCGCCAAGGCACGGGCCCGGATCGCCCAGCGCCTCGCCAAGGCCGTCGGACGGGGTTACGTCTCCCAGGACGACGCGGACGCGGCCCTGGCCCGGATCACCACCACCATGTCGCTGGACGACCTGGCCGGGGTCGACCTGGTGATCGACGCCATCTCCGAGGAACTCTCGGCGAAGCTGGCCCTGTTCTCCAACCTGGACGACATCTGCAAGCCCGGCGCCATCCTGGCCACCAACACCTCCTCGTTGTCGGTGATCCGGCTGGCCACCGCCACCAGCCGCGGCCGGGACGTGGTGGGCATGCACTTCTTCAACCCGGCGCCGGCGATGAAACTCGTCGAGGTGGTCCGCACCGTGATGACGGCGGAGGACACCGTGGCCACGGTGGAGCAGGTGGCTCGCAGCATCGGCAAACACCCGGTCGCCTGCCTGGACCGGGCCGGCTTCATCGTCAACACCCTGCTGTTCCCGTACCTGAACAACGCGATCAAGATGCTCGAGGCCAACTACGCCTCCGTCGACGACATCGACGACGCGATGAAGCTCGGGTGCGGGTACCCGATGGGGCCGTTCGAGCTGCTGGACAACATCGGCCTGGACACCGCGCTGAACATCCAGCGCGAGTTGTACCTGGAGTTCCGCGAGCCCGGCTTCGCGCCGGCTCCCCTGCTGGAGCACCTGGTCAAGGCCGGCTTCCTCGGGGTCAAGACCGGTCGGGGCTTTCGCACCCACACCTGATCGTCGGTCCCCGCACGTGAGCTGACCTCGCAGACACCGGTTCCGGCCCTGGCCGGGGCCGGTGTTCGTGTCTCGTCCCGGGGTGGCCCGGCACGGGCCGTGCTGGTCGTTGCGCTGCTGTGGGATCGACAGCTGGAGCTGAACTCCACCAATCGCGTCTGTGGCCTGTTTTGGCGCCGGAGGCTCCGGGCGGTGAGGTCCCGGCGCCGCCGGTTTCAGCGTCAAGGCGGGACTCTCACGCCCCGTCGGCCAACCCACCGACGCCCCCGGGCGTCCGCCGACCGACGTGTGCTGCGGCGCAATGCTGGAAGCGCAGTTTTGAGCGGAATGGGTGGCTGGGATGATGTTGCGATGCCACGCAGCAACCGCCCCCGTCGCAGGGGCCGCTCGACCGTTCGCGCCGGCGACGACGCGCCCGAGATGAACCTGGGGGGCCTGGTTCGTGCGGAGTCCCACCCCGATGGTGACTGGCTGGTTCGTCGGGTTGCCGGTTCGTCGTCGGGGCGCACCTATGTGTGCCCCGGCTGCTCCCAGCAGGTGTCGGCGGCCATTGCCCATGTGGTGGCCTGGCCGTCCTATGCCGCGCCCGGTCAAGGGGCCGCGGTGGAGGCCCGCAGGCACTGGCATGCGGCCTGCTGGTCGGCGCGCGACCGGCGCGGCCCTGGCTGACCTGCCCGGCGCCGCGGCAGGCGGTGTCGGGCTGCAGGGTCGTGCCCGGTGTGAAAGAGCCGGTGTGACAGAGCCTGTGCTCGAAGGTCCACCGTGGCCGCGGTTACCGGCACCCGCTGCGCGCGGTTGATGGCCGGCACTGCTGGTGCGGCCGACGTCTGGAGTGCGAGCTGGAGCCGGAGATCACCCAGTAGGCGCCGGACTTACATCAGGTCCAGTGCAGGGGTAAGCACCCGACGCAGGGCCGCCTCCATCTCATCGAACTCCGGCTGCCCGCAGATCAACGGTGGCGCCAGCTGCACCACGGAGTCGCCGCGGTCGTCCGCTCGGCAGTACAGGCCGTTCTCCAGCAGAGCCGAGGGCAGGTAACCGCGCAGCAGGCGCTCACGCTCGCCCGCATCGAACGGCTCGCGGGTCTCGGCGTCCTTGACGAGTTCGAGCGAGAAGAAGTAGCCGTCGCCGCGCACGTCCCCGACGATCGGCAGGTCCAGCAGCCGCTCGAGCGTGGCCCTGAAAGCCGGTGAATTGGTGCGGACCCGGGTGTTGAGGTCCTCGCGTTCGAAGATGTCGAGATTGGCCATGGCCACCGCGCAGGAGACCGGGTGGCCGCCGAAGGTGTACCCGTGCGGGAACGATGTGGTTCCGGTGGCGAAGGGTTCGAAGAGCCGGTCGGAGGCGATCATCGCGCCGATGGGGGAGTAGCCCGAGGTCATGCCCTTGGCGCAGGTGATCATGTCGGGCTGGTAGCCGTAGTCGGTGCAGGCGAACATGCCGCCGATCCGGCCGAACGCACAGATCACCTCGTCGCTGACCAGCAGCACGTCGTACTCGTCGCAGATCTCGCGGACCCGTTCGAAGTAGCCGGGTGGCGGCGGGATGGATCCGCCCGCGTTCTGCACCGGCTCGAGGAAGACCGCGGCCACCGTGTCGGGTCCCTCGAACTCGATGGCCTCGGCGATCCGGTCCGCGGCCCACCGGCCGAAGGCCTTCTCGTCGTCGCGCAGGTATTCCGGGGCCCGGTACAGGTTGGTGTTGGGCACCTTGAAAGCGCCTGGTACCAAAGGCTCGAAGGGCTGGCGGGCGGCGATCACCCCGGTGATGGCGAGCGCTCCCTGCGGGGTGCCGTGGTAGGCCACCGCGCGTGAGATCACCTTGTGCTTGCCGGGTTTGCCGGTGAGCTTGAAGTACTGCTTGGCGAGTTTCCAGGCGCTCTCCACTGCCTCGCCGCCGCCGGTGGTGAAGAAGACCCGGTTGAGGTCGCCGGGGGCGTAGCCGGCGAGGCGTTCGGCTAGGTCGACGGCGGCGGGGTGGGCGTATCCCCAGATCGGGAAGTAGGCCAGTTGGGAGGCCTGCCTGGCGGCGACCTCGGCGAGTTCGGCCCGGCCGTGCCCGGCCTGGACGACGAACAGGCCGGCCAGCCCGTCGAGGTAGCGGTTGCCTTCGTCGTCGACGACGTAGGCGCCCTCGCCGCGCACGATGGTCGGCACCCGGGTGTGCTCGAAGCTGCCTTGCCGGGTGAAGTGCATCCACAGGTGGTCGCGGGCGGCCTGGTCACGCTCGGACTTGGGGCGTTGGGAGTGGGTGGGGGCGCTCATCGAGTACCTCTCAGCGGGTCAGGACGTGGGGCGCAGGCATACGAAGGTCTCGGTGCGCACCACGTCGGCGAAGGCTCGGATCTGCTCGGTCACCTCGACGAGTTCCTCGTCGTCGACGCAGGCCAGTTCGACGAACAGGTCCATCGAGCCGGCCACGATGGCCGTGCGCACGACCGGCTCCAGTCCCCTGACCTGGTCGCGGACCTGTGCGACATTGCCCACCACCTGAACCCCGAGCAGCGCCTGCCGGGGCCGACCGGACAGCGCCGGGTCGGGTACCGCCACGATGGAGATGACGCCGGAATCGACCAACCGCTGGACCCGCTGGCGCACCGCAGCCTCGGACAGCCCGACAGCCTTGCCGATGGCGGCGTAGGCCCGGCGCCCATCCTGTTGGAGCTGCTCGATGATCCGACGGGAGGTGTCATCGAGGCTTACTCGTGCGGATTCCAGCACACTTCACTATCTCGCCCACCGGTTCGGGGGTGCAAGACCTGAACCGCACTCGATTCTGTTGCGCCAAGCTGCCGATAGGGCGCAAAGTCTGGAGTTGGGCGATCCGGTGTCCAAGGGCAGATTGCGCCAGCGAGCCGGGCTGCGTAGCGCAGGCGGTATGTCGGGTGCTCGGGGTGAAACCTCGGCAGACGGACATGCGTACCGACTCAGTGGCGGCTTGCCTTCGTGCTGCTGGCGCCGCTTCGTGGGGCGGTATGCATGTCCGTCTGCAGGCAGCTGACGACCCTGGCGCTGAGTCAGCCGAGCGTGGCGTCGATGGCCTCGGTGAGTACGGCCAAGCCGTCCTCGAGTTGGGTGTCGGTGATGACCATCGGCGGCAGCAGACGCACGATGTTGGAGTACGTGCCGCAGGTGAGGGTGATGACCCCGGCCTGCTGGGCACGCTTGGCCACTGCGGCGGTGGTCTCGGGGTCGGGGGTCTTGTCGTCGTCCTTGACGAACTCGATGGCGATCATCGCTCCACGGCCGCGGATCTCACCGATCCGCGGGCCCGAGGTGTGCCGGTCGGCGGTCTCCTGCAGGGTCGTCTTGACGGTGGCCTCGATCTCCCGGGCCCGTCCGGCGAGGTCCTCGTCGACGAAGACGTCCATGGCGGCCAGGCCGGCGGCGCAGGCGACCGGGTTGCCGCCGTAGGTGCCGCCGAGCCCGCCCGGGTGCACGGCGTCCATGAGGTCGGCGCGGCCGACGACCGCGGCCAGTGGCATGCCGCCGGCGATGCCCTTGGCGACCGTCATGAGGTCGGGGGTGATGGCCTCATGCTCGCTGGCGAACATGGCGCCGGTGCGGCAGAAGCCGGTCTGGATCTCGTCGGCGACGAAGACGACGCCGTTCTCGCGGCACCAGGCGGCCAGCGTGGGCAGGAAGCCGGGGGCGGGCACGATGAACCCGCCCTCGCCCTGGATGGGTTCGATGACGACCGCAGCGAGTTCACCGGCTCCGACCTGCTTGTCGAGGAGGCCGATGGCGCGGCGGGCTGCGTCCTCGCCCGAGATGGCGGTGGGTTCGCGGTACGGGTAGCTCATCGGGGCGCGGTAGACCTCGCCGGCGAACGGGCCGAAGTTTTTCTTGTACGGGACGACCTTGGCGGTCATCGCCATCGTGAGGTTGGTGCGGCCGTGGTACGCGTGGTCGAAGACCGCGACGGCGTCCCGCCCGGTGGCCAGGCGTGCGATCTTCACCGCGTTCTCCACCGCCTCAGCGCCGGAGTTGAACAGGGCGGCCTTCTTGTCGTGGCTGCCGGGAGTCAGCTGCTGGAGGCGCTCGCAGACCGCCACGTACTCCTCGTAGGGGGAGACCATGAAACAGGTGTGGGTGATCCGGGCGGCCGCGTCTTGGATGGCCTGCACGACCTTCGGGTGGGAGTGGCCGATCGAGTTCACCGCGATGCCGGCGCCGAAGTCGAGCAGTTCGTTGCCGTCCACGTCGGTGAGGATCGCTCCGGCGCCGCGGCTGATGTAGGTGGGCATCATCGCCCCGACACCTGCCGCGACGGCTGCGGTCTTGCGGGCTGCGAGGGCCTGGGAGGCCGGCCCCGGGCCGGCGAAACTGCGGGTGGCGGGAGCGGCCGTGTCGGTCATGGGGTCAGGGTAGACCTGTGGGGCGGGTCGTGGATCGAGGGTGGTGGGTTCTGGCGCTCGGTCTGGTTCGGCCCAGTGGTGCGTAGCGGACGTGCTCAGGAGAGTGGCGGGAGGACGATCCTGGCCCAGCCGTCGTCGAGTCCGACGACGAGGTCGTGGTCGAGTGCGGCGATGCAGGTGACCCAGTGATGGAGATTGAGGCAGTGCAATTGGGTGCCGGTGTCCGGGTCCCAGATCCGCACCGTCCCATCGTCGCTGGTGGTGGCCAGGCGGGTGGCCCCGGCCGGGCCGGGGAACACCACCACCCCCCTCACCCCGGCGGTGTGGCCGGTCAACGTGTACCCGACCTGGGTGCCGGTGTCCGGGTCCCAGATCCTCACCGTACTATCGTGGCTTGTGGTTGGCAGGAGGGTGGTGCCGTGCGGGCCGGGGAACGCCACCACGTTGTTCACCAGGTCGGTGTGGCCGGTTAGCGGGTTTCCGATCTGGGTGCCGGTGGTCGGGTCCCAGATCCGCACCGTTTCGTCGTGGCTGGTGGTGGCCAGGCGGGGGATGCCGTGCGTGCCGGGGAAGACTGCCGCTCCGGTCACAGTGTCGGTGTGGCGGGTCAACGGGTCCCCGACCTGGGTGGCGGTGGTCGGGTCCCAGATCCGCACCGTTTCGTCGCGGCTGGTCGTGGCTAGGAGGGGGGTGTGGTGCGGGCCGGGGAAGACTGCCGCTCCGGTCACAGTGTCGGTGTGGCCGGTCAACGGGTCCCCGACCGGCGTGTTCGCCACCGGGTCCCAAATTCGCACGGTTGCATCTTCGCCGGTGGTGGCCAGGCGGGCGGTGCCGTCCGGGCCCGCGAATACCACCATCTCGTTCACCCAACCGGTGTGGCCGGTCAGCGGGCTCCCGACCTGGGTGCAGGTGGCTGGGTCCCAGATCCGCACTGTCCCATCGTGGCTGGTGGTGGCCAGGCGAGGGGTGCCGTTCGGACCGGTGAACACAACCACCCCGTTCACCGCGAGGGTGTGTCCGGTCAACGGATCCCCGATCTGGGTGCCGGTGATCGGGTCCCAGATCCGGACCGTGCGATCGCCGCTGGTGGTGGCCAGGCGCGGATGGCCATCTGGTCCGGGGAACGCCGTCACCGCGAGCACTGAGTCAGCGTGGCCATTCAGGGGATACCCGATTTGGTTGCCGGTGGCTGGGTCCCAGATCCGCACAGTCCCATCGCGACTGGCGGTGGCCAAGGTAGGTGTGTCGTGTGGGCCAACGAATACGATCACCCCTATTACCGAGTTCGTGTGGCCGGTCAACGGGTCCCCGACTTGGGCGCCGGCGATCGGGTCCCAGATCCGCACCGTCCAATCGTCGCTCGTGGTGGCCAGGCGAGGGGTGCCGTCCGCGCCCGGGAACACCACCACCTCGCTCACCCGGTCGGTGTGGCCGGTCAAGGGGTCCCCGACTTGGGCGCCGGCGATCGGGTCCCAGATCCGCACCGTCCCATCGTCGCTCGTGGTGGCCAGGCGAGGGGTGCCGTCGGGGCCGGGGAACGCCACCACCCCGCCCACATAGCGGGTGTGGCCCGTGAGAACTCGATGGGGGGGCTGTCGTCGTCTGCTGGCTGCTCGGACGTGCCAGGCATCGGGGGGAGGGATGAGTGGCAGCAGCCCTCCAATGGTGGCCCCGCACAACTCACGAACTCCCGCCCGGTCGGTTGGCTCGCAGCCGCGGAGCAGGTGTGCTCCCGCGATCACCGCCGTAATGATCGGCGGGAGGGATGATGTTGAACTCGTCCGCAGCGCTTCTGCGGCAATGCTCAGCGGATCGATGCGGTCCACCAGGGGGATGTCCTCGGCTAGCGCGACCCATCCCTCGTCTCCGGAGGCGCCCACGTGTGCCGCCAGGTGATCGTAGAGATAGGGATCGAGTTCGGATTCGTCGGTGGCGTGGGCCAGCAGAGCCAGCGCGATCGCTGACTCGTCCCGCTCGCGAGCATCGGCTCGGTCGTGTTCGAAGTGCTCGACGAAGGTCGCATGGGCGAGCCGGTAGACGGCCCGTTCGTGATCGGAGTCGAGCATGATGTAGGCGCCGGCCACCTCCACCGCCGCGTCCAGGTCTTCCGGGGTGAGGGGCACCTCCGAGAGAGCCGAGGCGGCTGCCTGCCAGATCCCCGAGAGGCGCGGGAACCCGCGACCGCGCGCGTAGGCGAGTGCGACCAGCAGGGTCGCGACCCGGGGGTGACTGAAGGCGATCCGGCGCATTGCGGCGGCGAAGATCGATCGGTGGGTTCCCTGAGCAAGGTCTGCTGGCTCAGCTCGGCGGAATTCGTCGGGGGCGGAGAGTTGGGCGAGGAGTTCCGCCACGAGGAGCCGCACGAACAGGAACTGGCGGTCTTGGCCGTCTGCCCCAGAACGGCCGAGGAACTCGAATATCAGGGAGCGTACGTCGGCTGACACGCTGACGCCGGAGGCGTCCGCGCGCGCGAACGCCTGTTCAGCGAACGTGCGCAAGGCCTCTGGATCGTGAGTCACCACCACGGTGTGGGCGTCATCGACGCCGAGGGCATCGAGCAGGTCCCGATCCAGCGGGGCCGGCTGATCGGGTCCCTCACGGGTCGAAGCCCGGGTCCCGACCACGACGCACACACCCGCCCTGCCGACATCTCGAAGCAGAGTGGCGATCGCCTGTCGATCGCGCGCCTCGTCGAGGGCATCGGCGACCAGCCGAGGCGCATCTGCTCCCGACGCGACAGCCCGGGATGCCAGAGCGTCGAGAAGGTGAGGGCCCCTGGCCGTGCGGGCTGCTGAATCGTCGACCTCGGGGAGCCTGACGTCCGTGGCTTCGGCGATTGCGGACACCACGTCGTTGTGGGTCATCCCGGTGAGGTGGAGCGTCCCGTCCACCCGGAGTGACTGTTCCATATCGGTGACGGGGTCGTCGAGGAGTCCGGCTTCGTGCAGGATGCCACGGATCTCCGGGCGGGCCCGCAGCAGCACATTGCCGAGCACAGCCGACTTGCCCGACCCGGCTGGGCCGGTCACGGCCAGCAAGCCCTCGCCTCGACTCAGATGCTCGACCACCCGGCGCCGCTCGGCCCGGCGTCCGACGAACGACCAGGTCAGTTCGCCGAAGTCCGCGCCCATGCCCTTGCGGGAGAAATGCGATCGCTCAGCCGGTGTCAGGTTCTGGAGTGCTGGCTTGAGGCGGGCGTACACATCAAGGGTGGACGTGATCGCGACTCCTGCGCGGCGGAACGGCACGGTGGGCAGGCGCAGCGTGCGCACGTCGCCCCGGAAACCGAGCCGGTCCCGGATTTGCTCGACGAGGAAAGCTGGCCAGATGAGTTCCTCTGCCTCTGTGAGCGCTCCCAGCACGCCTTCCAGCACCGACCGCGCGGTGCCAAGGTGACCGAAGCCGTCGCTGTCACCGACACCGATAACAGCTAACCCGAAGAAGCCCGCGATCTTGTCGTCCAGTTGTGAACTCAGGAGTTGCGCAAGTCGTGCGGCTCCGCAGGCTTCGATGATGACGATCGTCCACTGACCGTCTCCTGGCTGGCGCCGCGCGCATTGCGCGGCAAGGTGAGTGGCAAGTTGCTCAGGACCAAGACCAACGTGTGCGTCATCCTGGTCTTGCCTCTCTCCGGGAACGCACAGCCAGGGGCTCCCTCCCAGGTCCAATTCACCATGTCCAACCCAGATCATGGAGCAGGTCCCAGCGCTCTTGGCAAACTTACCCAGCCGTGCAGCGACTGCCCCCATGTGCCTTCCGCGCTCTCGCGGCCACTCCTCCACGCGATGTTCACCGGAGATGATCTCCTGCAGAGTGTCGATCAGCGCCTCGGCGGCCGCCTCCGCGTCCAGCCGTTCGTGGGTGATGTACTCGTTGAACGCGAACGGGTAGTGAACCATCGTCAGATTTGCTGAGTCCCCGTGAAGCTGCGCGCCCATGCCCCGGCCCTTCATGTCTCACTCACCAGAATCAACTGGGTGACGGGCTCGACAGCGCCCGGTTTCACCGTCACGCGGTGAAGCCCTGCGTGTGCGCGGACATCGGCCACCAGACCTCCGTCGTCGCGGTCGCGGTCTCGGGCGAATCGCAGAGGCCGCTTGCTCTTCTCGGTGAGATCGACGATGTCTCCGGACAAGCGGGCTGGGTCGGATTCACGCGTGACGGAAACGCGGAAGTACTCCCCGGCGGTGGCGAGGTCTGGAACCTCAAGGCCCACCTCACCGTCACCGAGGCGATCTCCGAGGCCGCCCTCGTCGCGAAGTCCAGTGACAATGGCTTTGATCGTCTCCTTGGACGTGGGCAGCGCACCATGCTGCTGCGCGACGTAGCGAGGGCCGATATGGCCAATCGGGCGAGCCGAGCGGATCGGAACCGTCCCGTCACCCGAATCACGGCGGGGTGCGGGCAGCCCCAACGCGTCGCGGACTACGAGCCCGTCATTGGCATAGAACTCGTAGAACTCCGGATAGGTCTGCAGCCCTCCTGCTGAGATTCGCGCGCTCTGAGCCGTGGGCTGATGGTGTCCGACGTACGCGAGGTGTCCTGGCAACGGCGTGGAGTGCCGGGCCTCGAAGCGAGCGAAGGCCTGGGCCGCCAGATCGGAATCGGCGCCGAGGTCGGCGATATTCGACGCCGTGAGGGCGACCACGTCTTCCACGTCATTCTGCTGAGTGAGCAGCGACCGGAGCCTGGGGAGCAAGTCGTACACCCCGGGCAGGCCCCGAGCCAGGTCACGCATATTGCGACGCAGTCGTGTGTGGGGGAGTGTCGGGGAACCTGCGCCGGATTCAAGCAACGCAAGCGTCTTGATCGCCCCATAGAACGGTGTCCCCAGAGTCACCACCTGTCGCACATCGCCAAGCCCCAGCCGGATGGCCTCCTGGGTCACCAGCCCACCCATCGAATGGGCGACGATGACGAGTTGCGCCTCACGCTCGGCCGGGTGGTCGCGGATGGCTCGTGTCTGCTCGGGGTGAGTCCGCCACCGTCTCAGATGCTCGTGGGCGGCCCGTCGAAGGAGGCGTCCGTTGAGGTCAACCGGTAGCCGCCAGTCGTACCCGAACTCGAGAACCGCTGCCGAGTGCACTGATGCGTTCTTGAGTTCACGCACCAACGACGTGTATGGCTCGATCCCCTTGATTGTCGGGGCCCACGCAGGGGTGCCGATCAGTCCGTTCGGCCGTACCCGGGCCGTGTCCGGGTTGTAGCGGCCCTGAGCTAGGGCGTCGCGTTCCCCGTCCGTGAGCGCGAGCCCGGCCAATCCGTCCTCACCGCACCAGGCCGTCATCAGCCACCGCGGGTCGGTGAAGCCCCACACCTGGCGATCCGCGTCGATGTCCTGCAAGGCGGTGCCCATGATCCCGGGCACGACGACGATCGCGTCGTGGTTCAATCCGAATCGCGCACCATGTCCCCCCATGTCGGGCATGGTAGACCACACTGAGTGAGCACGACGGGGACACGAAAGGGTGGGGAGCGATGCCGGAGCGTCTGTTGAATCGGCAGTTGGTGCTGGTCACGGCATCCGATCCGGTGGATTCGGACTTCACCGATCCGGTGGATTCGGACTTCACCGATGGCATGCGCCGCCAAGTCGCTGAACTCACCGACTGGTTCAGTGCGAACGGCCTGCCGGGCGGTCGGGCGTTCACTGTCGTCGAGCACAAATTGACGACCAGGGATGACGCCAAGGCCGCCCTGGAACACGTCCAGGCCGCCGGCGAGGACGATGTCGCTTTTCTGTTCATCAGCGGCCACGGAGTCAGACCATCGTCCGGACGGCACTTCCTGTGCATGCCCGACGCCAACGAGCGCGCCCAACCGGACCAGCACCACGTGCTGACGGCCGGGCTCGTCATGCCGCTGGTGCGATCGGGGGCGCGTCACGCGGTTGTCGTGGTGAACTCGTGCTTCGGCAACTCCGTCCTGGAACAGATCCGCAGCGAAGCCAAAGACCTCTCCCATGAACGTCGCGACCTCGACACCCTTGCCGTGATCACCATCGGTGACTTCGACGATCGCCCTCGGATCCTGGAGTTTTCCCAGCTGCTGGGCGGTGCCCGTGACCGGTTGCGTGAGAAGTCTGGCATCACCACCGAGAACCTGAGCATCGGGGATTTCCTGCGAGAACTCACCCTGGTGGCTAACGCGAGTCGGTTGGAGTTGTTGCGCCCCAACAAGGTCTACCCGAACCACGACTGTCTGTCCGAGTGTCTGGCCCTGCCCAACCCCGGGTTCCGCTCGGTCGTGCAGATTACCCGGCCCGAGGTCGCTGAGGTCGCCACCCGTCCGGCCGACCTGGACTATTGGCTCGACCGGGCGTCCGGCCGCACCGCTGCCGATGACCCGGGCTGGTATTTCTCCGGACGAGAGCACCTGTCGGTGCGCATCGCTGATTTCCTGCGCGGCGAGGCCGGATCGCTCATCGTCACCGGGGTGGCAGGTAGCGGCAAGTCCGCAGTGCTGGCCCGGGCCGTGACCCTTAGCGACCCGAACTTCCTTGCCCACGAGCGGTATTCGGCGGCAGTCTCGACTATCCGCGAGCGGGCGCCGCAGACCCTGCCACCCGAGAGTTCCATCGACGTTGCCGTTCTGGCGCGCAATCTCGGAGCTCTCGACCTCCTGCGTGATCTGGGCCGACGCATTGTCGCCGGGGCGGCAGAGTCGGCCCCGAGCGGAAGCGTTCACCTCATACTCCAGGATCTGGACGACCCGAAACTCACGGCGCAGGACATCAGGTCTCGCATCGTGCGAGCCCTCGGAAGGGCGCCAGGTGTCACGGTTGTCCTCGATGGGCTGGACGAGGCGAACGACCCGGAGCGGGTCATCTCCGAGGTGATCGCGCCGCTGGTCCGGCACACCACACCCCACGGTCGTCGGCCTTTCCGGTTCATCGTCGGCGTCCGGTCGTCGGGCCCAGGGTCCGGGGACGACACCCTGCTGAGCCAGGTGCACGCTGTGCTCCCCGACGTTGGGGAGGTCCGGACCGATGGCGACGACGCGAGGCCCGACATCGTCGACTATGTCCGAGCCGTGCTGTCGGTACCGGGCACCGGAGCGACGAGCCCGGACGCCTCGCCCGGGGACGCCCCCCAAGCTGAGGAGGTCAATCCGTACGCGGATGAGCCCGACGCCCGTGACGTCGTCGCACACGTCATCGCCGACGCGGTGGCGCCCTCTTTCCTGGACGCCCGGCTCGCCGCGCACCAGCTACGCACCAGCGCGACCCTTCAGGATCCCCACAATCACGAATGGAGGTCCACCCTCGCGGCCGGCACGGTGGGGCTGCTGCGGGAAGACCTTCGCCAGGCCCTCGCCGCCGACCCCACCCTGGACTCCGAGCACGTGGTGGCGGTACTGCGTGCCACGGCCTTCGCGCTGGGGCGAGGGCTCCCGTGGGCCGAGGTGTGGGCCGTGGTGGCCTCGGCAGTGCACGGCGCCCCCATCTCCCACGCGGACGAAGTGATCCGGTTCGTGTTGGGTGGTCGGTTGTCCGGCTACTTGACCCAGGCCATCGAGGATGAACGTCGCGTGTACCGGCCCGTACACGCGAGACTGGCGGAAGTGCTACGTGCGCAGTCGTTCTGGGACCTCGCTTCCGAGGGGAAGGATGGTCCCGCCGATCCGGCGCCGCACGAAGGCAGCGACGGTGAAATGCACGCGCAGATCGCCCGCGCATTGGCGGAGCTCGTCGCCATCTCCACGTCTGAAGGCCTGGCGCCCCATCCCTACCCGCGCCGCCGACTGGTCGAGCACGCCGCTCGCGGCGGGTGTCTCACCGACGAGATCGTCACCGAACAGTTTCTTCCGTGGGAGACCAGCGGCACCGTGCGTGCGCATCTGGGCCTGCCGCTTCACGCGGAAGGCCGCAGCACCGGACTGGCAGCCTGGGCCGCTATTGAACCCCACCTCGATGACCTATCAGCCGCAGATCGGGCGGCAGGCCTCGCCCTGGCCCGGTTCGCGCGCGGACTTCGGTCGCGTCCGGAGATAGCTATCGGCCCGTTACATCCGCGCTGGGCCCACTGGCCGACGGAGGCCAACATTCTTGCCGCACTGCCCGCTACGTGCATCGAGCAGTTCCAACAGGGTGACAAGTCGCTTCTAGTCATGGGTTGCGCCGATGGGACGGTGCGGATCTGGGACCCGGACACCGGCACCCAGGTCGGGGATCCGTTGACCGGCCACACCAGCTGGGTGAGGGGGGTGGTGGGGTTCCCCGGCCCGGGAGGGGCCACCCGCCTGGCCACCACCAGCGGGGAAGGGACGGTGCGGATCTGGGACCCGGACACCGGCACCCAGGTCGGGGACCCGTTGACCGGCCACACCGGCGGGGTGGACGGGGTGGTGGGGTTCCCCGGCCCGGATGGGGCCACCCGCCTGGCCACCACCAGCGACGATGGGACGGTGCGGATCTGGGACCCGGACACCGGCACCCAGGTCGGGGACCCGTTGACCGGCCACACCCGCGGGGTGACCGGGGTGGTGGTGTTCCCCGGCCCGGGCGGGGCCACCCGCCTGGCCACCACCAGCGGGGATGGGACGGTGCGGATCTGGGACCCGGACACCGGCACCCAGGTCGGGGCCCCGTTGACCGGCCACACCAGCGGGGTGGACGGGGTGGTGGGGTTCCCCGGCCCGGACGGGGCCATCCGCCTGGCCACCACCAGTTGGGATGGGACGGTGCGGATCTGGGACCCGGACACCGGCACCCAACTGCAATGCGTCGCGACCGGAAGTCCAGTCACGGCCGTGGGTGCTGATTCTGCGGGCCACTCAGTCTTTGCTGGCGGCCCCGAGGGCAGGCTTGTGTGCTTTGACGTCGTAGAACCCACCCTGTAGCGAAGCGGGGCCGTGGCCGCCCGACGTTCGCCATCGCAATGCAGATGCTCGGCTCTCCATCGTCACCACGTTGCCGGCTCCGATGGTGAGGCAGTCCGGTCAGCCCGTGCCACGCCGACCAGCCCTAGCGGGAAGGCGTCCAGCGCCTCAATCACCTCCTGGGCGATCCAAACCCGCTGTCGCCGCGCGCTGTTGGCGGGAGCAAGCACGCCAGCGTCGACCAGTTGCCGGACGGCATTGTCGGCCGCTGGCTCGGACACTCGAAGCGACTCGCGCACGAATCGGATGTTCACAGCAGGCTGGGCGAGCAGGCGTGGCAGCAGCCTGCACGCTGCGGCATCGCGTCGGGCTCGGACTCTGCCCAGCCAACCCGCATACACCCTCGCCAGGTCGGCATCGAGCCAGCGGGCGTTGGTGATCGCGGCGAATTCAGCACGGGTGAATCAGTCCACGATCAGGCTCCACCTGACCGAGTCGCAACGTGATGGCGGCCCGACATGGCACTGCGGCCCGTTGCCTGGCCTGCGCTGACAAAGAAACCACTGTCCAGGGACGCTCCTGCCAGGCCACTGCCAGGCCGCAGATCCTCGCCGACGGTCATATGGCACCCAAGGTCGTTTCATAACGTTGGATAACGCAACGCGAGTGCTGGTGCCAGCCAGCCTGTGTGTCTGTTTCGCGATGGCGCATGCCAGAGCGGCACAGATGCTAGCGTTAGTGATATCACGCATGGAGGTGACTCCGATGACCTCGATAATCGTGCGTGGGCTCGACGAGTCCGTCAAGAAGAATCTGGCTGCCCAGGCGAAGGCGCACGGCCGCTCCATGGAAGCCGAAGTCCGAGAGATTCTCACCAGGGCCGCTCAGCCCCCGCACATCGGTGTGGCGCTGTTGAGCGCTGCGCAGGAGGTGGGTGGAGTGGAGGATCTTGCGCTGCCCGCACGTAGCGACGCAGCTCGTGCCGCGGATCTGAAGTGATCGTCCTCGACACGAATGTCATCTCCGAGGCCCTACGGCCGGAGCCTGCCCCACAGATCGTGACGTGGCTGGAGAGCCTCGGTGGAGAAGTCGCGATCACCTCCGTGACCCTCGCCGAGTTGTTGGCAGGCGTCCGTCGCCTCCCGCACGGTCGACGGCGATCAGATCTCGAGTCGGCGATTGAGGCAGCCATCGCGCCCTATCGAGGAACTGTCGCCATGCTGGCGTTCGATGATCAAGCGGCTGAGCAGTATGCGAACCTCCTTGTTGCTCGACATGAGGTCGGGCTACCGATCCACACCGCCGACGCCCAGATTGCCGCGATCTGCCGAGCCCACGCAGCCAGGTTGGCAACTCGAAACGTCAAGGACTTCATCGCCACCGGCGTCGATGTGGTGAATCCCTGGACGGCGTAGCCAAGTGCTCTCGTCACTCATGAGATATCGCCGCGGGCCAAACGCTTTCGACGACAACGACTCTTGAGCCTCCCGTCGGTGCGCTCGTCTGGTTCGGGGACTCGCCGACAATCGGTGGCGTCCATGGCTCGCGCGTGCCGTCGATGACGTTGGGCGACTCTGGCCGGCACCTCAGGACAGTACGATCGCGAACGTCCCGACCTGGCGGGGTGGTGGTGTTCCCCGGCCCGGGCAGCATCCCTCGCCTGGCCACCACCAGCTGGATCAGAGGGTGCGGATCTGGGACCCGACAACCGGCACCGAACTCCAATTCGTCACAACCGGAAGTCCATTCACGACCGTGAGTGTTGATCCGGCGGCCCACGCCAGAGCATCCTCGACGGCGGCGGCCCCGGGGGCAACGTCGAAAGTCGCGCTGGCGATGTTCGACGTGATGGCGGACCGGCAGGGGCCGGACGCCCGTTGCCTGGTCCGCCGCGCCCAGGAATCCTCGACTGTCCAGGAATCCTCGACTGCCAGGCACGCTCCTCCCGGCCCGCTGCCCTGCCCCCGGGCCGCAGATCCTTTCCCACGGTCACGCTGACCGCGCGAGTGCGAGTGCGGATGCCAGCCAGCGTGAGCCTGCTGTAGGAATGCAGTAATACTCTGCCGCGATGACCGTTCGAAGCTGTCTGTTGCCTTGGACGAGACGATTGCCGCCCAGGCTGTCAGCGCGGGCTCAGCGTCGTGGGGTCTGTCAGCGTGGCTCACCGCCGCGGCCGAGCGCGCACTTGTCGTGGACGCGGGGTTGGCTGGCGTCGAAGCCTGGGAAGCCGAGCACGGGGAACCTGGAGCGGACGAATTGGCTTGGGCCGACAGTATTCTCGACCGAGCCGCAGGTGCACGGGCTGCCTCGTGAGCCTGGCTGGCATCACGGAAGACGCTGGAGCCCGGATCGCCTCGAGCGGGGCAATCGACGGGTCTGCCCACTGCATCGCCGAGCGTTGGAGCGTGGGATCGCCCCCTGTACCGGCAGGCGCTCTCGGCCAGGAGCGCTGTGCGGGCCACAGACTGACCTGTCGCGGCTGCTGAACGGGTGACGCATTGAGCCCCCGGACGAGGCCCGTGCCTGGGCGGCGGGGGTCGCCTGTCGGGCCGCCGGTACATCCGACGTTGGCGACGCCTCGGTTGCTGTGGGTTGCCGCAGCGCGGGGATCTCGTCCTCACCAGTGGCCAGGGGGAGCTTGTTCGACTCGCGCAGGCGCTGGGGATTCACCTACGCATCGACGTCGTCTGAGTCCTGCTCGAGTCGTTGTCGCTCAACCCACACCGGATGTGCAGTCGGTTCGGTGACTCACCGGCTGATCATTGCTCCAGGCCACGCAGCACCCAGCGCTAGCGCCATCACGCAGGAGGTGAATCCGCTGACGCGAAGATTCACGCAACCACGGCCTGGTGACCCCGCCTCAGGTGAGGTTGGGGTCAGGATGCTGCGTCGAGGGTGACGTGGTAGCCCATGGCCTCCAACTGGTGGATGGCGCGGTT
>JBKECN010000103.1:0-2116 GCA_047974565.1 Actinomycetales bacterium
CCTCCATTCAGGGTGCGCTGGTCTCCGGCCGTCGGACCGCGGCCGCCGTCGTCGCCCATCTGGACGGTGCCCGCCCACCGGGCAAGGACCTGGTGATCGACCTGCGATCGGGGCGCACCCCCTCCATCACGCCGTGACCGCGGCGCGGGTCGCGGGATGAGAAGGCCCGACCAGGATCACCCTCGGTGCGAACCGAGCCGGTCTCGACCTGCCCAGGAGGGCGACATCCGATCCGGGGCCCGGCGTCCGGCTCGATCTTCTGGTCGCCGGCTCACGGATTGGACGTCGGCCGGTCGGATGCCCGTCCGATGACGCTGTCCACCCGTGCCGTGGGTGTCGGGGTCCCGTCCAGCGTGGTGCTGCATCGGGTCCGGCTGGTTCCGGTGGCCGGCCGTGAGCCGCACCCCGCGGCGTACGCAGGCACCCCGGTGGACCTACGTATCGACGACGGCGTGATCACCGGCGTCGACTCATCGATCAGCGCCGAAGGCTGCGACTGGGAGTACGACGCGGAGGGCCGCTGGGCGATCCCCGGCCTCTGGGACCACCACGTCCACCTGGGCCAGTGGGGTCAAACCCTGCAGCGAGTGTCCCTGGCCGGCACCCGCGAGCCGGACGACTGCCTGGCCCGGGTGGCCGCCCACGTGGCCACGCTGGCCTCGTCTGCCCCGGACAGCATCGTGGAGGGCTTCGGATACCGGTGTGCGCTGTGGCAGCGCCCGGCGCGTACCGCCGAGTTGGATGCGGTCAGTGCCGGCCACCCGGTCGTGCTGATCAGTGGAGACGCACACAACGGCTGGCTCAACTCCCGCGCCCAGCAGGTGTTGGGAGTCCTGGCCCACGACGGACTGCTCCGCGAGAACGAGTGGTTCGCGGTGCTTTCCAGGCTGGCGGACCTACCCGGAACCCAGGCCCGGCACGAAGCCGGCTACGTCGAGGCGGTGCGCCAGGCCGCCAGGCTCGGCATCGTCGGAGTCACCGACCTGGAATTCGCCCCGAACCCTCGGCTGTGGCCGGCTCGGTTTGCCGCGGGCGTCACCGACATCCGGGTGCGCTGCGGGGTATATCCGGATCAGCTGGACGCGGTACTCGCCGCCGGATTGCGGACCGGTGAGCCGCTCGATGGCGACTCACGCCTCACCATGGGACCGCTGAAGATCATCTCCGACGGCTCGCTGAACACCCGGACGGCCTGGTGCGCTCAGCCCTACGCGCATCCCGACCCGGACCATCCGTGTGGCAGTGCGAACCTGGACGAGGCCGAACTGGACACTCTGCTGGCCGCAGCCCACCGGGGCGGGCTCCAAGTGGCGGTGCACGCGATCGGAGACGCCGCCCTCGCCCAAGCCGTGGGCAGCCTGGAGCGCACCGGTGCCACCGGTTCCATCGAACATGCCCAACTCGTGGATCGGGCCAGCACGGCGGACTTGGCCCGGCTCGGAGTCACCGCCAGTGTTCAGCCTGCGCACCTGCTCGACGACCGGGACGTCATCGATCGGTGCTGGCCGGACCGCGCCGACCGCTGCTTCGCACTGGCAGACCTGACCAGGGCCGGCGTCCGGGTGGTGCTGGGGTCGGATGCCCCGGTCTCACCGCTGGACCCGTGGCTGGCGATGGCCTCCGCAGTGCATCGCGGGCAGCCGAGCGAACCCGCGTGGCACCCGGCCCAGGCACTCACCGCGGCCCAGGCGCTGGCCGCCAGCACCGACGGCCAGGGCACCTTGGGGATCGGCAGTCTCGCCGACATCGCCCTGCTCGACGCCGATCCGCTCCCTCGCGGGACCAGCGCCGAGATCGCCTCGGCACTCGGCACGATGAGGGTCTCGGCAACGTTCCTGGCAGGGCGGCCCACCCATCTGTCCTGACTTGGAGCGGCTGTCCTGACTCGGAGCGGCTGTTCTGGCTCGGAGCGGCTGTCTGACTCTGAGCGGCGGACAGGCACCGGAACAGGCTGTGGAGGGGATCACTGGTGGTGAGCTCCACCTGTGCGATCTTGGGCGTGTCTCGTAATCCCCGCCCTGCTGCGCAGGACCCTGACGGGCGTCCGGCGGCGTTGTCCTCGACTCGACGTGGCTCTGCCACGCCCTCGCTCGTCCGCCTTGCCGCACACTCCGTC
>JBKECN010000023.1:0-2459 GCA_047974565.1 Actinomycetales bacterium
GATCAATCCCGGCCAGCGGTGAGGGCCGCGAAGCCTGCTGCGCCGAGGTAGGTGACGCGCAGGGCTCCGGTGATGTCTTCGCGGTCGACGATGGCTCGCCAGGCACTACGGCATCAGTAACACCCTCGTGTTCCATAAGTTGTCGGACTTGGATACCGTCGGTGACCTGGGATCGGCCAACCGGCGCTCGCTGCCAGCCTGCTCGCCAACGCCGAGATCCGCGTCATCTACCGCCAAGAAACCGACCAGATCGGCTCCGCCGCCCAAGCACTCGGCCTGACCGGCACCGAGAAATCCCTCCTCCCGGGACTCGGCATCGGGCAAGCCCTCTGGCACATCAAGGAAAGAGCCTTCTTGATCCAGCACCAGATGCATCCCGACGAGTTGCGCATGTTCGACACACGGGGCCGGCTCACGACACGGCAAAACCCGTAGTAAGCCTGGGAACGTCACCCTTGGTATGGCGCCGGTTCCGCGCGAGGTCCAGCGTTCCCGACTGGTCGCGCGCCAACCACGGTAAGGGGCGATCAAGAGCGAGCCGAGATCAGAGCCGCATGTTGCGGTCGGGATGGAGGGCGATGGTGTGCTCCGTCGCGAGGTGGGCGTCGTGGTCGTCTTGTTCGAGGTCGAGGAAGCGAGCGACGTCTCCGATGACCTCGTGGAAGGCTTCGGCTTCGATGTCCGCGATCCGTGGTGATTCCTCAATGGTGTTCCGGTAGCGGTGCAGGGCGACGTCGACGGCGACCCCGATCACGTTGTCGGTCACTTCGGGACGAAGCTGGAGTTCCTCCCGGAACTGGGCTTCGAAGTCGCCGCGTGTGCGCACGACGCCGACAAGGTCGAGTCGGTCCTCAGCGGCCCGGTAGGCCTGGGTGAAGTCGTCTTCGGTGAGCGTGTCGATGTCGATCACCGACAGGCGGAACGAACGGATCTCGCTGTCGTGGGCGGGTATGGGAAACCGTCGCCCTTGGAGGATCTGGCCCGGGTGGGAGCCGCGTGTGATCGTCGCGGCGCCGGGCGGGTGATCGCGAAGGATGGTGTTGACGTCGGCCACGAGTGCATCGTCGGGGTCGGCCGCGGCTCCGTCGTGGCCGGTGATGAGGTCGAGTTCCCACCCGACAGGCTCACCGTCGCGAATCTGGACGGTGTAGCTCTCTGCGTGGGGTACCGACTGCGCGATCCGCACCGCCACCGCCTGGGCGACCAGCGAGATCCGCTGTTCCTGCAGCTTGACGGCGATAGCGTTCATCTGGGCCAGGTCGGCATCGAGTCGGGACAGTGGTGTCTGGCTGATTCTCGGATCCATGGCGGGTCTCCCGTCCTCGCAGTCCAGAGGCGCGGCACGCTAGGAATGGCGGGCACGCACGGTTGTCGTAAGGCAGGTACGGCGACCCCCTCTTATTGATGGCATTGCGTCGGGCGGCCGGGTGCGAGAGGCGGTGTCAGTCCCAGGCGACTTGTGGATGAAGCGTTCTGGGTCGTGCCAGGTGGCGATGATCTTGTCGACACGCTCGCGTAGGTCAGTGTTCGACTCGAGAGGGATGGGCTTCCCGGTGCGCGGGTCGGTGGCGGTCGCGCGGTAGAAGGTGGCCGACGCGCTCGGCACTTTCCATTGCTCGATGAGCCCGATCCGCGCATCGCCGAGCCAGACGGCCCACACCGGTGGCGGGTATCGGACCCGGCGTGATGCTGGCGGCAGTCGTTCAAGCCGGACGCCTTCAGGCAGCTCGGGCAGCGCATCATCGGCACTCATCGGGGTCTCCGATCACCGCTCACGTGGGTGCGGCCCCTCGCCGCTGTCTTGTTCCTCATCGCCCCCCCAGTCTCTCGAACATGTGTTCGTATTGTGGCACGGGCATGTGACGCTTCTCGGGCAGTAGCGGCGCTGGAGGGTGAGGAGACCGGGTGCCATTGAGCTCGCTCTCGAGGCGCGGCGTCGTACCTAACGGGCGTGACTTGTTCTCCTGCAGGCGCGGATGCGCGAAGTACGGCTCGGCTGGTGTCCCGATGAGGCGGAGGTCTTCAGGGCGCCGCGCAGCTGATGCCCAGCGGCTGGTTCCTGCGGTGTTGCCGCTGGTGGTGTTCGAGGCCCAGGACCAGGACCGGCTGGTGGTGATCGTCGATGGCGTCAAGCTCGCCGCCGCACCGGTGCGCCGACGTGAGATCGGGCGGGTACTGACTGAGCTGGTGACGAAGTTCGCAGTGCCGACCCGGGTCGAGCTGCACGAACTGGACGGGACGGTGCTCGCCGACATCGTGCAGCCACCGCCGCCAGAACCCGACCCGGATCCTGAAGCGCCTCCTGCGGAGCCAACGGCCCACGGCGCAGCGGGTCTGCCGTCGCAATGCCGACGGCGGTCTCGGAACGGAAGTTGAGTCCTACGGCAAGGCCGTACAGCGCCCAGGTGGGGAGCATCACCATCGTGACGGCCAGTGTTTGCCACCAGACGGTGCCGGTC
>JBKECN010000037.1:0-96593 GCA_047974565.1 Actinomycetales bacterium
CGGGCGTCCGGCGGCGTTGTCCTCGACTCGACGTGGCTCTGCCACGCCCTCGCTCGTCCGCCTTGCCGCACACTCCGTCAGAGCCTGCTCGCGACGGGCTTGCATTACGAGACACACCCTAAGGGCAGAAATCCGCGCGTCGAGTCCGCGGGTCGGACGTCAGCGGCTGGCCACCAAGGTCGGCAGCGGAGCGGTTTCGATCACGCAGTTGAGCAGGCGCCCGACCCCGGTCCGGCGCAGCAGCCTGCCGAGGGTGATCGGCACATTGAGCAGCAGAACCCGACGGCCGTGCCGTTCGGCCCGGCGGTGCGCCTCCAGCAGGAGCCCGAGCACGCAGCGATCGGTCACCACCACCCGGTGCACGTCGAGCACCAAGTCGCCCAACCCCATGTCGACCTGGCGCAGCACCACCTGACGCAGGTCCGGCAGGTCCGCGCTGGTGACACGTCCTTCGATAGTCAGCCGACGGCCTGGCTCGTTTACTGTGAGATTCATCGAGTCGCCCCCGAGCGTGTGCGACCGCGACGACGAACGCGCCGCGATGTAGGTGATTTTACGTGGTTGGCCGAGAAATAGATGGACGAATCGCGTGGCAGGTTCCCTCCGCCACGGCGTTTCCTCCTGGTGTGTTGCAGCAGGCCGCTCGACATCGGCGGTTCGATCCCCCTCCGGCACACCGTTGTTCACACTCACGTGACCAAACGTTCACGGCCGCGTGACCTGAGCCGCGCCCATCGGGCCGGCGTCAGGCCGGCGGTCGGCTCACGACCGGGTCGTCTAGGGTGTGTCTCGTAATGCAAGCCCGTCGCGAGCAGGCTCTGGCGGAGTGTGCGGTGAGGCGGACGAGCGAGGGCGTGACAGAGCCACGTCGAGTCCACAACGCCGCCGGACGCCCGTCAGGGTCCCGCAGCAGGGCGGGGATGACGAGACACGCCTAGGGCTGGCCGTCTTGCCGAAGGAGAATCCAGTGGCCGTACGGATCAACCGCGTCTACACCCGCACCGGGGACGAGGGCACCACCGGTCTGGGCGACTTCTCGCGGACCTCGAAGACCGACACCCGGCTGGCGGCCTACGCGGACACCGACGAGGCCGGCGCCGTGCTCGGCGTCGCGGTGGAGACCGGCGACCTGCCCGACGACGTGACCGCCCTGCTTCGGCGCGTGCAGAACGACCTGTTCGACGTGGGGGCCGACCTGTGCCTCCCGCTCGCCGAGACCTACCAGTACCCCCCTCTGCGGGTGGACGAGACGTGGATCGGCGAGCTGGAAGAAGCGATCGACCACTACAACGAGCAGCTGCCCAAGCTCACCACCTTCGTCCTGGCCGGAGGCAGCCCGGCCTCTGCCTACCTGCACCTGGCGCGAACCGTGGTGCGGCGAGCCGAGCGTGCGGTCTGGGCGGCGATCGCCGAGCACGGCATGGACGAGGTCGGTGGAGTGAACTCGGCTCCGGCCCGCTATCTGAACCGGCTCTCGGACCTGCTCTTCGTGCTCGCCCGGTACGTCAACGTCGCTGCGGGGCATGGCGATCTGCTGTGGCAGCCCGGTGGCGGGCGGGACGCGTCCACCCACGGCGAGAAGCAGGCGCCCGACACCGCGTAACCCCCCACACCGCTTCGCACCGGACGACCGCGCAGCCAGACCTCAGGTGTGCGACGGCGAAGCGGCCCCTTGGGCTGCAACCACACCGCTCACCTCACAGACGGTGCAGTTCTCCGGGTGGAGCGGCCTCGGACCAGCTGGACAACCCGAAGTACGCCTGTTCATTGAGTGCCAGGTCGAGGTCGCGATCGTCGTAGCGGCATCGCACGATCACGGTGCCCGAACTCATCCCCCCGGCTCGCCGCCCGACGATGCTCAGCCGGCGACGCTCCAGGGTGCGGGCCGGCTTCAGGGATAGCGAGAAGACCTGATACCAGTCGAGCTGGCTGGAGCCGAAGTGGGCTACTCCGAACGACCAGACGCCCCCGACCGGCCGAATGGACAAGTCGAAGGCGCCGGGTACCCGGCT
This sequence comes from Actinomycetales bacterium, assembly GCA_047974565.1. Classification (GTDB taxonomy): domain Bacteria; phylum Actinomycetota; class Actinomycetes; order Actinomycetales; family CAWJMD01; genus JBDIAG01. Next base: position 2,013 of record JBKECN010000037.1, read on the forward strand.
GAGCCGAAATCGCCGGAACAGCAAGGCAGAGCACAGAACGGCCATGAGGAGGGCGAGCGCGGCGACCACTTCGAGTGAGACGACCCAGCCGTTCACGCGCTTCTCCCCCCGAAAGACCTAGGCGCTCAACTCCGCGGACTCGGCCACGATGAGCACTCGGTCATGTTCTACCGAGAGGAACCCGCCGTCGATCTCCGCCGAGAACTGCGAACCATCCGTGGGAGTGATGCGCACTTCACCCGAGGCCAAGACGCCGAGCAGCGGAGTATGTCCCGCCATCACGGCCATCTCGCCCTCCAGGGTGCGAGCGAGTACTAGCGACGCCGCACCGGACCACACGGTCTCGTGCGCGGACACCAGTGACACGTCCAACGAACTCACCACGCCTGCCTTTCCCTACCTCGTTCAGGGTACCTGCTCGCACCTGCGGCCGAGGCCAGACTCGAGCGGATGCCAATCCACGGCGCGGGCCGCGCCCGTCCAGCGGAACTCAGCTGCCGGTCTCCTTCTGGATCCGGGCCCAGTTCTGCTCCACGTCGTCCAGGCCACCGCACATGAAGAAGGCCTGCTCGGCGACGTGGTCGTACTCGCCGTCGGCGATCTTGGTGAACGCCTCGATGGTCTCGTTCACTGGCACGGTGGAACCCTCGATGCCGGTGAACTGCTTGGCCGCGTAGGTGTTCTGAGACAGGAAGCGCTGGATCCGCCGGGCCCGGTTCACCAGGATCTTGTCTTCCTCGGAGAGCTCGTCGATACCGAGGATGGCGATGATGTCCTGCAGTTCCTTGTTGCGCTGCAGGATCTGCTTGACCCGCACCGCGCAGTCGTAGTGATCGCGCCCGATGTACCGCGGGTCGAGGATCCGGGACGTGGAAGTCAGCGGGTCGACGGCCGGGTAGATACCGAGCGAGGCGATCTCCCGGGAGAGCTCGGTGGTGGCGTCCAGGTGAGCGAAGGTGGTGGCCGGCGCCGGGTCGGTGTAGTCGTCGGCCGGGACGTAGATCGCCTGCATCGAGGTGATCGAGTGACCGCGGGTCGAGGTGATCCGCTCCTGCAGCAGACCCATCTCGTCGGCCAGGTTGGGCTGGTAGCCCACCGCCGAGGGCATCCGGCCGAGCAGCGTGGAGACCTCGGAACCGGCCTGGGTGAACCGGAAGATGTTGTCGATGAACAGCAGCACGTCCTGCTTCTGCACGTCGCGGAAGTACTCCGCCATGGTCAGCGCGGACAGCGCGACCCGGAGCCGGGTGCCGGGCGGCTCGTCCATCTGGCCGAAGACGAGCGCGGTCTGGCCGAGGACGCCGGCCTCCTCCATCTCGACGATGAGGTCGTTGCCCTCACGGGTGCGCTCCCCGACGCCTGCGAAGACGGACACACCACCGTGGTCGCGGGCCACGCGGGCGATCATCTCCTGGATCAGGACGGTCTTGCCCACGCCAGCGCCGCCGAACAGGCCGATCTTCCCACCCTGGACGTACGGGGTGAGCAGGTCGATGACCTTCAGGCCGGTCTGGAACATCTGGGTCTTCGACTCGAGCTGGTCGAAGGGCGGGGGCTGACGGTGGATGCCCCAGCGTTCGTTCACCTCGAAGGTCTCGCCCGGCTCAAGGTTGAGCACGTCCCCGGTGACGTTGAAGACCTTGCCGAGAGTGATGTCGCCGACCGGCACGGTGATGCCCTCGCCACGGTCGCGCACCGCCATGCCCCGCACCAGCCCGTCGGTGGGCTTGAGGGAGATGGCCCGCACCATGTTGTCGCCGATGTGCTGGGCGACCTCGAGGATGAGCGTGTGCGCCTCGCCGTCCAGGGAGAAGTCGATCTCGAGTGCGGAGTAGATGTCCGGCATGGCGCCGGACGGGAACTCGATGTCGACGACCGGGCCGATCACCCGGGAGACGCGACCCTCGCGGCCGGCCCCGGCCTTCGTGGCGTTCTCGGTGGCTGTGGCAGTCATGTGCTCACTCTCGCTCTGTCGTGCGGCCCGTGGGGCCCGTGGTGGGGTGCGTGGTCTGCGATGGCATGGCGACGGTGACCGGCTCAGTCGGCGCCGGCAGCGGCGAGGGCATCGGCACCGCCGACGATCTCGCTGATCTCCTGGGTGATCTCGGCCTGGCGGGCCTGGTTGGCCAGCCGGGTGTACTTGCGGATGAGCTCCTCGGCGTTGTCGGAGGCCGACTTCATCGCCCGCTGGCGGGCCGCGTGCTCGCTGGCCGCCGCCTGCAGCATGAGGTTGAAGAGGCGCGAGTAGAAGTACCGCGGCAGCAGCGCGTCGAGCACTTCCTCTCCGTTGGGCTCGAACGAGTACAGCGGCAGCAGGTCTTCCGGGGCGGGGACCTCCACCGGCGGAACCACCTCGATCGGCAGCATCCGCACCACGCTCGGCTCCTGGGTCACCATCGTGCGGAACCAGGTGAAGACGACGTGGATCTCGTCCACACCACCCTCGGCGGAGCCCTTGAGGAAATCGGCGACAAGACGCTCGCCGACCTCGCGGGCGTTCTCGAAGGTGGGAGCGTCGGAGAAGCCCGTCCACTCCGCCTCCACCGGCCGCTTGCGGAACCGGTAGAACGCCTGGCCCTTGCGCCCGCAGATGTAGTGCACCGGCTCCACTCCGCGCTCACGCAGCAACGTGGTCAGCTCGTCGCCGGTACGCAGCACATTGACCGAGTAGGCGCCGGCCATGCCTCGGTCCGAGGTGAGCAGCAGCACCGCCGCGCGCTTGACCTCTCGCTCAGTGGTGAGCGGGTGCTCGGCGTTGGAGAGCGTGGCGACGGCGGAGACGGCCTGGGTGATGGCCCGCGAGAACGGGTTTGAGGCGGTGACCGCCTGGCGTGCCTTGGCGATCCGGGACGTCGCGATCAGTTCCTGCGCACTGAAGATCTTCTTCAACGCCGACGTCGACTTGATCCTGTTGCGGAACTCTCGCTGGCTGGCTCCCATTCTCGCCTCCTTCCTGGCTTGGGCGCTGCGTTGCTGGGCTGCACCGGCGCCGGCTCAGCGGACGGATCCGCGAACCGGCCCCCGGGCTCAGTGGTGCTTGACGATGCGTTCCTGCTGGACCTCGTCGGCGTCCAGGGCTTCGGACTCCTCGTGGCCGACGTGCTCGCGCTGCTCCACATCGCCCTGTGCGGAGTAGTTGCGGTGCTTGAACTCCTCGACGATCTTCGTCAGCTCGGCCTCGGTGGAGTCCTCGAACTTGCCGGACTCCTTGATCGTGGTCAGCACCGAGGTGTTGCGCCGCAGGTGCGCCAGCAGATCCGTCTCGAATCGGCGCACGTCGGCGACGGGCACGTCGTCGAGCTTGCCGGTGGTGCCCAGCCACACCGAGACCACCTGCTCCTCCACCGGGAAGGGCGAGTACTGCGGCTGCTTGAGCAGTTCCATCAGCCGCTGGCCGCGGGCCAACTGCTGCCGGGAGGCGGCGTCGAGGTCGGAGGCGAAGAGCGCGAAGGCCTCGAGGGCGCGGAACTGGGCGAGGTCCACGCGCAGCGAGCCGGCCACGTTCTTCATCGCCTTCACCTGGGCGGCACCACCCACCCGGGAGACAGAGACACCGACGTTGACCGCCGGACGCTGGTTGGCGTTGAACAGGTCGGACTCCAGGAAGACCTGACCGTCGGTGATGGAGATGACGTTGGTCGGGATGTAGGCCGAGACGTCGTTGGCCTTGGTCTCGATGATCGGCAGACCCGTCATCGAACCGGCGCCCAGGTCGTCCGAGAGCTTGGCGCAACGCTCGAGCAGCCGAGAGTGCAGGTAGAAGACGTCGCCGGGGTAGGCCTCACGACCCGGCGGACGACGCAGCAGCAGCGAGACCGCGCGGTAGGCCTCGGCCTGCTTGGACAGGTCGTCGAAGACGATGAGGACGTGCTTGCCGTCGTACATCCAGTGCTGGCCGATGGCCGATCCGGTGTACGGGGCCAGGTACTTGAAGCCGGCCGCGTCCGAGGCGGGGGCGGCCACGATGGTCGTGTACTCCAGTGCGCCGGCGTCCTCCAGGGCTCCGCGCACCGAGGCGATGGTGGAGCCTTTCTGACCGATGGCCACGTAGATGCAGCGCACCTGCTTGTTCGGGTCGCCGGTCTCCCAGTACTCACGCTGGTTGATGATCGTGTCGATCGCCACCGCGGTCTTACCGGTCTGCCGGTCGCCGATGATGAGCTGACGCTGACCACGCCCGATCGGGGTCATCGCGTCGATCGCCTTGATGCCGGTCTGCAAGGGCTCGTGCACCGACTTGCGCTGCATCACCGTGGGGGCCTGCAGCTCCAGGGCACGGCGGCCGGTGGCCTCGATGTCGCCCAGGCCGTCGATCGGCTCACCCAGCGGGTTGACCACCCGACCGAGGAAGCCGTCACCCACCGGGACCGAGAGGATCTCGCCGGTGCGCTTGACCTCCTGGTCTTCCTCGATGCCGGAGAAGTCGCCCAGCACGACGACACCGATCTCGCGGACGTCGAGGTTCAGCGCCAGGCCCAGGGTGCCGTCCGCGAATTGCAGCAGCTCGTTGGCCATCGCTCCCGGCAGGCCCTCCACCCGGGCGATGCCGTCGGCAGCCTCGGTGACCCGGCCGACCTCTTCACGCGTGGCCGCGCCGGCGTCGTAGGACTGGACGAAGGAGTCCAGTGCGTCCCGGATCTCCTCCGGTCGGATCGTCAGCTCCGCCATGGTGCTCGGTTCTCCCGTTCAGGTGTTTCGTGAGTGTGGTCGTGGTGTCGGGTGGACGTCAGCGCCCGGTCAGTCGCCGATTCGCGTCAGACAGCTTGGACACGATGCTGCCATCGATGATGTCGTCGCCGATTCGCACGCGGATGCCGCCCACCAGGGCCGGGTCCACGTCGAGGTTGAGGTGCACGGGGCGCCCGTAGATGCGGTCGAGGGCCGCACCCAGGCGATCCTGCTGAGCCTGGCTGAGCGGCACCGCGGAGGTCACCACGGCCACCGAACGATTCCGGCGGGTGGCGGCCATCCGACCCATCTCCTCCAGGAGAGAGTCGAAGGTCCGGCCCCGCGGATAGGCGGCCGCCTGGGCGATCAGGAGCAGGGTCTGAGAGCCGACCTTGCCGTGCAGCAGCCGAGCGACGAGGCTCGACTTGCGCTGCGCCGGGGCATTGCGGTCGCTCAGGGCAGACTGCAGACCGGGATCGGCAGCCGCCACCCGCCCGAACCGGAACAGGTCGTCTTCGAGCTGCTCCAGCCTGCCCGGCTGCTGGTCGGCCGCGGCCAAGGTGGCCTCGACCCCGAGGTACTCGCACGCGTCGGCCAGGTCGCGGGTGCTCGACCACCGGCCGCGCACCAGGCCTGACACCACATCCAGGGTCGCGTCGCCGACCTTGCCGCCGAGCAGCCTGCGCACCAGCGCCGCCTTCGCCTCACCGTCCGCGTTCGGGTCGGTCAACGCCCGACGCAGGGCCGCGGACGAATCCAGCGCCCGCGTGACGCTGAACAACTCGTCGCCGAGAGGGCCTGCCTGCGGCCCCGACAGCAGCGGTTCGACCCGCTCGGTGACGGCCTGGAGAGTCTCGGCACTGGCCCCGCGCATCAGCTGGTCCCCTCCGCGGTGGCGGCGGCCGAGCGCACACTGGCGGCATCGGCCTGCTCGAGTTCGGCGATGAACCGGTCGATGACACCCGACTGACGAGCCGGTTCGGTCAGCGATTCGCCGACGATCCGCCCGGCCAGGTCGGTGGCCAGTCGCCCGACGTCCTGGCGCAGGCTCACCATCGCCTGCTGCCGGTCGGCCTCCACCTGCCGGTGGGCGGCCTCGACGATCCGGTTGGCGTCCTGCTGTGCCTTCTCGCGAAGTTCGGAAGCCACCGCGGCCGCATCGGCCCGAGCCTCCTCGCGGATCTGGTTCGCCTCGTCCTTCACCCCGTCCAGCTGAGTCTGGTACCGATCCAGCAGGGCGCGGGCCTCCTTCTGGTCGCGCTGGGCTTCCTCCATGCCGCCCTCGATGGCGGCCACGCGCGCGGCGTGCGCCTTCTCGAGCATCGGCACGACCTTGGACGTGAAGACCCACAGCACGACGGCGAAGCAGACCAGGCCGACGATCATTTCGCCTGGGTGAGGGATGATCGGGTACGCGCTCTCCCAGAAGTCCGAGGAGCCGCCCTCACCCTCAACCGCAGCGAGAACCGTGATGCTTAACACGGCTTCCTCCTTGCGTCAGGGGTGAGTGGGTCAGCTACGGAAGACGAAGGCGAGAGCCAGACCGAAGATGGCCAGCGCCTCGACCAGTGCCATACCGGTGAAGGCGATCGTCTGGAGCATGCCGCGAGCCTCCGGCTGACGCGCGACACCATTGATGTACGCGGCGAAGATGAGGCCGACGCCGATGCCGGGGCCGATGGCTGCGAGGCCGTAGCCGAGGATGGCGATATTGCCGCCCATGCGTTCTTTCCTCTCGGTTTGCCGGAGCAGGTGCTCCGGGGTTCGGGGTGCCGGCGAGCCGGCGAGTTGTCGGGACAGATGTGGGTACTGGTGATCGTTTCAGGTCAGTGATGGTCGGACAGGCTGTCGGAGATGTACAGGGCAGACAGCAGCGTGAAGATATAGGCCTGCAGGAACTCCACCAGAAGCTCGAAGAAGGTCATCAGGATGGCCATCGCGAAGGGCCCGATGCTAAGGACCTTCATCAACGGTGAGCCTTCGATCAACAGGTACTCCCCACCCAGGGCCATCAGCAGCAGCAGGATGTGACCGGCGAACATGTTGCCGAAGAGCCGCAGCGCCAGGGTGACCGGCCGGGTGAAGAAGTACGTGATCAGTTCGATGATCAGGAGTGGCGGTACAAGCCAGCCGGGCAGGCCCTGCGGCACCAGGCCCGCGAAGTAGCCCAGGAAGCCCCGGCGTTTGAAGCCCAGGTACAGGTAGAGCAGCCACACGATCAGTGCGAGCCCGGCCGGGAAGCCGATGCGCGACATCGTCGGGTATTGCAGCACCGGGATCACGCCGAAGAGGTTGTTGACCAGGATGACCATGAAGAGCGCGAACAGCAGCGGCAGATAGGGCCGGAAGTTCTTCTCGCCCAGGAGGTCTCGCGCCAGAGAGTTGCGCACGATGCCGTAGGTGGACTCCCACAGCCACTGGCCCCGGCTCGGTACGACCTTGAGATTGCGGCTCCACATCAGCGCGAAGACACAGATCAGCACGGTCGACAGGACCATCAGCAGCATGGGCCGGGTGATGGCGAAATCGCCATGGCCGATGAGCGGCTGCCAGAAGTCCGAGGGGCCCGGAGGGACGAAGCCCTCGCCCTCGCTCGCAAGGTGAACTGGAATCACCCGTGATCCTCCGTTGTCGCGGCCTGTGTGGTCGTCACATCGGCATGCCGGTCAGTGGCAGCGTGTCGCCCCGTACCGTACCGGAACCAGACGACAGTCAGTGCAAACGCCATGCCCGCCAGCAGGCCGATGAGCACCAGCCACGACGAGCCGAGCCACCGGTCCAACAGGTAGGCGGGCAGGCCGAAGCCGATGAGTGAACTGATCATGAGATTGAGGGCGCCGTAGCCGACGCTGTCCCGTTGGGCTTGGACGTCACCGAAACTCGGCAGGGCCTTGACTCGCAGGGGCACGTGCTCGCGTGAAGGCTTGCTCAACGCGCACCTACTCCCATTTCGTCGTCCTCGGTCCGGCCCGGGGGCGAGGCTTAGTCAACCACGTTTCACCTGCACCGATGTCACCCGGGGGCTCATCCGGAGAGTCTGGATGCGCTTCGCCAGAGGTGGCTCGAGCGGGTCGCGGTGGCGCCTGGAGCCGACCGCCGGGCGAATCGCGCGGGACGCCGCCTCACGCACGTGCCCAGCCTGGCCGACCGGCCCGGCTCCCGCCACTTGTTGGCGAATTAGGCGATTCTCAATGCCGTGTATGGCCCGACTTCCACCGACTCTTTTGCACCGCCGCGGGTCGCCGCGCCCGGCACCGCGGACGGTGTTCGCGTGCTCGATCTCACATCCCGGCAGGCCGTCGACCCCCGGGACCCTACCGGCAATTTCACCCAGACGCCGCTGGCCTCAGGCGTCGTGGACTCTGCCGTGGTGAGTACCGCCTGGTGGTGACGCGTTTGCAGGGTCCTCATTCGTCGTAGACGGGCAGCCGGGCCCGACGCAGCGCGAACTGCTGGGCCGCCAACCACCCGGCCGACACGATGACGACGGCCACGGCGAGGGCCATACCGGAGAGCCACTGGGCCTCGAAGAGAAGCACCAGCACCAAACCGAAGAGCATGACCTTGACGGCATAGGAGGCCAGAGCCACGGCCATCACGGACACCGGCGCGAGGCGGGCCGTGACCGACATCACGACCGCGGTGGCGCCGAAGAAGGCGATGACGGACAGGGTGCCGATGGCGCTGCCGGTCAGGCCGGGCACATCGGCGACGCCGAAGGCCACGCCGGTCAGGACCAGTCCGAGAAGGGCACTGGTCAGCAGCGGCCACTGCCACAGGACGGCCCGGTGGGAGCGCTGCCCCACCGAAGAACCCCGCCTGGACGAACCCCGCTTGGACGAACCCGCAGGTGGCTGGGCATCCGGTGTCGGCGATCTCACATCATCCATCCGCTGTTACACCCTCACGCCCGGCCCGGCTGCACTGCATCGCTCACTCCCCCGCTGCGCCGGACGAGACTGCCGCCGCCCGGCGTCCCGGCATGAGTGTCAGACCGATGCTGATCGCCACCGCCAGGAGCCAACTCGGCACCAGCACCTGCCAGGGAACGAAAGCGGTCAGGATCGCACCGAAGGCCAGCACCGCCGTCCACAGGCACATCAACCCGACCGCCCAGGCGTGGGAGTGGCCGAGGTCGAGCAGCCGGTGGTGCAGGTGCAGACGGTCGGCAGCGAACGGCGACTGCCCCTTGCCCACGCGTCGGATCACCGCGAGACCGAAGTCCATCAGGGGCAACATGAGCACCGCCACCGGCACGAGCATGGGCAGAAAGGCGGGCACCAACTGCCCCTGGGAGACGACCACCGGGTCGACCTGTCCGGTGATGGCGATGGAGGACGCAGCGATGAGCAGGCCGAGCTGCATCGACCCCGAGTCGCCCATGAAGATCCTGGCCGGATGCGCATTGTGCGGCAGGAAGCCCAGGCAGGTGCCGACCATGGCGATGATCACCAGTGCCGCCAGGCTCGAGTAGTCATACGGGCTGGCCTGCCTGGTGAGCAAGTAGGCATAGACGAAGAAGGCGCTGCCGGCCACCGCCATCACGCCGGCGGCCAGACCGTCCAGGCCGTCGATGAAGTTGACGGCGTTGACGCACACCACCACGACCAGGATGGTGAGCAGCAGGAACAGCCCACCCGAGCCAACGGTGACGCCCCCCAGCGGCAGTGAGACGATCTGCACGCCCTGCCAGGCCAACAGGCCCGCGGCGACCACTTGGCCGGCGAGCTTGGCCCACCATTCCAATCCCCAGATGTCGTCGATCGCACCGATGACCGAGATGAACACGGCGGCCCCGAGGATCCCCCAGGGTGACTGCCCGGAGTCGAAGACCGGATCCAGGAAGGGCATCGGCCGGGCGACGATGAAGCTCACCGCCAGCCCGATGACCATCGCCACCCCGCCCAGCCGAGGGGTGGGCACGGTGTGAACGTCGCGGTCGCGCGGCAGGGTCATCGCCCCGCGCTTCTCCGCGAAGCGACGCACCACCGGGGTCATGAGGTAGGTCGCCCCCGCGGCCACCAGCATGACGAACAGGTACGCGCTCATCCGCCGGGCGTCTCGCCGTCCCCGCCACGCCGGGAGAAGGCCGCGCGAGCGTCGTAGGTTTCGTCCCCAGGCTCATCCGGTGGACCCTGCCCCGGCGCCGACCGGGCGGTGAAAGCGGCGCGCGCGTCATAGGTCGCCGGGCCGCGAGCCCGGTCGGAGCGCGCTGCGTCAGCGCCCTCCTCGAGCCCGGCGGACGCCGAGGAGAAGTCCTGCTCCTCAAGCGCAGCCGAGGCCCGGGAGAAGTCGGGTTCCTCGAACTCTGCGGTGTCGGGTGTGAAGTCGAGCTCCTCCAGACCCAGACGAGCGGACGAGAAAGGCTCGTCGTCGTCGCGCAGGTCGCCGACCCCGGGGGCGGTGCTGTCGTCCACCACGTCGACTCGGCTGGACGCCACGGCAGCGGCGGCGACCTCGTCCGTCGGCCCGCCAGCGCCCGGGTAGTCCTGGCCGGCCGGCGACCCGGGCTCCGGCGCCCCGTCAGCCTGCTCCGCGTCGTCGGAGTAGGCGTCGGAGGCATCGCCCGGCAACCTGACCGAGGGGACCGCTTCCTGAAGCTCGGCCAGGCCGATCGCCCCGGCTCGGACCACGACCGGTACGTCGCCCGTGGCATCGACGATCGTCGAGGGCATGGACCCGGCCAGGCGCCCCGATTCGAGGTAGACCTGAACCCCATCGCCCAGTTGCTGCTCGGCTTGCGCTGCCGTGCCCGCCGCTGGCCGTCCGCTGAGATTCGCCGAGGACACCGCCAGCGGCCCGCAGGTGCGCAGCAAGGCCAAGGCGACCGGATGGTCGGGCACCCGGATCGCCACCGTGCCCCCCGTGTCGCCCAGATCCCAGGCAAGCGACGGCTGGGCCCAACAGATGATCGTCAGTCCCCCAGGCCAGAAGGCCTCTGCGAGGGCGGTGATCTCGTCGCTGGGGTGCGCCGCGAGTGCTGCCAGCACATCCTTGCCGGCGATGAGCACCGGCGGGGGCATGGACCGGTCCCGGCCCTTGGCGGTCAGCAAGGCGTTGACCGCGCCCGGGTTGAAGGCGTCCGCGGCCACCCCATAGACGGTGTCGGTGGGCATCACGACCAGCCCGCCGCGCCCGATCGCGGTGGCTGCGGTGCGCAACCCCTCTTCGCGTTGGGTGTCATCGGTGCAGTCGAAGGTGCGGCTCACGCGGCCAAGTCTGGCAGGGGCCGGACGGTGGCCATCGCACATCCGCGGCAGTTCTCCCGGTTCCTCGTCCACTGCGCCTGTTCATCCCGGGACGGCAGGGACGTGTGCGACGAATGTGACTCGACGCACGCTCCAGTGAACACAAACGCGTCTGAGAGACACATTTGGGTACACCCGAGCACACCTATCTCGCCGCACCCGCGTGCACCCGGTGGCCCCGGCGCACCGAGACAACGGCCTGTCGCGTGCAGACAAGTAACGGCCGACCAGGCTGGTGAGACTGTCACCACCCGTAGCACCTGACCTTGGGCGAGGGCACCAGGAGGCACCCGCGACCGACAGCGACACCTGCGCCGACACCGACCCGACTGTCCCTGCTTCCCTTCCCGTTCCGATCCGCAGGCAACCACCTACTCGCGCACACCCACCCGGGCACCATCAACGGAGGAAAACTCATGTCCAGCAACGATCTTCGTGACATCACGGTGGCCGTCGCCCGAGCCAAGGGCGAGCCCTTCACGGTGGAACCGGCGCGCATCCGGGGACCCCGCCAGGACGAGGTGTTGGTGCGGGTCGTGGCTACCGGCCTCTGCCATACCGACCTCATCGTCCGGGACCAGTTCTACCCCGTGCCGCTCCCCGCCGTGCTCGGCCACGAAGGCTCCGGGGTGGTGGAGGAGGTGGGCCCCGACGTGGTCTCGCTGGCCCCGGGTGACCCGGTGGTGCTCTCGTACGGCTTCTGCGGCGCGTGTGCCCAGTGTGCTCGCGGTCTTCCCGGGTACTGCGCCACTTTCTTCGGCCGCAACTTCGGCGGGGCCGACCTGGACGGCAGCACCGCCCTCTCCACCCCGGACGGAGACCCGCTGCACGACCACTTCTTTGCCCAGAGCTCCTTCGCCACGCATGCGATCGCGCGTGAGTCGAACGCGGTCAAGGTCCCGCAGGAGGCGCCGCTGGCCCTGTTGGGGCCGCTCGGATGTGGCATCCAGACCGGCGCCGGGGCAGTGATCAACAGCCTGCAGGTTCGGCCTGGCTCGAGTTTCGTGGCGCTGGGTGCCGGCGCGGTCGGGCTCTCGGCGGTGATGGCGGCTCGGGTGGCCGGGGCATCCACCATCGTCGCGGTCGACGTGGTCGAGTCTCGGTTGGACCTGGCCCGTGAACTCGGCGCCACCCACACGGTGAACACCCGGGTGACGGACCTCACCGAGGGCGTTCGCGAGGTCACCGGTGGTGGAGCCGACACGGCCCTGGAGTCCACCGGACGTCCCGACGTGCTCGCCCAGGGCATCGAGGCGCTCGGCCCGCTGGGTCAGATCGGGGTCGTCGGCGCACCGCCGCTGGGCACCCCGGCCGAGTTCGACGTGAACAACCTGTTGCTCGGCGGACGCTGCATCCGCGGAATCGTCGAAGGCGACTCCGTGCCATCGGTGTTCATCCCGCAGTTGATCGAGTTGCACCGGCAGGGGCGTTTCCCGTTCGACCGGCTGATCACCGAGTACACCCTGGATCAGATCAACGAGGCCGACCGGGACAGCACCGAGGGTTCCACCCTGAAGGCCATCCTCCGGATGCCGAGCTGAGAATCATCCCCTCGCGTGCCACGCAGAATGAGCATCCGCCCGATCCCCACTCACCGGGGACGGGGCGCAATGCCGATCGCCGGGAGCACCCGCGCAGCCCGACCTGGACACCCGGGCGCACCCGGGCGACCGATCACGCCGACAACAACCAGCTCCCGCCGCCACCGCCCAAGGTCAGACCCGATGCGGATCACGCTGAGTCCACACCGCGCCATCTCGGGCGACCGGGCGCGGCTGCCTGACGGCGAAAGTCGCTGGGGGACAGTCCGAACTCGGCCCGGAAGGCCCGGGACAGCCAGGGCTGGTCGAACACTCCACACCCCGCGGCCAGCGCCGAGATCGTGCGCCCCGACTGCTGTGGGTCGGCCAACGCCCGCCGAATCGAGGCCAGCCGACGGCTCCGGACCAACGCGGTGAAGGTTGTGGACCGAGTGGCGAGCAGCCGTTGCAGAGTGCGGGCGGACAGGTGGTGCTCGGCGGCGACCGAGGCCAGGGTCATCGCGGGATCGTGAAGATTCGCCTCGATATAGGCAATGACGTGATCGGCCAGCAGGTCGGGCTCGGCCTCGGCAGCCTCGTCGAGGGTGTCCAGGAGCACCGCGTTGAGCAGGGCGATCCCCGCAGCCCGCAGATGCTGGACGGCCCCGCCCGGCAAGCCCGTGAGGTCTGTCCTCGGCTCACCGACCGCTCCGGCGGCAGTCGTCCGCGCTCCGCCATCGAGTGCATCGACATCACGGGGCCCGCGCACGTCTCCCGGCACATCGACCGTTGGACCGCCGACGAGCGAACGCAGATACGAGGCGAATGCCTGGCCGGGGCCGCCGGTGGCCGCCACGGGTTGACCCATCAGGTGTCGCAGCCGAGCACCGGTCAGGCCCACGTCGCCCCTGTCCACCGTCATCACGCTGACCTGCCAGGCCTCGTGCTTGGTGATCCGGTAGGCACGGCTCGTGTCGTACAGGGCGAACTCCCCCGGGCCTATGGTCACCTCCACCCCGTCCTGCTCGATGGTGGCGCGACCGCGGACCATCAGGCAGACCTTGAGCAGGTCAATCGGGTTGCGCCGGACCATGTCATCGCCGCGCACCAGGTGTTGCTGGGTGCCCCAAATGCCGTAGACGCCGATGTCGTCCAGCGGCATCCACCGGTAGTCGCCGGCCACGTCCGGGCCGGGCGTGAGCCGGGTCGGGACAGCGCGCAGGCCCCCGAAGCTGGAGGCCATCGCGCCGCGCCACCGCTCGCTGTCCAGCAGCGGCAGGGCCATGGTCGCCTCGTCATCGGGTCATCGGGTCATCGGGCACGGCGCGTGCACGCCGTGGGGCCATTGTGACCACGCTCACATACCGGCACAACCAGCGACCGGCCACCCGAGGCGAGCCGCGAAGCGGGCTCTCCGTCCAGTGGATAACGCGGCCCGCGGTCCGGGCCGACTCCGCGCCCCAGGCGACGACGCCTGCGCGGCAGGGCCACTCACTCCTTCGCCGTGCACACCACCCGGTTGGCGGCGATGTACGAGGTGACCATCTTCTCCCGCTTCACTTCCACCTCGCCCTGGCTGAAGATCCGGGTGACCGTGACGTCGAACCCGCTGGAGGGCGATTGGGGCGTGCAGGAGGAGCGGCTGTCCTCGATGGTGCGAGGTGAGCGGTAGTTGTACCGGCCGGAGGTCTCGGAGGTGATGTCGTACACCTTCGTGCTCCAGAACTGGGTGTTGACCTTGCCGTCGCCCACCCAGGTCCGGATCAGCACCCCATGGTCTGTGTCGTTGGTGAACTTCAGATCCACGTTGGGATAGTTGACGGTGGCCTCGCGACCCACCGGGTAGCGCGAGATGTACAGCGAGTGCGCCTTGTGCTCGACGTCCTCGAGGCCGGCGAAGTAGGCCCCGTTGAACAGGGTGGTGGCGACCTGCGAGACCCCACCGCCAGTTCCAGTGGTCATCCGGCCGTTCATGATCACCGGCGCGCCTCGGTAGCCCTTCTCCCGGGTGCGCGGCCCGAGCACCTCGTTCATCGAGAAGGTCTCGCCCGGCGCCAGGTAGGTGCCATTGATGGTGTCGGCGGCGATGGTGATGTTCTCCCGCCGGGCGGAGCTACCGGTCATCCGGGTCGCGAACTCCGAGATCGGCTCCTGTACTCCGGCGGCTTCGAGGTCGGCGGTGCTCACCGCTGGGTCGACCACGTCAGTGGGGACCTGCCCGGTGCGGTCCGCTGCGGCGAAGGCGTCCTCCAGGGCGAGCGCGGCCGGCGCGGCCTCGATCGAGACCCCGGCCACCGAGGGAACCACTCGGGGGGTGCCCTCGACGAACTCGAACCGGGCGTCCTGGGCCTCGGCGGCGACTCCCTGCCCGGAGTTCACCAGGATCTCGGCCAGCGCCTCACCGTCGACCGATCCCACCAGCGCGCCGTCGCGAGCCTCGATCACCAGGGCCGGCGCATAGTCCGCGGGTGCCAGCCGCACGGTGGCCTCCCCCACCTGCAAATGCACCTCACCACTGGTGGCCGGCTCGGCGAACCCGCTCACCAGTTCGTCTACGTCGGTGGAGTCGATGTCGGGAATCCGGTCGGCGGCCGGCAGCACCACCGGATCCTGTTGGAGCCACTGATCGATCACGGCCTGGGGGGCCGCGTCCCGGTCGACACCGGTGCCCACCACCGGGTCGGTCCGAGTGATGGTTCCCCCGGCCAGGCTCACCGCCCCGTCCACCGGTTCGGTGCCCAACTCAGCAGACAACCGGCGCAGTTCGTCGTCGAGTCCGGCCTCGTCGACGAGGATCACCGGCGCAACGCTGGTCTGGCCCTGCAGCCTGCTGACAACCAGCCGTGGATCGAGGGTGAAGCCGACCGCCCGATGCACGGTGGCCTCCTCGTCCACCCGCAAGCCCGCCGCAGTCGGGTCCAGGACACCACCAGCCCCGTCCAAGGTCACTGGAACGTCGGCGGTGGCACGCTCGGCGAGACCCTCGCGCAGGGCACCGGCTGGATCGGCGCCCAGAGCGATACCCGCTACCTGGGCGTCCTGCCCGGCCCGTTCGGCGGCCACCGCCGCCACGGCGAGGTAACCGATGACGGTGGCTGCAACCGCACCCACGAGCCACCAGAGTCCACGCCGGCCGCCCGGCCACCGACCGGCGGCGTCGGCGACCGGGTCAGGGCCCGTCGTTGGGCTCGAGCCCTCGGACGAGTGTGCGGACACGGGCGCGGGAGGGCTCGGCGGCTGCGCGCCGCCGGCCTGGGTCTGGTCTGTCATCGGGTGCGACTCTCGCACTGAACGCGGCACTACTCCACCTCGATCACTATTTCTACCGAAGTGCCTAGTATTTCATGCACTCGCTGGGCGGGCAGGGACGCCGAGGGTGTGATCGCTCACCACGGCGCACGCGGAGCGAGGCCGCCGGGTGGGGCCGCGATGGGCGATGGCGTGACCGCAGGTGAGCCCGGCTATGGGTAAGCCGGCCCAGACGTGCCTGGGCGGCGCGCCGTTCGCAACCAGGCCTGTGAAAGGCCAGCCTTGGCGTCGAGCGAGCCGGCAGGCGACTGCGTCGAGCGAGCTGGTGAGCGACACTGTGCCGGTGGCCGTGGACGTACGTACCGAGATCGACATCGACCGCGCCGTGGCGCACGTGGCCGCTTTCGCGGCCGAGCCCGGCAATGCCCCGCGCTGGTACCGCCGGATCGCCCGAGCCGAGCCGTTGGACGGGCCAGCCTTGGGCGTAGGTACCCGTACCCGCTTCCAGGCGACCTTCCTGGGGCGCACCCTCGACTATGTCTACGAGATCACCGAGTACACCCCTGGCGAGCACCTGACAATGACCACGGTCGACGGCCCCTTTCCGATGACCACGCAGTACGTCTGGCACGAGCTCACCACCACCTCGTGCCGGATGGGGCTGCGCAACCACGGCGACCCACAGGGATTCGGCGCGCTGACGGCACCCGTGGTGCAACTGGCGATGCGGCGCGCCAACCAGGCCGACCTTCGTGCCCTCAAGCGGCTCATCGAGTCGCCGTCAGCCTGAGCCCCGGCCAGTGAGGTACCCACAACGGTGCCGGTGGATGCCGTCGCGAGGTCACGGGGCCATCGCGCACGGGCCTGCGCGGGCCGGCCTATCGGGCGGGTGAGCGGCCTAGATCACCCGTACTCGCGTCGCATGGAGGGCAAACACCGCCCGCGGCCTGCCAGCGTCGCGCTCGCGTCGCTCGGATGAGTGGACAGCTCTACTTCGGCGGACGATCGAGCACGATCTATCGGACGCCCAGGAGCACACCAGTCAGCCCGCGCACACCCACCACCGGTGAGCCGCTTGACACACCGGCCACCACGCGCACAGCCACCCGAGACACCAAGGTGAAGGATCAGCGGCGGGCGGTCAGATACCGAGGACGCCCAGCCAGGTCCTCGTACGCCACTACCTCTCTATAGCCCAAACGCTGCAGACCCGAAGCGATTTCAGGCTGACCGTGATCGTGATGCTCCAGCACGAGCAGCCCTCCGGGATGCAGGAGTCGACGCGCGCGGCCGGCCAGGGCAAGCGGCATCTGCCACCCGTCCGGGCCTGCGAAGAGTGCGATCGGCGGGTCGTGAGCGGCTTCGGGCGACACCCAGGCACCGTCGGGCACGTACGGGGGGTTGCTCACGACGACGTCCACAGTGCCATCCAGGTCGGCGAGCGTGCCGACACTCAACGCATCGGCCACCACGAGGGTGACGTGCGGAGGGAGGTTCTGCCGCGCGTATCCGGCCGCGACCGGGTCGATCTCCACCGCCCACACTCGCGCTCGGCTCACCTCGACGGCGACAGCGGCGGCGATCGCCCCGGAGCCGGCACACAGGTCGACGACGATCGGCGCCGACAGTGCTGCGGCCGCCGAGATCGCCTCCCCGGCGACCAGCTCGGTCTCTGGGCGAGGGATGAAAACTCCTGGGCCGCAGGCTAGTTCGAGTTCTCGAAAGGTGACCTGGCCGGTCAGGTGTTGCACCGGGACACCGGCGGCTCTGGCCTGGACCAGATCGTCCAGCCCCGCGGGTGCGCAGGCGCCCCGGATCGCTGCGGCGCGCAACTGCCCCGGTCCCAGCCCGAGCAGGTGACCCGCGAGCAACTCGACATCGGCGCGCGGGCTAGGGCTGACGTCCGCCAGCAGGGCCTGACCCCGGCGCAGCGCATCGGCCAAGCTGGGCGGGGCCACTCGGGCTTCGGCCCGCGCAACGAATTCGGGACGGGGGTTGGGTGACCTGTCGTCCGGTCCCGCGGCCGGGGCACTCACTCGACGGCCGTGGCCGCGGCGTTCATCCGGGCCTGCTCGTCCGCCGCGATCGCCGAGGCGACCACTGGCTCCAACTCTCCATCCAGCACCTGGTCGAGGTTGTAGGCCTTGTAGCCGGTCCGGTGGTCGCTGACCCGGTTCTCGGGGAAGTTGTACGTGCGGATCCGCATCGAACGGTCGACGGTGCGCACCTGCGATCGCCGGGTCTGTGCCGCCTCGGCGTCGGCGGCCTCCTGGGCGGCTGCGTGCAGCCGGGCCCGCAGGATTCGCATGGCCTGCTCGCGGTTCTGCAGCTGGGACTTCTCGTTCTGGCAGCTCACCACGATCCCGGTGGGCAGGTGAGTGATCCGCACCGCGGAGTCGGTGGTGTTGACCGACTGTCCGCCCGGGCCGGACGAGCGGAAGACGTCGATTCGCAGATCGTTCGGCTCGATGGTGACCTCGATCTCCTCGGCCTCGGGAAGCACCAGGACTCCGGCCGCGGAGGTGTGGATCCTGCCCTGGCTCTCGGTGACCGGGACGCGCTGCACCCGATGCACCCCGCCCTCGTACTTGAGCCGATGCCAGACCCCGTCCTCCGGCGCAGGATTGCCCCGGGCCTTGACCGCAAGCGAGATGTCCTTGTAGCCGCCCAGGTCGGACTCGGTGCTGGAGATCACCTCGGTACTCCACCCGCGGCGCTCGGCGTACCGCAGATACATCCGCACCAGGTCACCGGCAAAAAGCGCCGACTCCTGTCCACCTTCGCCGGCCTTGACCTCAAGGATGACGTCCCGGGCATCGTCGGGATCGCGGGGAGCGAGCAGGTTGCGCAAGGTCGCCGCGCGATCGGTCACCGCCTGCTCCAGTTCCGGGACTTCCGCGGCGAAGCCCTCGTCCTCGACGGCCAACTCGCGGGCGGCCTCAAGATCATCCCTGGCGGTACGCCAAGCATCGTGGGCGGACACCAGCCGCTCCAGCTCGGCATACCGACGCCCGACGGTGCGCGCCCTCGCCTGATCGGCGTGCAAGGCCGGATCAGCGAGTTGGCGCTCCAGATCCGCGTGTTCGGCCAGCAGCGATGAGAACGTCTCGAATTCGCTCATCTCGCACTCGCCCCTCGAAGAGAACCTGCCCTGACACGACGATGCCGGCCCCACCCATGGTGAGACCGGCGCCGTACCGTGGCTAGTTGCTGGACGTCTTCTTGCCGTAGCGGGCCTGGAAGCGCGCCACCCGACCACCGGTGTCGAGGATCTTCTGCTTGCCGGTGTAGAAGGGGTGGCAGGCGCTGCAGACATCCGCGTTGATGTGACCCGAGGTCGCGGTGCTGCGGGTGGTGAACGTGTTGCCACACGTGCAGGTGACGGTGGTCTCCACGTACGCGGGGTGGATGTCGCTCTTCACTCATGCTCCTTCGTCGCGCCGCCGGGTCGTGGTCCCGGGCGGACATCACGTGAACCGGCAGCGACCTTTCAGTATTCCAGTCCGGGGCGTCCCCACCAAATGCCCGCCAGATGGCAGCCGTGCGGCACGTCGCGGGCCTGGTCTCACCGGCGGGCACGCTCCTGACGCCACTGGGGCAGCGCGGCCATCAGCAACACGGCCAGGCCCAGGCACACGCCCGCCTGGACCAACGGGTTGAGGCCCCCGGCCACCAGCACGGTGACCGGTAGCACGGCGATGACGACCAGGGCCAGCAGGAAGAGCAACCCGGCCCGGGAGTCCACGTGGCCCTGTGCCCCGGCCTGACGACGGCCCGCACGGGCGGTCGCCTGATGCTCGCGCCTGGACGGCATCCGCAGCGCCAGTCCCTCCAACACGTCCTTGGCCTCGGTGTTGCGTGGGTCCAGGCTCAGCGCCCTGCCGGCCGCGCTCTCGGCCTCGGGGAGCCGGTCGTGTCGACGCAGCGCAAGCGCCAGCACGACATGAGCCTCGGCTTGTCCGGGTGCCAGTTCCACCGCCTGCTGGGCGGCCTGCAGCCCGTGTCCGCGGTGGTCCGGGCCGGCGACGTGGCAACGCGCGACCTGCGCGTGGGTGGCCCAATCCTGCGGTGCCGACACCTGGGCCGACAGCGCCGGTGCCAGTGCCTCATGCGGTTCGACCTGCAACAGCGCCCGGCTGCGCAGCAGGTACGCGTGCGGGCTAGGAGCCATCGCCTCATAGGCGCACGAGGTGATCGCCGCCCGCTCGAACTGACCGGTCTCCAACAGGGCGATCGTCAGGCGCCGCCACACCGGCCCGTTCGCCGGATCGGCGAAGGCCAGCCGCTCCAGCAGCAGGATCGCCTCCCCCAGCCGACCGCGCTCCATCAGAGTGTCCACGTGTGCCAGGTCATCCTGGCTTTCCAGGGTGCTCACCCAACCTCCGTCAATCTCGTGCCACAGCCGGGCCAATGATGGGTGCGCTGACCCCGATGACCCAGAGCATCGGCCGACCGGCACCGGCGGTGCAGCACAGTGACGCACAACCACCCGCCCGGGTCAGCGACGCATCCGCCCGTTGGTGCCATGCGTGGTCGTCGTGCCCAAAATGAGACGTACTGACCGCCCTGCGAGGTGATGCGCGTCACTACGGTTCTGTGACGTGAAACCACTCGTTCTGCGCAGCGCCCTCGTCGCCTCACTCGGCGGTCTGCTCTTCGGATTCGATACCGCCGTCATCTCCGGAACCACCGATTCGCTGACCCGCGTGTTCAACCTGAGCCCGGCAATGCTCGGCTTCACGGTCACCACCGCGCTGATCGGCACCATCGTCGGCGCGCTCGTCGCCGGTAAGCCAGCCGACACCTACGGACGTAAGAAAGTCCTGTATGTCATCGGCATCCTGTACTTCATCAGCGCCCTGGGTTCGGCGCTGACCAGCAACCTGTACATCTTCATGCTGGCCCGGTTCGTCGGCGGTCTGGGGGTCGGCGCCGCCTCGGTCTGTGCGCCGATCTACACCGCCGAGATCTCCCCGGCCCGGGTGCGTGGACGCCTGGTCGGGCTGGTGCAGTTCAACATCGTCTTCGGCATCCTGCTGGCCTATCTGTCGAACTACATCATCCGGATCACCGCGCCCGAGGAGAGCGCGTGGCGCTGGATGTTCGGTGTCGAGGCAGTGCCCGCGCTGATCTTCTTCCTGCTGCTGTTCACCGTGCCGGAGACGCCGCGCTGGCTGATGGCCAACGGCCACGAGGACCAGGGCCAGGTGCTGGCGCGCCAGCTCACCTCCAGTGAACCGGAGGCCCGCAAGCTGATCGACGAGGTTCAGGCCTCGCTGGCGGACGCGGAGAACGCGCCCAACGTCAAGTTCTTCACGCCCAGCCACCGCAAGGTGATCATGCTGGCGTTCTTCATCGCGATGTTCAACCAGATGTCCGGCATCAACGCGATCCTGTACTACGCCCCCGAGGTGATGCGCCGGGCCGGCGCCGGGGACAGCGCGTCCTTCCTGATGAGTGTGGGCGTGGGATTGATGAACCTCGTCGCGACGATGGCCGCGCTGACCGTGATCGACCGGGTCGGACGCCGGCTGCTCATGGTGGTGGGCTCGATCGGCTACATCATCAGCCTGTCGTTCCTGGCCGGGGTGATGTTCACCTACGCCGGCAACTACACCTCGACCTCGGCCACGCTGGTGCTGCTCGGGCTGATGCTCTTCATCGCCGCCCACGCCTTCGGTCAGGGTGCGGTGATCTGGGTGTTCATCTCCGAGATCTTCCCCAACCGGATCCGGGGTCGCGGGCAGTCGCTCGGCTCGCTCACGCACTGGGTGTTTGCGGCCGTGACGTCCTTCCTCTTCCCGCCCATCGTGGACGCGCTCGGCGGTGGCGTAGCCTTCAGCATCTTCGCCATCTTCATGGTCGGCCAGCTCATCTGGGTGATCAAGGTGATGCCCGAGACCAAGGGCGTGCCCCTGGAGGAGATGGAGCAGCGGCTCGGTCTCACCCACGAAGCCCAGGCCGGGGGGTCGGTGCGCTGATCGAGTCAACCCCGGCTCGACGCTCAGTGCGTCGACCGGCAGCCGCGACAAAGGGCGGGCACCACGTGGGTGCCCGCCCTTTCGACGTAGCTGGGTTCTGCCTTGGCCCGTTTATCGGCCCGGATGAGCTTCCCGCACGCGCAGAGCGAGCAGGAGGCTCATTAATGCGTACCGAGCGTCACGGGCCTGCGCGCGATGGCCAGGCGCAGAGTCAGTCGTCCCCGGACAGTGCTCCGGGAGTGTTGCGGGCCACCTGCATGAGGAACTCCGCGTTCGACTTGGTCTCCTTGAGCTTGGACAGCAGCAGTTCCAGCGACTGGTGGGTGTCCAGCGCCGCCAGCACCCGGCGCAGCTTCCACATGATCGCCAGTTCCTCGCGGCTGACCAGGATCTCCTCCTTGCGGGTGCCGGAGGGGTTGACGTCCACGGCCGGGAAGACCCGCTTGTCCGCCAGGCTCCGGTTGAGTCGTAGTTCGCAGTTTCCGGTGCCCTTGAACTCCTCGAAGATCACCTCGTCCATCTTCGAGCCGGTCTCCACCAGCGCGGTGGCGATGATCGTCAGGGATCCGCCGCCCTCGATGTTGCGGGCCGCTCCGAAGAACTTCTTCGGCGGGTACAGCGCCGAGGAGTCCACACCACCGGACATGATCCGACCGGACGCGGGGGCGGCCAGGTTGTAGGCGCGTCCGAGCCGGGTGATGCCGTCGAGCAGCACGACCACGTCATGGCCCATCTCGACGAGCCGCTTGGCCCGCTCGATCGCGAGTTCGGCGATGATCGTGTGGTCACTGGCCGGCCGGTCGAAGGTGGACGCGATGACCTCGCCCTTGACCGAGCGGGAGAAGTCGGTGACCTCTTCAGGCCGTTCGTCGACGAGCACGACCATGAGGTGACACTCGGGATTGTTTGTCGTGATGGCATTGGCGATGGCCTGCATGACCATCGTCTTACCCGCCTTGGGCGGAGACACGATGAGGGCGCGCTGGCCCTTGCCGATGGGCGCGACGAGGTCGATCACCCGGGTTGTGTACTGGTTCGGCGTCGTTTCGAGCCGCAACCTCTCCTGCGGGTACAAGGGAGTGAGCTTGCCGAATTCGGAGCGCTTTCGGGCCTCTTCCGGCGACATCCCGTTGACGGTGTCCAAACGCACCAGAGCGTTGAACTTCTGCCGGTTGTTACCCGAGTTCTGCTGCTGCTCCGGGTCCTTGGGAGCCCGCACAGCGCCGGTGATCGCATCGCCCTTGCGCAGGCCGTTCTTACGCACCTGCCCGAGGGAGACATACACGTCGTTGGGCCCGGGCAGATAGCCCGAGGTGCGCACGAAGGCATACGAGTCGAGAACGTCGAGGATGCCCGCCACGTCGACGAGAACGTCGTCCTCGGTGACCTCCGGCTCGTCCACGCCAACCGGGTCATTGCCGCGTCCGCGACGTTTGCGGTCACGGTACCGGTTGCGGCGCCGACGGCCGCCGCCCTCGTCGTCATCGTCGAGCGGCCGATTGTCCCGGTGTCGGTTCTGGTTCTGGTTGTCGCGGTTCTGGTTGTCGCGGGTGTCGCGGCCCTGGTTGTCGCGGCCCTGGTGATCCCGGGACTGGCTGTCCCGCGACTGGTTGTCCCGCGACTGGTTGTCACGCGACTGGTTGTCCCGGCGCGGGGTGTCGCGACGCTCGCGGTTCTCTCGCGCCTGGTCCTCGCGTTGACGAGACCGGTCCTGCTGGACCTGCTCGCCTCGCGTGTTCTCGTCCTCGCCCGAATCGCGGCGACGGGCCCGCGCCGGAGCGCGTCCGTCGTTGTCGCCACGCTCGTCGCGCCCTGATGCGTCCGACTCGGACGCCGGAGCGGCTTCCTGCGCACGGCTCGGCGAGGCGTCGCCATTGAGCGGCAAGGACTCCTGCGGCGGGGCGTCCTGTGCCCTGGTCCGCCGGGCCCGGGCGCGGGTGGGGGCGGCAGGCTCCGGCGTGGAGCCGGCGGCACCGCCATGGTTGCGGATGGCTTCGAGCAGGTCGCCCTTGCGCATCCGCGATGTTCCCTTGACTCCGAGTTGGGACGCCAATGCCTGCAGTTGCGGCAACTTCATGGCGGAGATCGCGGCCGTGGAATCGGCCTGGCGACTCGACTCGGATGTCGAAATGGTTTCTGTCACGAAGGATCCTTCCCCTCGTTGTTGGCCAGTGTGGCCGTAGCAATCGGCACCTGGTGCCGACGATGGGATTGATGGACTCTTTCCTGAAAACGCGGGTATCGGGGCGACCCCAGCCGGAACTTCGAAAGACGCGACTATCATCATCTTTCGAGCGATTTCGTGGAGAGGATCACGGAGCGCCATCTGGGCGCCGCCATACGGTCCGCCACCGTGAACAAGTTCAGCCTAGCACCATCGGGACCTGCGCACGCACTGTGCGCGAGCGCGTCGCCCGAGATGGTGAATGCACCGACCCGGCTCGCCGAGCCTCGCGGCAGCCGCGAGCCACCCGACGATGTTCAGGACATCGAGTGCAACATCGCACCCTCATCGCTGATTCCCGCCGGGCTGATCGACCAGGCACCGGGTGCTACCGAGGTGGCCACCTCCTCGACCCGGTCGGCCAAGTCCTCCCCCACCCCGAGCACGAGGACACTCGGCCCCGCCCCGCTGATGGTGGCGGCCAACCCGGCCTGACGGCAGCGCCGCAGCAACTGGGCAGACCCGGGCATCGCGCCGGCCCGGTAGCCCTGATGCAAGCGGTCGTCGGTGGCGTCGAGCAGATATTCCGGGTGTCGGGTGAGAGCCTCGACCAGCAACGCCGCGCGACCGGCGACGAAAGCCGCGTCGGCGTGCGGGACGGTGGCCGGCAGCATGGCGCGCGCCTTGGCCGTGGACAACTCGCCGTCAGGGATGGCTGCCACCGCCCGCACCGCGGGATCCGGGCGCAGCGAGACCGCGTGCGCCCGTTGCCCGCTCATCCAGCCCAGCACCACCCCGCCGAACAGGCTGGCCGCCGCGTTGTCCGGATGCCCCTCGGCATCGGTGGCCAGTTGCAGCACCTGCTCGTCCTTCAGCATGCCCGGGTCCGGCAGCAGCCCGCGGACCGCCACGACCCCGCTGACGATGGCCGCCGCCGACGATCCGACTCCGCGCCCGTGCGGGATGGAGTTGCGGCAGCTGAGGCTGAGCCCGGCCGCCGAGGCGCCGAGCGCAGCGAGAGTGTTGCGAATGGTGCGCACGACGAGGTGGTCCTCGCCCAGCGGGACCTCGCCGGCGCCTGCACCGTCGATGTGCACTCGAGTAGGCCCCTCCACCACCTCGACGTCGATCTCGTCGCGGATCGCCAGAGCCAGGCCGAAGGCGTCGAAGCCCGGCCCAAGGTTGGCACTGGAGGCGGGCACGCTGACCCGACACCGGCGCCCGGGTTCGAGTTGGAGCATCAGGTGAGCCCGAGCACGTCAGCCACCGACACGACGTCGACGCTCACACGCACTGGGGTGACCTCGCTGCCGTCGGCCTGCTTGAGCGCCCACTGCGGGTCCTTCAGGCCGTGGCCGGTGACGGTGATGCTGACCACCTGACCGGGTTCCAGTTGGCCGGCGGCGTGCCGCTTGAGCAGACCCGCCACACCGGCCGCCGAGGCCGGCTCGACGAAGACCGCATCCCGGCTGGACAGGAGCCGGTGGGCGCTCAGGATCTCCTCGTCGGTGACGGCTTCGATCACTCCCCCGGACTCGTCCCGGGCCTGCTCGGCCTGACGCCACGACGCGGGGTTGCCGATCCGGATCGCGGTGGCGACCGTCTCGGGGTGGTCGATCGGGTGGCCGGCCACGATCGGGGCCGCCCCAGCGGCCTGGAAGCCCCACATCCGGGGACGCTTGGTGGCCGGGCCGGGCACGTCGGCGTCCCGGGTGTACTCGACGAAGCCCCGCCAATAGGCGGTGATGTTGCCGGCGTTGCCAACCGGCAGGCAATGGATGTCCGGGGCGTCCCCCAGCGCGTCGACGATCTCGAACGAGCCGGTCTTCTGGCCCTCGATCCGGTAGGGGTTCACCGAGTTGACCAGCTCGACGGGGTAGGCGTCCGCCAGCTTGCGGGCGATCTCCAGGCAGTCGTCGAAGTTGCCGTCCACCTGCACCAGGGTGGCTCCGTGGGCGATCGCCTGGCTGAGCTTGCCCATCGCGATCTTGCCGTCGGGAACCAGTACCGCGCAACGCATTCCGGCGGCAGTGGCGTAGGCGGCGGCCGAGGCCGAGGTGTTTCCGGTGGAGGCGCAGACCACCACTTGGGCACCGTCATGGGCGGCCTTGGTGATGGCTGCGGTCATTCCCCGGTCCTTGAAGGAGCCGGTCGGGTTGCAGCCCTCCACCTTGAGGTACACCTCACAGCCGGTGGTCGAGGACAGGTGTCGGGCATGCACCAGCGGCGTCCCGCCCTCGCCGAGGGTGACCGGTGTGACGTCCGGACCGAAAGGGAGCCGGTCCCGGTATTCGCTGACCACACCCCGCCACGCGTGAGCCATCTCAGTCTCCTTCCACCCGCAGCACCGAGGCGACCGCGGACACCGACTCCAGATCGGCGAGCGTGGCGACGGTACGCGACAGAGCCTCGTCCAGGCTTGAGTGGGTTCCGATCTCCAGTACCGCTTGGCTACCCGCCCCCTCGACCGTCGACTGGGTCAACCTCTGGCGCACGGACTCGATGGACACCCCGTTGTCAGCGAAAACCTTTGCCACCTGGGCGAGTACACCGGGACGGTCGGCCACGTCCAGGCGAATGTGGTAGCTGGTGCGGACCTGCCCCATCGGTAGCGCGGGCAGCGCGGCGTAACTGGACTCGGCCGGGCCTCGCCCTCCGCGTACCCGATACCGGGCGATCGTCACCACGTCACCCAGAACCGCACTCGCCGTGGGCTTTCCGCCGGCACCTGCCCCATAGAACATCAGCGATCCGGCCGCCTCGGACTCCACGAAGACTGCATTGTAGGCGCCGCGCACCCCGGCCAGCGGGTGGCTGCGCGGCAGCATCGCGGGGTGCACCCGCACCGACACCCCGTCGCCGTGCGGGCCGCTGACGCGTTCGCAGATGGCCAACAGCTTCACCACTGAGCCGTTCTCCCGGGCAGCGGCGACATCTGCGGCGCTGACGTCGGTGATGCCCTCTCGGTAGACGTCCGCAGCGCTGACCCGGGTATGGAAGGCCAGCGAGGCCAGGATGGCGGCCTTGGCCGCGGCGTCGAAGCCCTCGACGTCGGCGGTGGGATCGGCCTCGGCATAGCCCAACGCCTGAGCCTGCTCCACGGCTTCGGCGAAACTCATTCCAGTGGAGTCCATCTGGTCGAGGACATAGTTGGTGGTGCCGTTGACGATCCCGAGCACCCGGGTGATGTTGTCACCGGCGAGAGATTCTTTGACAGGGCGGACGAGGGGAATGGCACCGGCGACGGCGGCCTCGAAGTACAGGTCCACGCCGGCCTTCTCCGCTGCCGAGTACAGAGTGGGGCCGTCGTCGGCGAGCAGCGCCTTGTTGGCCGTGACCACCGCCGCGCCCGAGGCCATCGCCTCCAGCAGGTACTCCCGGGCCGGACTGATGCCACCGATCACCTCGATGACGATGTCGCAGCGGCGCACCAGGTCGAACGCATCCGTGGTGAACAAGGCCGGGTCCAGCAACTCGTCCCGGCGCCGGCCCAGCCTACGCACCGCGATGCCGACGAGTTCCAAGGGCGCCCCGACCCGGGCGGCTAGGTCGTCGCCTTGGGTCACCAGCATCCGAGCCACCTCGGTGCCGACCACCCCGCAGCCGAGCAATCCCACGCGCACCGGCTCAGGTGCTGCCTGCACAGCACTCACGTGCCTTCCTCCAACATCGACGACATACCTGCCCCTGCGGCCACTTCCTGGCCCGCCGACCACGGACAAAGCGAACACGACCGCGGGATGGGCCGTCCCAGCCTACGGCCTCGGCGACCCGGACGTTGCGCCTGCGGCCCACTCTCCCGCCAACCGGGCTCCCAATGCGGCGTTGGAGCGGACCAAGGCGATGTTCGCCCGCAGGCTTGCCCCGCCGGTGAGGTCGACGATCCGGCTCAGCAGGTACGGAGTCACGTCCTTGCCGGACACACCGCGGCGAGCACACTCGTCCAAGGCCTCCTGGATCACCCCGGCCATGTCGGCGGCAGGGATCTCGTCCGGCTCGGGCACCGGGTTGGCCACGCACACCGCCCCGCGCAGGCCCAGGTCCCATTTGGCGGACATCAGGGCGACGATCTCCGCGGGGGAATCCAGCCGCATCGGCGCGGCGAACCCGCTCTGGCGGGAGTAGAAGCTCGGGAACTGCGAACTGCGGTAGACCACGACGGGAACCCCGAGGGTCTCCAACCGCTCCAGGGTCAGGCCGATGTCGAGAATCGACTTCACTCCACTGCTGACCACCGCCATGTTCGTCCGGGCCAGTTCGGTGAGATCGGCTGAGATGTCCATGGACGAGGCAGCCCCCTTGTGCACGCCTCCCAGGCCACCGGTGACGAAGACGGTGATGCCTGCCAACAGGGCCACCCGCATGGTGGCCGCCACCGTGGTGGCACCGTGCAGGCCCTTGGCCATCACATAGGGCAGGTCACGCAGGCTCACCTTGAGCACGTCGGGTCGGCTCGCCAGCACCTCCAACTCGGACTCGGACAAACCCACCCGGGCGACCCCGTCGAGCACCGCGATGGTTGCCGGCACCGCGCCACCGTCCCGCACGATCTGTTCCACCTCGCGGGCCATCGCGATGTTGTCCGGATAGGGCATGCCGTGGGAGATGATCGTGGATTCCAGGGCGACCACCGGCCGCCCATCGCGCAGCGCCTCACGCACCGCCGTGCTGCAGACCACCCGGGAGTGCCCGCTCACCCGTGCACCGCCAGCAGGACGTTCCGGCCGTGAGCCTGGATCACGTCTCGTCCTCGTCGTCGGCCACATCGATCCGGTCGTCGGTGTCGGTGGCGTCCGCCGGGAGGGTGTCCGCGCCCGCGTCAGCGGCCCGGGACAGGTCGGCTCCGGCCAGCGCCGATTCCACCAGGCCGGGGCGTAGGCCCTGCACGACGGTGTCCGGGGTGGCCACGGTGAGCGCGCCGAGCATCTGGCCGAAGGTGGCCGCTGATGCGGGGTCGTCACCGCGCAGGATCGCGAAGGCGAAACCGGCGGCCATCGCGTCCCCGCCTCCGGTGACGTCGATCACCGGAACCGGTGGAGGAGCGATCTCGTCCCAGTGGTCCTGGCTGCGGCTGCACAGCACGCTCGGGTTTGGCCCGCGGTGCACCCACACGTGCTGCACTGGCCCGTCGGTGAGGCCGGCAGCGGCAGCCGCGATGTCGGCCGGCTGATCGTTCACCTGCCGGCCCAGCAGGGCACTGAGCTCGGGCAGGTTGGCCGAGATCGCCAGAACCGGGCGACGGCTGATCGCCGGCGCCAGCCGGGCCGCCTTGGCGACGCTTACCAGTTCCACGAGCACCGGCACCCCGTGCTCGGCGGCCGCGTCCAGCACGAACGAAGCCGCGTCCGGAGGCACGTTGGCATCCAGCACCACCAGCCGGGCGGTCGGCAGAATCGAGGGCAGCGGCTCCAGGTGCTCGGGGGTCAGTGCGTCGGTGATCGCCATGTCAGAGACGGCGGCGACCATCTCACCGTCGGCATCGAGCAGGGCCAGGTAGCTACCGGTACGTCCGCTCACGCTGCCGAGGGCGACCAGCTCGATGCCGGCCTGCTCGGCGTGAGCGCGTAGCTGGGCGCCGAAGGCATCGCGGCCGAGCGGGGTGAGCAGGGTGACCTGGCTGCCGAGGCGAGCGAGGTTCTCGGCGATATTGCGACCGACCCCGCCCGGGCGGGTGGTGGACACGCCCGGGTTGGAGGTACGTGCCACCACCGGCTCGGTGCACCGGGCCCGGATGTCGAGGTTCGCTCCGCCGACGACGACGACACCCTCGCGACCAGGCGAGTGCTGCTGGGAGTCCATGGGCGGCAATCGTAGGTGGGCCCGATCAGGAACGGGCGCCGGGCCGCCTCCGGGTGTGGCGACGCCGTGGGCTGAGCTGCGGATGTCAGCCCGATGCGATCGGACGGCGGGCGTACCCGATCGCGATCAGGAAGCCCCGGGGTGAACCGTCACGATCAGGCCGGGCTCGTTGCGCAGTTGTCCGGCCCGCACGCCTTTGACGCGTCTCCCGGATCGGTGTCCGGCGCGTCGGTTCTGCGAGAGTCCTCGGTGCTGCGTGAGTCCCAGGCCTGGTCGAGAGCGCGCGTGAAGACCTCGACCGGCTGGGCACCCGAGACGGCCAGGCGTGCGTCGAAGACGAAGAAGGGTACGCCGCTGATCCCGAGCTGGGAGGCGGTGGCCTCGTCGGCACGCACCGCGTCGGCGTAGGCGTCGGTGCCGAGCACCTCCTCCACCAGGGCAGTCTCGAGTCCCGCCCGGGTGGCCAGGTCAGCAACCGTCTCGGGCTCGCCGATCGGGGCACCCTGGCTGAAATAGCCCCGCATCAACTCGTCCATCACCTGGGTGCCGACTCCCTGATCGGCGGCCAGGTGACACACCCGGTGGGCGTTGAAAGTGTTTCCTGGCTTGGCCGCGCGCCAGTCGAAGCTGCCACCCGACTGTTCGAACTGCGCTGCGATGCCCTGCTGGGCCTGCGTGGCCTGTTGTTCGGAGAGCCCGTACTTGGTGGCGATGTGCCCGACCAGCCCACCGGGCAGCTGGGCAGGCGCCTGTGGGTCGAGTTCGAAAGAGCGCCAACGAATCTCGACGTGGTCGGCATGCTGCCAGGCGGTCAACGCCTGATTGAGCCGAGCCTTTCCGAGGAAGCAGAACGGGCAGACGAGATCACTCCACACTTCAACCAGCATGATGGTAGGAACCCCGGCGGCGCTGCGGGTGTTCCCACCCGACGGACACTGCGGATGCCCCGACTCGGCGCGGACGGCGACCCTCAGCCCTTCTTGACCAGCCTGGCCCGCAGCACGCCGATCCGGTGCTGGATCTGAGCCATGCTGGCCCGCGCCACCTCCCCACCACCGCTGCGCCGGCGCAGTTCGGCGTGTACCGCGGCATGCGGTTCGCCGCTGACCCGCGACCAGGCGGCAACGAGGGAGTTGAGCTCGCGACGCATCTCGGTGAGCTGGCGGTGGGTTGCCACTTCGTCGACCTGATCGGCCGGGTCTGCGAGGTCCGGTACCCGACGCCGGCGCCGCCTGAGTTGAGCCGACTGGCGTTGACTGAGCACCGCTTGGACCTGATCCGGCTCGAGCAGCCCAGGCAGGCCGAGGAAGTCGAGTTCCTCCTGGGAGCCGATTTCGCCGCCGATGCCGTACTGGGCGCCGTCGAACATCACCGAGTCGAAGGCGGCGTTGGCCTCGAGGGCCTCGAAACTGCCCAGCAGGTCGTCGCTGGCCTGCTCCTCGGCGTTGGCCGCGGCGAGCAGATCGTCCTCCGGGACCCAGTCCGGGTCGTCGTTGTCGCGGGCCGGGCGGTCCAGGGCGTGGTCTCGTTCGAGTTCGAGGGCCCCGGCCAGCTCCAGCAGCGGCTGCACGGTGGGCAGGAAGACCGAGGCGGTCTCGCCGCGCCGACGGGCCCGGACGAACCGGCCGACGGCCTGGGCGAAGTAGAGCGGGGTCGAGGCCGACGTGGCGTACACCCCGACCGCCAGGCGGGGAACGTCCACTCCCTCGGACACCATTCGGACCGCGACCATCCACCGTTGCTCTCCGGCGGCGAACTCCTCGATCCGGGCTGAGGCGTCGGCGTCGTCGGAGACCACGACGACCGCCTGCTCGCCGGTGACCTGGCCGAGCATCGACGCGTAGGCCCGGGCCACCGTCTGGTCGGTGGCGATCACCAGACCGCCCGCGTCGGGGATGGCGCGGCGGACCTCGCTGAGCCGGGAGTCGGCGGCGCGCAGCACGCTGACCATCCAGTCCCCGGACGGATCCAGCGCAGTGCGCCAGGCCTGGGCGGTCTGGTCCTGGGTGAGCGGCTGGCCGAGGCTGGCACTCACCTCGTCGCCGGCCCGGGTGCGCCAGCGCATGCTCCCTCCGTAGGACAGGAAGAGCACCGGCCGCACCACGCCGTCGCGCAGTGCTCGGCCATAGGAGTAAGAGAAGTCGGGAACTGAGCGGCGAATGCCCTGCGCGTCGGGCTCGTAGCGCACGAACGGGATGGCGGCGGTGTCAGAGCGAAACGGTGTGCCGGTCAGGCAGAGTCGGTAGGCGGCGGGGTCGAATGCCTCAAGGATCGCCTCGCCCCAGCTGAGGGCGTCACCGCCGTGGTGCACCTCATCGAGGATCACCAGGGTGCGGGTGTTCTCGGTGCGATTGCGGTGCAGCATCGGGCGGGCCGCCACCTGAGCGTAGGTCAGGGCCGGGCCGTCGTAGCCCTTGGCCAGGCCGCCGGCGGAGTTGCGAAACTCCGGATCGAGTTGGATGCCGACCCGGGCGGCGGCGTCCGCCCACTGGCGTTTGAGGTGTTCGGTGGGGGCGACGACGCTGACCTTGTGGACGAGCCTGCGGGCGAGCAACTCGGCAGCAACCCGCAAGGCGAAGGTTGTCTTGCCCGACCCGGGGGTGGCCACCGCGAGGTAGTCGCGGGGCAGGGCCGCCAGGTAGGCATCGAGGGCCTCGGCCTGCCAGGCCCGCAGTTTGCCGGCAGTGCCCCAGGGCGCTCTGGCCGGGAAGACCGGGGAAAGGTGTTCGGCGGCCGAGGGCGAGGCGTGCTGGGGAAACTGATGCTGGTGTGAGCGATGGGGCCCTGTCGGCTGGTCTGGATGGGCGGCACTCACGATCGTCAGAGCCTACCCGCTAGTGGTCGCTCGACACGCCTTCACCATCGGAGGGCGCGAAAGCGGCTGCGGTATCAGCCAGTTGGCGTAGCGCCTGCAAGTGCCCGGTGAAGGCCTCCCGACCGACGGGGGTGAGGGAGAACCAGGTGCGCGGACGCTTGCCCACGTAGCCCTTCGTGATGGACAGGTAACCGGCCGCCTCCAGCGTCGATGCCTGCTTGGACATCACCGAATCTGACACCCCCGCCGAGTCGCGGACGAGGGAGAACTCCGCACGGTCCACCCCGAGCAGGGTGGCCATCACCGCGAACCGGACCGGCGCGTGGAAGGTCTCGTCCAGCCGGGCGACGGTGCTCATGCGCGCACCTGGCGGCGGACCCGGGCGGCTCCCAGGAGGCACACCAGCAGGCACAGGACCCCGCCGGCGAGGTAGCCACCGGGACCGGCCGATACTCCCAGGGCCACCGTGGCGGCCCAGGCCACCGTCCACCACGCGATGAGCGCGCCGTGGGTGCGACCCATGTTGCGTAGTGCCGCCCGGCGAGTGGCGGCGTAGACGACGAGGGCCAGGACAGTGGCTCCCCAGCCGAGGATCACCAGCCCCAACACGACCGGCGAGTGCGCGTAGGCCAGGCCGGCCGCGAAGCAGAGGGTGGCGATGCCGAAGACGACATACCACCAGGCCAGCCATCCCCCCGCCCGACGACCGACGCGCTCCAGTTCCGCGGCACGAGCGAGAGCCTGATCTGCGTTCATCCGGGGTTCCATGCATCGACCTTAGCAAGTACTTTCCGAGTTGGAAAGTACTTGTTGGAGGAAGGGTATTTTCCATGCCTTCGGGGTGGTGATCGGCCGGCGTGGGTGGGGGCCGGCGTGGGCGGCCGGGCGTGGGCGAGGTTGGCGTGGGCGGAGGGGGGCACAAAACGGTCAGGGACGGCGAGGGTGGGGGCGCGGCGCGGAGGCCGAGTCCGGTTCCGCACGCGGGCCGGGTGCAGCACGCGGGCCGGGTTCAGCACGCGGGCCGGGTTCGGCACGGCCGCATTACGCACCAGGGCAGCGTTCAGCAGGACGGTCCGGCGCCACCGCTCAGGCTGTCCAGTGCCCATCCCAGTGAACACTTTCGCGTCCCTCAGACACGTTTGCGTACACCCAACGCGACACCGACCGCCACCACCTCGCCCGGTGTACACAAACCCGTCCCAGGCACGCATTTCCGTACACCAAGACCCTCGCACGCCCGGTCCCCAACCAGAAGCGGCCACCACCGGTCCGGCCATCGGCCGCCGACCGCCGACCGCCGACCGCCGACCGCCGACCGCCCAGTGAACACTTTCGCGTCCCTCAGACACGTTTGCGTACACCCAACGCGACACCCACCCCCACCACCGCGTCCGGTGTACACAAACCAGTCCCAGGCACGCATTTCCGTACACCAAGACCCGCGCACGCCCGGTACCCAACCAGAAGCGGCCACCACCAGCCCGGCCGCCGACCGCCGACCGCCCAGTGAACACTTTCGCGTCCCTCAAACACGTTTGCGTACACCCAACGCGACACCCACGCCCACCACCGCGCCCGGTGTACACAAACCCGTCCCAGGCACCCATTTCCGTACACCAGCGCCCGCAGGCCACGGACGACCGTTGACCAGGTACGGACTGTGCCAAGGCGCGGTCAGGGACCCAGCGGTGGCATCGACGGGCCTGCTGGGGCAGGGGTTGAGGCACCGCGGACCCGCAGGGCAAGCGGCACTCCGATGAGCGGCAGCACCCCCAGCACCAGCCAGATCGCCGAGAACACGGTGGGGTCGGGCAGCGTGTGTCGGGTCCCGGCGTAGATGGCGCCGCCGATGCCGATGCCCACCACGCTGCCGAGTCCGTCGGCCAGTTGCAGCGATGCTCCGTCCCGCCCGCGGGCCTCGGACGGGGACAGGACCATGGCGAGCACGCTCGTAGTGGCCACCGACAGACCCATCCCGATCGCCGCCAGCGCCCAGATCAACGTGCCGACCCAGGCAGTGACCTGTGGCCACAGCACCAATGGCAGGGCCAGGACTCCGAGACCGACGGTGACCGCCCCGGCCACCAGCAAGGGGAATCGAGCCACGCCGGCCCGGGGGTCGCGCCCCTGCAACCACGCACCAAGGGCCCAACCCAGCGAAGCCGCGGTGAGCACCAACCCGGCCGCGGTCAGACTCATCCCCCGCTGGGAATGCAGGGCCAGCGGAATGTACGTCTCGGCCCCGAAGTAGGCGCCGGGGACGACGGCGCGAAAGGCCACCACGGCGGGCAGTCCGCGCGCTCCGCGCAGGGTTCCCGGGGGTAACAGTCGTGGCAGGACCACGACGATCGCCACCGCAGAGCACCCGCCAGCGAGCACCCGCACCACCAAGGCGCCGCTGCTTTGCACGGCCCAGGGAAGCACGGCCACCGCGGTCGCCAGCAGCACGGCGCGGACCGCTCGGCGTCGCACCCCGGTGACGTCGTGCTCGGCGGGCCGTTCGATCCTGGCGGTCCGCAGCACCGTGCCGCCGGCGAGTACGGCGAACGGCACGCCGACCCAGAACACCGCGCGCCAACTGAGGTTGGTGGCGAGCCATCCGGCCACCCCCGGACCCACCAGGGCCGGCAGCACCCAGGCTGCCGAGATGTACCCGAACACCCGGGGACGATCGGCTTCGGTGTAGGTGGCCGCGATGATGACGTAGATGGTCACCGTGACCATGCCGCCGCCCACGCCGCTGACGGACCGCGACAGCAGCAGCACCGCCAGGGTCGGAGCCAGCGCGCAGCCGATCATGCCTGCGACGAAAAGCACCACCCCCACCAGCAGCGGACGACCCGGACCCACGGCGTCCACCCAGCCGCCGGCCGCCCCCTGTCCCGCCAATGCCGCTGCCATGAACATGGAGAACGCCAGCGAGTACGCCCCACCGGCATCCAGATCGGCGCCGACCGCCGGCATCGCGGTGGCCACACCGATGGTGTCGAAGGCGATGAACGTGACCAGGGTGATGATGCCGATCAGCGCGAGCCGTCGGCCTGACGACTCGTGCGGTGCCGGCATGAGGCCCACCCTACGAGTGGCCTGTGCCTCCCCGAGACCAGCCGACGAACCGGGCAAGCCGGGGCACTACCGGCCGCCGCAGTCCTCACTTCGCCCGCGCAGCCGGTCGCTGAGATGACCGGCCATCCGTGGGTCTCGCCGCTATCCGGCTGCCAGGGCGCTCTGGCCGGGCATCGGGCGGACCACGGCCAAGCAGGCCCGCACCGCGGGCTTGCGACCGGGCCACACCATCGTGCGTAGCGCAGGCGCGGTACCCCTACTGGCGGACGAATCGGCCCGCTGCGGCACGGGCTGGCCCGCGACCTGGTCGAGGCTCCCCAACTGGACCGGGCTGATCGTGGCTGAGTTTCTGGCAGCCGAACTGGTCATGTCGGGTACATCCTTCGCTGGGTGGACACCTCGCGGCGTCGACGTAATCAATGCGCCGGTGGACGACCCGCACCAACAGATCAGCGCATCTGCAGTTCAGTGCATCTGCAGTTCAGTGCATCGAGAGTTCAATGCACGAGAGTTCAGCGCATCGGGGTGCAGGTGGCCGTCCCACGGACTCCGTCAGCGTCGACGCCGATCCTGGGGTTCGGCTGGGAACCGGCCGTGCCATGGCTGGCAACCTGACCTCGGCCGCTCGCGCCGCCTCCGCGCGCCGGCTCCCCGCGGCGATGGCCCGCGAACGCCGAGACCCCCGGCCCGGACGTACCGGCTGGGTTGGGAACCGGGCCGCCCGGTCGACAACCCGGCCAAGTCGCGAACCGCAGCCCGTCGCGAACCCCAGCCCTGCCGCGAACCCCACCCCAGGCGAGAGCCGGCCCGCTCGCGAACCCCAGCCCAGATGAGAACCCAGCCGGGTCGAGACCCCCGGCCCGCTCGAGAACCGGCCCGGTCGAGAACCCGGCCCGGTCGAGACCCCAGCCCGGTCAAGAACCCCGCTGACTGCGCCGGGCCGCTGACAGCAGTGGCCCAGCGCCCGTCCAGAACCTTCCCAGGGTTGGGTTCGAGAGTTGGTGGCATGACGACCTCCCGCGTGGATGTGGCCGCAGCCTGGCCACGCGATCACGCCACCCCGGCGGGCCTGCCTGAGGCTCAACCGCTTCCGGACGATGAACCGAGCGGGTCGTCCCCGGAGCCGGCGGCGCGCTCGCGGTGGGCCGGGTTGCTGCTCGGGCCCTCGCACGACCCCAGCTGGGCTCGGCCCGCGCTCCTGCTGCTGCTGGTCGGCACGCTGGCTGTCTACACGTACAACCTCACCGCGAACGGCTGGGCGAACGCCTTCTACTCGGCGGCGGTGCAGGCGGGAAGCCAGAACTGGGAGGCGTTCTTCTTCGGCTCCTCCGATGCGGCGAACTCCATCACGGTGGACAAGACTCCCGCCGCACTGTGGGTGATGGCCCTGTCGGTGCGGGTTTTCGGACTCAACTCGTTCGCGATCCTCTTCCCGCAGGTGCTCATGGGCGTGGGCACGGTGGCGCTGGTCTACTACACGGTCAAGCGCTATGCCGGTCCCGGTGCCGGCCTGGTGGCCGGGCTGGCGATGGCGTCCACGCCGGTGGCGGTGTTGATGTTCCGGTTCAACAATCCGGACGCGCTGCTCGTCTTGCTGATGACCGCCGCCACCACCCTGACGCTGCGGGCCTGCGAGCGCGGCAACGGGCGCCTCTTGGCCCTGGCGGGGGTCTTGCTGGGCCTGGGTTTCCTCACCAAGATGCTCCAGGTCTTCCTGGTACTGCCCGCGCTGGCAGCGGTCTACCTGGTGGCTGCGAACACGAGCCTGGGTAAGCGGGTGGTTCACGGCCTCGCCGCGGTCGCCGCGCTGGTTCTGACCGCGGGGTGGTGGATCGCGATCGTCGAACTCGTCCCTGCCTCGATGCGCCCGTACATCGGTGGCTCGCAGACCAACTCGATCCTGGAGTTGACCCTCGGCTACAACGGCCTGGGCCGGCTCAACGGCGAGGAGGTGGGGTCGGTCGGCCCCGGGCAGCGCTGGGGGTCGGTGGGCCTGGGCCGGATGTTCAGCGACTCGATCGGCGGGCAGATCTCCTGGCTGCTGCCGGCAGCCTTGCTGTTGCTGGTCGTGGGCCTGCTGGGCACGGCTCGCGCACCGCGCACGGATCTGCGTCGGGCAAGCTATCTGGCCTGGGGTGGTTGGCTGATCGTCACCGCCGGCACGTTCTCGTTCATGGCCGGGATCTTCCACGAGTACTACACGGTCGCGTTGGCTCCGGCCATCGCGGCGCTGGTCGGGCTGGGAGTGGGCCAGGCCTGGCAGCGTCGGCACGCGCTCGTGGGCTCACTCACGCTGGCCCTCACCCTGGCGCTGACCGCGGCCTGGTCGTTCATCCTGCTCTCGCGCACCACCGAGTATCCCGACGCCCTGCGCTGGACGGTTCTGGTGGGCGGGCTGGTGGTCGCCTTCGGCCTGCTGTTCAGCACACAACTGCCTCGTTGGGTCGGAGCTGCGCTGGTGGCCGCAGCGGTGCTGGTGGGGATCGCTGGTCCCGCGGCCTATGCGGCAACCACTGTCACCACGGCCAAGACCGGTTCGATCATCACCGCCGGCCCCAACTCGGGCGGACCCGGCGCAGGTCCGGGGGCCGGTGGGCCGATGGGCGCGCCGCCGGGTGGGACCGCCGCCGGGCCCGGATTCACCCCACCTGGTACTGGTACCGCTACTGGTGGCACGGGCAGTCCTGGTGCTGCGGGCACCGGCGCACCGTCCAGGGGAGCACCCGGCACGGCAGGCGGCGGACGTAATGGTCTGCTCAACGCCAGCGAGCCGTCGGCAGAACTCGTCGCGCTCCTGTCGAGCGACTCCTCGTCCTACACGTGGGTGGCTGCGGCGGTGGGTTCGCAGACCGCCGCTGGATTGCAGTTGGGGACGCAGTTGCCGGTGATGTCGGTGGGTGGCTTCAACGGCTCTGACCCATCCCCCACCCTGCAGCAGTTCCAACAACTGGTCGCCGACGGCGAGATTCACTACTTCGTCGGCGGTAGCGGTTTCGGCGGGAGCAACGGCGGCGCCTCCGACTCCGCCCAGATCGCGGCCTGGGTGAACAGCACCTTCACGGCCACGACGATCGACGGCACCACGGTGTACGACCTCACCGGAGCCGGCGCTGCGTCCGGCACCGGCGCGGGCCAGGCGGGAGCATGAGCCCGCGTGGGCAGGCAGCCCTGAGCACAGACCTGAGCACAGGCCTGCGGGACATTGACGGCGGGAAGAGCAGCGACGACCGGGGCGACGGCCGGCATTCACCGACCGGTCAGGACCCGGTGGCGAACCTGCGGGCGGCTGGGAACGAGCGGCTCGCCGCCCCTGCGAACGGCGCGGGTGGCGAAGTGGACCTCGCCCCGGCAAGCCCCTCGCATCACCGCCCCGATCGGCCCGTGCTGGATCTGGTGATTCCGGTCTACAACGAGCAGGAGGTGTTGGCGGCCAGCGTGCGTCGCGTGATCGCCCACCTGCGCGAGACCTTCCCCTACCCGTTCCGAGTCACCGTCGCGGACAACGCCAGCACCGATGCCACCCACGAGATCGCGCTCGGCCTCCAGGACGAACTCGCGGAGGTGCGCGCGGTGCACCTGTCCCAGAAGGGGCGCGGGAGAGCCCTCAAACAGGTCTGGTCCAGCAGTGATGCCCAGATTCTGGGGTACCTGGACGTGGACCTGTCCACCGATCTGGATGCGCTGTGGCCGCTGGTGGCCGGGTTGATGTCCGGACACTCGGACGTGGCCATCGGTTCCCGGCTGGCGCGCGGGTCCAGGGTGGTGCGCGGCGCCCGACGCGAGATCATCTCGCGCTGCTACAACCTCATTCTGCGGGTGGCGCTGGGCGCCGGATTCACCGATGCGCAGTGCGGGTTCAAGGCCATCCGGGCGGACGTGGCCGCCGAGTTGCTCCCTCACGTGCAGGATCCCGCGTGGTTCTTCGACACCGAACTGCTGGTGATCGCCCAGCGCAGCGAGTTGCGCATCCACGAGGTGCCGGTTGACTGGTTCGACGACCCGGACTCGCGGGTCCAGGTCGTGCGCACGGCCACCGATGACCTGCGTGGAGTGTGGCGACTGCATCGCGACCTTGCCCGTGGCCGGGTGCCGGTGGCCGATATCGCCGACCGGATCGGCCGCCGGATGCCAGGAGACGATCTGATCACCCAGGTGATGCGATTCCTGGTGGTCGGCGGGGTGAGCACCGTGCTGCACCTGGGCCTGTTCGCGGGTTTCGTACTGATCGGCCTGAGCACCCAATGGGCCAATCTGGCCGCGCTGGGTCTGGCGACCGTCTTCAACACGACCGTCAACCGGCGGTGGACCTTCGATGTGCGCAATCCGGCAGGACGGTGGCGGCATCAGGGGCAGGGTTTCGTCCTGACTCTCATCACCTGGGCATTGACGTCCGGCAGCCTCGCGCTGCTCGCCCTGGTGGATGCGCATCCGGCCACTCTGGTGGCCACCGTCGTGGTCGCCGCCGCCAATGTCGCGGCCACCGTGGTGCGCTTCGCGCTGATGCGCTGGTGGGTCTTCGCGCCACAACGCGTCCGCCGACCAGACCGCGACGCCGGGATCGCCCAGGATGCGTCGGTGTCGAGCGCGGGGTGTACAGAAATGCGTCCGTGAGACACAAAAGTGTTCAGTGGGACGGTGCGGGCCTCGCGGTCAGTCCTCGTCCCCGTCCTGCGGGTCGCGCAGTCCGTCGTAGATCTCCTTGCAGACCGGGCAGACAGGGAACTTCTTCGGGTCTCGCCCAGGCACCCAGACCTTGCCGCACAGGGCGACAACGGGTTCGCCGGACAACGCCGACGAGAGAATCTTCTCTTTGCGGACGTAGTGGGCGAAGCGCTCGTGATCTCCGGGTTCGACCGGCTGCTCGACCTCCTGGCGATCCAGCACCGCGGTCCCCTGACGCTGCGGGTCGGACAGCGGCTGATCGCGCGGTTCTGGGCTCGACGTGGAACTCATGGCACACAGGATATGCGCACTATCCAAGGCAAAGCGGCCAGGTGGGATGCCCGGAATCCTCGAGTTTCGCGACCGAACGACAACCACGGCCGATAGACCCGGAACCGCAGACCTCGTCACCATCAGTTCAACTCCGGATCGGCGGGGAAGCTCGCGACATAGGCCAGAGCCCCGGACTGACGCCGCAGCACCGCACGCCAGAGCTCTCCCGGTTCCTCGCTGAAGGCATCCGCCGGCTCAGCGTCCACGACGAACCAGGCCTCGTCGTCGATCTCGTCTTCGAGTTGGCCCGCGCTCCAGCCGGCGTAACCGGCGAACACCCGCAGGCCACTGACCCGGCCCGCCAGATGAGCCGGTTTGGCGTCCAGATCGACGATCGCCACCGAGCCGATGATCCTGCGGAGCCCGTCCGGCTCGATATCGTCGCCCGGCAATCTGGCCAGGCACAACGCCGAATCCTGAGAGACCGGACCGCCGGTGAACAGCCGCCCGGGCGTCGAGACGTACGGCTGCCACTGGGGCAGTACAGCGTCCACATCAACCGGACTGGGCTGGTTGACCACGACGCCGAGCGCGCCATGCTCTCCGTGATCGAGCACGAGCACCACCGACCGGGTGAAGGTGTCCTGCATCAGCGACGGGGTCGCCACCAACAGTCGACCGGTCAACCACTCCTGCACGTCGTCCATGATGCCGTTTACCGGGCCGTAGGTGCGTCGGCGGAGCCCCTCGATCCCGCGCCCGGCATCAGGCTCGCCACGCCCACCCCGAGTGCAACGCCCAGCAGATCCGCGAGCGCGTCGAGGGGATCGCCCGAGCGTGCGGGCAGCAGCCAGGCCTGGATCAGCTCGCTGAGCACGGCGTGGGCCACCAGCAGCCCGACCACCCAGGCCAAGGCTCTTCGGCCCGGACGGGGATCGGGCCCAGGCCGGACGAACGCCCGGACTGCCGCGTACCCGACCGCGGCGAAACTGCCGGCGTGGAAGACCTTGTCGGCGTATGGGAAGAGCATCGGCCCGCCGCCGGAAGGCCGGTAGATGCCGTACATCTGGACCAGCAGGACGAGGACGAAGATCGCCAGCCACACCGGCCGGGGCAGGGCGGGAAGGTTCCTGCCCGCCGGGCGTCGGCCAGCACCATGTGGTCCGGCACCGTGTGTTTCGGCTCGGCGTGGTTGGGCTGGGTGTGGTCCGGCTCGGCTGGGGCGGGACGCGGCGGAGGGCACGGCTCATGGTACGGGCGGGCTTGTCGTGCAAGCCGATCCGGGAAGGGTCATGTGTCGACGGGTCGTTGTGGCAGCCAGGGTCCCCGCTTGGACCAAGGCGGCCGGACACAGCGTCACCCGGGTCACCTCTGGCCACCGCACAACGTCACCCGGGTCACCTTTGGCAGCGCCCGGTCGCGCCTACCGTCACCAGCCACCGCACAACGTCACCCGGGTCACGTCTGGCTGCCGCACAACGTCACCCGGGTCACGTTTGGCTGCCGGTGATCGAAGGCGGCGCCCGTGATAGGAGATGTGCGTGCCACAAGCGTTGAGCAGGGAGTTGGCTCGGTTCGTCGAGATCACACCCGCCTCGGGGACCCGGGAGAAGGCCGTCCACGCCCTCATCGTCGGGACGGTGACGATCGGCGCGCTGAGCGCGGTGGTCGGCATCCCGCTCGGCCTGACTGGCATGACCGGCATCTTCCTGGCCATCTCGGCCTACGACCGGTCCCTGCGCAGCCGGGCGCGGGTGCTGTGGCGGCTGTCGCTGGCCTACCTGCTGGTGGTGGCCATCGGGGCGTGGTCGTCCCTGCTACCCGGGTGGGCAGGGGTGATCGTGCTGGCGGTGCTGGCCACCGTGGTGGCCTTCGGCTATCACGCCCTGTTGTCCGATCCGCCGGGCCCGATGCTGCTCATCATCGGGGCAGCCGTCGCCTCGTACATCCCCACCCTGGGCGTGCCCATCCCGCTGTTCATCGGCCTCACCGCAGCGTCACTGGTGATCGGCTGCGGCACGTCCCTGATCCTGCAGTCCCGGCACCGACGGGCGGCCGTGCGTCGCCAACTCGACGCTCTGCGCACCGCCGTCCAGGAACTGAAAGCCCTCCCCACCGATACCGACGAGCAGACCTGGGCCACCCACTGCGACGCAGCCTTCGCGGCCGTGTTCGCCGCGCAGGCCTCCCTGGCCTCCTCCTCCCCCAGGCGCCGGATCGGCGTCGGCGCCGCCTCCGAACCCGGGGCCGAGCACCTGCGGATCGAGGACGAACTGCACGCCGAGCACGCGGAACTGCTGGCCCTGGTGGCCCGGCGGGATCTGCCGTGGGCCTCGATCTCGAGCAGCGCCATGTCCGACCACTACATCGGCGCGCCCCGGGAGAAGTACCTGCTGGGCTGGGCACTGTCGCGGGCCTCGCCGGTCGCGCTCGCTGCTCGCCGGACCGGCCTCGCGGTGCTCATCGCCGGAGAGTTCGCCACGATTCTGGGTCTGGCGCACCCGTACTGGGCGGTGATGACCGCGGCGCTGGTGCTGTCCAGCACGGCCGACCGGATCTCCACCTCACGGCGGGCCGCGCACCGGGTGGTCGGCACGCTGGCCGGAGTGCTGATCTTCCTGGCCATCTTCGCCTTGCACCCGCCCGAGGTCGTGGTTGCCGGCATCGTGGTGTGCTGCGTGGCCTTGACGCAGGTGTTCGCCCCCCGGCACTACGCCTTGACCACGACGGTGATGACCCCGATGCCGCTGCTCATGGCAGCGATGCACCTGACCGGTTCGGCAAACGTCGCCGCGCTCGCACAGTCGCGGATCGTGGAGACGGTGATCGGCTCCATCGCCACCATGCTGGTGCTCTGGGCCCAGGGTCCGGGGACGGTGATCGTGTTGGTACGCAGGCAGTTCCGGCGCGCCCTGACCGCAGCCGACACCGTGCTGCGGCAGATGGCCGCCGACCCATCGCCGGCGGCCTCGATCGAGGCCCGACGCAATCTGCACTTCGAGCAGTT
Organism: Actinomycetales bacterium; assembly: GCA_047974565.1. Classification (GTDB taxonomy): domain Bacteria; phylum Actinomycetota; class Actinomycetes; order Actinomycetales; family CAWJMD01; genus JBDIAG01. The sequence continues at coordinate 45,465 of JBKECN010000037.1, forward strand.
GGCTGCGGCCCGGGCGCTGGCCTTGGCCCTTCCCGACCAGCCGGAGGCGCTGGGTGGCTGGCCCGCCGTGGAGGCCGAACTGAGCCGGCTCACCTACACGGTGCTGACCGCGGCCCGAGCCGTTAACCCCGAGCGGGTGCTCGCCTGGAACCGGATGGCCGACTCCCTGGAGGGCTACCTGGCCTCGCTCCCGGCGGTGAGCAGCAAACCGGTGGACGCCGCGGCGGCCGCCCACGCCCTGGCCCGAGTGCGCGCCCGGGCCCGCCCACGCGACCAGCGGGAGAACCGCCGACGCTGACCAGGGCTTGAACCCTGCCCGCCGGCTGAACCCTGCCCGTCGACCCAACCCGAGCCCTGGTCGCCGGGGACACCCCACGAGGTGCTACCCGTGGTTCAGCACCCCCTCGAGCACGAGATCGACCAGATGCTCGGTGATCTCGGCATCCAGGGGCCGTCGGCGGGCCAGGATCCGAAAGTGCAAGGTGCCGATGAGGGCCTCGTAGGCGAGCGAGGCGATACCCGCGTCGATTACCTCGCCGCGCCGCTCGGCCCGGTCGAAGATCTCCTGCGCCCGGGCGAAACGATCGGACCAGAAGGCCTCTCGCAGCGTGCGTGAGGTCTCGTCCTCCCCCACCGCCCCGACGTAGGCGAGCGCGTAACCGGCTGGGGTACGCAGGAAATCGGCCACCGCACCTACCACGGCGACGAGGTCGCCGCGCAGCGACCCGGTATCTGGAGCCTCCAGACGCTCGTGCGAGAGCCGCATCAGCACGTCGACGAGCAGTGCCTCCTTGGTGCCCCACTTGCGGTAGATGGTGGTCGGATTGACCCCCGCCCGAGTCGCGATCTGGTCCACGGTGAGATCGCCGGGGGGAGTCTCGACGAGCAGCGCCGCGGCGGCATCCAGAACGGCCGCGCGGGTGCGCGCGGTCCGACCTCCTGGGCGTGGCTTGGATGTGGTGGTCACCACGTCAGTATAAATGCAAGTTACACTTGCATTAGCGAGAGAGCCGGTGGCACTATTGGGACATGACGTACACACACCAACCGGCCTGGCGACAGATCCAGGCGTTCCTGCCCGAGCCCTACCGCCTCACCGAGGCGACGCTTCCCACCGAGGAATGGTGGGATCACCGCGGTCACCGCATTCACTTGGACACCTACCGCAATCCGGACGCCCCGGCGAAGGTGATCCTCTTCCACGGGGTCGGCACCAACGGCCGTCAGATGTCGACGATCCTGGGTCACCCGCTCGCCGAACGCGGCTACGAGACCATCGCGATCGATATGCCCACCTACGGCATCACCCAGGTGGCCCCCGGCGCCCTGGTCACCTACGACGAGTGGGTGCAGATCGGCTCGGATCTCATCGACGTCGAACTGGCCAAGGACGACCGGCCGATCCTGCTCTACGGGCTCTCGGCGGGTGGCATGGAGACCTACCACGTCGCCGCCATGAACAAGAAGGTCGCCGGCATCGTCGGGATGACCTTCCTGGACCAGAGTTCCCTGCGCGTTCGAGTCGAGACCGGCTTCGACCCGATCTCCGGGCTGTTCAGTTCCGGCCTCACCCGGGTGCTGGCCGCCACCCCGCTGCGCTCACAGCGAGTGCCGATGCGCCTGGTGAGCAAGATGCGCGCCCTGGTCAACGATCGGGACGCCACCCGCGCCTGCTACGCCGACAAGACCTCGGCGGGGAACAAGGCGACCTTCGCCTTCCTTTCCAGTTACCTGCACTACAAGCCCGTGGTCGACCCCGCCGACTTCGACGTCTGCCCCGTCCTGCTCACTCAGCCGGCCGAGGACAAGTGGACGCCCTTGCACCTGTCCCAGCCCTTCCTGGCCTCATTGTCGAAGGTCCCGGTGACCACCGTGATGCTGGAGAAGGGCGGCCATTACCCACTGGAACAGCCGGCTCTGGATCAGATGGTGGACGCCATCGACTCGTTCGTGGCCGAGCGCATCCGGAACTGAGTGGGCCAGCGGCACAGGCCGGCCGCGCCTATCGAGGGAACAACCGGGCTCGGCCCGGCCGCCTCCGCCCAGCTCGACGACGGTAAGCCGCGCGGGCTGCCTGCCCCCGTTCGCCGACGGACGTGACCCCAAAGGCCACGAACCATCCCCCGCCGGTATATTTACGCCGGAACGGACGTGCTCTGCGCGACCGGCGCAGACCCGACGAGGGACGGCTCACCGATGGCGGACTCGGACGACTCGACACGCGGCACCATCGTCGTTCTCGGAGCGACCGGCTACACCGGACGATTGGCGGTCGATGCCCTGCTGCGGCGGGGAATCCGCCCGGTGGTGGCCGGCCGAAAGGTCGACCACATCAGCCAGGTCGCCCGCGATCTCGGGGATCTGGAGGCACGCGTCGCCGACGCCTCGGACCCCGACAGCGTGCGCCAATTGGTCAGCTCTGGCGACGTGCTGCTCACCACGGTCGGCCCCTTCGACCTCTTCGGGCACGGGGTGGCCGAGGCCGCCGCCTCGGCCGGAGCGCATTACGTCGACTCGACCGGGGAGATCGGCTTCATCCGGGAGGTGACCCGGCGCTGGGACTCCCTGGCCCGGGAGACCGGCTCCACCATGGTGCCCGCGTTCGGATATGACTATGTGCCAGGCATTCTCGCCGGAGCGCTCGCTTTGGCCGAGGCTCCTGAGGCCACTGCGCTACGAGTGGGCTACTTCGCGACCGGCGACCCGCTGTGGAAGGGACTGAGCCAGGGCACCCGGACCACCGTGGCGGAGGGACTCACCCTGCCCACCACCGTGTGGCGCAACGGCCGATTCACCGACGTCCGGATGGCCGCCGGGGTGGCGAGCTTCCCGGTGCACGGCCGACCCCGCAAGGGATTCCTGGTCTCGGGCAGCGAGGTGCTGTACTTCCCGCCGGCCCACCCGGCACTGCAGACCGTCGAAGTGTTCAACGGCTGGTTCCCGGGTTTGAGCCGAGCCGTGCAGGGCGCCACCAAACTGGCCAATGCCGTTGCCCGCAACGACGCCGGGGCAAAGGTGGTCAAGCGCGCCAGCCGAGTGATCGTCGGCCCCGCGGGCGGGCCGGATCTGGCCGAGCGCGCCCGCACCCGCACCCACGTGGTGGCACTCGCGCAGGGCGGTGGCGACCGCACCCTGGCCGAGGTGCACGTGGAGGGGCCCAGCATCTACTCGCTGACCGGCGAACTGCTCGCCTTGGCCTCGGATCTGCTGGCCTCCGGCGCCAGCCGGGAGGCCGGGGTGCTCGGACCGATCGAGGCCTTCGGCTTGGACACCCTCGAAAGCACCTGCGCCGCAGTCGGACTGCAGCGCACCCCGGTCTGAACCTGGCACTCGTCCCGGCTTCCCCAGCGCAGTGCCGGGGCAGCAGGATCCAGGCTCACCTGGCCGTACTCAGGCCCTCGACGAGGGGCGTGGTCGGGCGGCCCAGCAGGCGCGAGAGCGTGCCGTCGGACTCGGCCAGGGCACCGTCGCGGATGTTCGCGTCCAGTGCGGTGACGAAACCGACCGTGCCCGCGTCCAGGCCTGCCGCTTCGAGCGCGCCAGCGTGCTCTTGGGTGGTCAAGGGCGTGTAGCGCACCTCCCGCCCGACGACCTGTGACGCGGCGACGGCGAGCTCGTCGAAGTTCCACGCCGAATCGCCGGCGAGTTCATAGACCTGACCGAGGTGACCGTCCTCGGTGAGCACGATCGCCGCGGCCTCGGCATAGTCGGCGCGGCTCGCCGAGGCGATGCGGCCGTTGCCCACGCTGGCCGCGATGACGCCGGTGTCCTTCGCGCGGGCCACGTCGTCGACGTAGTTCTCGGTGTACCAGTTGTTGCGCAGGATCACGGCGGGGATGCCCGCGGCCGCGATGGCCTCTTCGGTCGCCTTGTGCTCGGGCGCGAGCACCAGGTCGCTGGTCGTGGCCTTCGAGGCGCTCGTGTAGACGAGCTTGGCGACGCCCGCGGCACGGGCGGCGTCGATGACGACCTGATGCTGGGTGGCGCGCTTGCCGACCTCGCTGCTGGAGATGAGCAGCACGGCGTCGGCACCGTCGACGGCTGCGGCAACGGTCGCGGGTTGGTCGTAGTCGAGGGGCACCACCTGCACGCCACGCGCGGCGAGATCGGCGGCCTTGGCAACATCGCGGGCACCCGCGCGAATGGCAGAGGGCTCGACGCCGCGGGCCAGAAGGCTGTCGACGACGAGGCGGCCGAGCTGGCCGGTGGCACCGGTGACGAGGATGGTCATCAGGGAGTCCTTTCTCAGGGGTTTCGTCCACGACAACACGACCCCGGCACCAGCCCTTCCCCCTGGGGGGTACCCACTTTCGAGTAAGGTACCTACGTGACGGTGAGTTTTGAGCAGATCCGGGCGTCGCAGGAGCGCGTCTTCGACGAGGGATGCCGAACCCGCGTCGTGCTCGACCACATCATGAGCAAGTGGGGGGTCCTGGTGCTCTCAACCCTGTCCGACGGCACCCTGCGCTGGGGAGAACTGCGTCGCCAGGTCGACGGGATCAGCGAGAAGATGCTCGCGTCGACTCTGCGCACCCTCGCCGCCGACGGCCTGGTGCATCGGGAGTCATACCCGAGCGTCCCGCCGCATGTGGAGTACAGCCTGACGCCCCTGGGCCGTGACCTCATGGAACGGATGCTCCCACTCGTCGCCTGGGTCGCCCAGCACGCCGAGGGGATGGTCGGGCGACCGTAGAGCCACCGGCCGGCCACGTCGGCCGTCACCCGAATTGTCGGGACGAGGCAAACCTCCACCTTGCCAGACATCCCGCCAGAAACCGACACTCGACGCACTAACTTGCTGGCGGGCCATAACAACAGGAAGGCCGAAACCATGACCGACACCGCGGTGACCGACCTGACCCGGGTCAGCCGGTTTCCCGTCCCCGAACTCGATGAGATGCCCGAGGACGTGCGAGACCGCATCCTGGCAGTCCAGGAGAAGTCCGGGTTCATCCCCAACGTCTTCCTCGTCCTGGCACACAGGCCCGAGGAGTTCCGCGCCTTCTTCGCGTACCACGACGCTCTGATGGACAAGCCGGGCAACCTGACCAAGGCCGAGCGAGAGATGATCGTGGTCGCCACCTCCGGCCAGAACCAATGTCAGTACTGCGTGGTCGCACACGGCGCGATCCTGCGGATCAGGGCCAAGGACCCGCTCGTCGCGGACCAGGTGGCAACCAACTACCGCAAGGCGGACATCACCGACCGACAGAAGGCGATGCTCGACTTTGCGCTCAGGGTCTCCGGCGAGGCGTACGCGGTAGGCGAGGCCGACTTCGACACCTTGAAGTCTCACGGTTTCACCGAGGAGGACATCTGGGACATCGCGGCGATCTCCGCCTTCTTCGGCCTGTCCAATCGCATGGCGAACGTCACCAGCATGCGACCGAATCCCGAGTTCTATGCGATGGGCCGCGGCTGACAGCGTGACCACCGACACCGAAACCCGCACCCCGGCCGAACCAGAGGACTACCCGTCCCTCTTCGACCAGGTCGTCGACCGCAAACACACAAACTCGATGAAATGGGGCAGGCCCGAGGCTTTCCTCGCGCCGGATGAGGCAGCCGCCCAGCCGTTGCCGATGTGGGTGGCCGACACCGACTTCAAGGCGCCTCCCGCCGTCATCGCCGCCCTCCACGAGGCCGTGGAGCACGGCGTGTTCGGGTACCCGGGCGGGTCCACCACGAAGTACCTCCAGGCAGTCATCGGGTGGCAGGGCCGTCGCTTCGGCTGGGCGCCCGAACCCGAGTGGGTCATCCAGACCGGCGGCGTGATCACCAGCCTGAAGACCGCCGTCCAGTCCTTCACAGCGCCCGGGGACTCCGTCCTCATCCAGCCGCCGGTCTACGTCCACTTCCACAACGACGTCCTCATCAACGGCCGCCACCTGGCGCTCGCCCCGTTGGAGCGCACCGAAGACGGCTACCGGTTCGACGCGCACGTCTTCGAGGCTGCGATAAGACCCGACACCAAGCTGTTCATCCTCAGCAACCCGCACAACCCCACCGGAAACGTGTGGTCCACCGACGACCTGCGGACCATGGGCGAGATCTGCGCGAGGCACGGTGTCCTGGTGATCGCCGACGAGATCCACCAAGACCTCGTCGTGAACCAGAGCCTGCGGCACATCCCGTTCGCCTCCCTCGGCCCAGATTTCGCGGCCAACAGCATCACCTGCACCGCGCCCAGCAAGACCTTCAACCTGCCCGGGCTGCAGAGCGCGAACCTCTTCATCCCCGACCGGCGACTACGCGAGGAGTTCCTACGCCAGTACGAGCGCAACATGTTCCGCTACGTCAACACCCTGGGCATGGTTGCCGCCGAGGCCGCCTACACCCACGGCGAACCCTGGCTCGAGGCACTGCTCGACTACCTGCGCGACAATCATCGACACTTCGCGGACGCCGTCAATGCCGCCACCAGCAAGGTCCGGGTCCTGCCGGCCGACTCCCTCTACCTCGCCTGGATGGACTGCCGCGGACTCGGGCTCCCCGCCGAGGAACTCGACCGCTTCATGCTGCTGCGCGCTCGGCTCTGGCTCGACAAGGGGCAGAAGTTCGGTGCCGCTGGCCACGGCTACATGCGCGTCAACCTCGGCTGTCCCCGGGCCACCGTCGAGGAGGCCATTAACCGCCTGACCGCCGCACTGGCTGGTGCTGAACCCCCGATACTCCCGTAACGTCGCCGAACGACGTCAGAAGCGCACGAAATGAGTCATTTCGTACGCTTCTGATTGGAGCATTGGGTGGAGGTGGGGGGAATCGAACCCCCGTCCGTCGTCGTACCCCTAGGGCTTCTCCGGGTGCAGCTCGACTTGGTGGTCTCTCATCCCCAGCGGTCTCTCGAGCGCGCCGCTGCCAGGCTCAGTCGTCTAAATGTGTCACCCGCGCCGACGACGAACGCGCGTGACATTGGCTCCCTAGTCGACGCCAGCTACCGGGCCGGAAGCACTCCCGGGCTGACGGACTTCATGGCCTCGCTCAGGCGGCGAGGGCGAAGTCGGTGCGCTTGGAATCGGCACCTATTGGTTTTGCGGAGGACGTTAACGAGATAACTCCGCGTTCTCGACCCGCTTCCCCTAGTTCGACATCCAACGTCGAAACCAGTCACCCCCTGTTGAGTTGTCAACGCCCCGGACGAGCCGGGACGACACACCATCCTACCCTCCCAACGCGAGGTTCGCCGACCGCATTCCCGCGACCACCTGCCAGCACGACGCGGGCACCGGCCGGGTCCAGGCCCGGCACACGGTCCCCCGCCGGGCAGGGTCTGGGGATGTCCCGTTCAGGGACCACGAAGTGGGCGAGGTTGCCACCGTGAGCACGTGCCGGGCCTGTGGCCACGGGTCGGCAGCCCTCGCTGCTGCGAGGGGGCGTCGGCGTGGTGGGGTCACCCGCCCTCGACCTGGCCCGTTCGAGAATCCCGAGCCGCAGAGTGGACGCTGCCCTAGGCCGCGTCGGCACACCCGCGAAACGTGTAATCGGAATAGGCGAAGGTGACCGAGTAATCGTGTGGCTCCAACGTCATGTCGTCATCGCAGAATCCGGGGGTGATCGTCATCGTGAACGGCGACCCCTTGAACTCTCCGGTGAAGTCCGCACTGCTCTCGGTATCCACGCGGTCGCTGGTGAATCTGATCCGGTTCGCGGGGTCGGAGAAGGGGATTCCCACGTCCGCATCCCAGTAGGCGAGGTCGGAACCGTTGACGTCCATTCCCCAGAAAGGCTCGGCGATCCCGCCGATCACCAGCACCTGCGGAACCACGGTCGCGACGCTGGCCGTCGGATCTGCCGTGGATTCCGTTTCGGTCGGAGTCTCGGACGCGGTCGCAGTGGAAGTCTCAGACGCCGCAGTGGCTGTGCTGGTCTCGGCCTCGGAAGGGTTCGCGTCCGAGCATCCGGCGGTGGCGGCCAGGATGAGCGTCAAGGCGAGCCCAGCGAATCGTCGCCTGCTCACGAGTCGGCCCGAGCGGCTAGGTCTCGGATCCAGGCAGGAAGCGCATCCGCCCGGTTCGCGGTACTCAGATCGTTTCCGGTGTACGCAACCCACCACTCATCCTGACGTTCCGACGGCAGGCCCGACCGTACCTCTTGATTCACGTCTGCCGGCTGAGCGGCCTCATTCGTTAGTGCTGGGGCAATTCGATACTCGAAACCCTGGTTGGCCATGCATTCCCTGATTAGTTGTTCTTGCGCACGCCCTTCGAGGATCGCCACCCCTGCCCTCATGACGCTGCTCCTAAGCTAAGTAGTAGGAATCTCCAGCCCACGGGCGTACAAACCTGTTATTCGTCCCCGGCGTAACGCTCTCCATCAGTTTGGCCCCGAGAAGGGGATCCTGCATTTCCCGACGGATCACGCACTCCAAGCGGGTTTAAAGTAACCCACAGTGAATCGCGACGGTCAACCGTAATCGAACACCAGTAGGCGACTTTCGGGCGATCTCTTCGGCCAAAAGAGTGGGCGTGTAGTTCGACGCGCCCTTCTCACATCAAAGCGACACTTCAGAGCTATTGATCCTCAACGAATCTCGTATCAGGCACAAGCGACTCGCCAAGCCGTCACGATGCGCGTCACGTTCAAGGGTGCGCGGGGCGTAACAGAATCGTGCCGTGATCGACATAATCAGGTCGACCTACTCAGATCGACCTACGCAGATCGACCTGGCCCAGCGTGACTCCTCCCGAGTGATCCATCACCGGCCCCCTCACGTGACCCCGACGACTGCGGACGACTCCAGCCGGGCGGCCTCGGCGTTGATGGCCTGCACAGCGGCGGCCACCTGCTCCTCGGGCACCGAGGTTGCGGCATACAGGTACCGCTCGCAGACGGCCAGCTGGGCCGCCACATTCGGGGTGAGGTAGGCGAGCTCGTGCACGGTGAGGGCTCGGGGCACGTGGAGACCGGCTGTCGCGCAGGCCTGTTCGAGTCGTCGCACCGCGAGCGCCACTTCGTCGCGGACCACTGCCGGGCCGTCCGGCGACCGAGGTTGCCCGCGCCGACCGCGCAGCCACCCGATGACGATGATCGTCAGCACCAGCCCGGCCAGCAGGAACCCAGCAATCCGTCTGTTCTGATCGGAGCCCAGCAGCCGGTCGAGCAGCCCGTCCTCGGCCGCCGGGGTGGGGTCGCTGGTCACCCAGCCGCGTTCGGGCACGTAGACCTCCACCCACGCGTGAGCATCCCGGCCGGTGAAGGTGCGCATCCCGTCGGTCTCGGTGCCTCCGGCGTAGCCGGTGGCGATCCGCGCCGGGATACCCAGGCTGCGCAGCATCACCACGGACGCTGACGCGTAGTGCTCGCAGAACCCCGCCTTGGAGTCGAAGAGGAAGAAGTCGACAGCGTCCTGACCGGCCGGAGCCACCGGGGCGTCCAGGTCGTACCGGAAGTCGCCCGAGAGCAGATACTCCTCGATCGCCCGAGCAGCCTCGGCATCGTCGAACGCGTCGGCGGTGACCGTGCGGGCCAGCTCGGCGGTCCGTTCGCTGACTCCGGACGGCAGTTGCAGCCACTCCTCGTAGTCCGGGTGGTCGACGCCCAGGCCGGGGATCCCCGCCGAATCGCCGTGCACGTCCGGGTACGGGCCGACCGTCACCTGATAGGGGGAGTTGCCGGTCCGCACGTAGTTGTGCGAATCGATCTGGGTCGGCTGGGGATCCACGCTAGTGGCGGCTCCCGGCGCCAGCACCGAACTGTACGCCAGCAGCGGCTCGACGGTGTACGTCTGCTCCGGCCCGGCGACCTGGGCACCGTCCACACCCCACTCCTGCCGGGGCAGGTCGGCCTTCCAGGAGAGGCCGTCGTAGGTGTAGAGCACGTTGGCCCGCCAGCGCACCGGGCTGTCCGCCGGGACGCGGGCCACCTCCACCGGGGGCAACTGCCCACGGGCGTTGAGGGAGAGCGAGCCCCCGTCATAAGGCTGCAGGCTGCGCCCGGACTGCCCGCCGCCGGCCTGGCCGGGACCGGACGACCAGGGGCTGTCCACTCCCCCGTTCAGGTCGGGTAGCACGAGAAAGGCGATGACCCCGCACACCGCGGCGAACGCGGCCGGAAGGGCAGCCACCCGGAGGGCGTCCCACACCGGACGGTACGCACGCCCGACGATCTCCACGCGCGAACTGGTCGCGGTGCCCTGATGCTCGAAGCGACTGCCCAGCACCGCGCCCAGAACGAGCAGTGCCCACGTCGCCAGACTGAGCAGCACCAGCGGCGTGGCAGGCGAGTCGAGGAAGACGAGCAGCAGGTTGGCGCCCGCGAAGGTCAACACCAGCCGATGCGTTGCGGCCGTCTCGGCCCGCACGTACAGGGCGAGAGTGAACAGCACGAGGGCGAGGCTGAGCAAGCCCATGGACAGCCCGCGGGTTCCGGCCGCCAGGACACCGGCGGCCACGGACGCCGCCAACCCGACACCCAAGCCAATCCGCCGGACGAGCAGCGTCGGGGTATACGACCTCAGCACGACCAGCAGGACGACGACCAGCACGAAGGCCAACAGCAGCACCGGCTGCACGAGCGAGATCGTCCCGATCGCACCCAGCAGGCACAGGCCGGTGATCGTGCTCAACTGTCGCATCACCGCGGGATCCGCACTCGGTGCCGCCGCCGCCCGATCAGGCGTCATCGCGGGTCCAAGCTCAGCGGGTGACCGGTGGCCGCATCGATCAGCCGGATGCCCTGCAGACCGGACAGGACCAGGTTCACACCCGTCCCGCGCACGACATAGGCCTCCTCACCGAGGAGTTCGCGCAGGTCCCGCTGGCCGGCAGGTCGCAGCTGCCGGGCCAGTTCGGCGCTGCCGAGGTCCGCGAACCAGTCGAGCACGGCCTGCCGTGAGGCGGTCGGGGCCAGGCACAGCCCGACGCTTGGATCCCACCAGATCACTCGCGCGGAGTCGCCGGACGACCTGGCCTTGGTGGCGGTTGCGGCGAGCCGGGCGATGCCGTGCTCACCCTGAGCGTCGAAGGACGAGCCGATCACGATGGCCCGCAGCACGGGGCTGATCGGCTCCTCACGTTCGGCCACGACGATGTCCCCGTGCCGGGCCGTCGCCCGCCAGTGCACCGCGCGCAGGGAATCTCCCGGCGACCATTGCCGCACCCCGGTGACCTCGGTGCCCCATCGCCGGGACGCGTGGGAGTCTCCGGTCGCCGCGAGTTGCCGTAGCGGCAGGGTCGGAGCCGACGCCGGATAGACCCGAATCGGGGAGGGCATCGACAGTTCGTACCCCAGGTTGAAGGTGCCGAAGGGCTCACGCCGACGGACGCCGACCGCCACTGCTGGAGCCGAGCCGCGGGCGAGCGCCCGCCGGGTCACGGTGGTCCGGGCCGTCTCGCCCGGGCGCAGATCGGGGATCCAGGCCACCGCGCCGGACAGTATCGGGGTGCTCAGACTCACGGTGGCGCCGCCGCCCCGCCGGGCGTCCCGATGGGTCAGCTCGACCACGAAGGTGCCCTCCTCTCCCACCTGAAGTGCGGTCGGGCCGGTGATGGTCACGTCGCACCGCCCGGGGCCGCGGGCGGCAGCGCGCACCAGCGGCAGCGCGAAGAGCACTCCGACAAGGAGCAGGACGGTGCGTTCGGTCAGGGCGTCGGCGAGTCGCCAGACCAGATAGGCCGCCGCGAACGTGCCGATGGTGACGATCAGGCCGCGGGGGGTGGCCAGGGACAGCCAGCCACCCCGGTACCGCCCGCCCACCTTCCGCCGCGCAGGAGTCTGCTCGGGCTGCATCAGCGGGTCACCCCGTCAGGGGGACCTGGACGCCGGCCACCAGGTGCGCGACCACCTTCTCGGCATGCGGCAGGTCGCAGTCGTAGCTGAAGACGAGGCGGTGCGCCAGCACGGGGATGGCCAAGGCCTTGACGTCGTCGGGGGTGACGAAGTCGCGCCCGCGCAGCAACGCCCGCGCCTGCGCGGCCCGGGTCAGGACGATGGCCGCGCGGGTGCTGGCTCCGAGCACGATCTCGGGATGCTGCCGGCTGGCCGCGACGAGGTCCAGGACGTACCGGCCCACCGGCTCGCCGACGTGCACGGACCGGCTCTGGGCGCGCAGCCAGCGCAGGGTGTCCGCGTCCACCACCGGACGCAGGTCCTCGACGGTGGAACGGTGTACCTGCTCGCGCAGCACCTGGAGTTCGTCCGCCGGATCCATCGGGCCCAGCCGCAGACACATGGTGAACCGGTCCAGCTGCCCCTCGGGCAACGGGAAGGTGCCGTACTGCTCGACCGGGTTCTGAGTGGCGATGACGAAGAAGGGGTCCGGCAGCGGGTGCCGCACACCGTCGACGGTGACCGCGTGCTCCTCCAGGGCTTCCATGAAGGCCGACTGGGTCCGCGAGGAGGCCCGGTTGAGTTCGTCCACGAGGACGACGTGGGCGAAGATCGGGCCGGGCACGAAGTGGAAGGTGCCGTCCCCGGGGCGCCACACGGACGAGCCGGTGATATCCGCGGGAAGCATGTCGGAGGTGGCCTGCACCCGGCCGAAGGTGACATCGGCGCTGTGCGCGAAGGCCCGTCCGATCGTGGTCTTGCCACTGCCGGGCACGTCCTGCAGCAGGACGTGCCCCCCGGACAGCAGCGCGCAGCAGATCAACTCCAGGATCGGCTGCCGGCCGCGCACGACACTGCCCACCCCGTCGAGCAGCCGCTGAGCAGCCGTCGAGGCATGGTCGGGGTCAGGGCTGATCGGGTGCGGGCGTACCTGCTCGGGGAGTTGCGTCACCCCAGACGAATCGGCCAGTGGCCTTCATGGCTGAATCCGGCAGACGGGTGGGCTGGTCGCCGGGTGAGTGAGCGTGAGCGAGACCTGACTGGCTCAGCGGTTGACCCGCAACGACATCGCCCGCTCGGCCTCGCGGCGATCCTGCCGCTCCCGCAGGGCATGACGCTTGTCGTACTCCTTCTTGCCCCGGGCCAGGCCGATCTCCACCTTGGCTCGCCCGTCGGAGAAGTACAACTGCAAAGGGACGATGGTGAAGCCCTTCTCCCTCGTCTTCTGCCCGAGCCTGTCGATCTCGTCCCGGTGCAGCAGGAGTTTGCGCTTGCGTCGCGGGGAGTGGTTGGTCCAGGTGCCCTGGGTGTACTCGGGGATGTGCACGGCTTCCAGCCAGGCCTCGCCGTGGTCGATCGCCACGTAGCCGTCCACCAATTGGGCCCGGCCCATCCGCAGTGCCTTGACCTCGGTGCCGGTCAGCACGAGCCCGGCCTCATAGACGTCGTCGATGTGGTAATCGTGGCGAGCGCGACGATTCGTCGCGATCACCTTGCGGCCTTGCTCTTTGGGCATCGGACGATTCTACGGCGTCGCTCTCGGACCCCCGGCATCCTTTTGCGCCGCCAGCGCTACAGGTAGCCCATCGGGTTGACGTAGGAGCCGTTCTTGAGCACCTCGAAGTGCAGGTGGCAGCCGGTGGAGGAACCGGTGGTGCCGACGTAGCCGATCACCTGGCCCTTCTTGACCGTGCCGCCGCGCACGGCGTACCGGGACATGTGGTTGTACGCGGTGGCGATGGAGCTACCGCCGATCAGGCCGTGGGCGACGACGATCCGGTTGCCGTAGCCGCCGGCCCACCCGGCCGAGACCACTCGCCCGTCCGCCGCGGCATGGATCGGGATGCCGCAGGGCCCACCGAAGTCGGTGCCGGTGTGCAGCCGCCGGTACTTGTAGATGGGGTGGATCCGGTAGCCGAAACTGGAGGTGATCCGGGTGTTCACCGGACGGCCCAGGGTGCCACCGCCTGCGCTGTAGCTCCCGCCCCCACCGGAGGCACCGGACGAGCCGGAGGAGCCAGATGAACCCGAGGCGGCCGCCCGGGCCGCCGCCGCCGCCCGCTCCTGCCGGGCGATCTCGGCGAGCTGTGCTGAGAGTTTGTCCTGTTCGGCCTTGAGCGAGCCCAGGTGGGATTCCTCCTCCGCCTTGCGGGACTCGATCACCGCGGTGGCCGCGGCTTCGGCGGCGATGAGGTTGTCCACGGCGTCCTTACGGGCCGCCGCTTCGGCACGGGCGGCCTCGGCCGCGGCCAGGGCCTGGCGAGCCTGCTCGCGCAACTCCGCCACCTGGGCGGTGACCGCGGTGAGCCGGGCCTGGGCGTTGGACTGCAACACCTGCTTCTCGGTCAGGTCGTTGATGGCACCCGACCGGGTGCGCAGCACCGTGTCGGCCATGACGAAACGATCAGCGAAATCCTGCGGGCTCTCAGCGTTCATCACCACCGACAGCTCGGTGCTCGCGGCGCCGCGACGGTAGGTGGCCGCCGCCATCCTGGCCAGTTCGTCCCTGGTGTCGGCGAGTTGATCGGCCGAGGCGTCCAGGTCGGCCTGGGCCTGGGCCTGGGCAGCCTCGGCCGCGGCCAGGCGCCCGGCCATCTCGGCGTCCTTGCGTTCGGCCTCGGCCTCCACGGCCCGGGCCTCGTCGAGCGCGGCCTGCGCGGCCGGCAACTGACTTCGCGCGTCGGCCAGCCTGCCGTAGGCCTCGGTCAACTCGGCGGAGGTGCCTGCCAGGCTCTCCTGCAGTTCGCCGATATCGGATTCGACTTGCTTCTTCTTGGTCTGCGCGTCGCTCTTGGGGTCGGCGACGGCAGGGGGGACGACGGCAGCGGCGACTGACACCGCGGTGATCACCGCGGCCAGTCGCGCCAGGCGGGGAAGACGCATGGCGAGAGGTACTCCTCGGACCTACGACCCACCGGGCGGGGAAGAGCGACGGCGGGAACCCTCACGGGTCGCTTTACACCTTGAGGTATCGAGCCAGCGAGAGCAGGGATGACACGCCCGCAAGAACGATTCCCACCACGAAGAGGACGGGCGCAACCACCCATACCTCACTCGTCTGGATGTACGAGAAGATCGGCAGCTCGACGGAGAGGAAGCCCTGGACGAAGTAGTGGATGAAGGCCCACAGGCCGCCGACGGCGACCGCGGCACCGATCGACACCGCCACGATCCCCTCGAGCATGAAGGGCAGTTGGACGAGCAGGTTGGACGCCCCGACCAGACGCATGATGGCCACTTCGCGGCGCCGGTTGATCGCCGCCAGCCGAATCGTGGTGGCCACCAGCAGCCCGGCCGCCACCAGCATCACCGAGGCCAGGATCACCGACCCGGCGGTCAGGTAGTTCAGGATGCGGAAGAAGGTGTCCAGCAGGGCCCGCTGGTCGACGACCTCCTCCACGCCGTCGCGGCCGGCGAAGTACTCCGAGACCACCTGGTACTTCTCCGGGTCTTTGAGTTTGACCCGGAAGGACTCCGGCATCTGCTCGGCGGTGACGTTCTTGGAGACCGTCTCGTCGGGGAACTGCTCCTTGAAACGCTCGTAGGCGTCTGCCTTGGATTCGAAGTAGATCCGGTCGACGTAGGGCGCCAGGGCGGGTGACTCCAGGTCCTTGCGCACCTGCTCGCGGGTTGCCTCGGTGGCCGCCCCGGCCGCACACGTCGGCTCCAGGCTGCCCGGGCTGCACAGGAAGATCGACACCTGGACCCGGTCGTACCAGTAGTCCTTGACGGTGGAGATCTGGGTCTGCAGCAGCATGGCGCCGCCGACGAAGGTGAGCGAGACGAACGTGACGATGATGACCGAGACCGCCATCGGGACGTTTCGACGCAGACCGATCCACACCTCGTTGAGGATGAATCGAACTCGCATGGTGAACCTCTCGTCCGTGGATCGTGCGTGCCCTCAGGGGCAGTGGTCAGGGGGTGGTCCGGTGCGTCACGAACTGCGGTGGCGGCCGAAGAAGCCGCGGCGGCGGCGTGGCCGGACCGGCTCGTCGTCTTCGTGGTCGTCGTCTTCGATCGTGGTGTCCGCGCCCTCCTCGCTGGACACCTCGCCAGCCAGGGCCGGCGCCTCGACCTCGTCCGGCGATGGCGCCGCACCGGCAGCGGACTCGGCGGCGAGTTCGGCGGCGGCGGCCTCTTCCGCCTGAGCCTGTCGGCGAGCCAGTTCGCGGGCCCTCAGTTCGCGCATCTCCCGACGGGTCCGAGGAGTCTTCTCGTCCAGGCCGGTGTCGGGGTCGGCGTCGGGGACCTCATCGAGACGGGCGTGAGCGTCGCCGTCCGGGGACTCCTGCGTCCAGGTGGCGTCCTCGTCCGCCCACTCGGTGCCGGCCCAGGCCGGCTCACCGTCGGCCGCGGGGTCGTGGTCGCCAGTGCCCACACTCTCGGGGACCTGATCTGCCTGCACCGCCGCGACCACCTCGGCGACGGCGGCGACGTCCCCGTCCTCGTCCACGATGAACGCCTCGACCTGGACCGCCTCGTCCTCGTCCACCCGGATGACGGGAATGGACGTGGTGGTGACGTAGGTGCCGCCGAGTTCGTCGCGGATCACGTGGCCGGCGTCGAGTTCGATCACCCGGCGGCGGATCTCGTCCACCAGGGCGACGTCGTGGGTGGCCATCACGATGGTGGTGCCGGTGCCGTTGATCCGGTCCAGCACGCGCATGATGCCGCGGCTGGTGACCGGGTCGAGGTTTCCGGTGGGCTCGTCGGCCAGCAGGATCGCCGGGCGGTTGACGAAGGCCCGGGCGATGGCGACCCGCTGCTGCTCCCCGCCGGAGAGTTGGTGCGGGTAGCGGCGTTCCTTGCCGGCCAGGCCCACCATTTCCAGGGTCTGGGGAACCGTCTGGTTGATCGAGGATCGGGATCGTCCGAGGACTTCCAGGGCGAAGGCGACGTTCTCGTGCACCGTCTTGTTCGGCAGCAGCCGGAAGTCCTGGAAGACGGCTCCCATCTGGCGGCGCAGGTGCGGGACCTTCCACGAGGACAGTTGGGCGACGTCCTTGCCGGCGACCAGCACGCGCCCGCTGGTGGCCTTCTGCTCCCGCAGCACCAACTGGAGGAAGGTGGACTTACCCGAGCCGGAGGCGCCGACCAGGTACACGAACTCCCCCCGCTCGATGTCCAGGGTCACGTCGTCGAGAGCGGCCACCGACTTCTCGGCGTACACCTTGGCCACGTTCTCGAAGGAAATCACAGATGCCCATCCTAAGCGTCGACTTCGTCCGTACCGTGCGCACCCGCCGGGGCGGGGACGCCGAACCCCGGCAAGCCGTGTCACTCCTGACATCGACCGGCCAACCGGGCACCTTGAGACATCTCGGGGCGTTCCGTACAGCCGGTGGCGGCGTGGTCCGGCACCCGAGATACCCCCGCCGACCAGGCTAAGCCCCCAAGCTTGCAACGACCTGAAGGCCCGCAGGGAAAGATCAGGCCTCTGTCTTCTCGGTCTGCCGACGCCACCGGATGCCTGCCTCGAGGAAGTCGTCGAGGTCGCCATCGAAGACCGCGGCCGGGTTGCCCACCTCGTACTCGGTACGCAGGTCCTTGACCATCTGGTAGGGGTGCAGCACGTAGGAGCGCATCTGGTTGCCCCAGGACCCGGAGTCCGAGCCCTTCAGCGCGTCCAGTTCGGCCTGCCGTTCCTGGCGGGCCCGCTCCAGCAGCTTGGCCTGCAGCACCCGCATGGCCGCCGCCTTGTTCTGCAACTGGGACTTCTCGTTCTGGCAACTCACCACGATCCCGGTGGGCACGTGAGTCAGGCGCACCGCGGAGTCGGTGGTGTTGACGGACTGCCCGCCCGGGCCGGAGGACCGGAAGACGTCCACCCGCAGGTCCTTCTCCGGGATGTCGATGTGGTCGGTTTCTTCTACCTCGGGGAGTACCTCGACCCCGGCGAAGGAGGTCTGGCGGCGTCCCTGGTTGTCGAAGGGTGAGATCCGCACCAGCCGGTGGGTGCCCTGTTCGACCGACAGGGTGCCGTAGGCGTAGGGAGCGCTCACCTTGAAGGTGGCCGACTTGATGCCGGCCTCCTCGGCGTAGGAGGTGTCGTACACCTCGGCCGGGTAGCCGCGGCGCTCCGCCCAGCGCAGGTACATCCGCAGCAGGATCTCGGCGAAGTCGGCCGCGTCGACACCGCCCGCCTCGGAGCGGATGGTGATCAGGGCGTTGCGTTCGTCGTACTCCCCCGACAGCAGGGTGCGGACCTCGAGTTCGCCCAGGCCCTTCTTGATCGCCGCCAGTTCGGTCTCGGCCTCGGCGAGCGACTCGGCGTCGTCCTCCTCGGTGCCCAACTCGACGAGCACCTCCAGGTCGTCCACCCGCGAGCCCATCTTCTCGATCCGGTCGAGTTCGGCCTGGGTGTGCGAGAGGCGGGAGGTCACCTTCTGGGCGGCCTCGGGGTCGTCCCACAGGTCGGGCGCGCCCGCCTGCTCGCTAAGGTCGGCGATGGTGGCGCGCAGCGCGTCGAGGTCCGTGACCTGCTCGATGGACTCCAAGGTCTGACGCAGGGCACGGATCTCGCTGGGAAAGTCGACGGCAGCCACGACCGTCCAGAGTACCCGCGCCGGTGGCCGGCGCGAGCACCCGTGGGCCGGGTCAGCCGAACAGACCGCCCGCGCCGCCGGTGGCGTGGACCGGTGCGGTCTCGCTCGGCTGCACGATGGCGAAGCCGGGGCCGTGGAAGGCGAGTTGGAAGTTCTCCCCGGAGCCGCCGCGCAGCACCGACCGCAGGTTCATCGAGTTGACCACCGACGGGGTGAGCGTGGACGACCAGGCGATGATCGCCTGGGGGTCGACGAAGACCGGATGCTGGGAGCAGTCCAGGACCAGGGGCTCACCGTCCACGGTGATGGCCAGCGTGCCGCGCCCCTCGATGACGGTGTTGAAGATGCCTTGGCTCATCATCGCGCCCGCGCCTTGGACTCGGCGGATGTCCCAGTTGAGGGTGGCGTCGAAGGCCAGCACCCGGTCGCCGCCCACGGTGATGCCGTCGCCCTCCAGGTCGAGGGTGAAGATGTGTTCGGCGAGCCGGGCCAGGTAGCAGTGCCCCTGGCCGGCGATCCGCATCAGTGGCGGGTCGTCGGCGCTGACCAGCCGACGAGCCAGCCGGCCGAGGCTTCCCGAGCTCTCGTGGTTGAAGGTCAGCTGGCCCTGGTAGGCGACCATGGCGCCCTTGGCGGCGAGGACGTCCGGGCCCAGGCCGACCCGGAGCATTCGCGGGGATTGCAGCACCCAGCGATCCTGGGACTGGCTGGGCATGTGTTTGGCATCGAATAACTGGCTGCGCATGCCCAAAGTCTGCCCCATCGCCCGCGCGAACCTCAGATCCGGGCGATGAGCTCGGCAACTCCGTCGAGGACGATCGTGGGACGGCTTCCCGCCCGCAACCACCTCAGATCCGGGCGATGAGCTCGGCGACTCCGTCGAGGACGATCGTGGGACGATAGGGATAACGCTGAATCTCGTGGACCTTCGTGATGCCGGTGAGCACCAGCACGGTCAGCAGCCCGGCTTCCATCCCGGCGACCACGTCGGTGTCCATCCGGTCCCCGATCATCGCCGTCGACTCGCTGTGAGCGTCGATCTTGTCCATCGCGGAGCGGAACATGAACGGATTGGGCTTGCCGACGGTGTACGGCTCGGCTCCGGTGGCCTTGGTGATCAGGGCAGCCACCGCCCCGCAGGCGGGCAGCGAGCCCTCGGTGGAGGGTCCGATCGGGTCGGGGTTGGTGGAGATGAACCGGGCACCACCCTCGATCAATCGGATGGCGCGGGTGATCGCCTCGAAGGAGTAGGTGCGGGTCTCGCCGAGGACGACGAAGTCGGGATCGGTCTCGGTGAGCACGTAGCCCACCTCGTGCAGGGCGGTGGTCAGGCCCGCTTCGCCGATGACGAAGGCGGAGCCCTGGGGCTGTTGGCGCGCCAGGAACTCCGCGGTGGCCATGGCCGAGGTGTAGATGGACTCCTCGGGCACGCTCAGGCCGGAGGTGGCCAGCCGGGCGGCCAGGTCGCGTGCGGTGTAGATGGAGTTGTTGGTGAGCAGCAGGAAGCGGCGTTCCCGGTCGACCAGGCGACGCAGGAAGTCGTTGGCCCCGGGCAGTGCGCTGCCCTCGTGGACGAGGACGCCATCCATGTCGGAGAGCCAGCACTCGATATGTTCGAGATCCGGATCGGGCATACGACCAGGGTAGAGAGCCGAATCGGCCGGGCTTGGCCTCAACGGCTCTCTACGGACGTGTCTTATCCCACGTGCTACTGCCGGCGTGGGCCTATAGCCGAACGATCTCGGCAAGGGTCAGCCGGGCTTGGCGGGCGTCCAGCAGACGCTGGGAGCGCTCCAGGCGGCGCCGGCTGCTGCGGACACGGCGCCGGTGCTTGAGCACCATCACCATCCGGTGTTCGCGGGCTCGGCGCAGGAGTTCTTGTCGCTCGTGCTCATGCATGAGGTAGTCGGTCGGGTACATCACGGATCCTTGAGGTCACAGGTGCGGTTCTTCCCCGGAGATGACCGGCCGGGTGGGGTTGAGGGCCTCGGACGCTCTCGTCGTCCGGGCCGGGGGTGGCGCCGTGGTGACGCCACCCCCGGTGACAGGGCCTGCCAGGCAATGTCTTTCGCGTTGACTCGGCAGGTCCCGCCGCTGGCTCGGCGGAGCTCAGGCTGCGTCCCGGTCCCGGGATGCGGCTGCCACGTACCGCGGGTCGTCCTTACGCGGCCGGCCCCGGGGAACCTTGCGCGGGATGACCTTGCCGGCCTCGAAGAGCTCTCCGCCCCAGACGCCCCAGGGCTCGCGACGCTCGAGAGCGCCTGCCAGGCAGGCTGCCTGGACGGGGCACTCCACGCACAGGGCCTTGGCCGCCTCGACCTCGGCGGGACGCTCGGCGAACCAGAGGTCGTCGTTGTCGGCCTGGCATGGGGTGACTACGCCAGGCCGAGCCACCAGGTCGATCATGGTTGCGAGCTGCATCGCAAACCTCCTCTGCAAGGCCACCTTTCGGCGGCAACGGGGCGGTGGCCCCGATAGACATTCCGGTTCTCGGTGTGTCAGACGGTCGGATGGTGATCGGTTGCTGGGTGGTCTTCGCACTGCTACCGATGGAACCCACTGCCGAGAAATACATCGGCCGCGGATCCCTGGTGGGAACCGCGGCCTGGAACGTCCTGCCTGAGGGTGAGACTCAGGTGGGAGGTGCTCCGGATCTACGGATCCCGTGGTGCTGCCAGAAGGCTGCTTGCGCCTTGCCGCGCGAACCGCGGCCGGCGAGGGTGGCGTACGGGGCGGCGTGCACGGCCAAGGCCGCGTCATCGCCGGCCGGGCGGAAGGCAGAGTGCTCCCCCCGGACCCGCGGGTCGGCCGGGCATGGCATAGCCAGGACTGAGGAGGGCGCAGCGCCGACCAGCATCGCCGTGCTGGTGAATGCACTATTGATCATCGCTTCCTCCCTCATTCCAACTGGCCGCGCGAGGCGGAGGCCTCACGCTTGTCGCGTCGCTGACAGGTACATCCGGCGCCTGCGGCTCGACATGGCTGTCGACCCGAAGAACGGCCTCTATGAGGGTAGGCGCACGATGCGAGCAAGGCAATCGAATTACCAGAGAATTTCGCCGGTTCTCTGGAATGATCTGAAAGCCGTTGCCGGAGAACACTTTCAGTCAGTTCGCGGCTCCGTTTGGGCCCTCGCGCGTTCGGCCCGGGGGTAGGGAACCGTTCAGTCTGCCCAGGCTGCGGGGCGCCTGGACCCAGGCGCTACCCGGTGGCCGCGTCGCGTCCGGCCACCACCGCCAGCACCGCCTCGCCGTACGCGTCGAGCTTGGCCGCCCCGACACCGGAGATCTGCAGCAGCCCGGCCCGGTCGGTGGGCTTGGCATAGGCGATGGCTTCCAACGTCGAATCTGTGAAGATGACAAAAGCCGGCTTCCGGCTCTGGGAGGCCAGTGCCGCACGCCAGGTGCGCAGCCGCTCCAGCAGGGCCGTGTCGTAGTCGGGTGGGCAATCGCGGCACCGGCCGGTCTTGCGCTCGGCCGCATCGGACAGGGCGCCGCCGCAGCCTCGGCAGGTGCTGTGCAGGGTCGAGACCCGCTTGCGTTTGGACCGGCCGGCCAGCACCGCGCGGGAGTCGTCCGCGGGGGCACGCCCGGCCGTGCCCGAGGTACCCGTCCGGGACGCCGCACCCCCCGGAACCACAGCCTGCAGGAACCGGCTGGCCGAGCGCGCGGACCGGGCGCCCGCCCGTCCGGAGGACCAGGTGAGCAGCAACTCCCGCCGGGCACGGGTGATGCCGACATACAGCAGCCGCCGCTCCTCCTCCACCGCATCAGGGGTGTCGGCGAAGCTGATCGGCAACAGCCCCTCGCTGCACCCGACGATCACCACCACGTCCCATTCCAGGCCTTTGGCGGCGTGCAGCGACGACAGCGTCACCCCTCCTGCCGACGGGGCATGAGCGGCGGACGCCCGCTGGTCGAGTTCGGCGACGAAGTAGCCCAGGACGTCCTGCGGGGGCGCCGAGCCGGAGAGATCGTCGGCCAACAGGGCGAGCGCGTGCAGGGACTCCCACTGGTCGCGGGCCGCGCCCGGACTCGGCGGTGGCTCCGCCGCCCAACCCGCCCCGGAGAGCACGTCGCGCACTGTTGCCGACAATGCGGTCCCCGGTGTGGCGGATCGGGCCGCACCCCGCAGCAGCATCACCGCCCGACGGACCTCGGGGCGGGCGAAGAAGCGGTCCCCGCCGCGCACCTGGTAGGCGATGCCGGCCGCCGACAACTCGGCCTCCAGCGGCTCGGACTGGGCGTTGGTGCGATACAGCACGCAGATCTCGTCCGCGGGGGCGCCGCGGGCGATGAACTGCCCGATCTCGGTCACGACTGCGGCAGCCTCGGCCAGGTGGTCGGGGTAGCCGCGTACCTGGGGTGCCGGCCCCGCAGGGCGCTGGGCGATCAGTTCGACCCGGCGATTACGGTGACTGGGCGGGGCCGAGTCCAGCAGCCGGTTGGCGGCGGTGACGATCTGCGGGGTGGAGCGATAGTCGCGCACCAGCTGCAGCGAACGTGCGCCCTTGTAGCGCGCGGCGAAGTCCAGCAGATGCCGGGGGCTGGCGCCGGCGAAGGTGTAGATGGTCTGCCCCGGGTCGCCGACCACGCACAGTTCGCGCGAGTCCCCCAACCAGGCGTCCAGCAGGGCCTGCTGCAGCGCGGAGACGTCCTGGTACTCGTCCACGATGAAGTGCCGGTACTGGGCTCGAACGGCCGAGGCGACCGATGGGCTCTCCCGCAGCAGGCCGAGCATCACCAGCAGCGCATCCTCGAAGTCGATGACGCCGCGGTCGGATTTGATCTCTTCGTAGGTACGCATGGCGCGGGCGACCACGTCGAGGCCGAGCGGGCCGACCCCACGACGCCCGGCGGCGGTCGCCGCGGCGGGGTATCGGTCGGCGGAGAGCAGGTTCACCTTGGCCCACTCGATCTCGGCGGACAGGTCCCGGACCAGGGTCCGATCGGCGCCCAGTCGCAGCCGTCCGGCCGCCTCGCCGACCAGCGGGGCCTTGTGGTCGATGAGCGGTGGCGGGGCACCTCCCACCGCCTGCGGCCAGAAGTACTGGAGTTGGCGAAGTGCGGCGGCGTGGAAGGTCCGGGCCTGGACCGCGGGGACGCCGAGTCCCCGCAGCCGGGTGCGCATCTCCCCTGCCGCGCGGGCGGTGAAGGTCAACGCCAACACGTGTCCGGGCTGGTAGACGCCGCTGAGCACGCCGTACGCGAGCCGGTGGGTGATCGCGCGGGTTTTGCCGGTGCCCGCCCCGGCGAGCACGACGACCGGGCCGGTCAGGGTGGTGGCCACCTCACGCTGCTCCGGGTCGAGGTCGGCGATCACCTGGTCCGGATCCCGGGTGGGTACGTCGACGGGGGGCACCGGTCCATCTTCGCCGACGACGGGACCAGCCCGCGCCTGGGCTCTGATAGCCCGCCGCACAGACGACGAACCGCAACTCCTATCCGTGCAGCTGGCACCAGGCGTAATCTGGGCGAATGCAGAAGATGTCCAGCGCCGAGAAGAAGGCGCGTACCGTGGCACCGACGGTACCGGCGCCCGAGCGCCAGGCCGTCGCACGCAAGGCAATGGGCCGCGTGTCTGCCAAGGCCTCTGTGACGCGCGAGCGTGCTTTGAAGCCGACCAAACCTCGCACCTCCAATCCCCATCGAGCCGCCTGATACGTGGCTGGTCGCCCCGCGCTACCTCGAGGCGTCATGAGTTTCGAAGGGGTCGAGTTGGCTGTGCCAGAGGACGATCTCGTGATCTACATCGACCAGAGTCGGTTGGGCGCGTGCAGGCGTCGCCGGGGCGGTCGGGGACGGTAGAACTCGACCCCCCGCTCCATAGGAGAGCGCGCTTGCCAGCGGTGGCCACGCGGGGCGCCCGGTCCG
Source organism: Actinomycetales bacterium (assembly GCA_047974565.1). Classification (GTDB taxonomy): domain Bacteria; phylum Actinomycetota; class Actinomycetes; order Actinomycetales; family CAWJMD01; genus JBDIAG01. Next base: position 69,652 of record JBKECN010000037.1, read on the forward strand.
CGTAGCCTGACGTCCCAACGGGCACGGACCGGGCGTCTCCTCGACATCGGCCCGACCAGCCAGTAGCGCCTGCCCACTGACCACGAGAGAGGCACCTGCCGTGCAGAACCCGGCCGACGGAACGATCACCATGTTCACCACCACGTGGTGCGGCTACTGCCGGGTGCTCAAGCAGGCGCTGAACCGAGCGGACATCGGCTTCAGCGAGGTCAACATCGAGCAGGTGCCCGAGGCGGCGGACTTCGTCATGCACGCCAATGGGGGCAACCGGACGGTGCCCACGGTGCTCTTCCCGGACGGTTCCTTCGCCACCAACCCCTCGCTGGCCGAGGTCAAGGCCCGGCTGGAGGCCGCCCGCCCCGCACCGTGACCGGCCCGGTCTAGAGTTCGGCTGCGAACGGTCGGCGGTGTGGCGGCATGGCGTCGGCCGATCGTGTCGGGCGAGGCGAGGGAGACCAATGAGCCAGAAGTGGCGGCCGGCACCGCTGCCGGCGCCCGCCCTGCCCGGGTGGATCTCGATGGTCAAGACCTCGTGGCGGGGCGACCTGGTAGCCGGGATCACCCTGTGGGGGCTCGTGGTGCCCGAGGTCATCGCCTATGCCGGCCTGGCGGGGCTACCACCCACGTCCGGGGTGTGGGCGCTGATCATCATCCTGCCGGTATACGCGATCTGGGGACGCTCGAGGCACCTGGTGGCCTCGCCCTCGTCGGCGATCGCTGCCACTACGGGCGGACTGATCGCGGCGATGTCGGTCTCCGATCCGGTGCGGGCGGCGGCTGCGGTGACGATCACCGTGGGCCTGGTGTACCTGATCGCCTACGTGCTCCGCCTGGGCACGCTGGTGCACTTCATCTCCGACCCCATCAATGCCGGTTTCATGTTCGGGCTGGCGGTGTTCATCGTCGTCTCCCAGGCGAACAAACTGCTCGGCATCGAGGGGACGAGCGGGACGGCGGTGGACCGGATCGTCCACCTCGCGGCGCACCTGGGCGAGACGAACTGGGTCACGGTCGCGCTGTCGGTGGCCGGCTTCGCGCTGATGCTGGGGATTCCGCGGCTGTCGCCCCGGCTCCCGGCGGGCCTGACGATGATCGTGCTGCTCTCGGTGCTGGTGGCCGGGCTGCAGTTGAAAGATCGGTTCGAGGTGGACACTCCCGGCCCGATCCCCACCGGCCTGCCCGCCCTGGAGATGCCCGAGTTCAGCCTCGGGGACGTGCCCTTGCTGGTCTTCGGCGCGGTGGGGATCGTGCTGCTGGCCTTCTCCGAGGCCACCGCGGTGGCCCGGTCCATCGCCGAACGCAGTGGCTATGACTACGACGCCGACAAGGACCTGTTCGCCTTCGGGATCGGCAACGTGCTCTCCGGAATGGTCGGGGGGCTGGCCGGTGCGGGGTCGATGACCAGTTCGTCGACCAACGAGACTGCGGGCGCACGCACTCAACTCAGCACCGTGGTCACCGCGGCCGCGGCGATGATCACCGTGCTCTTCTTCGGGGCAGCCGTGGCCAACCTGCCCGAAGCGGCCCTCGCGGTGCTCATCATCATGGCGGTGCGAAACCACCTGTCGCTGTCGTTCGTGCCGCGGATCATGCGGTTCTCCCGGCCCGAGGCCCTCATCTCGCTCCTCGCCGCGGCCGGGGTGCTCGTGCTCGGGGTGCTGGACGGGCTGCTGGTGGCGATGGCCGTTTCGCTGGTGTGGCTGGTGGTGCGCACCATGACGGCGGACTACGTCACCATCGGGCAGCACCGCACGCGGCCGGACCTGCTCGTCTCACCGGAATCGGCGTACTTCCAGCCGCTCCCACCCGGGATGGCAGGGATCCGGTTCACCGGACTGATCTTCTACGCCAACGTCGAGCGGGCCCTGCAAGTCATCGAGGACCAGGTGAGTGGCCCGCACGGATCGCTGGTCGAGCCGGTCAACCGGGTGGTCGTCATCGACCTGGTGGACGTGGGCTTCGTGGACTACACCACGGCCAAGAACGCGCTCGGCCTGACCAAACGACTCGACAACCGCGGGGTCACGGTGGTGTTCGTCGGGATCAAACCGGTGATCATCGAACGGTTGGAGGAATTCGGGAGAATCCCCGGCAACGTCATTCTGCTGCCCGACACCGATCTGGCTCCGGTGATCGCCGAACTCGACGACCTGGACGCCGATCCGCCGCGTCGGCCCGACCCCGACCAGTCCTGACCCTGAACAGTCCTGACCCCGAACAGTTCTGACCCGTCCGGGCCCTGCATACCTGGCATGCTCACCATGCCGGGCAGGTCACCAGGTCTGGGGGCTCGATGGCAGCGGTCCGCCGAACCAGTACTCCACCAGACGCCGGGCGATGGACACCCCGCCGGGCGGCACGAGCGTCCCGGCACTGACCTCGTCGGCCAGTTCCTGCCTGCTGAACCAGCGCGCCTGAGTCACCTCCTCGCCGTCGACGCAGATTCGTGGGTCGGTGGCCCGGGCAAGGCATCCGAGCATCAGCGAGGACGGGAACGGCCAGGGCTGACTGGCCAGGAAGGTCACCTCCGCCACGATCACCCCGGACTCCTCGGCCACCTCCCGCCGGACGGCTGCTTCCAGCGGTTCGCCTGGTTCGACGAAGCCCGCCAAGGTGGAGAAGCGGCCCTCGGGCCAGATCCGGTTATGGCCGAGCAGCAGCCGGTCCTGCGCGTCGACCACCGCGACGATGACCGCCGGATCGGTACGCGGGTAGTGCTCGGAGCCGTCGGCCTGGCACACCCGCACCCACCCGGCCTGGGACGGTCTGGTCGGCACCCCGCATCGCGGGCAGAAACGGTGGGCCGCATGCCAGTTGGACAATGCCAGCGCCGTGGTGAACGCTGCGGCATCGTCGTCATCGAGGTGTTCGGCACACTCGCGAAGGGCCCCCCACCGCAGGCCCGCGGCCCCCGGCGGTGGGTCGGCAGGCTCGTCCGCCGGGGCCAACCGCGCCAGCCGGGCCGGCTCGCCGGTGGCGCGACGACCGAGGAACACCCAGACCAGGCCGTCCGCCTCGTCCTGGGATACGTCCTCGGCGGGCCCCGGTGCCCGCCAGCTCAGCGCCTGATGGCCGATCGGGGCCTGGCCGCCGACCAGATCGAGCACGCGGGTGCCAGGATCGGTGAGCAGTTCCTGGACCAGCCCGGGTCGGGCCCGTTCATGGGCGCACCGGTCGAGGGTTCCGCGGGCCAAGGCCAGGTGCCCCAAGGGCTCGGTGTGCTCCACGCGCCCACCGTACTTTCCGCGCGCGTGCTGTGAGTGCGGCGGGCGGATCGCCTGATTCGCAGGTCAATCACCGGCCGCAGACTCCGGCCTGGCGAGACAGCCATTCGTGTCACAACCGTTACGGTGGTGCGCGTGGCTCGATCAGCACTCACCCTCGCGGCCCTGGCGGATGCCGCCGTCCCTGGCCTGCTGCCGGTGTCGGCGCGTGGCACCACCGAAGCCGGAGCAGACTTCGACTCCGCCGTGGTGACCGACGACCAGGACCGGCAGTGGGTGGTGCGCGCCCCGGCGACGAACCAGGCCGGGGTGCTCCTGGAAGCCGAACTCGCCCTGCTGCGTTCCCTGCGCAGCGAGGGGCTGAGCCTGCCCTTCGCGGTTCCCGACCCTCGAGCCACGGTCGAACTGCCCGACGGTGGACGCGCCGTCGTCTACCCCTTCCTGCCGGGTGAGCCGCTGCACCCGGGCGACCTGGCTCCCGGCCCGGGACTGGCCGCCTCGCTGGGCACCGCCCTGGCCGCGGTGCACGAACTGCCCACCTCGGTGGCCACCGACCTGGGGGTGCCCAGTTACACCGCCGAGGAGTACCGCACCCGTCGGCTGCTGGAACTCGACCAGGCGGCAGGCAGCGGGCAGGTGCCGTCCCGGTTGCTCACCCGCTGGGAGCGGGCCCTGGAGGACGTGAGCCGCTGGCGGTTCACGCCGTGCCTGGTCCACGGGGACCTGGTGGCCGAACACGTCCTGGTATCCGGGGGTACGGTCACCGGCATCGCCAACTGGGGTGAGGCGAAGATCGCCGACCCCGCCGACGATCTGGCCTGGCTGGCGGTGGGGGCCGACGAGCCCGCGCTGGACTCGGTGGTCGAGGCCTACGCGGTGCATCGCAAGGTCGACCCGGACCGGCACCTCGTGGTGCGGGCCCGGATGTCCGGGGAGCTGGCCTTGGCGCGGTGGCTCATGCACGGCATCCACACCGACGATCCGCTGATCGTGGCGGACGCCGTCGCGATGCTGGACGACCTGGCCAAGGACGTCGGCGACGACCCGCTCTAGTCGACCAGCAGGCTGGTCAGGGCCGCCTCGTCCAAACCGTCCGCGGGAGTGACGGTCTCGCCGGTAGCGAGGTAACAGAAGGAGGCCCGCACCGCGGTCTCGGGCAGGCCACGCAGACGAGCCAGCGCCACCCGGTACACCGCCAACTGGATGCGGGCCGCCTCCGCCGCCGCGCCCCGCGGACGAGGACCGGTCTTCCAGTCCACGATGTCGTACCGCACCGGAGCGTCCCCGGCCGGTGCGGCGAAGATCGCGTCGATCCGCCCGCGCAGCGCCACCCCGGCCACGACGGTTTCCAGATCCACCTCTGTCTCCAGGACCTGACGGCGCGCCCACACCGAGGACTCGAAGGCCAGCTTGAGCGCCTCCAGGTCGGCGTCGTCGGGGCCGTCGGCGTCCCCCGCGCCGGGCAGGTCGACCAGGTCGAGCAGCGCCTGGGAGCGGAGCCTGCGTTCGATCCACTCGTGGAACTCGGTGCCCCGACGGGTGGCGGCGCGCGGCTCGGTGGGCATCGGCCGGCGCACGTCCAGCGCGAAGGCCACCGGGTCACGGGCCAGGGCCACCGCTGATGACGCGGACAGGTGCCCGGGCAGGGCCACCTCCCGCTCGGGTGCGCGTGCCCGCGATCGCTCGGCCAGCAGACGATCGACCTCCCGGGACAGCTCCGCGGGAATGCCCGGCTCCGGGCTGGTCGATCCGGGGGTGGTCGCGGCGAAGACCGCGTCGGCGGCCTCACGCAGGTCCTCCTGATGTGCGGACGGGAGCGGCCACGCGTGCCGCACTGGGTTCCGCTGCAGCGGGTTCGTCGACTCTGCGGGGTCGTCGAGGTCGGCGCGTAGGTCGAGCACGACACCGGCCTCGCCCGCCTGGGCCAGCACCACCAACTCGCGTAGGAAGCGGGACGGCTCCTTGGGCCGGGACCGGTCCGCGTCCCAGGCGAAGCCGGACGTTGCCACCTGGTGCCTGGCCCGGGTGACGGCGACGTAGGCGAGGCGGCGTTCCTCGGCTGCCTCGTGATCGCCGCAGGCGGCCCGGAAGTCCTCCAGGGTCTCCTCGAGATCGTCGTGGTTGGCCGGCGTGGCCAGGTCCCACGAGGGCAGCGCGGCGGCGTCACCGCGTAGCGGGTAGGGCAGATCCTCCAAGGTGGTCGGCCACCCCGAGGCGGTGTCCCGGCCCTGCTTGCGCCGCCCGGACGGAAACCGACCCTCCACCAGGCCGGGGATCGCCACCAGGTCCCACTCCAGGCCCTTGGCGGCGTGCACGGTGAGCACCTGGACGACCGTGGTGGACGGGTCGACCCGGTCGCCGTCGCCGTTGCGGATCCGTGGTTCGGCATCGTCGTCGGCCTGAGTCAGGCCACGTTCGCGCTCGGCGGCGGCCTCCAGCCAGGCGACGAAGGCGGCCAGCGTGGGGCGACCCGATCCGTCACTGAAACCAGCTGCCACATCGAGGAATTCGTCGAGCTGGGACCGGCCGGAGCCGACCAGCCCGGCCTGGATGGCGGCCAGGGTGAGTTCCACCTCCAGCAGCAAAGACCGCTCGACGGCCATCACCAGATCCACCAGCGGCAACCTGGTACGACGCCGGAGCCGGGCCAGTTCGCCGGCCAAGCGCGCCAACCTGGCCCGGGCGGTGGCCGACAGGGTCAGGCCGCCGGGCCCCACCCAGTCGGGATCGGGGAGTCGCTCCAGGGCATCGACCAGGCCGACCTGGTCGAGGTTGTCGGGGTCTGGCGAGCCGGCGACTGGCTCGGGCAGCGACTCACCGGCCAGGTGTCGCGCCCACAGACCGAAGGCCCGCAGATCGCGCGGCCCCAGCTGCCAGCGGGGGCCGGTGAGCAACCTCATCAAGGCATCGGAGCGGGTCGGGTCGGACAGCACCTGGAGGGTGGCCACCACGTCGGCGACCTCGGGCCGCTGCAGCAGACCACCCAGGCCGACGACCTCCACCGGCAGCCCCCGTTCCTGCAGGGCTGCGGCGATGGCGGGGAACTGGGACCGTTGTCGGCAGATCACCGCTGCGGTGGACTCACCCGGTTGCCAGCGATCGGCGAGGAACTCCGCGACCCAGGTGGCTTCGTCGAGGTAGGTCTCATGCCAGGACGCGATGACCTGGCCCTGCTCGGCGGTGGGGGCCGCGTCCAGCTCCGGCACCGGAACGGGAGTCCGTTCGTGCAGGGGCGCGGAGATGACGTTGGCCGCGGCCAGCACCGAGCGGGGGTTCCGCCAGCTCGTGGTGAGGTGGTGGGTCTGCACGGGCATCCGGCGGCGTCCGAAGCGGGCGCGGAAGGCATCCAGGTTGTCCGCGCTCGCCCCTCGCCAGCCATAGATGGACTGATGCGGGTCCCCCACCGCGGTCACCGGATGACCACCGCCGAAGAGCCGCGCCAGGAGTTCGAGCTGGGCATGGGAGGTGTCCTGGAACTCGTCCAGCAGGATCACCCGGTAGGTCGCGCGCTGAGCGCCGGCCAGGTCCGGCAGCGAGGCCAGCTCGGCCGCCACAGCCACCTGGTCGCCGAAGTCCATCGCCTCCAGTTCACGTTTGCGTCGGGCATAGGCACTCAGCACCGGGACCAGCACGTGACGGGACCTGACGGCGGCCAGCGCCTTGCCCACGGGTTTGGACGGCAAGGGCTCTTCGGGTGCCCCGTGGCGCCCCTTGCGGGGCAGTCGGGTGATCCGATCCTGGATCCGGGCAAGCTCGGCGCCCAGTTGCTCGGGATCGACGAGGTGTTCGGCACATTGCCCGGAGAGCGAGACGACGGCCTGAACGATAGTGCTGACCGCCCTGTCCAAGGTGCGCAGATCGTCTCCGGCGAGCGCATCGGCGACTTCGCCGGGCAGGCCCGGCCGGCCCGGCCCGGGGGTGCCGGCCTGCCACCGCTCGACGAGGTCGTAGGCCAGTTGCCAGCTGGCAGCCTCCCCCAGCAGCCGGGTGCCAGGCTCGACTCCCACCCGTAGCCCGTGGTCGGTGACCAGCGATGCCGCGAAGGAGTGGTAGGTGGCGATCGTCGGGCTGGCGCCGAGGTCGTCACTGGTCAACAGCCCGGTGGCCCGCAGCCCCCGCAGCCGTCGGATGACCCGTTCGGACAACTCCGCCGCAGCCTTACGGGTGAAGGTGAGGCCGAGGATCTCCTCGGGAAGGACGTGGCCGTTGGCGACCAGCCACACCACTCGCGCGGCCATGGTCTCGGTCTTGCCCGAGCCGGCCCCGGCGATGATGACGTGCGGACGGTCGGGAGCGGCCTCGATCACCGCGCACTGCTGAGGCGTGGGTTCGGGCAGACCGAGCAGGCCGGCCAGATGTTGGGGGCTGTGGGTCATCGGCGCAGTTGTCCCCCTTCGGCCTGGGCCGGGCAGCTGGATCGGACCGGACAATGCCGGCATCCGGGGTTGGGGGTGGCCGCGAACTCTCGACCGCCCATTCCTTCGGCGACCCGGGCCACCAGTTCCCCGGCCCAGTTCTCGGGTTCGGCGGGCAGCGGGGGCTGAGACTGCACCTTCACCGACTGCGTCTTGGCCCCCAGTTGAACCAGGACTCCGCCGCCCGCCACCCGCGGCGTCCGGCTCACCTCGCCGAAGCCGCCCTGGGCGATGGCCAGCTGGTAGGCGCCGAGTTGGGCGTTCGACTCCAGTTCGGCGGCGGTGGGTGCTCGCGAACCCGTCTTGAAGTCGACGGCGACCAGCCGGCCCTGGTCGTCCAGCTCGAGCTGGTCGATGCGGCCGGCGATGATCGCCTCACCGATCCGCACCCGGAAATCGACCTCCCGCCCCACGACCTGGCGTTGGTGCCGGCCCCGGTAGGCAACGAGTCGCTCGAGCATCGCCTCCGCACGCGCCAGCAGTTGATCGCTGACCCACCCGGACGGCAGGCCCACCTCGGCCCACCGCGCTTGCAGTTGGGCCTGCAACTGCGTGGCCGAGGCTTCGGGCAGTTCGTAGGCGAGGGCGTGCACCAGGTTGCCGACCGCCACGGTGGCCGGGGCCGGCGGCGCTCCCCCGCTGCGGTCGAGCAACCATCGCAGGGCGCAGGCATCGAATTGTTCGATCGCGGACGGGCTGACCGTCACCGGTGGTTGGCTGGGTGAGCGCAGCTCGCGGTCGTCGCTGGGGCCGGCCCAGCCGTACCAGTCCGCTGGCGCAGCGCCGGGAACGGCCTGCTCGGCGAGCCGGTGCAGGTGCTCTGCGGCCTCGGCCCGAGCAGTGGCCGTCGCGGACGGATCGTTCAGCACCGCACGCAGCCGCGCCACGACGCTGGCCAGCGACACCGAGTGCGGAGCCGGCTGCACCGGCCGGGGTTCCGGGCCGTCGGTGGGGTCGATGAGGTCGATGAACGTGGACGGCACCGTGTCGGCGTTGGAGACCGCGGTGACCAGCAGGGTGCGCCGGGCCCGGGTGAGCGCCACCAGGAGCATCCGCAGTTCGTCGTGCAGCACCTCGGTGCGGGCCGCTCGCAGCGCGGCCACCCGCGCCCGCTCGTCGCGGCGGGCGTCACCGCCGTCGCCGAGGTCGCGGCCGGCCACGACATCGACCAGGGCGGTCGACCCGAGCAGGGAACCCCGCAGCCGGGTGTTCGGCCACTGCCCGTCCTGCAGACCGGCGACCGCGACCACGTCGAATTCGCGACCGGCCACCCCCTGCACGGTGGTCACGGTGACCGCCTCGGTGTGCGGGGCATGCGGCGCGAGGGAGTCCTCGGGCAGTTCCTGGGCTCCCAGCCGGGTGAGGAACTCCATCGCCCCGGCCCACGGAAGCCGGTCCGCGAAGCGCGCAGCCGCCTCGAACAGGGCCACCACGGCATCGAGGTCGTGATCGGCCCGACGTCCGCCAGGGCCGCCGGCCAGAGCCTGGCTGCGCCACGCCTCGGCGAAGCCGGTGGCCTGCCAGACCGCCCAGAGCAGCGACTCGGCGGTGGCATCGGGGCGAGCGAGCACCTCGCGGCCGGCCGCGAGGACGTCGCACGTCCGGATCAGCGGGGCCAGGTCGTTCTCGGCGTGCGGACCCGCATCGATGTGCCGGGCCAGCTGGTCCGGCACCCGGTCCGGCTCAGCCAGGAGCAGGGCCAACAACTCGTCCGTCCCCATCGACCCCGACGGCAGGTGCGTGGCGAGCGCGTGCCGGAGCCGTCGACGTACCCGGCGGACCCCGAGGCTGTCGGCGCGGCCCACGCTGGAGAGCAGGTCGCTGACCACATCGGGATCGTCGAGGCTGCGTTCGCCGAGCAGCACCGAGGTCACCGCCAACAACGGCCGCACCGCCGCCTCGTCACGCAGGGCCACATCAGAGGCGGAGAAGCTCACCGGCACGTCCGCCTGGGACAGGGCCCGACGCAGGCCGGCCACCTGGCCCGAATCGCGCGCCACCACCGCCATCCGCGACCACGGCACCTCCTCCAGGACATGGCTGTGCCGCAGCAGGGCAGCGATCCGAGCCGCCTGGGCCCCGCTGGACCGCAGGATCGCCACCTCCACCCGTCCCTCGGGACCGCTCGGTTGACCGGCCCGCCGAGCGGCCACGGCCGGCCCGAGCGCCCCGATCCGCTCCACCACCCGGCGGGCGGTCGCGGCCAGCACCTCACCCTGTCGATGGCCCTGAGCCAGCACGAACACCGGGGCCGGGTCGCCGTCCAGGCGCGGGTAGCGGATGGGTGCCTCGGCGAGAAGTTTGGGCAACGCCCCTCGGAAAGCCTGAGTTGTCGCGTCCGGATCGCCGGTCAGGATGAGGTCGGCGCCGGGGGCGAGTTGATCGAGGAGGCGGGCGAGCGCCTCACCCGACTCGTGGTGATCGTCCACCGCCACCAGCCGCAGCCGGGCCCGTTCCGCCTCGAGCAGTTCGGGATCGTGAGCGAGCAAGGACGCCGCGTGGTCGACGATCGCCGCCGGGTCGTAGGCGCCGGGCGTGGCCAGGGCGGTGACCTGGAGGTACTCGCGGTAGACCACCGCGGCGGCCCGCCACCCGGCTCGCCGGTGTCGGCGACCGAGGCGGTCAAGTTCGTCGGGGCCGATGCCACGCTCCATCGCCCGCATCAGCAGATCGCGCAACTCGTGCCGGAAACCGCGCAGCGGGACGGCTTGGGCGACCTCGTCGGGCCAGGGCGGCGGATGGCCCTCACCCTCGGCGTGACCGGCCAGCAGATCGGCCAGGATGACGTCCTGCTCCGGGCCGGAGATCAACCGGGGGGTCGGCTCACCGGACAGCACCGAGGCCCGACGGATCAGCGAAAACGCGTACGAGGCAGCCGTTCTCGCAGGAGGTTCGAGCATGGCAGGGGTGCCCGCGGCAGCCAGGCGGGCGGTGAGCCGCTCACGCAAGCCGGCCGCGGCCCGCCGGGTCGGCGCCAACAACAGCACCGAGGATGGCGACAGGCCGTCGCGCAGCACCCGGGCCGCGACAGCCTCGATCAGCGTGGTCGTCTTGCCGGTACCGGGGGCACCGACGACGACCATCGGGCCACTGCCCCGACGCACCTCGACGACGGCCTGCTGGCTCTCGTCCAACTGCTCGGGCGCCTGTGCCGCTGCCGCCGGAGCTCGAACCAGTCGAAGCGAGACATCCTCGCCCCCACCAGGCTGAGCAGCCCGGGAGGCGGGCTGTCGCTGGGTGGCGGGATGGCCGGCGAAGGTGGTCACAGGTAGAGGCAATCACACCGCACCGACAACGGGCCTCGGCATCGCCTTGCCGCCGTGATCGCCTTGCCCGGCGCTGCGCTCAGCCCTCGGCGGCCGACTGGCAGGGATCGGCGCGCTCCTCGGCGAAGACCTCCCCGATCTGCGCGCGGGCAGCGTCCATGATCTCCAGCGTGGCGATCGTCGCCTGCAGCGGGCGCAGCGGCGAGCCGAGTTCTCCGGCGGTGACCCGGCGAGCCAGTTCGGTGGCCTGCCAGAAGAGGGCGTCGTGGGCCACCTTCGGCTCGGTGTACGTCAGCGTCTGACCGTCGGCGGAGCGCACCGTGAAGTCACCGGGGGTGTAGAAGTCACCGGCCAGCCAGATGGACCCCTCGGTGCCGCCGATGGACGCGGTGGTGGGGGTGAGGTCCTGCACCGCCGAATGCAGCAGAGCCTGCTCGTCGTTGTCGGTGCGCAGCAGGATGGAGGTCTGCCCGGGCACCCCCTCGGGCAGCCAGGTGGCGCGGGCGAGCACCTCGCGGGGAGTGCCGAGCAGCCACTGCGCCAGGCCGGCCGGATAGGTCATCAGGTCGAGCATCGGCCCCCCGGCCAGGTCGGCACGCAGAATCCGGTGATCGGCGGGAAAGGTCTGGCCGTGGTCCGCCAGCACGGTGCGCAGGTCCCCAATGACCCCGTCGTCCAGGAGTTGGGCGAGCACATCGAACTTGGGCAGGAAGAAGGACCAGAAGGCCTCCATGCAGAACACTGAGCGCGCGGCTGCCTCGTCCGCCAGTTCGCGGGCCAGTGCGGCGTTGAGTGCCATCGGCTTCTCGACCAGCACGTGCTTGCCGGCACGCATCGCCAGCAACGCGTGCGGGTGGTGGAAGTTGTGCGGGGTCGCGACGTAGACGACGTCGACCTCGTCGTCGGCGACCAGGCTCTGGTAACTGCCGTGGGCCCGCTCGGCGCCGAGGGTGGCGGCGGCCCGGTCGGCGGATTCCTGGGTGCGCGAACCCACCGCGACGATCCGCTGGGTCGTGTTGCGCCGCAACGCCGAACAGAACTGCTCGGCGATCCAGCCGGTGCCCAGCACCCCCCACCGCAGGCTCGGGGCCTCCATCGGATCGGGCGTGCGGGCGCGGGGCAGGGTGCGGGGCAGCGGCATGGGGGCAGGCTAGCGACCGATCGGCCACCCGGCGCTCTCAGCCCGCCAGCACCACGAACGCGTGGATGCACAACCCCACGAGAGCCCCGACGATGGTTCCGTTGATCCGGATGAACTGCAGGTCGCGGCCGACATGCAGTTCGATCCGCCGGGCCGCGTCCTGCCCGTCCCAGGAGTCGATGGTGTGGGAGATGGCCGAGGCGATCTCCGGGCCGTAGTTACGCACCAGCCACGCGGTGGCATCGCCGAGGATGTCCTCGACCCAGTCGTGCCAGGTCGCGTCGGCAAGCAGCCGCTCACCGATCTCCCCGACCCAGGCCTGGCACCGTTGATGCAGCACCGACTCCTTGTCGTCGGCCATCGCGAGCAGGGCGGTGCGTGCGGCCAGCCACAGCGAGACCAGGGTGTCCGGCACCTGCGGGTGGGTGAGCAGGCGCTCCTTGAGCGCCTCCGCCCTGGCCTGAACCTGCGGGTCGTGCTGGAGGTCCTCAGCCAGCCGCATGAGCATCGCGTCCAGGGCGTGGCGGGTGGGGTGGTCCGGATCGTCGCGGATGTCGGCGACCCAGCGCAGCGCCTGACTGTACGTCCAGTCGATCACCCGCTCGTCGAGGAAGGACGGGGTCCACCACGGGGCGCGTTCGCCGACGATGGCTTTGAAGGCGTGCGGGTTGTCCAGCAGCCAGTCGTGCACCTCGGTGGCAGCCAGGTCGACGAGCCCGGAGTGGGCGCGGTCTCGGACCACGGTCTCGAGCAGATCCCCGGCCAGTTCGCTCACCGGCTCGGCCGCCAACCGGGGTAGCAGGATGTCCGCGGCGAAGGCCCGTACCTGGTCTGCCGGCAGCCGGGTGACCAGGCTGCGCCCGCCGGCGATGAGTTCCCCGGCGATCCGGGCCCGGTTGGCCGGGACGCCGAGCCAGCGTCCGATCCGGGTGGTGGCGTCGAAGGCGGCCAACCGATCGCGAGCGATCTGTTCGGTGAGGAAGTGCTCGACGACGAAATCCTGCAGGCTGCGACCGAGTTCGGACTTTCGCCGGGTCACCAGGGCGGTGTGTGGCACCGGGATACCGAGGGGGTGTCGGAACAGCGCGGTCACCGCGAACCAGTCGGCCATCGCGCCCACCATGGCTGCCTCGGCGGCGGCGTTGACGAAGCCGAGAGCTCCGTCACGGTGCAAGGTCGCGACGAAGATCAGCGCGGCCAGCACCAGCATGCCGGTGGCCACCAGGCGCATCCGCCGCAGGCCGACGCGCCGCCTGGCGTCCGCCTCCGACTCGATGTCCGGCCCGGGGGTGATCAACGACGTCACCGGCCCATCATCGCCTGTGTCCGATCCGCTCACCGCTCTTGGGCCGGGCTGCGGCGCCAGGTCCGGGGAGAAGTCAGGGGTCTCCCGCAGCCTCCGGGGCGTTCACCCGGACGCCGGGCCGTCCCAGCGGGCCACGGACAGGTCGACCCGCTCGCCGCGGGTGGCGGTGCCCTCGTCTCGATAGTGGCGCAGCGCGTCGGTCTCATGTCCGGACGGTGGGCGTCCGTCCGCGCGCAGCACTCGCCACCAGGGCACCGCCGACCCGTACCGGGACATCACCGCGCCGACCTGCCGGGGACCTCCTCGTCCCAGCAGTTCGGCGACGTCGCCGTAGCTGAGCACCCGCCCGGACGGAATCGACTCGACCAGTTCCAGCACCGCCGCGACGTAATCGTCCCCCTGCTGCTCGAACGGCTCGGCCACGGCGACAGCCTGCCATCGAGCGGGCGGCTCCCGCGACTGCCGGTGGACGACTGGGAACTGCGCGAGTGGGAAACCGAACACTTCTCCAAACACGCCCGCCCTGCCGAGACATCGACCCAGTGAGCGTGGCACGTTGTCGCCATGAGAGCCGAGCGACTGCGCACCGCCGCCCTGGCGTGCGTCCTGGCGGTGGCCGGGTGTGCCGGATCGGCGGCCAGCCCGCCGGGTACCTCGTCCGCAGCCGAAGCCGGTGACGGCGCCACCTTGTCGCAGACGCCGGAGGCCGAGGAAACGCTCGAAACCGATTCGCCAGGAGAATCGGCGCAGGCCGACCAGCCCGACGCCACCGAGGCCGACCGGGTGGCCGGTGTGCTGTCCCGCGAGGTGCCCGAGGTGGGCGACGCCACCTTTGTCACCGTGGCCGGCAGCACCGCTTCCCCCGATCCCCAGGCCCGCGTCACCGAGGTGGCCGTGCAGGTGGAGGGTGGGCTCGCGGTCGACGCGACGGCGTTCGCGGACTTCGTGCTGGACACTCTCAACGACCCGCGCAGCTGGGCCGCGGATGGCCGCTCGTTCGCCCGGGTCGACGACGCGAGCCGGGCCGATGTCACGGTGGTGCTGGCCTCGCCGCAGACCTCGGCGGACATGTGCCGGCCGCTGGTGACGGCGGGGCGGCTCTCCTGCCGTACCGGTCGGCGGGCCGTGCTGACCTACTACCGCTGGGTCAACGGCCAGGACGACTACGGCACCGACCTGACCGGCTACCGGCACTACGTGGTGAACCACGAGGTGGGCCACTTCCTTGGACACGGCCACAAGTTCTGCCCCGGGCCGGGTCAGTTGGCGCCGGTGATGATGCAGCAGACGAAGGGCCTGCAGGAGTGCCTGCCCAACCCGTGGCCCTATCCGGACAACCCGGCACCGACCGCCGGCTGAACCGGGGTCCTCGATCGCGAGCGGGTCCGGTGCCGCCGCCTGCCGCGCGTAAGCCCGGCCCCGGGCCGCGGGACGCGGTAGCCTCGCTCAGATCAAGGAGGATGACATGGGCGAAGAGTCCCTGCGGACGACGCGCATGCCGCGCAAGCAGCGTCAGGCGCAGCTCTTGTCTGCGGCACAAGAAGTATTCGTCGAGCGGGGCTATCACGCGACCGCCATGGACGAGATCGCCGAGCGTGCCGGTGTTTCCAAACCCGTTCTCTACCAACATTTTCCTGGCAAGCTGGAGCTCTATCTGGCAATTCTCGATCGGCTCAACGCAGACTTGGTGAACTCGGTGACCACCGCCGTTGCGGGAGTGAGCAACAACCGGGAGCGGGTGGCTGCGGCGATCGACGCCTACTTCGAGTTCGTCGACCGCGGCGGGGCGGCATTCCGGCTCGTCTTCGAGTCGGACCTGACCAACGACCCGCTGGTGCGCGACCGGGTGGACTCAGCGGGAAAGGCCCTCTCGACGGCGATCGCCGACATCATCTCCTCGGACACCGAACTGTCCCGAGCCAAGGCCGAGTTGCTCGGCGTGGCCTTGTCCACGATGGCCCACACCTCGGCGCGAGCCTGGCTGACGTCGGGCAAGTCCATCCCCCGCACGCAGGCCGCCGAGATGATCGCCCAGTTGGCCTGGCGCGGCATCCGCGCCTTCCCCAAGCGCGAGGAGGACGGGGCGTGAGCGACGCGGCCCAGGACGACGACCACCTGCCCTCGACACTGGACGACTCGATCAGTGACCTGCTCGGCCTGCTCGGATACATCAGCCTGGCCTCGTTCGGGCGCACGGCCGCCGACTGCGACCTGGCTCCGACGCTGGCCACCAAGGCCACTCTGGCCGGGCTGGCCGCGGGCAGTTACAGCCAGTACGAGCGCCTGGTGGGGTTGCTGCGAGTGCGCAACGCCGACCCCGAGGAGCGGATGACGCCGTTCGTGCCCGCCGTCGACGCCTTCCACGCCAGGACCCGTCCGCACGACTGGCTGGAGGGCGCCCTCAAGGCGTACATCGGCGCCGGCATGGCCATCGACTTCCGCAGCCAGGCCCGGGCGGCGCCCGGGGCGCAGGCGGCCCTGGCCGGGCTGGAACGGACCTCGACCCTCGTGCCGGCCCTGGCCGAGCAGCTGCAGAACAGCCTCAGCGCCGACATCACCCTGACCGGCCGACTCTCCCTGTGGGGTCGGCGGGTCCTGGGCGAAGCCCTCAGCCAGGCCCAGCGGGTCGCGACCGATCGGGCCGACCTGGCTGAACTGGTGGCCGGCGGGAGCCTGGCCACCGGGCAGTTGCTGGTGCGGCTCACCGAGGGCTATTCCGAGCGGGTCCAGGCCCTCGGCCTGACCCCCTGAGCCTGCTGCCCCGAGCTTGCTGTCACCCGGCCATCGCCGGGTTCATCAGCTGCCGCCGAAGCCCACCCGACGCTGCTCCTCGACGCCGATCTCGACGTACGCCAGCGCCGAGGCCGGCACCACGAGCATCCGGCCCTTGGTGTCAGAGAGCTCCAAGGCGCTGCCGGAAAGAGCCTTGGCGACCTTGGCCCCGACCTCCTTGGCGGACTCGTCGGTTTCCAGCACCAGTTCGCGGGCGACGTTCTGCACCCCGATCTTGACTTCCACGCCACACACCTTTCGTCCAGATGAGGCTGCGACCGCCGCGGTTCGCGCCACGCGCCACCCTAACCTGCGGCACCCACGGGCTCGCGAGGGTTTCGCCGACAGCCGAGCACCCGACGCCCGCGCGGTCGGCGAGGAGGTCATCTCAGACACTGCCGCTACACTGGGTCGGTTAGCGGTTGCCCGGTCGTCGCCACGGTCGGCTTCCGACCGAGCCCCGTACCGGGGCACCGTGGCTGCGGCAGCCACCCGGGGGCCCACGAAAAGGCCACTCGACGCACGGACCCTTCCGGTCGTCCGGCGTAACCTGTCGCGCCACCCGCACGACAGGATTTTTGTGACCGAAACCCAGCACGACGACGCGGGCCCGACCCAGGACCCCAACCCAGAGCAGTCCCCCGCTCCGATGGCCGCCGAGGACGCGCCCGACCCGATCGCCGGCAGCGAGACGATCATCAGCGAGGCACCGCACGAGGACGACGAACCGTCCGCGCCCGCCGAGGAGGAGCGACCCACCTTCGCCGACCTCGGCGTGCAGGCCGCCATCGCCGACGCGCTCGCCGAGGACGGGATCGTGCACCCCTTCCCGATCCAGGCGATGACGCTGCCGGTGGCGCTGCAGCAGCACGACATCATCGGGCAGGCCAAGACGGGCACCGGCAAGACGCTCGGCTTCGGCATCCCGATCCTGACCGGTGTCGCCGGGCCGGGTGAGGAGGGCCACGACGACAAGGGCCGACCGCAGGCTCTGGTGGTGGTGCCTACCCGCGAACTGGCAGTGCAGGTTGCCAAGGACTTGGAGCGGGCGGCCTCGCGGCGCAGCGCCCGGGTTCTCACCGTGTACGGCGGACGCGCGTACGAACCGCAGGTGAACGCTCTCAAGCGGGGCATCGAGGTGGTCGTCGGCACGCCCGGGCGACTGCTCGACCTGGCCCAGCAGCGTCACCTCGACCTGTCCCGGGTGCGCTTCGTGGTACTGGACGAGGCCGACGAGATGCTCGACCTGGGCTTCCTGCCAGACGTGGAGCGGCTGTTCTCGCTCGTCCCCAGCCGTCGGCACACCATGCTCTTCTCGGCCACCATGCCGGGGCCGGTGGTGGCTCTGGCCCGCCGGTACATGCGTCAGCCCACCCACATCCGGGCCAGTGAGCCGCATGACGACGGCCACGTGGTGCGCACCATCACCCAGCACATCTACCGGGCCCACGCGCTGGACAAGGTGGAGATGCTGTCCCGGATCCTGCAGGCCCGCGGACGCGGCCTGACGATGATCTTCGCCCGGACCAAGCGCACCGCCGCCAAGGTGGCCGACGAACTCAGCGAACGGGGTTTCGCCGCCGCCGCGATCCACGGCGACCTCGGCCAGGGTGCCCGGGAGCAGGCGCTGCGAGCCTTCCGCAACGGGAAGGTGGACGTGCTGGTGGCCACCGACGTCGCCGCCCGCGGCATCGACGTCGACGATGTCACGCACGTCATCAACTTCCAATGTCCCGAGGACGAGAAGACCTACGTGCACCGCATCGGCCGGACCGGTCGGGCCGGCAAGTCGGGTACCGCGATCACCCTGGTCGACTGGGACGACATGCACCGCTGGGCGATGGTGGACAAGGCCCTCGACCTCGGCCAGCCCGAGCCGGTGGAGACCTACTCGTCCTCAGAGCACCTGTTCGCCGACTTGGACATCCCTTCCGAGGCCACCGGTCGGCTGCCGCGGGCGCAGCGCACCCGGGCCGGCTTGGATGCCGAGTCCGTGGAGGACCTCGGCGAGACGGGGCGACGTACCCGCACGCCGGCTCGCTCGGGCCGCGGTGAGCGCGGCGGACGTCAAGAGCGTCCCGACGAGGCTCCCGCTGCGCGCACGCCACGCAAACGCAAGCGGACCCGCGGAGCCAAGCGTGCTGCGGGTGAGGCAACCGAGCCTTCCGCAGCCGCAGGCACCTCGGGGTCCAGCGAGGCCCTGACCGCCGCCCAGACGGCGTCCGCAGGGTCGGCGTCCGGAACGACGGACTCCCGCCCGCGGCGCCGGCGCCGGCGCCGAAGCGGCGGTGGCAAGACTCAGGCGTAACGCAACGCGAGCAGGTCCTCGGCGACGTCCCGGTAGGCCTGAGCGCCCGGAGATCGGCGGGCGGTCTGCAGCACCGAACCGCCGAGGGCCGGGGCCTCGGCGAACCGGATCGACTTGGGAATCGGCGGGTCCAGCACCGGCACCGGGTAGCGCTTGCGGACGTCGGCCAGCACCGCCCGGGCATGGGTGGTGCGGCCGTCGAACATGGTCGGCAGGATGCCGCGTACGACGAGGGCCGGGTTGAGGATGCGCTGCACGTCCGCAATCGTGTCGAGCAGTTGGCCGACCCCGCGGTGGCTGAGCATCTCGCACTGCAGCGGAATGATCACCTCGTTGGCCGCGGTGAGGGCGTTGAGGGTGAGCACTCCGAGCGAGGGCGAACAGTCCAGGAGCACGAAGTCGTATCCGTCGAGCCCCGCCAGGGCCGACCGCAGGACGAACTCCCGGCCGGGGCGGGAGAGCAGTTGCACCTCGGTTCCGGCCAGGTCGATGGTGGCAGGCAGTAGATCCAGGCCTTCCTGGACCTTCAGCAGGGCGTCCTGCGGGGTGGCTGCGCCGATCAGCACCTCGTGCAGGCTGACCTGGACCTCTTCGGGGTCCACTCCGAGGCTGAAGGTCAGGCAGGCCTGCGCGTCGAGATCCACCACCAGGACCCGTCGACCCGCCTCCGCGAAGGCGGTGGCCAGGCTCGCGACCGTCGTGGTCTTGGCCACCCCGCCCTTCTGATTCGCCACCGCGATACACCGGCGCCCGAGGTCGGGGCTGTCATGGTTTCGACTCATCTCTGCGGTCCCACCTCCGGTTGCCAGCAGGCCCGCACCGGCCTGCTGTGATCAAGCCAACACGAGCATCACGGGTTCGCACCCGAGGATCGCCGCCAACGGCCGAGATCTCACCCTGCACGATGCCATCCTGCGTCCCCGGACTCCGATTGCACCCGCGCGACAGGGTGACCATCGACACGCCGGCTCGTCCACAGCGCCCGCGACACGCACACCTATGCCCTAGACACGCCGTATTGGCTGACCGACATGGCAGGACACGCCATGGAGATAGTTGAAAACGGGCCCTTGTTTGGCGTCACGGGCGTGGGCCGTGGCGGTCTCTTCCATATGCTGCACGGCGCTGCACACCCCTCGACCAACTCGTCCAGTTCGGCCCCCGCCCTGGTTCGCCCACCGCGTTCTCGAAGTGCGGACAACTCGGACAGCAATTCCGCGTTTTCGTTCCCGATAGGGAACAATCCCCCCGTGGAGTTGATCGCGGAGCTGGGATCCGGTCCCAGAGAGGTGAGCCGGGCGCGTCGCGCACTGGCCGCCGCGCTCGACACCTGGGGGCTGCACGGCGAGGCAGTCGACGTCGCCATCCTGCTCACCAGCGAACTGGTCACCAATGCCATCCGGCACGGGAGTGGCCCGGTTCGCCTGTCGGCAGGACTTGACAGCGCCCGGGTGTTGCGGGTCGAGGTGCGCGACCACGAGGTGCGGGGGCTGCAGGTGCGAGACGCGCAAGAGGATGACGAGGACGGCCGCGGCCTGCAACTCGTCGATGTGCTGGCAGATGCCTGGGGGTGGCAGCCGGGCAATGACGGCAAGCACGTGTGGTTCGAACTCGGCCCCTCCTGAGCGCGCCCTTCGGCTGGGGCTTCGTCGGCAGCGCTGGCATGGCCGACCCTCACCGCAAGCGGGCGACCATCTCCGGTGAGGTGAGATTCTCTGCGATCCGGTTCTTCTTGCCGTCCCCGTGGTAATCGCTGCCGCCGGTCATGATCAGGTCGCGCTGGACCGCCCAGCGGCGCAGTTGCTCCTGCGCGTGGGCGTCGTGATCGCGGTGGGCCACCTCGAGGCCGTCCAGGCCGGCATCGACGAGTTCGTCGAGTAGTTCCTCATCCAGCGGCCGACGCATCTTGCGGGCCAGGCTGTGCGCGAGTACCGAACGACCTCCGGCGGCCTTCACCACCCGCACGGCATGGGCGACGTCCGGCGCGTAGTGGGTGACGTGGTAGGGGGAACGGTTGTGCAGTACCGAGGCGAAAGCCTCGTCCCGATCGGCCATCAGGCCGGCGGCGACCATGGCGTCGGCGATGTGCGGGCGGCCGATGGTCGTCTCCGGGGTGGGCACCTGGGCCAGTACCTGCTCCCAGCTGAGCGGATAGTCCTGGGCGATGAGGTCGACCATGTGCCGGGCCCTGGTCTCGCGCGAGATCCGGGTCTGGGCGAGTTCGTCCGCCAGCGGCCCGTCCTCGGTGCTCACCCCGTACCCGAGCAGGTGGATGCTCGCTCCTTGGCGCCGGGTGGAGATCTCGATCCCGCGGATCAGGTCGATGCCGAGCCGATCCGCGGCGATGCCGGCCTCGTCCCACCCGCCGGTGGTGTCATGGTCGGTCAGCGCCACCACGTCCAAGCCCGCGGCCGCCGCTTGAGCGATCACGATGGCGGGCGGCTCGGTCCCGTCGGACTCCGTCGAGTGCGTGTGCAGATCCGCGCGCATGCGGCATTGTGCACTACTGGGCGGCGGATTCACCCTCGGTGGCCGCCGGTGCCGTGGTGGGTGCGACCGACGCGGAGTCCCGGTCGAGCTTGGGCGTGCCGGTCGGTGCCGAGCCGGTGTCCGGGGTTCCGGTCGGGGCCGGGGTGCCGGTGCTCGGGGTGCCGGTGCTCGGGGTCGAGGTGCTGCCCGAGCCGGTGGAGCCTGTCGAACCGCCAGTCGTGGTGGTCGTCGTGGTCGTGGTGGGTGCGCTGATCACCGTGCCGGTGCTGGCAGGTACCGGGTAGCCGCCGCCGCTGTAGGCGTTCGCCAGGGCCACCACCTTCTGGACGTACCACTCGGCCCGGTTGTAGCCGAAGATCGCGTCGTGCAGGCTGATCGGGTTCTTCATCGAGCCCTTGCCGGACGAGCAGAGGTGGTTGGCGGCACCGAGAGCAGCGTCGTAGGCATTGTTCACGTCCTTGACGCCGTCACCGTTGCCGTCGGCGCCGAAGAGCTGCCAGGAACTGTCGAGGAACTGCATCGGGCCCTTGGCGGTGCCGTACCGGGTCATCGGACCCTCGATCTGGCCGCGGGTGTTGCCGTTCTCGTCCACCTTGCCACCCTGGGCGTGGTCGGACTCGACCTTGCCGATGGCCGCGATGAGGCTCCAGTCGATCTCGCACGACGGGGACAACTGGTTCTTGGTCTGGGCGGCCCGGCGGTAGGCGTCCAACATCGGTGCCGGGATACCCATCGCAGCCGCGGACAACGACGCTGCCGGGGCTGGTGCGGCGGCGGCGCCGACGCTGGACACCGCGCCGGGAGCGCCGCCGACGCTCCCCGACGCGGTCCCGAAGGTGAAGGTGGGCAGCGGGCTGACGACTTGGACCGGAGCCTGGTCGCCGACGAAGGCGGCCGGCGCGTAGTCGGCCGAACCAGCCACCACGGGGCCGGCCAGCACCTGCGAACTATCCAGGGACGCCAAGCCCCGGCTCTCGCCCGTCAGGCCCGAGTCGGCGAGCGCCGACGGCAATCCGACGACGGACCCCACCAGGGTGGAGCCCACAAAAGCGAGGGCGGTTCCGGCCACGAGGTGACGGGACGTAGATCGAAGCACAGTGTTCCTTCGGCCAGCTGAGGGTCGCGCTTGAACCATACGACGAGATTGGTCCATGACGTCGTTCACCCTTCGCTGTCACGCACCCCTTCAGGATGCGTCCCCCACCGGTTCAGGACGTCCCGGCTGCTCCCCGCCGCGGGCCTCCAGGTAACTATTCTTGGGCACCATCACCGCCCGCGTAAAGATGCAGACGAGAACTCCGTCCTGGTTGTACCCGCGAGTCTGCACCGTGACCACGCCACGATCGTCCTTGCTGGTGGATTCTTTCTTGTCCAGCACGGTGGTCTCGCCGTAGATCGTGTCGCCGTGGAAGGTCGGGGCCACGTGCTTGAGGGAGGTCACCTCGAGGTTGGCGATGGCCTTGCCGGAGACGTCCGGCACGCTCATGCCCAACAGCAGCGAGTAGATGTAGTTGCCGACGACGACGTTCTTGCCCTGCACGGTGGTGGTCGCGTAGTTCGCGTCCAGGTGCAGCGGGTGGTGGTTCATCGTCAGCAGGCAGAACAAGTGGTCGTCGTACTCGGTGACGGTCTTGCCAGGCCAGTGCCGGTAGACCGCCCCGACCTCGAACTCCTCGAAAGTGCGCCCGAACTGCATGGTTCCATCCTCTCCGCCCAGTCCACGACTGTGCGAGTCCGGTCGGGGCCGGCCGACCCCAACACGCGTGTGTGCTGCTCCAGCAGCGGTACGACGGCGCCCTCGTGGCAGACTCGAAGCATGGACGATGGCCTGCTCGACTCCGGCCCCCACCCCGACTCCGAATCCGGTCCACAGTCCGGCTCGGAGGCCGTCGCGGTGAGCGGCCCGGAGACCGTACCGGAGGACGAACTACGTGCCCGCGGCAGCAACCGTAGCCAGCGGCCGACCTCCGAGGCCTTCCGGGCCTTCATCGCCCGTGGCTGGGCCGAGCACGAGGACCGGTTGCCCGCCCCCTCGGCAGTGAGCGACTTCACCCCCGATCGGCGGCGCGCGGTGGCCGAGCGCTTCGCCGGGGACCGGCTGGTGATCCCCGCCGGTGAGTTGCGGGTGCGCAGCAACGACACCGATTACCGGTTCAGATCGCACTCGGCGTTCAGCCACCTGACCGGCCTAGGCAGCGACGCCGAGCCCGACGCGGTGCTCGTGTTGCACCCGGAGCCGGACGGTGGACACCGAGCGGTGCTGTACTTCCGTCCCCGGGCCGGGCGCGATTCGCAGGAGTTCTACGCCGATTCCCGGTACGGCGAACTGTGGGTGGGAGCCCGCCCGACCCTGGAGATGGTCCAGGCCCTGACCGGGCTGGAGTGCGCGCACATCGACGAGTTGGCCGACGCCCTGGCCAAGGATGTGGATCAGGACGGCTCGCCGGCCGAGTCCGAGGACGTGGGCGAGGGGCACGCCGCGCCGGAATCGGGTGCCGGGCAGGAATCGCGTGCCGGGCAGGGCAGCCCGGGCGTCCGACTTCGGGTTGTTCCAGGGGCATCGGTCCCGGTGACCGAGTTGGTGAACCGGATCCGAGCCCGCTGGGGCGCACCGACCCGCGATGAGGCCGGCCGCAGCGAGCACGACCTGGCCGACGCCGAACTCGCCGAGTTCTGCTCGGAATTGCGCCTGGTGAAGGACGAGTGGGAAATCGCCGAGTTGCGCAAGGCTGTGGCGGCCAGCATCGCCGGATTCGCCGACATCGTCCGGGCGTTGCCGTCGGCGTGTGCGCATCCGCGCGGGGAACGGGTGGTGGAGACCACTTTCGAGCTCACCGCCCGGCGGGAGGGCAATGGCGTCGGCTACGACACGATCGCCGCGGCCGGCGAGCACGCCTGCACCTTGCACTGGATCGTTAACGACGGGCCGGTGGCGCCGGGCGAGTTGATCCTCATCGACGCCGGGGTGGAGGTCGACTCCCTCTACACCGCCGACATCACCCGCACCCTACCCGTCGACGGGCGCTTCACTCCCGCCCAGCGGCAGGTGTATGAGGCGGTGCTGGAGGCGGCGGACGCGGCCTTCGCGGTGGCCAGGCCGGGGAGCAGGTTCAAGGACCTGCATGCCGCGGCCATGGTGGTGATCGCCACCAAGCTGCACGAGTGGGGCATGTTGCCCGTCTCGGTGGAGGAGTCGTTGGACGTCACCACCGGCGGCCAGCACCGCCGCTGGATGGTGCACGGGACGTCGCATCATCTGGGCATCGACGTGCACGACTGCGCCCAGGCCCGGCGGGAGATGTACCTCGATGCCGAGTTGCGTCCGGGGATGGTGTTCACCATCGAGCCCGGCCTGTACTTCCGCACCGACGACCTGCTGGTCCCGCCGGAGTTGCGGGGCATCGGCGTACGGATCGAGGACGACGTTCTGGTGACGGCTGACGGATGTGAGAGTCTCACTGCGGCATTGCCCCGCAAGAGCACGGACGTGGAGGACTGGATGGCGAGCCTGCGAGTCGCGGACAGGGCGGAATGAGCACACATCCGGTGGCGGTCAAACGCCGCCGCGATCGTCGTCGCAACTCCCGGATCATCATCACCGGTCTGGTGGTGCTCCTAGTCCTGCTCGGCTGGGCGGCGGTGGTCTCCCTGGAGTCCCCCAGCCCGCACCAGCCGGACACCGTGGCAGAGTCGGAGAACGAGGATCTGATCTTCACCTCCCCGGACAAGTCGGTGATCTGTCAGCTCAACCGCTTCCAGGCCCGGTGCACGGCGATCAACACGGTCTATGTCCCGCCGCAGGGGTGCACGATGGGCTGGAACATGCAGGTTCTGGTCGACACGGCGATATCCGGGTGTGCGGAGGAGCCCTTCCCGGAGCCGGTCGGCCCGTTGGCCTTCGGCGACGATGTGACCCGGGGCGACCTGACCTGCCAGTCGCGGGCGGCCGCGATGCGATGCCTCAATGACAAGAGCCAGCACGGCTTCTCCATCTCAGCCAAGAGCACCATCGCTTTCTAACATGGCGTCCTAAGGGGTCGAGTGCCGTGCTGACTGATGTGAACGGGATCCTGGTGGGGCAGGCGCAGCGACTGGGTGAGGGCTGGGCGACCGGCGTCACCGTGGTGGTGCCCCCGCCCGGGACGGTGGCCGCGGTGGACGTGCGTGGAGGCGGGCCGGGAACCCACGAGACCGACGCCTTGGCGGTGGGCACGCTGGTGCAGCACGCGGACGCCGTGGTGCTGTGTGGCGGAAGCGCTTTCGGCCTGGTGGCCGCCCACGGGGTGCAGCGGTGGTGCGAGGAACAGGGCCGTGGGTTTGCCGCCGGCGTCCGCCCGGATGGCAGCCCCTTGCTCGTGCCGGTGGTGCCGGCCGCGGCAATCTTCGACTTGGGCCGGGGTGGAGATCCGGATCTCCGTCCGGATGCCGAACTCGGCTTCGAGGCTGCCCAGGCTGCTCGCGGTGGGGCTTTCGCACGGGGGCAGGTCGGCGCCGGTACCGGCGCGCGCACCTCGGCGGGAGCCGCGCCCGGTGGGGTGGGCACCGCGACGATCAGGCTGGACGGTGGGGTGCTGGTCAGCGCGCTCGTGGTGCTCAATGCCGCGGGCCGGGTGCTCGCCGAGCCGCTCGCCGAGGCCGAGACACCGGCCGACGCCGAGGTACGGGCCGAGGCCGGTCGACCGCCGCTGAACACCACCCTGGCGGTCGTCGCGACAAACGCCCAGTTGGACCGCGGAGCCTGTCGCCGGATGGCCGGGGCCGGACACGATGGGCTGGCTCGGGCCATCCGCCCGATCCACACGCTGATGGACGGTGACACGGTCTTCGGCTTGGCGACCGGAGAGCTCTCGGCCCGGGTTGCCGACGCATCGGCAGCCGAGGCTGGATGGCCCGGAGCGCAGGAGCTGCTCGGCTTGGTGGCGGTGCAGGCCGCAGCCGCAGATGCCGTGCAGGCTGCCGTGCTGGACGCCTGGGAGCAGGCCAGCGCCCCAGCCTGACGTCGCACCGCTCTGCCGCCGGGCTCGTACGGGCCGGGCTCGCTGGGCCGACCGGGCTTGCCGTACGGGCCAGAGTTATCCCGCCGACCAGGCTCGCTGTGCCGATCACACTCACCCTGCCGACCACGTTCACCTCGCCGTACCGGCCCCCGTACCCCGCCATCGGCCAGACTCGCCGTGCCACCAGCCTCACCCGGGCTCGCTCAGAATGGCGGTGGCGCATCAGGCGGCGGTGGCCAGGAGGCAGCATGACGCTCTGGCTCGGGTGGCGATGAGGGTTCGGGTCGGGCGCCGTTCGCGCGGGTGAGGTCTCGGGGGCAGGGGTCGATATCGGCGCCCACCGGGCGGCTTGGCACGTGTGCGTGGGACGCCGCCGTGGGCAGCGTGGGGCCAGGGTCACAGGTGTAGCGATCATCCCGGCCACTGTCGTCGGCGTGTTCATTGCTACTCCCGTGATCGCCGTCGTCAGCCTTGTCGCCGTCGCCGACTGGTGCGTGCGCGTGCTGGTAGCCGCTCGGGTACGTGACGCCGGGCAGGCCAGCGGGGGTGGTCCAGGCGATGGCGCCGGTGTCGGGGTCGCGGTGGACCTGCCAGCCGGGCTGGTGGGTTTTGAGGAGGTGGTGGGGTCGGCACAGGTGGTGCAGGTTGTCCAGGCTGGTGGGTCCTTGGGGGTAGGGGGTGAGGTGGTCGGCGTCGCAGCGTGCGGCTGGCACGGTGCAGCCGGGGAAGGTGCAGGTCTGGTTGATGTGGTTGAGGTGGCGGCGGATCGCGGCGGTGGGCCGGTAGGAACGGGTGGAGATGTCCAGCGGGGTGGTGGTGATCGGGTCGGTGATGATCCGAGTCCAGGTGGCATCACCAGCGAGGTCGCGGGCGACGTGGGCGGGCAGGGGTCCGTACCCGCCCAGGTGGGCGGGGTTCTCGGCGAGGCCGAGCAGGGTGGGTAGGTCGATGGTCAGGTTCAGGGTGGTCGGGGTGGTGTGGTGGCGCATCAGGACCCCGGCGGGGTCGGCCAGGACGGTCTCG
>JBKECN010000086.1:0-67638 GCA_047974565.1 Actinomycetales bacterium
CCTCGGTGCTCGCCGGGCTCGCCACCCAGCCTCAAGGAGGGTGAGTCGTGCGGCATCTGCTGCTGGCCGAACTCCGAGACTCCTGGACCGCCTGGGCGGGAGTGTGCCTGACGTTCATCGCCGTGAACTTCGCCCTGGCACTGCCGGCCCAGATCGGGCTGATCGGCGTCACCGGGGTGCTCTCCGGCGAACTGAACTTCTGGACGTCGGCGGCCTACACCTTCGGACCCGGCTTCAACATCCTCATGTGCCTCATCGTGGGCGCGGTGGTGATCGGCGCCTCCACCAGCCTGGTGGTGGACTCCCGCCGCGGCTCGCTCGCCCGCCTCGCCCTGGGTGGGGCCACCCCGAGCCAGGTGGTGGCCACCATCATGAGCCAGCTCGCGGTGGTGAGCCTGGCGTGTGCGGTGATCGGCGACGCGATCGCCCTCGGGGTGCTGCAACCCACTCTGGTCTTCCTCGCCGAAGGTGAGATCCAGCCGCCGGCCGCCAGGTATGTCCTGTGGCCGGTCCTGTTGGCCAATGCAGCAGCCGTCCTGGCCGCGTTGATCGGCGGCTACCGCCAGGCGCATCGAGCCAGTCTCATACCCCCGGTGGAGGCGCTACGCCAGTCCACCGCTCAGCCGGACGAACGAATGGGCGTGGGCCGCTGGATCCGGTTCGCCCTGCTGTTCGCAGCGGTCGCCGGGGCCTTCGCGCTCATTCCCCTCCTGGTGTCCGCCGATCAGTCCGAACGCTTCAGCAACGTGCTCACCAGCGGCATGGTGTTGCTCATCCTGGCAGGCGCGATGCTCGCCTCGGTCGCGCCGCGCATCGTCGGGCCGCTCACCCGCGTCTGGACCCGGCTCGTTCCCACTTCGGACCCGATCTGGCAACTCGCCCGCACCACGGCCGTAGTGAAGGCCTCGAGACTGAGCAAGTCCGTGGTCCCGGTGATGCTCACCATCGGGTTGCTGTTCGGCATGCTCGTCTTCTACGGAGTGATCCTGGGAGTGGCCAGATCGCTGGGGATCTTCGACATGTCGACTACCGGGATCGGCACCCTGTTGTCCTTCCTCGGGCTGCCCCTGCTGGTGTCGATGTCCGGCGGGGTGGGGTCGCTCATCATGATGTCCAAGCAGCGGGACGCCGAGCTTGCCCTGGCCGGAATCGTCGGAGCGACCCCGGCGCAGCGACTCTGCTTGCCGGTGCTGGAGGGGGTCATCATCACCGTCACCGGCGCGCTGCTGGCATTGGTGATGGTGGGTATCAGCATGGGTTTCCTCGCGGTCGCTGTTCCCGCGGCCGGATTCCCTTTCATCGTCGAGCCACATCTACTGGCATTCGCGGGAACGTTCGGGGTCTGCCTGCTGGTGACGCTCGCCGCCACCGTGGGTCCGACCATCTCCTCGCTGCGCCAGCCCGAACCGAAGGTGATCGCTCGGCTGGTCGCCGAGTAGCGCCTCACTCGTCCGGTCGTGCGAGAGGCCTTGCCGGACGAGTGTGTTCGGTATCGACCTTCTCTGTGGATCCGCCTGCCCGGCGGTCCATACGGCGGGTCCGCCCTTCGGCGGGCCCGCCGCTTTCGTATGCCCGCACCGCCGCGCCCGGCCTCGCCGTCGCCAGGTACCCACCGAGGGGCACCCGGGCGAGGATCCCTAACTTGCGGACAGCCGGCCGGGCACCTTCGGCCAGCCGGCAGCCTGCGGCATTGACCCATGAGGTGCCGTGGTATTCGCTTACTTCTACGAGATGAATCTCTCGTGCGGGATTATCGACCAGCCATTACTCGCGATTTTTGAACCTACGTCGAATCATGTTGCTTCTCAACATTTTTGGTTCACAGTAATTATGCGCGAGGCAGTCTTATGGTGAACGAAACCGCATCTGTATCGACCTGATCGAGAAGGGAAAGGCCGACATGGCTGTACGCGCCGAATACTACCTGGGAGCCTCGGCGGACTCGCCCTTCTACGGTCCGTCGCAGCCTGGGCGCGGAACCGATGAGGGCACCCGGCTGCAAGCAGCCGAACTCCCCGCCGGCTGGCTCGTGCAGCGGTGGGGCGGCTGGGAGGGATGGACGCCGCGCGATTGGCGTCCCCGGTTGCAGGGCTGGAAGATCCACGTCTCGGCCACGCTGGACTGTGCCCCCGAGACCCTCGCTCGCGCCACCCGGCTTTGTCTGGCGAGTGGCGTGGCCTTCAAGTTCCTGCCCACCCGTCAGGAGTTGGCGCAGTCGTCGGCCAAGCAGGGCGACCGCGGCAGCTCGGGCAAGTTCATCACCATCTACCCCGAGAGTGACGCGCAGTTCGCCGACCTCGTCACCGGGCTCGAGGAGGTGCTGCGCGGCCAGGCGGGCCCGTACATCCTGTCCGACCTGCGGGTCGGCCAGGCGCCGGTCTTCGTTCGGTACGGCGGGATCATGGCGATGAACCTGCCGGACGCCAACGACCAGCCCGTGTCGGCGATCGCAGACCACACCAGCCTCGCTCTCATCCCCGATCAGCGCTTGCCGAAATTCATTGTGCCCGAAGGAGTCGAGATCCCAGAGGTGCTGCGTGAGGCCTACCGTCGGTCCCAGGCCAACACCGATTCACGGTTGCGGGAGTTCACCAGCATCCGCCCCCTGCACTTCAGCAATGCGGGCGGGGTCTACAAGGCAACGCTGCCCGACGGCTCGCACAGGGTGCTTCGCGAAGCCCGCCCGCACGCCGGCCTCGACGGACGGGAACGCTGCGCGCTGACCCGCCAGCTCGTCGAGCAGCAGGTGCTGGCCGACCTCGCCGGAGTCCCGGGAGTGCAGCAACTGGTCGGCGCCTTCACCGCCTGGGAGCACCGCTACCTGGAGCTGGAGTACGTCCCGGGCAACACCCTCACCTCCTGGGTGGTGCGCAACATCCTTCTGCAGCAGGACGACCCGCAGGAGTACACCCGTAGAGCTGTGGGCATCGGACGCCAACTCATCGATATCGTCGAGCGGATCCACGAGACCGGCTGGGCGGTGGGTGATCTGCACACCGGCAACCTGCTGGTCGACGACGACGACACTGTGACGATCCTCGACCTCGAGGATGCCAGCCGCCTGGATGAGCCCCGGGAGATCGGCTTTCGGGTCTTCGAGTTCTGTGCCCAGGACGAGCAGGTCTCGGCGCGTGAGGCCGACTGGTTCGCAGTGGCCCGCTGCCTGATGCTCATGTACGTCTCCGATTGGGAGGTCGAGGCCGTCGCACCAGACTTCTGGCGAGTCGCCTTGGACAAGGTGCGCCGCGACTACGGCGAACAAGCCGCGGCTCAGCTCGAAGAGATCCAGGGCAGGTACCCCAGGGGCACCCGGTCGGTGTTGGCCTGCGACGTCCCGGTCGGGGTCTTCGAGCAGGCACCGCCGGCCCAGCAGGCGGTGCGGCAGCTGACCGCCGGCATCGACTGGTCGCGCACGTACGGCCAGAACGGCTCCTACCCAAGCGATGTGGTCAAGCCGAGCCGATTCGTCGAGGAGACCCTCGCCCACGGTCGGGCCGGGGTGGTACTGGCTCAGCAACGGATCGGAGCGGCGGTCCGTCCGGACGACGTGCAGGCACTGAGCAGGGCCGCGCGGGGGTGGGACGAGAGCCTGAGCATGGGCCTGTACGACGGTCTCGCCGGCCTGGCGCTGGTGCTCGGCGACGCCGGCCTGCACCAGGAGTCGGTGACTGCCGCCTCGCTCGCCTTGCGCACCAGCCTGGGCCGGCACCGGCTGGACCTGTGGGGCGGCCAGGCGGGTACCGCACTCGCCGCGATCGAGGTGGCCCGCGCCGCCGCGGACGACACACTGCTCGACCAGGCCCTGGCCGTCAACGAACGCCTGCACCGCACCGTCGCCGCGCCCGGCTCGGCCCGCACCGCGATCAGCCACAAGCGTGGCCTGTTCTGGGGGCCGACCGGGCTGGCCCTGACCGACCTCGCCGCCCACCTGGCCACCGGCGACGACGCCCTGCTGCACCGCGCCGTCACCAGACTGCGTGAGGAGGTGGACAACTGCGTGAGCATTCCCACCGGGGAGACCATGGTCCGCGACATCGACAACAATCGGGTGCTGCCCTACGTGGAATGGGGCTCCGCCGGGGTGTGGGTGGTCGTCACCCTCGCGGAGAGGCTCTCCGGACGCTGCCTGCTCAGCGACACCGAACGGGCCGGATTCGCGCTCGCCTGTTCGGCCGATTTCTACATCTACCCGAGCCTGGACCACGGCCGGGCCGGCATCCTCACCACGCTGACCGCCGCCGGTCCGCAGTACCACGAGGAGGCGCTTCGTCAGTCGACTCTGCTGCGCGAGAGCCTGTTCCAGCACGACGGGATGGCCTTCTCGATCGGCGACGGCCTCATCCGGCTGAGCTCGGACCTGGCTACCGGTGCAGCCGGCGTGGCGCTGGCATTGCAAGCCCATCTGGCCGGGTCCGGCTACCTCAACCTGCCGCTGTCCCACGACACGGCATTGCGGGCGGGCCGCGTGCCATACCCAGGGGCACCCGTCCCGTCGGCGGCCGGCACCACGAGCCCGGCGACCGCCGCCGAACCCGCGCCGGCCGGCATCGGGAGCTGATCCCGGTGGGTGACAGCCTCAGCCTGCAGGGTCTGGAGATCGATGTCGTCGAGACCCCCGCGGAAGAGTACCGATCCGACAACAGCGTCTATGCGTGCACCTTGCTGAGCATGCACAGCGTGGCCTGTTGACCACAAACCGTCGACCAGGAAAGGAGGTGACACCATGTCGGACATCCTCGATCTGCAGAACGAAGAGCCGGACGAGACCGGCGGCGAAGAGAAGTACTCCACCGTGAGCTACTTCCGGGCCTGCTACAAGTCGTACATCTCCATCTCACTGTGCATGGCCAAGTGAGCACCCAACGCCCATAGGTACTGCCAGGTGTGACCAGGCCGATGGGCGGCCGCCCCGGATATCGACGAGCCCCCTGAGAGGAGGTGACATCCATGGCCGACGTTCTGAAGATGCAGGGCGATGACCCCGAGTCCCCCGACGAGGAGAAGCGCTCCAACCCCAGTTATGTCTTCTGCGCTGGGGTCAACAACAGCAACACGAGCAAGTGGTTCTGCTGAACTCGATCCCGAATCCCGCACCGCGACGAACAAGAGAGGGGAGGTGACCGCCATGTCAGACGTCCTCAACATGCAGGAGCCTGAGCCGGAGACCCCCGAAGAGGAGAAGGGCTCCTGGGTGAGCGCTTTCGCGTGCCGCAACAGCTACACCAGCCTCGCGTTCTGCATCGTCAAGTGAGTCGCCGCCAGGTCAGCGCCTATCTGACCCGACGAGTGACCCGACGCTGCGGCTGAGTGCCACCTGCGATTCCGGACCCGGCCCTGCAATGGGCCGGGTCCGGAGTTCTCGCCTCGACGCCGCGCGGCGTGCGACGAATCGCGACGAATATCGTCCGGGCTCGATTCCGGACCCCAACCGTCAGCCCGGTCGGCGCCTATCCGGCCGGGAAGACCGCACCGAACGTATTCCCCGCCTATGTAACGGCGCCCGAACGGCGCTGTTTTGTCAATCCCACCTGTATTGCATACTCCTATTTCACACGCTGGTCAGCGTTGTCGACGCAGCGTGTCTTGATGGGCCAGAAAGGACGAGCCGATGGACACGGCCACGATCGATCGAACGGTGGACGAGACCGTCCAGCTCCGGGGTTTCTTGGCCGAGCCACCCCGCGGCGCCCTGGCCCGGCTGATGGCCGTCCTGAGATTCAACCGCCGAGCCATGGCGTGGACCTTTATCGGAACCGTCGTGGCGTCCCTGGTCTCGCTCGTCCAACCTGCCGTGGCCGGCATGCTCGTGTCCGCGCTACGCAACCAGGACTTCGCCGCCCTGCTGCCGGTCGGTGGCGCGCTGCTGGCCGCCGCCCTGGTCGCCTCGGGCCTGACTGCCGCGGTCAACCTCACCGCCGCGCGGGCGGGCAATCAACTCGTCCGGGACTTCCGCGACGCCGCGGCCCGGCTTTCCCTGCGGGTACCGGCCGAGAAGCTCGTCGATCATCCCGCCGCGGACCTGGTGGCCCGGTGCAGCATCGACTCCGAGCGGATGGGGGAGGTATACACCCGCGGCCCGATCCAGGCCCTGGGCGGCATCGTCCTGGTCAGCGGAGCCCTCGTGCAGATGACCATCATCGACCCGGTGCTCACCCTGTCCGCACTGGCGCTGACCCTGACCTGCCTGGCCATCATCATGCTGGCGTCCAAGCGGCTCACCGGGATCTCCTTCGACCGGCAGGAGGCCCAGGGGGAGTACGTCAGCGAGTGCACCCGCGCGCTGGGCTCGGTGCTCACCCTGCGCGCCTTCGTCGCCGACGCCTTCGCCATCCGGCGGCTGTCGGTCTCCAGCCAACGGCTGCTGGACGCCTCGAACCGGTCGGCCAAGGCCAACGCCTTCATGGCCCCCCTGGTGACGATCTTCATCCAGGCCACCCTGCTGGTCATCGTCTGCATCGCCGTGCTGCGGGTGCACCACGGAAGCCTGTCCGTGGAGCACCTCGTCGCCTTCTTCATGTACACGATGATGATGATCGGCCCGATCGCCGGCAGTGCCGAGACGGCCATGCTGATGGCCGAGACGCTCGGTGCCCTCCAGCGCATCATCAACCTCGGAGATGTCGTCAAACCCGCTCCGGCGCTGAAGGTCTCAGCCGAGGAACTGGCTGCCTTGGAGGCCATGGAGGCCGAACCCAAGGGCGACCCGGAGGTGGTGCACGGCCAGTTGAGCTTCCGCAACGTCTCGGTGCGGTACGCCCAGGCCGGGGCCGGCGGGCGCGAGTTCGCGCTGCAGGACGTGTCCTTCGACGTGCCCCGCGGGGCCTGGGTCGCGCTCACCGGCTCCTCAGGCTCGGGCAAATCCACCCTGTTGTCCCTGATGGAGAAGTTCGTCGTGCCGAGCCAAGGACTGGTGCTGGTCGACGGCATCCCGCTGGATCAGCGCGAGGACGACGTCTACCGCTCCCAGGTGGGTTACATCGAACAGTCCTGCCCGTTGTTCAGCGGCACCGTGCGAGACAATCTGCTCCTGGGCCGAGACGGCATCGACGACGCCCGGTGCTGGGACATCCTGGAGAAAGTCGGCCTGACCCAGGCCATCTCGGCCCGCGCCGAGGGCCTGGACGCGCCGGTGGGTGAGTCCGCCTATGCCTTCTCCGGTGGTGAACGCCAGCGCCTGGCGATCGCCCGCACCTTGCTGGGCGAGCCGCGGATGCTTCTGCTGGACGAGATCACCTCGGGCCTGGACGTGGTCAACCGGGAGCAGATCATGGGACTGATCCGCACGTCGATGTCGGGCATCACCACCCTTGCCTCCGGGCACGGCAGGTACGGGATCGACACCGCGGATCTCGTCCTGGTCCTGGATCGGGGACGGCTGGTGGATGCCGGTCCGCCTGCCGAGGTACGGCGTCGTTCGGCCCTGTTCCGCGCGCTGGTCGCCCACTAGGACCGGTCGTGACAGAGGTGGCAGCCCCACAGACCTGGGTCGACGACGTCGGTCGTGAGGAACTGCTGGAGCTCCTGGCCCGGCACGGGGTCGACGTCAATTCGCTGACCGTCCCCGATCCCGTTCCCGGGGCCGGCCTCGACGAGCCCCCCGAGTCCCAGCAGTACCAGATCGTCCCCATGCGGGACGGCTGGCTGCGGATCGGCATCGAGGCCATGCCGCAGCGGGAGGGGACGCTGGTCGGTCGCTGGATCCGCGACCCGGCCCACCCCGCCCAGGACGTGCTGGGCGAGCCGATCTTCTTCGACGAGACCGACGCCGACGACCTGGACGGCTGGGTGCGCGCCCGGGCGGACTTCGACGGCTCCGGGCGGCGCTGGATCTACGTGCTGCGCCGCCCCGAGCGGGAGGCCTACGTGGCGCTGGTGTACGAGGCCGGCCCGACCGGCCCGGTGCGACGCAGCCTGGTCACCGGGGTGTACCCGGATATCACCCTGTGCGACGA
The DNA here is from genome assembly GCA_047974565.1 of Actinomycetales bacterium. GTDB lineage: Bacteria > Actinomycetota > Actinomycetes > Actinomycetales > CAWJMD01 > JBDIAG01. The sequence goes on from JBKECN010000086.1 coordinate 7,953, forward strand.
GGACGGTGGGCGGCTGGCGTACGTCCAGCCCGACCGCACCCAGCGCGGCCTCACTCGCGCCGTGCTGGCCCCCGCCTTCGACGACACCGAGGCGACCACCACGGTGCTGCGCGACAGCACCCATGGCGGGCTCGGCGTCAAGGCCTGCTCGGTGCGCCGGTTCATCAAGCTCAGCCACGGAGTGCGTACCCGCCGGGTCTGGGACCTGGTGGATGTGCGCTCGGCCAGCCCGGTGCCGATCACCGTGCCCGGTGTGTCCAACGATCCCGCGCTCTTCGACGTGGCCCTGCTGGACACCGAGCCCGTGCTGGCCCAGGCGATCAACCGGGAGACGGTGGATGGACAGGGACGCGCCAGCGCGACCCACTGGGAACTGACGGTGAGCCGGATCGTGTCCGGGCGCATCCTGCAGCGCTGGTCGGCGGCCACCGGCGTCGGCCTGGCCCGCGAGGTGACCTCGGACGACGGCTGCGCGTTGGTCCGGGTTTTCCGGGACGGCTTCGAGCGACTGCTGCGAGTGCCCTTGGACGGCTTCTCCTCGGCCGGAGAGCACGCCCCGTTGCAGGAGTCCACCGGCATGTTCAGCCTGGTCGGCAACAGCGTGACCCCCTCGATCGGCCTGACCGCCACCGAACTCTGCGGCGGGCTCGACCCGTTCCTCTGGTACTGGCGCCCGGACGGCACGGTGCTGAACACCGACGAGGAGATCATCCGCCGGGCCGCCTGCCTGACCCGCAAGCAGATCGTGCGGATCGCCGGCGACGACGACTACGAGTTCGACCTGGACGTGCGGTGGCCGGTCGAAGGCGGCGACCACTTTCGCGGGCCCGTGCTGCTCATGCTCTACGGCGCCTACGGGCTGGACATCGACCTGGACAACGACCGCGACCTCGGCCGGTGGCTGGGGCGCGGGTTCGCGGTGGCGACTGCCCACGTCCGCGGTGGGGGCGCGGAGGCCCGGCACCTGGCCGGGTGCCGGGCGAACCGCGACCGGTCCGTCGCGGACGCTGCCGCCGCCGTCCGGTGGTTGCGCTCACCGAGCGGGCCGGTCACCGCCTCCGCGCTGTGTGTGCTGGGCGCCAGTGCCGGTGGTTTCCTGGCCGCCACCACCCTGAACACCTGCCCCGACCTGGTGGACGCCTGCGTCATCGTCAACGGATACGTCGATCCGTTGACCAGCCTGATCCGCCAGGACACCGCCACCCCGTCCAGTGACCGCGACGAGTGGGGCGATCCGCAGAACAACCCCAATGACCTGGAGACCTTGCAGGCCGTCTCACCGGTGGACAACCTCTGCGGCAGTCCCACCGCCAGGGCGCTGGTGATCGTCTCGGCCAACGACGTCCGGGTCAACCCGCGCCAGGGCCTCAAATGGGTGCTCACCTACCGCGGGCTCGGCGGGCAGGCAGCCCTGTGGTTCGATCCCAAGGGCGCCCACGACTGCTGGGGCGCCGGCATGGATCCGGACTCCCTGGTCGGCTGGGTGGACGATGCCCTGCAAGCCAGGCCCCCGACCGTCGAGGTGGCCGCCGCGATCAGCGGGAGCGCCGACCGCGAGCCGGCCTGACCCGGTCCGGGGCATTGCTCGCCCCGCCCGCCAGCAGGGCGAGCGTCGAAAGGGCTTGTCGGCTGACCCGTCCGGCGCTGGGCATGTCCGGGGGATCGGGGTCACCTGGTGAGCGGTCGGCGTGCTGCGCTGGGCCATCGGCGGGCTCGACGTAGACTGCACCCCGCACGACCCGGTTGCCGGGCGCCTCGGCGAGCCGGCGGCCCCCTTCCCAGGTCGGCGACGAACGAAGTGACGCGGTCGTCCGTGTCCGGATGCGTGGTGCGTGGCTGCGCGCCGAGGGAGAAGGAGGTGCCGATGTCGGACAGTTTCGTCCACCTGCACGTGCACACCGAGTATTCGATGCTCGATGGTGCCGCGCGTATCGACGACCTGTTCGCCGAGGCCGCTCGGATGGGCATGCCCGCGGTGGCCACCACCGACCACGGCTACGTCTTCGGGGCGTATGAGTTCTGGAAGAAGGCGGCCAAGCACGGGGTCAAGCCGATCATCGGCGTCGAGGCCTATGTCACTCCGGGCACGCATCGCAGCGACAAGACCCGGGTGGTCTACGGCGACGGTGGCCGCGACGACGTCTCCGCGCGCGGCACCTACACGCACATGACGCTGCTGGCCGCTGACAACGGCGGGATGCACAACCTGTTCCGGATGAGTTCGATCGCCAGCCTGGACGCTGCCTTCGGCAAGTACCCGCGGCTGGACCGTGAACTGCTCAGCCAGTACGGCTCCGGGCTGATCGCCACCACCGGTTGCCCGTCGGGTGAGATTCAGACCCGGCTGCGGCTCGGCCAGTACCGCGAGGCCGTGCGCGCCGCCTCGGAGTTGCGGGACATCTTCGGCGCGGAGAACTTCTACTGCGAGCTGATGGATCACGGCCTCGACATCGAGCGCAAGGTCCAGAAGGATCTGCTGCGCCTGGCGTCCGAGCTCGGATTGCCGTTGCTGGCCACCAACGACCTGCACTACACCCGCGCCGAGGACGCCAAGGCGCACGAAGCCTTGTTGTGTGTGCAGTCCGGCTCCACGCTCGCCGACCCGGACCGGTTCAAGTTCGACGCCGAGGAGTTCTATCTCAAGTCTCCGGAGGAGATGCGGCACCTGTGGCGCGAGCTGCCCGAGGCCTGCGACAACACCCTGGCCATCGCCGAGCGCTGCGAGGTCTCGTTCACCGAGGGCGAGGGCCGCTTCATGCCGAAGTTCCCCGTCCCGGCGGGGGAGTCCGAGACCTCCTGGTTCGTCAAGGAGGTCGAGCGCGGCCTGGCCGAGCGGTACCCCGGCGGGGTGCCGCAGTATGCCCGGGATCAGGCCGAGTACGAGACCGAGGTGATCGCCGGCAAGGGGTACACCGGGTACTTCCTCGTCGTGGCCGACTTCATCACCTGGGCCAAGGACAACGGGATCCGGGTCGGCCCCGGCCGTGGTTCGGGGGCCGGGTCGATGTGCGCGTACGCCTTGCGGATCACCGACCTCGACCCGGTGCCGCACGGACTCATCTTCGAGCGCTTCCTCAACCCCGAGCGCCCGTCCATGCCCGACTTCGATGTGGACTTCGACGAACGCCGGCGCGGCGAAGTGATCCACTACGTGACGACCAAGTACGGCTCCGAGCGGGTCGCGCAGATCGTCACCTACGGCACGATCAAGGCCAAGCAGGCGGTCAAGGACGCCTCGCGCGTACTCGGCTACCCCTTCTCCATGGGGGAACGGATCACCAAGGCGATGCCACCGGCGGTGATGGGCAAGGACATCCCGCTGGGCGGCATCTTCGACCCGAACCACAAGCGCTATGGCGAGGCGGGTGAGGTGCGCACCCTCGTCAAGGAGGACGAGGAGGTCGCCAAGGTCTTCGAGACCGCGCAGGGCCTGGAAGGCCTCAAGCGTCAGTGGGGCGTGCACGCTGCCGGGGTCATCATGTCCAGCGAGCCGCTGCTGGACGTCATCCCGATCATGCGCCGGGCTGCCGACGGCCAGGTCATCACCCAGTTCGACTACCCGAGTTGTGAATCCCTCGGGCTGGTCAAGATGGACTTCCTGGGGCTGCGCAACCTGACGATCCTCGACGACGCGATCGCCAACGTGACGTCCAACCGGGGCATCGACCTCGACCTGGACGCCCTGTCCAAGGACCCGACCGACCAGGCCGCGTACGAGCTGCTGGCCCGCGGTGACACCCTCGGGGTGTTCCAGCTCGACGGTGGCGGCATGCGCACGCTGCTGCGGCAGATGCAGCCGGACAACTTCGAGGACATCTCCGCGGCGCTCGCGCTGTACCGGCCGGGCCCGATGGGTGCCGATTCGCACACCAACTACGCGTACCGCAAGACGGGCAAGCAAGAGGTGGTGCCGATCCACCCCGAGCTGGAGGAGCCGCTCGCGGAGATCCTGGGCACGACGTACGGGCTCATCGTGTACCAGGAGCAGGTGCAGCAGATCGCTCAGAAGGTCGCCGGGTATTCGCTCGGCAAGGCGGACCTGCTGCGGCGGGCGATGGGCAAGAAGAAGAAGGAGGTGCTCGACGCCGAGTTCGTGCCTTTCAGTGAGGGCATGCGTGCGCACGGGTACTCCGACGCGGCGATCACCACGCTGTGGGACATTCTCGTCCCGTTCTCCGATTACGCCTTCAACAAGGCGCACACCGCTGCCTACGGGCTGGTGTCCTATTGGACGGCCTATCTCAAGGCGAACTACCCGGCCGAGTACATGGCCGCGCTGCTCACCAGCGTCGCCGACGACAAGGACAAGTCCGCGCTGTACCTGGGCGAGTGCCGCCGGATGAAGATCACCGTGCTGCCGCCGGACGTGAATTCCTCGATCGGCACCTTCGCGGCCGTCGGCAACGACATCCGGTTCGGGATGGCGGCGATCCGCAATGTCGGCGCCAACGTGGTGGCGGCCATCGTGCAGGCGCGCCAGGCCAAGGGTGCCTTCACCTCCTTCGAGGACTTCCTGCGCAAGGTGCCGGCGGTGGTGTGCAACAAGCGCACCATCGAATCTCTCATCAAGGCAGGCGCTTTCGATTCCCTCGGGCATTCTCGTCGGGGTCTGGCGGCGATCCACGAGGTGTACGTCGACTCCATCGTCGACGACAAGCGCCACGAGGCGGCCGGGCAGGATTCGCTCTTCGGAGGCTTGGGCGACGACGCCGGCCCAGGGGCCTTGTCTGCGCTGCCCGTGGTGCCGGACTACGAGTGGGACAAGCGGGAGAAGCTCTCCTATGAGCGGGAGATGCTGGGGCTCTACGTCTCCGATCACCCGCTCTTCGGGGTGGAGCACCTGCTGTCGCAGGCATCGGACACCTCGCTGGCCTCGCTGGTGGGTGACGGCCGTCCGGACGGCACGACGGTGACCATCGCTGGGCTGATCACGCAGGTCACCCGCAAGACCACCAAGGCCGGCAACCTGTGGGCGATCGCGCAGTTGGAGGACCTGGCCGGCAGCGTCGAGGTGCTCTTCTTCCCGCAGACGTACACCGCGGTGGCCCATGAACTGCGTGAGGACGTGGTGTGCGTGATCCGGGGGCGGGTGAACCGGCGCGACGATCAGCTCGCGATCAACGCCGCGGAGATGTCGTTGCCGGACATCTCCGACGCGGGCCGCTCGGGCCCGGTGACGATCGCCCTGCCCACGTCGCGGTGCACGCCGCCGGTGGTGGGTCGGCTCAAGGATGTGCTCATCACTCATCCAGGCGTTGCCGAGGTGCACCTGCGGCTCACTCAGGCGGACAAGGCCACGCTGATGCGTCTGGACGACACGTTGCGGGTGACGCCGTCGCCGGCTTTGTACGGGGACCTGAAGGCATTGCTCGGGCCGAGTTGTCTGGCCTGAGGCGTTGTCGGATCTGAACTCTGGGGAGGTCAACCGTGCGGGCGGGTCGGCCACGCCGAGCCGCGCTGGTGAAGGTCCCACGTCCATGCCGCCCCGGCCGCGCTCGGGGTGGGCGTCGATGTGGCAGCAGGTACTGACCTGGACGCCGACGGTGCTGTTGATCGTGCTTGCCGGGGGCCTGGCCGGCGTCGGGTGGTATGCGCTGGCACCGACCACTGTCGGGCAGTACGTGCGTGACATGGTCCGCTACCCGGTGCCGGACTATCCACCGGCCAGCGTGGCCGCGCTGTACGTGGTGATCGTGCTGGTGGCGGGGCTGCTGGCGGGGATTCCGGTGGTGGCCAGACAGCGGGATCGGCCACTGGCGCGGCTGGTCGTGCATTGTGTGGCCGGGGTGCTGGCCGCCGGCGCGACGTACGTTGTCGGCTACATCTTGGGCCCGGCTCCCGAGGCCGTGCAGATCGCAGCCGATCCCGGGCACGTCCAGGTGCCTCTGGTGTTGCCGACGCCGCTGCTGGTGCTGGTGTGGCCTGCGGCGACGGCGAGCCTGGTGACCATCGGCTTGCTGCTCAGCGCGGTGCTGTATCCCGAGCCGGCCGGAGTCCGGTCCCCGGGCCACGCGGGGTGAAACGTGCGTCGGCGCCGTTCTTGCGGGGTTGGACTTGGCGTTGTCGCAGCGGTACAGGGTCGGTTGCAGGCTCAGACGCTGGTCGATCCGGGGGATGTTTCGGGGTCGTTGACGACGAGTTACACCTATACCGGTGCTGGGGAGGTGCCCTCGGTGGTGGATCCGGCGGGTCGGATCACCACTCACGGGTACGACCAGGCTGGCAATCTGGTGTCGACGACGTTGCCGGATGGGCGGGTGACTCGGATGGCGTATTCGGCTCGCGGGCAGGTGTCTTCGATCACGGATGCTTCGGGGGCGGTGACCTCGATGGTTTATGACGGTGCGGGGAACCTGGTGTCGACCACGACGCCGGGCGAGCGGACCGTGTCGGCGACGTATAACGGTGATGGCACGGTGGCGACGTCGACGGATGCGGCGGGGCAGACCACCACGTACGCCTATGACCGGGCGGGGAACCGGGTTCGGGTCGTGTCGCCGGCGGGTCGGGTTGCTGCGGTGCAGGTGAGCGTGCTGGGGTGGGTGATGGCCACGATCGATCCTCGGGGGCAGGTTGCGGGGGCGGACCGTGCCGCGTTCACCACGACGATGGGCCGGGATGCGGCCGGGCGTGTGACGTCGATGCGTGAGCCTACGGGCGTGATGACATCGACTGCTTATTCCGTGGATGGCAACCCGGTGGAGGTTGTGGACGCTTCGGGCGGGGTGACCCGGTTCGGCTATGACGGGGTGGGTCGGTTGACGAGTGTGACTGATCCGGACGGGAGGACGACTCGCACCGAGTACGACGCGGCGGCTCGGGTCAGGGCTGTGGTCGACCCGGCGGGGGCCACGACGACGACGGGGTACGACGTCTTCGGTCGCCCGGTACGGGTGTTGGATCCGACGGGCCGGACGGCGTCTCAAACGTATACGCGTGCGGGCGTGGTGGGGTCTCGGACGGGCCCGGATGGGCAGACCACCCGGTATGAGTACGACTCCTCGGATCGTGTTGTGTCGGTGACGGGTCCTGGTGGTGGGGTGAGTCGTACCGGGTGGGACGTTCTGGATCGGGTGGTGAGTGTGAGCGATCCGGATGGGCGGGTGGTGCGGACTGAGTACACCCCGTCGGGTCAGGTCGAGCGGGTGAGGCGTCCGGATGGGTCGGTGCTGGAGTACGGGTATGACGTGCTGGATCGGCGGGTGTGGGTGAGTGATCCGTCGGGCACGTCGAGGTATGGGTATGACGCTGATGGGCTGGTCGTCTCGGTGGTGGATCCGGTGGGTCGGGCCACGGCCATGGGGTGGGATGCGGCGGGGAATCAGGTGTCGAGTACCACGTCGGTGGGGGTGGTGTCTCGCCGTTTTGATGCGGGTCGGCGCGTGATGAGCGTGGACAATCCTGGTTCGGCTGCCGATGTGGAGTATGGGTATGACGCGGCGGGTCGGGTGGTGTCGATGAGGGATGGCACGGGTGTGTCGTCGTATGCGTACTCGCCGGCGGGTCGGCTGGTTGCCTACACCAATGGGGCGTCGGCCACCGTGGGGTATGGGTATGACGCTGCGGGTCGGGTGGCGAGGGTGCAGTATCCCAGTGGTCGTGACGTGCTACGGGGGTATGACGCGGCGGGTCGGTTGGTCACGGTGTCGGATGGGGTGGGGCGTACGGCTCGGTTCTCCGCTGATGCCGGTGGCCGGGTGGGTGGGGTGTCACTACCGAATGGGGTGTCCACGGCGTATTCGTATACCGCGGATGGTCAGGTTGCGGAGTTGGTCACGTCGCGGGGGGCTGGGAGCGTGGTCTCTGATGTGGCGTCGTTCTCGGCTGGGGGGTTGCTGACGTCCAGGGCGGGTGGTGAGGGTGCGCAGGGGTATTCCTGGGATGCGTTGGCGCGGTTGGATGAGGTGAGCCTCACGGCGTCGGGGGGTGGGTCGAGTGCGGTGGATGTGGGGTTTGATGAGGCGGGTCGGGTGTCCACCGTGGGTGGGTCGGTGTTGACCTATGACGGGTGGGGTCAGGTGTCGGGGGCGGTCCGTGGGATGGGTGGGCAGTCGCGGGCGGAGACGGTGTTTGCTTTTGATGGGGCGGGGAACCGGGTGGGGCAGTCGACCACGATCTCTGGCACACAGACGCAGTCGGGGATGTGGGATGTGGGGCCGTTGGGGTCGGGGTCGTGGGTGTTTGATGTCGATGAGGTCAATCGGTTGAGGGGGGTCAGCGGTCCGGGGGTTGAGGCCGGGTATGGGTATGACGGGGCGGGGTTGCGGGCGTGGCGCACGAGTGGGGGGATGCGGGAGGACTTCGTGTGGGATGTCGTTGCCGGGGTGCCGGTGGTGTTGGCTGATGGTGAGCACGAGTACGTGTATGGGCAGGGCACGACCCCGTTGTGGCAGGTGGAGACGGGTACGGGGGTGGTGGAGTATCTGCATGCCGATGTCACGGGGTCGGTGGTGGCGGTCACCGATGCGGCGGGGGTGGTGGCCGGGACCCGGTCGTATGAGGCGTATGGGCGGGTGACCGGGTCCACGGGGGAGTGGGTGACCCGGTTCGGTTTCGCGGGGGAGTACACCGATCCCGATACCGGGTTGGTGTATTTGCGGGCCCGGTATTACGACCCGGACACTGCGCAGTTCATGAGTGTGGACCCGGTCGTGGAGCAGACGCGTACTGCGTACGGGTATACGGCGGGGAATCCGTTGCAGTTTGCTGATCCGACGGGTCTGGACTGGTTGCAGGACGCCTCGGACTGGACCGCGGGTTTCGGGGACACCCTGACTTTTGGGGGGACCGCTCAGATCCGCAGGTTGATCAACTACGCGGTGTGGGGTGAGGACTCCGACATGGTTGATCACTGCTCCACGTTCTACCGGTGGGGTAGTCGCGGGGGCATGATCGCCGGCACCGGCCTGACCGTTATCGAGGGCCTGTCACTGGCGCGTGTGGCATGGGCCAGTCGCGGTGTTATCCAGGCCGCCCTGCGTGACCCCGCCACCACACTGACCCGCCTGACCGGGAGCCTGACCACCCGCGCCAGCACCATCACCCGCACCCTACGACCCAAACCCCGACCAGCCACCACCAACACCGCCGCAAACGGCGCAGCCGGAGCGAGCAACGCGGCCAACGGGGTGCGGCTCGCTCAGCAGTTGGCTCGTGAGTCTGCGGAATCCGCGTTCACGGCATCTGGCGGTCTGCGGACTGAGGTGATTCAGGGCTCGAGCCGGATTATCGACGGGTCACGTCTGGGCAATCCTGACGTGGTCAAGGCTCTGACCGCGGACGGCAGCAACATTGCCGATTGGGGGAAGTACACGACGCAGACGTTCCAGAGCCCGTCCGGGCCCTTCCAAGCACACTTCTACTACAACCCGGTGACCGGCGCGGCCAACTACTCGGTGGACTACAAGATCGTCTTCAACGGAATGCCACGATGAAGGTTCGGTGCGTGTCGATCATTAATCCCGCCACGCTCGAGAGGGAATCGACGAGCGCATGGGTCCGGATTGGCAGCTTGTACGAGGTGGTGGAGATTTACGCACCCGCTGCCGGTCCGGCCACGTTGAGAATCGTGGATGAGTCCGGAGCCCCGAGTATTTGGCCGTCCATCATGTTCGTTTCCGAGGGTCCGGAACTCTCGGGACAGTGGGGCTGCGAGGTCGGCGAGGGTGCGGTCACCCTTGCGCCTCTGCCTTTCCTGGAGCCCGGATTCTGGGAGGCGTACTTCGACGGCGATCCCGTGCGGCGAACGCGATTCAACGAGACGTTGCAGGCTCTAGAGGCGGTCCGCGGCCCGTAGTGGAGGACCTGGCTCAGCTGGCTTGGCGGGGACCTGCCCGGGACCTGCCCACCCTCGCCGCCGCAGCTCGGGGGTTGTCGAGGCCCTCGCGCCTTCGGGAGAAGACCGCGACCCGACCCTCGTGGTGAAGCTCATGTCGAGCAGGACAGGGGCGGCATACAGCCGTGATACTGGGCTGGTGACCAACCGGCAGCCGACGAGCGCAGTGGGGTGGTGGCGGGTTCTCCTAGCCGCCCTAGCCGCTGTCCTCGCGGTGCTGATCGGCGCCACAACAGCGTCCGCCACCACCCCGCCTGAACTCGAAACTCGCGTCGGGGCCTCAACGGTCGCCGCGGCGCGTGTCGTCGGGGTCCACGAGAGTGTTTCCGCAGGTCAACGGTGGGGGAACGCCCCTCCGCAGGCCGGGATGGTGGTGGCTACCGGTGTTGCCGCAAACAGCGCTGGCAAGATTCCATGACGTCTTGGCAGAACTACCCCAAGGTCACTCAAGGCGGGCGTGAGTACGCCCAGGTAGGCGATCGGCTCTACACGCGGCACGCGGTAGACCGCATGCAACCGAGCGGCCTTGGTGCGCCGGCAGGAGCGCCTGGCCCCGGTCGAAGCATCTCGCCCAACTACATCGAGGACGTTCTAGGAAGTACGAAGGGGAGTCCAGTCAAGGGTCCGAACGAGGAGCCCCGGTTGTCCTACACAAGCGGCACGGTGCAGGTCATCACCGAAACAACATCGTCATCACGGTGATCACGCGATGAACCCGAGTGCCTACAACCGGACCGTCCTTGACAGAGTTCGTACGTCTGCTGCGGCTTTCGCGTCCGGTGACATCGAGATGGATGACGTCCAAGCTGTGCTCCAGAGCACCGCGGGGCTGCTTGAGAATGACGGCAGCGGGGCGGCCGAACTCGTACGGCTGGCCGAGGCGGATATCGAGGAGATCCGGTTCACCCGGCTTCTCGACGAGCAGCTGCCGGCCGTGACATTCCGGCTCGACGCTCTGCTCGAAGTTCTTCAGGGCGAGGACCCATGATGCCGATTCGAGCTGCACTGCGCGCGTTGCTTGTGGCGGTATTCGCCGCGCTCACGGTCGCAACGCCCACGGCGCAGGCCGACGCATTGGTGCACGTCTACACCTACGACGGCCATCACCCCACTGTGTCGTCGACCTATGCCATCACGGAGCGCGGTCCGCCCGCGGAGAACGTCAACCTCACTGTCTACAACGCCGACGGTCCCCGGCCGCTCGGCGCTCTAGCATGCCCGGAAGGCATGGGAGGGCGGACGTCCTGCAACTACGACGACACCCGACGCTCCGTGCAGATTGCGCGTGGGAGTCAGCCTGTTGAGCGGCCCATCGTCCACGAACATGCGAAGCGTGCCGTCGATGAGCGATGCCGTGTTGCCGCAAAGACAGCAGACGATTTCGTTGACCTGGCTTCACCCAGTCGCCGTAGCCATATCCTCGATGGTGAGGTGCGACCGAACGGCACCTTTGGGGGTGGGCACCGGCCGGGTACTGGGTTCCTAGGGAAGTCAGAGTTCCCGCCTGGTTGGTCCGACGACAGGATCATGCACGAGATCTCGGATGTCGCGACCGATCCGTCGCTTGTCTGGCGGTCCGGCAACCGGACAGGCGACTTCTTCGTCAACGGCACCCGCGGCGGCGTCGACATCGAAGTCCTCATCCGAAACGATCAGATCTGGACCGGTTACCCGACGAACCTGCCGAGGAACCCACGATGACGCCGGACGAATACCTCGGCCGGGTTCGCGCTACTGCTTGGCGTGCTGCCGAGTACGTTCCGGCTGACCGACTAGAGGAGGTTCAACGTCTCATCGATCACGGAGAGCCAGCCGAAGGCCTCTGCTCCTTGGCTTGGGCGATCGTCAACTCGGAGGTTCGTGTTCCGAGGGACCTAATCGAAGCGATCTCCGAGTACACCGTTGAGCTCATTGATGACGATTTCATGCCGCCGAACCTTGGTGACTTCGCACTTACAGATGGCGAGGCATGATGCAACGGGTCATCGCGGTTGTGGTGGCTGCCCTCGCGGCCTGGCTGGGCCTCGTGCAACCCGCACAGGTGGCCGCTCATCCGTCAACCGTCGTTGCCTACGCCTACGGCTACGGCGACCATGGCGGCGCCGCGGATCCGGCGGACATCACCACTGAGCGCGGGCCACCGGGGGCGGACGACCGCGCCATCTTCCTCGCTGCCATCGGCCGTGGGCTCGGTGGCACTTCGGCGCACCCAAGTACCGCCGCAACCGCGTCGATCACCACCTACGACCAGCCGACCGGGTTCGCGCAGCCCGCGCAGGCTACGGGTGCAACCCAGGAGGAAGTTCAGGTAAGCCACGGGGCTTCGACTGCGCCTGCTCGATTTGTCGTTGCCGCAAAGACAGCAGCCAACGTCTGCGGTCTGAAGAGCTTCTCCGGGGCCACCCTGGTCCTCATGGCCGATGGGACCAAGAAGCCCATCGAGGACATCAAGGTCGGCGACAAGGTCGTCGCCACTGATCCTGAGAGCGGTGAACAAGCCGCCAAGAGCGTGCTGGCGGTCTGGGTTCACGATGACGAGCTCACCGACCTCAAGCTTGACGACGGGACCGTCCTGAGGACCACCGAGGACCACCCGTTCTGGTCTGTCGACGACCAGCAGTTCGAACGCACCGACCACCTCGCGAAGGGCGAACGGGTGCGCAGCGCCGACGGCAGCCTGATCGCGGTCGACGGGCTCGATCCCGCCACTGCCCGTATGGGCCTGGCCTACAACCTCACCGTCGACGGGTTGCACACGTACCACGTCGGAGATGACGCCGTCCTGGTCCACAACGCCGGCTGCATGTCATCGGTGATCGGGAATGACCCGTTCTTGGTCAAGGCTGCGCAGAGCGCGGGGAAGAACTCGCAGGTCCAGCGAGAGATGGATGGTCTGTTTGCGCAGTTGTCGGCGGGCAACATGAATCCGGGTATCGGGACCAAGGTGTTGAGCGGCACCGACATCTCGTATGCACGCAGCCGTGGTGGGGCTCGACTGTTCTTCCGGAACGCAGACGGTGGAATCCAGATCGTCGGCAAGGCCAGCAAGGCCAACGAGTCCTCGGTGATCAACCATTTGATGGGTCTCTATGGACCGTGAGATTGATGTCGCAGAGGGCTTCAAGCTGCTCGTCCGTGGGCTAGAAGATGACGGCTCGGTCGCAAACGCCGACGTCGAACTCATCGATGCTTACGGTGCGCGCTGGTCAGCCACCGTGCTCACGGTTCCTGAGATCCAGCGGCTGATGCTTCGCTACCGTGACACCGGAGAATGCCTCGGTGGCGCTTACTTCCGGGTCGCCGACCTGTTGATCCTCGATGAGCCGAGCCTGCCGTCGTTGGTCGCGGTCATCGAGGAGCTCGTTCGAACCGAGACCCACCGGTTCGAGCTCGCGCCGATCGAGGAGTTGTAACGCGCCGGGCGTCCTAGCTTCCGCCGGCGAGGACCTTCAACCTGGTTTTGGTGACGAGGGCGTCGATGAAGCTGGTGACGAGGGCGAGGTCGTCTTCGCCGAGTTCGGAGACGGCGGTGATGCGGTTGCCGAGGGCGGCTTCGTCGGGGGTGCGTTGGGGCCGTTTGGGGGCGTCGTCGAGGAGGAGGTAGTCGGTGGTGACGTCGAAGACCTCGGAGAGCCGGACGATGACGTCGGCGCTGGGTGTGATGCGGCCGTTCTCATAGCGGCTGATCTGGGCGGCGTCGCCGCCGATCTTCGCCGCGAGCTCTGCCTGGGACCAGCCGTGCTCCTTGCGCAGCTCCAGGACGCGTTGACGAAGCGACATGACCGGGTCTCCTTGTTCGTGCTGACGGAGCCATTCTGAGCCCATCGAGGCCACCTCGCTTGCGTGGTTGTTCCTGCTAGCCATGCCGACTATGCAATAGTGACATGGAAAGTTTGCAGGATCTGCACGGCAAGAAATCTCAGGAGGTGGGCGTGGCACGCATCCCTGATGCCGAACTGGCCCGGTTGAAGGCCGAGGTGAGCGTGCAGCGGCTGGTGGAGGGCTGCTAGGAGAAGCGGCTCCGCAGACCAAGACTGTGGTGGCTACCGGTGTTGCCGCAAAAGGTGCGGCGCACATGGACAGCTTCCTTGCGAGTGGTGCCAAAGTAAGTCACAGTCCGACCGCGACTGCGATTGGTGACGATGCGAACACGTTGCAGAACTTTGCCAGGTCTAGGGGCGCTCCCGGCCATGACGTGATTGTCCATGGCGACACTGCGGGGAACTTCCGGGTGAACGGCAACATCACTCATCCGCAGCAGATCGCGGACGCTATCCTCGAGACCCCCCACACGGCGGGGGCCTATTAACCTCGTGACGTGCCACGGTGCTTGCGGTGCAGCGCAAGAGCTGTCAGCCATCATGGGAGTACCCGTGAACGCGCTTCCAGGTTTGGTCGACCTGAGTCCAGCCAGCGGTCTCCTCCGGAGCTTGGGGTGATGGCGGTGCAGCCGCTGGGCGTGTTTGGTCCCAGGAATCGAGCGGGCTTCGTTCTCGATCGGGCGGTACTTCTCGCCCAGCCCACCCTGGTTGAAGCTGCCCGTCACTCCGTGGCCGCTTACCTTCGGTCAGGCACTCTCGTGCTCGCGTTGATGGAGTACACCACGGACGTTGTCGGGGACGCCTTTGGAGTGCCTGGCGGCTCCGGGATCCAGACGGACGGCACCTACTACTGGCGCGTCGACGCAGCGGAGTACGTCGAGCACTACGGCGTAGGGTTGGACGAGGAGTTTCTCGCCTGGATGGAGCACCACGCTTGGCGGGCTCCCACCGTGCCTCCCGCGGACCTTGCCGACATTGACGCCCAATTGTTCGAGCGGCTCCGCGCATGATCGCGGGGCAGGTGACTCGCCACCGTCTAGGCCTACGTCCGGTCGAAGCACACGGTGTCTGGCGAGTTGCGCGACCCGTCAAAGTCATACTTCTACGATTAAACGGACCTTTTCCAACTCGCAGACGACGCCAGCGGCGTCCCCGCCGTGGTTCATAGGAATGGAAACTGTCTCCGTGTGTGTGATGCGGGACGTCCCATCGGGATCGACATTGAAACCAGCCTGCCCACGTCTACATACTCGGTGATCAGTGACCGCTACGGCGGTGTGATAACTATGCATCCGGGGCTTCCGAGATAGGCGGCGATGGTAACTACGGTCTATGTCCGAGACTTCCAGGGCAAGCTCTTGAAGAAAGGGGCAAGCGACATGGTAGGACTCCTGAGTTGGGTCACGTGCGCAGATCCGGTGGGGGGCGGATTGCGCTGACCTGCGGGGATGCGGCTTCTTGGTGTGTGGCTAAGGCACTAAATGGTGGGTAGGATCACGCGGTGGCGTGGGTTCGGCGGGTGCGGACTGCCTCGGGTGCCACAGCTGTGCAGATCGCCGAGTCTGTAGGGGGCCGGCGCCGGATCGTGAGGCATGTCGGCTCGGCGCGCGACGACGCCGACCTGGGTGTGCTGATGGAGGAGGCGCGGCGCCTGCTGGCGGATGATGGGCAAGGGGTGCTGGACCTGGGGCTGACGCCGATGGCGGCGAAGGCGGTGATGGTTGCCCCATCTGGGCCGCGGGGATTGTTCGCGGACCCGGCGACACCTGCGCCGGCTCGGACGATGGTGGCGCGGTCGCGGGTGCTGAAGACGTCGTCGGGGCTGTTGTTCGAGGCATTGGCCGGGGTGTACGCCAGCCTCGGGTTCGACCAGCGATTATGCCGAGGTTTGCGTTAAGCCGAGGACTTGGGAGTGGGCCTGTGCCTGAAGGAGTCTGGTCGATTTCCTCGGCTTAACGATGGGTGCTACTTGAGGTCGTAGAGCGCGTGGAGGGCCTCCTGGGTCAGTGGTGGCGCGGGTGCGGTGGTGACGGCGGGGGTAGCGGCGTTGACCGCGGCTCGCGTCATGTCGAGGGTCGCGAACGCGTAGAACGCGGTGGTGGTGGAGGTGTTCTCGTGGCCGAGTAGTCGCATGATGATCGGTAGTGGGATGCCGTGCTGGTAGAGGTCCATGGCCTTGGTCTTGCGCAGCAGGTGGCGGTGGATCTTCGCCGGGATGCTGGGACATCTCGGGCGGGCGGTATCCGCGGCGGCCTTTAGGACGGCAGCACCATCACCCGCACCCTACGACCCAAACCCCGACCAGCCACCACCAACACCGCCGCAAACGGCGGCACCCGTTTGCTGGATGACGTCGCGGAGTCCGCGGCAAAGGCGTGCTCGTTCTCCGGGGCCACGCTTGTGCTCATGGCTGATGGGTCGAAGAAGCCCATCGACCAGGTCCAAGTTGGCGATGAGGTGCTCGCCACCGACCCTGAGACCGGCGAACAGGCCGCCAAGAAGGTTCAGCAAGTCTTCGTCCACGACGATGCCCTGACCGACCTGCAGCTGGTCGACGGGACCGTCCTGACCACCACCGAGGACCACCCCTATTGGTCCGTCGACGATCGACGCTTCGAACGCGCCGACGAACTCGCCGCCAGCGAGCGGGTGCTCGGTACCGACGGGCGCACGGTCGAGGTATCCGGCCTCCAGCTTGCGACAACGCACGAAGGACGGGCGTACAACCTGAGCGTGGAAGGTATCCACACCTACCACGTCGGTGACAACGAGGTCATCGTTCACAATGCCTGCGGACCCACGCTGATCTACGAGGCAAACCCCAAGCACGGTCCAGTGTCTCGCCCGGGGCCACGGGGCGAGATCAGTCGAGCGCCTCGCGGAGACTGTCAAGCTAGGCTCGAGTGCTCAGTTCAAGTAGGCCCCAGGCTGCGCGAAGGAGTGGAGCCCGAAACGGGACTCAAGGTCGTATTCCGTCAGCATCGCGAGTTTGAGGGAACGGAGTGGTGGCATGGCTACGTCCCCGGCGGGTGAATGGTCGCCGGTATTCCCTGGGGACACACCTCCTCATTGGGCCGCTCTCGTGTCCACCTCGATGGGAGTGCTGCTGCTCCGTGACGCACTCTCCCCCCAATCTGCGGATGAATGGCTTCACCTTTGGTTCTGTCACTTCACCCCTGGCGTCGCCGACCGCGGGGAAGCGAGTTACCTGTATGTCGGCTTGAGCGATCGGTATTGGGTCACGGCCGCCGACGGACTTAAGCGTTCAAGCGCTGTCATCGGAGTCGGCACAGGAGCGCACTTTGGTGAACCACCGGATGCGGTCGCGTCCACTGTCGAGCGGATCTTGGAGTGTTTCTGCCGAGGTTCAACAGATACAACACAACCTGGCGATTTCGGCTGATGAACAGATGGTTGGCGGGTCTGCCTGAATCGCGCGGGGACATCTTGGTTCGGCGCCTCGTCGTGTTCTTCGTTGCTCTTCTCACTGCATGCCTGGGGGTCGTCCAGTCTGCTGTTGCTTCGCCTCGCATGACGTCGGTGGTTGTCGCCTATACCTACGATGCGCATTTCTACTCGACGGCGCTGACCAGCGGCATCGCCGAGCGTGGCCCGCCCACTGCCTGTGTCGGTGTGGGCGCGGTCGAGGTCGCCTCGGGGTCCCGCGGACCCGCCACGCTGTCACCCATCGCGCCAGTTGTGGCTTGCACTACCTACGACCACGGAGCACGCTCTGCTCAGTTCAACAACCGCGTCGCCAGGACCGGCTTGGCCATCGAAGCTCTCCAGGGAGTGCTGAGCCATGTTCCTCGCTTTAGTATTGCCGCAGAAGGCGCGCCGGCCCGTTTCATAGCGGATAGCGGCGGAACTACCGTCGACCGATCGTCGATGGGGACCTCTATCAACGCTGCTCGCCAGTCACGACATCTGGTTGGCGCTTCGAACGGAGGCGGCTACTTGAACTCCATCGACGACGCCCAGGCGGTGCTGAACGCCTTCTATGACGGAAGCGCTGCCGTCCTTGGCACCACTCGCTCTGGGAACATTGTGGTGAGAGTCCCCTCAGTTACTGGCTTCAACAACAACATCGCCAAGGGTTATCTGGACCAACCCACGAACATCTTCTTCATCAAGGGGCCAAGCAAGGTGAGTGTTGTTCCCGGGAGCCCGTCATGGACGCCGTGAGTCCGCCGTTCGTGCAGCCTGCCCTCGCATGGGAGAACTACGTTGTAGTGCAGGTAGTACAGGCCCTGCTGGGACTGGTAGCAGGGGATGTGCTGGCCCTATCTGCTGAGATCTCTCGCGATGGCGTGGTTCTCCACTTCGAATCTGTGAAGGTAACCGATGAGGTGCGTGCAGATGCTCAGGAGGCATGCTTCGAGCTAGACGTTCTCCTCGATGGGCAGGTCGCTGTCTCAGCACAGTGTCATGAGGGCTTGAGCCAACCGTGGCCGTCTCCAGGGCGGCGACCCATCTACCTGCGGAAGGATGCCTGCCCTTCAGGGGCTCCAGATGCCTGATTCGTTGCCGCAAAGACACTAACGACCCTTGAGCAAGGGGCCGCCAAGGTGCCGAAGTCATGGGGCGCCGGCCTCGCGAACAAGAAGGGTGTCGGAACGAGGTGGACGGACCCGGCGAACGAGGGAAACGGAATCCGCATCGATCAAGCCGCACGACAGGACCTGACCAGCCACCCGACGCGTACTCATCCTCGACCCTCCTCTCGTCGCGGCTCACGCACGAAAAACGTGTCACTGACGATATTGCCACACGTCTTGCACTCCCGGACGTATGCCTATCGTTGTGACGACAAGAAGCGAGCAGGTTCCAACCGGGAGGGTGGACGTGGGCGAGCAGCCACACGCAGCTAAAGAAGAGCCGCCGGCAGGTCGGAAACGGGCCGCTCCCCGCGCCCCCGGGCAGACGGTCGAGTGCGGCTGGTGCGGCACTCAGGTGCCGGTGCCGGCCCGCGGCCGGGTCCCGAAATGGTGCACCCCGGCGTGTCGGCACCGGGCCTGGGAACAAGCCCGAGCAGCCGCCTCCGGCCGGTCCCCAGTACAGGTCGTCGACCGTCAGGTCGAGACCGTGAAGACCGTCACCGTCATCCAGCACCACACCACGGAAGTCCCCGTGGCGTCGCGGCCGGGCACCGTCCCCGAGTTCGTCGACGTCCTGACTGACCTCACCTGACGCCTCGACTCGGGCCGCGTGTATGACCGCGACCTGCCCACCCTCACCGCGGCCGTGCGGGACCTGGTGGAGGCCCTGTCACGCCGCGAGAAGACCACCAACCGACCCCGGTGGTGAGGCCCGTGTCCAACCAGACGGGGGCGGCATGCAGCCGCGATACTGAGCCCAGGACGCGGCCGTTTCCCCCGAGAACTCCTGGTGGGCATCACGATGAGCGATCATGCACCGGCTCCAAGCGAGTACGAGCGATGGTTCGATGCGTATGAGGTCGCCTTCGCCTCTCGCGGTGCCACCGAGGGGATGTCCTGCCCGCATTGCGGTGCCGTGGATCTCACGCTCAAGTTTCTTGCGGTGGGCACCGTCGGCGACTCGACTCCAGTCATGCCGGCTCTGTGGTGCTCCACGTGCCGGCACGGTTTGGCGCCAGCTCGGGCGTTGTTACCTGATTGGGCTCAGGCTGTTTCGAACGGGGATCCTGCAGTCCCGGACTACACGATCGTGACCGACTGATGGCAATGTGATGAGCAACCCGATGACAGGCTCGTCGAGCGTAGGGTGGTGGCGATTTCTTCTAGCCGCCATAGCCGCTGCTGTCGCGGTGCTGCTCGGCGCCGGAACCGCGTCCGCCGCGACCCTGCCTGAGCTCGAAACTCGCGTCGGGGCCTCAACCCCCGCCACGGTGGTTGTCGTCGGACCGCATGAGTGCATCACCGCAGGTCAACGGTGGGGTCACGCGCCTCCGCAGGACGAAACAACGGTGGGTCGCGGTGTTGCCGCAAAGGGCGGCGACGACCTGGTGGACGTATGGCGAGTGGTCGGACCAGACGAGGCCGCACAGGTCGGCAAGACCGGGTCGTACCAAGTACAACTGGGCGGCGAGGGCAAGTACTTCTTCCCGACTCGCAAGCAGGCGGAGAACCTCGGCCAGATGTACACCAAGCAAGGTTGGGGCGGGCAACAGACACTTACTAGGGGTCAAGCGCCCCGGTCAGTGATCGATCGTGCTGAACCTGTCAACGCGGGGACTGAGGGTCCAGGCTGGTTCGTACGGTCTCCGGACATACCCTCGATCTGCAATGTGACCTGTGTCGGACCGGTGGGCTGATGGTGACCTACAAAGTCTCGGCTCACGTCACGTTCGCGTCCTCGGACATGGGCGGACTTCAGGCCGCGATGATCAACCCCACGCCGTCGCTCATTCTGCTGTTCGCCACACTCGACCAAGAACCGGGTGCTTCTGAGGCAGATCAACAACTAGGGGCACTGTTGGACGTGGGCCAGACGGCAGTTCAGCCGGGCTGGGTAGGCCCGGCGACGCTGTCCTTCTGGTCGGACCTGGGCCGCATCTATGCGACAGCTGGCAGCCGGTTTCGTCTGTGGTACGCGGGCCGCGTCGTGGGCGATGGATACGTCATCGAGGAACTCCACGAATGCGCGTAGCGTGGCCGCGCCTGACTGAGAGGCTCGTCGTCGGATGCGCCTTCGTCGTCGCCATGCTGATTGCGGTCCTTGCCCCAACCATGGCTACGGCCGCGACCGTCGGGCCCCCGTTGCCGGTCACCACGTACGAGGCGTCAACCCCTGTGTACGACGGCTCGTCGCAGTATGCTCGCGCGAGCACCGCAGCGGATTCTCGACATCGCCTAATGCGGTCATCTTGGGCCGCGGCGACAGCCGCTCCTCTCCGAGCGTCGCCAGTCGGTGTTGCCGCAAAAGGCGTGGATGAGGCTGGTGCGCTGGTCAAGTACGACCCGATGGCCGCATCGAGGAACCTGCTCGGTCAGGTCCGAGAGGGCTATGCGGTAACTCCCGGCGGCCGAACGATCAGCGCGCACGCCGCGGAGCGGATCGCGCTTGGGGGGCCGGGCAGACCACCTACAACGCTGGCCCGCGTCGACGACATCCTGAACAACCCCACCGGCATCAAGTACGACCCCGTTCGCGACACGGTCAAGGTGATGCAGGGTAAGGACTTCGTGGTCGTCAGCGGCACCGGGCGTCAACACATCGTGACGGTGATGGTGCGATGACGGTCTCAGTCCGGCTCCTCGCGGCCGCCTCCCGGGTCATGGACGGCGACGAGTCCTCCATGGCCGCGCAAGAACTTGAGGCCGTTCTCCTCGACGAATACCTCGACGACGAGCGGACGTCATCACTGCAAGAGGGACTCGCGCTCTACGCGCCGGGCAGCGGGCCGCCATACGTCGATGCCCCAGAGCTGAGAGGGTTGATCGCTGAGGCGCTCGAAGTGCTCACGATGGAGGATGACCCGCCGTGAGAGTGGGACTCGCCGTCCTTGTCCGCGGGGTGCTCGTAACGCTCATCGCGGTGCTGACGTCTTGGCTCAGCATGGCTACTCCCGCCACTGCTTTGTTGCCAGCGGCCGCCTCTGGCGCCATGTGCACCTACTGCGCACCTACGATTGCCGTTGCACCCGCCGATTACGAATCCGAGCGCGGGTGGCCGGCCTACGCCTACGGCCACGCCGACGCCTACGACGGCGTCGACCGAGAGTCGCGCGGTGATTCGATGCGCCCGAAGACTGCTGCGACCGGGGCGCTCACCGCCCACCGCCCCACCGCCAAGCTCCCGGATGCACGAGATGGGACTACGACCGGCGAGCGAATCCGGCGCCACGGGCAGGAGCTTGCTTCCGTTGGCTCAAGCAATGTTGCCGCAAAAACCGCAGCCAAGGCATGCTCCTTCTCCGGTTCGACCCTCGTCCTCATGGCCGACGGGACCAAGAAGCCCATCGATCAGATCAAGGTCGGCGACAAGGTCCTCGCGACCGATCCTGAGACCGGCGAACAGAAGCCCACGAAGGTCGAGCACGTCTTCGTCCACGACGACTGGCTGACCGACCTTGAGCTTGCCGACGGGACGGTCCTGACGACCACCGAGGACCACCCCTACTGGTCGGTCGATGACCGGCGCTTCGAACGAGCCGACGAACTCTCGGGCGGCGAGCGAGTCCTCGGCGCGGACGGCCGCACCATCACCGTCGTCGGCCTTCGGCTCGCCACCACCCACGACGGCCTCGCGTACAACCTCGCCGTCCAGGGCATCCACACCTACCACGTCGGCGACCACGCCATCCTCGTCCACAACACCTGCCTGACGGCGTTGCGCGGCTGGAGCAGCTCCAGGTTCCAGTTCGGCAACGCGCAGTTCCAGCTCGACAAGTCAGGAATGAGTCACATCCTTCAACGTCATCACCCGAGCTACTGGGATGGTTCCGCCAAGGCCTCGCAGACCTTCTTCGACGAGTCGATGTCGATCGCCGACGTTGAGAGCGCCATCGGAGTAGTCGCCCGGGGGAACAGGTCAGAGCTGATTAGGATTGGCGCAGGGACGGGGCAAGTCCAGGGCAGCGTCAACGGCGTCAACTACGTGCTTGGTGTCTCTCGCGGACGCATCGGACAGTTCTACCCGGGTACCCTGCCATGACCAGAGTGCAGATCAGGAGCTTTGTCCGCAACGACGATGGCTCGTTCCTCGAGATCGGGGACGTCGCGGCACACCCCGGAGACTGCATGTACATCCCGGGGGCAGTGAGTTTCACCGTTGATGGTGTCGAGTTGTTCGGACTTGATCTATGGGACGACGTGAACTGGCTATGGCCTCTTATGGTGCATGCGTTTGCAGACTGTCGAAGCACAGGCTCAGGCAAGCGAGGCTTCCCGGACCAGCCGATCTCGATCACCGCCGAACGCGCTTGGGCGGACCACACTCTCATTCGCGTGACAGACGGCGCAGCGATCAATCGATCTGCGGTCGCCCCTGATGGCGAACTGTTCGAGTCGCTCGCGGTCGCCGGCGCGGAGTTCTTCAGGGAGTTGGGTCGCCTGTGCCCTGAGGACCCGATCGGTCAGCAAGAGCAGGAGATTCTTGCGTCCTGGCTTGGGCGTGGAGGGTGAGAGAGTCGGTCGCCCGAGAATGCGGAAAGTTGCATCGGCCCGGCGGGCTGGGAGAATGGACCCGTGACCAGCCGCAGCCAGCAGACCGGGATGCGTCGCTGGCTGCTTACTTCCCCAGCCGCCATGGTCGCCGTCTTGGCGGCGATCCCGCTCGGCACAACCGCGTCCGCGTCCGCGGCGTTCGGGGCTGAAACTCGCGTCGCAGAGTTCAACGTCGCCGGTTAGGTTCTCGTCGAGCCGCCGCAGCACGTTTCCGCTGGTCAGCACCCAGGTCCAGGGCTGTATCAGCGTCAGATCGTGGTGGCTACCGGTGTTGCCGCAGAGGCGGGAGGCGAGGGTGTCGACTAGTTCCGGCACGTTTCGCAGGGGAGTTGGCTGATATTCAGAAGTCAGGCATCTTCAGGCCCGGCGGAGGATCGATGGAGGGCAAGTGGTTCGCCGAATCGGCCGAGCACGCTCAACAGTGGGGAACGCGCTCGACGGCGGCCAGGGGGCGGTCGTTACGACGAGGGTGCCGACCTCGGTGGCGGACAAGATGATGCGTTTGGAGAAGTTGGACGGGATCGGCCCGGCTCGCTACGCGGATGATCTGTCCCTGCTGAACCGGACGATGGACGGAATCCGGGTGCTGCCATGAGCGACGCTCGCTGGCACTGTCTGCTAGCGGTCCGTTGGCTTTCTCCTGAGCAGGGTGGGCGTCGCAGCGGGCCGCCGGCAGGGCCTGGATACGCCGCAACGCGGCCACGTCCTTATGCGTGGTGTCTGAGGATTTCTCATCCTTCGGGTGTGACGGGGTTGCGCGGTGTGGGCTGCGATGGTGGGTAGGGCCGGTGCTCGGCACCCAAACTGCGCCTGGATCATCTGCTCGCCGGCCAAACCCGGTCGTGGGGCGGCGGCGTGTTTCGTCTGCCGAGACGTGCCTCTCTGTCCGAGAGCCGGCCCGACGCCACGCCCACCAACAGCACGAATCGGCTGCGGCTAATCTGCTCGGGTGACCTCCGTCGGGCTCTTCCCCCTGGGCACGATGCTCGTACCGGGTCAAGTCCTGCGCCTGACGATCTTCGAACCCCGTTACCGGCGACTGCTGGCGGACCTGTCCGAGTTCCCTCCCGAACAGCGACACTTCGCGGTGGTGGCCATCACCGTTGGGCACGAAGTGGGCGACGGTGCAGCCGTTCAGTTGGCCCCCGTCGGCACGCTGGCCAAGATCCGCTCCCTGCAGACTCGAACGGACGGCACCGCCGCCCTGACCGCGGTCGGGACGCGGCGCTTTCGTTTGGGGGCGTACCAGCCAGGGCCAGGCGGTTACCTGCGTGCGGACATCACCATCCTGCCGGACAGTCGAGTTCCCGCGGACGAGGCGACAACCCGGTCCATCGCCCTGGCACACCGGGCCACCGATGAGTTGCGGCTGCTGCTGCAGGCCCTCGGACGCCCCGTCCCGATGCTCCCTGAGGGCCCGGACGCCGTCTCCTTCGCTCTCATGCTCGCCGCACCACTCGACCCGGTGGTAGCGGCCGGCCTGCTGGCGATCGACGACACAGACGAGCGGCTCATCGAGCTCATCACGGTGCTCCGTCAGGAACTGCATCTGGTGTCCACGCTGAAATCGACGCCCCGCCCCGGACCGGAGCACCTTCCGCCGGCCAGTTGAGCCACCCTCGACCAGGTGGCCTCGCGCTGGTGTACCGAAATGCGTCGCAGCGACGCATAAGTGTTCACTGGACAGGCGGCCAGTCCGCCGGACCTTGCCGGACTCTGCGGGAAGCCCACGGCGCATCGGGGGACGGTCAGTGCGCTGCTGCGATCGGAGCCACCACTGCCGAGGTCAACCGCACCAGATCTGACGGGGCCAAGGCCACGTCCATGCCGCGGCGGCCGGCGCTGACGAGGATCTGCGGGTGGTCCATCGCGGTCGCGTCGAGCACCGTGCGCAGCCGCTTGCGCTGGCCCAGCGGGCTGATCCCCCCGACCACGTAGCCGGTGGCCTTCTGGGCTGCCGCAGGGTCGGCCATGCTCGCCTTCTTCGCTCCCACCGCCTGGGCGACAGCCTTGAGGTCCAGTTTCCCGGTGACCGGGCAGATCGCTACCACCAGCGAAGATTCGACCTGCACAACAAGGGTTTTGAATACGGTGGAGGCATCGACGCCCAGTGCATGGGCAGCTTCGAGCCCGTAACCTCCCAGTGCCCCGGCGGCTCCGGGATCGTGTTCATAGGTGCAGACCCGATGATCGATCTTCGCCTTCTCCAGAGCTGCCACCGCAGGCGTACCGGCCATTCGCCCAGCCTACGGGCGGTCTTGGCCAGAGGCCGATTCGACGCATCGCCCGTTTCGCGGGCTCAAACATCCAGGCCCGGTCCGTCAATGGCCACGGACACCACCCCTGCGCCCACGGTCGGCACCCTGCCAGGATTGTCCCGTGGAACTGGGCGCTGACTGGGGCACGGCCTCGCAAGTGGGCTGGTTCGCTCTGGGTCTGCTCGTCCTGACAGTGGTGACGATGAGTCTCGCCCGGGCCGCAGCGGTGGGGCTGGGGTGGACGCCACTGACCGCGATGCTGCGCGCCGGCCTGCAACTGAGCGTCGTCGCGGTGCTGCTGCGGGGAGTCCTGTCGGTGGGCTGGACGGTGGTCGCCTTCGTCGTCCTGATGCTCACCACCGCCTCCCTGACCTCTGCCTCCCGGCTCAAGAGCCTGTGGCACGGGCGCACCTCGGCCTGTGCCGGAGTGCTGACCGGTGCGCTGGTCGGAGTGGGCGCGGTGCTCACCCTGCGGCTGGTCCCGCTGGAGCCGCGTCAGGTGGTGGCCGTGGCTGGCATCCTGATCGGAAATGCGATGACCGCAGCCACGTTGTCCGGGCGAAACTTCTTGCGGGAGAGCGCCAACCGTCGCGACGAGGTCGAGGCTTGGCTCAGCCTGGGGGCGACGCCGATCCAGGCACACGCCGAGATCGCCCGCCAGGCGGTGCGTGAATCATTGCTCCCGACCCTCGACCAGACCCGCTCCACGGGCATGGTCACCCTGCCCGGGGCCTTCGTCGGTGCCGTCTTCGCCGGCGCCTCTCCCCGGGTCGCCGCGCAGTTCCAACTGGTCGTGCTGGCAGGCATCGCCCTGACCATGCTCGTCACCGGCCTCGTAACGGTATATCTGCTCAGCCGCACCCCGTACCTGCCGACCGGCCCCGAGGTGGCCAAGACCTGAGCCCAGGACGCTCGCAGG
The DNA here is from genome assembly GCA_047974565.1 of Actinomycetales bacterium. Taxonomy (GTDB): domain Bacteria; phylum Actinomycetota; class Actinomycetes; order Actinomycetales; family CAWJMD01; genus JBDIAG01. The sequence continues at coordinate 33,935 of JBKECN010000086.1, forward strand.
GCCCGACCCGCGCCTTTCGTAGACTCTCCTCATGCGCCTTCTCGACCTGCGAGGTTCCCGGCTGGACCGGTCCGCCCTGCGCGCCAGCCTCCCCCGCGCCGAACTCGACGTGGCCGCTGCCGCCGACGCCGTCCGACCGGTCGTCGAGCAGGTGCGCGACGGCGGGCAGGAGGCCCTGCTCGCCCTGGGGGAGCGGTTCGACGGCGTGCGCCCTCCCCATCTGCGGGTACCCCAAGCAGCCCTGGACCAGGCCTTGGACGACCTCGATCCACACGTGCGGGCCGCCCTCGGCGAAGCCATCCGGCGCACCCGGATCGTGCACGCCGAACAGCGTCGACGTGATGTGCACACCTCGGTCAGCCACGGTGGCACCGTCACCGAGCGCTGGGTGCCGGTGGAGCGGGTCGGCCTGTACGTGCCCGGCGGCCTGGCGGTCTACCCCAGTTCGGTGGTGATGAACGTCGTCCCGGCCCAGATCGCCGGGGTCGAGTCCCTGGCCGTCGCCTCCCCACCCCAGGCCGACCACGGCGGACTGCCGCACCCCACCATCCTGGCCGCCTGCGCCCTGCTGGGCGTGCAGGAGGTCTACGCCGTCGGCGGGGCACAGGCGGTGGCCATGTTCGCCTACGGCGCCAGCGACTCCGCGGGTGAGATCGTCTGCGAGCCGGTCGACCTGGTGACCGGGCCAGGCAACATCTATGTCGCTGCGGCCAAGCGGCTGCTCAAGGGCATCATCGGGATCGACGCCGAGGCCGGCCCCACCGAGATCGCCATCCTGGCCGACCAGAGCGCCGACCCCCGGCACGTGGCGGCCGACCTGATCAGTCAGGCCGAGCACGACACCCAGGCGGCCTCGGTCCTGGTCACCGACTCACCCGAACTCGCCGAGGCGGTACAGGCCGAACTGGAACACCGGGTAGCCGCCACCAAGCACACCGAGCGAGTCGACACCGCCTTGTCCGGGCCCCAGTCGGCGATCGTGCTGGTGGACGATCTCGAGGCCGCACTGGCCGTGGTGAATGCCTATGCCGCCGAGCACCTCGAGATCCAGACCGTGGATGCGGGGGCTGTGGCCGAACGGGTGCGCAACGCCGGCGCGATCTTCGTCGGTGCCTACGCACCGGTATCCCTGGGCGATTACCTAGCCGGCTCCAACCACGTGCTGCCGACGGGCGGCTGTGCCCGGCACTCCAGCGGCCTATCGGTTCTGTCCTTCCTGCGCGGGATCCATGTCGTGGAGTACACCGAATCCGCCCTGGCCGAGGTGGCCGAGCACCTGTACGCGCTGTCGAGCGCCGAGGACCTTCCCGCACACGGCGACGCGGTGCGGGCCCGGATGGGCCAGTAGCCGGCCGCACGCCGCGCCGACGCGGGCCCGCCGTGGTGGTGAGGACGCTCACATCGGCTCAGGTCCGCTCAGGCCACCATGAACCGGGAGCAGCGCACCCTAAACTGGCGTGCGTGACTTCGCTCGACGACCTGCCGCTGCGGGATGACCTGCGCGGCCTGCAGCCCTACGGCGCCCCGCAACTCGACGTGCCGGTGCGGTTGAACACCAACGAGTCGTCCTACCCGCTGCCGCAGCCCGCGGTGCAGGCGGTGGTCGCGGCGGTGGCCGAGTGCGCACCATCGCTGAACCGTTACCCCGATCGTGAGTTCAGTGCGCTGCGCGCTGATCTGGCCGGCTACCTCACCGAGCAGACCGGATGCCAGGTCATCCCGGAACAGGTCTGGGCGGGCAACGGCTCCAACGAAGTGCTGCAGCAACTCGTCCAGGCTTTCGCCGGCCCCGGCCGAACCGCGCTCGGGTTCACCCCCGCGTACTCGATGCATCCGCTGATCTCCCGCGGATCGGGCTCCACCTGGGTGGACGGACGCCGGGAGGCGGACTTCGACCTCGACGCCGAGCACATCGCCGCCCAGATCCAGGCGGTCCGCCCGGACGTCGTCTTCCTCTGCTCGCCGAACAACCCCACCGGGACGGCCCTGCGGCTGGACGTGGTGGAAGCGGCGTATGAGGCCGGGGCAGGTCTGCTGGTTGTCGATGAGGCGTACGCCGAGTTCGCCCGGCCGGGGACCCCGTCGGCGATCTCCCTGCTGCCGGGCCGCCCCCGGCTCGTCGTCACGCGCACGATGAGCAAGGCATTCGCCCTGGCCGGGGCCCGCCTGGGCTACCTGGCCGCCGATCCCGCCGTCTGCGACGCGCTGCGTCTGGTGCGCCTGCCGTACCACCTCTCCGCGCCGACCCAGGCCGTGGCCCGGGCGGCGCTGGCCCATCACGCCGACCTGCTGAGCACCGTGGACGCTCTCAAGGCCCAGCGGGACCGCATCGTCCAGGCCTTGCCCGGGTTGGGTCTGCACCCCTTGCCCAGCGACGCGAACTTCGTCATGTTCGGCGGTCTGGACGACGAGAAGGCAACGTGGCAGCGCCTTCTCGACGCGGGAGTGCTGGTGCGCGATGTCGGGATCGCAGGTCATCTACGGGTCACCGCCGGCACCCCGGAGGAGACCACCGCCTTCCTCGACGCACTGCGCGCGGTCGTCGGTAGTCCCGACTCATCGGAGGCGGAGCCCGCACCCGAATCCACCCACCCGCCGTTCCCAGCCACCGTGGAGGCCCGCCGATGAGCCGCACCGCCGACCTGCGCCGCAGCACCGGCGAATCCAGCGTGCACGTGCGCCTGGACCTCGACGGGACGGGCCGGGCCACGGTGACCACGGGAGTGCCGTTCTACGACCACATGCTGACCTCCCTGGCCAAGCACTCCCTGATCGATCTGCATGTCGAGGCCAGCGGCGACACCGACGTCGACGCCCATCACACGGTCGAGGACACCGCCATCGTGCTCGGCAAGGCCTTGCTCGAAGCGCTCGGCGACAAGAAGGGCATCACCCGGTTCGGCGACGCGATGGTCCCGCTGGACGAGGCTCTCGCCCAAGCCGTCGTGGACGTCTCGGGCCGACCGTACTGCGTGTGCAGCGGAGAACCCGACGGTCAGGTCTACGCGCTGATCGGCGGAGGAGGTGGCAGCGTCGCCTACCCGGGCTCACTCACCCGGCACGTATTCGAGACGCTGGCCTTCAACGCCGAGATCGCCTTGCACGTGCGGGTTCTGGCCGGTCGCGATCCGCACCACCTGGTGGAGGCGCAGATCAAGGCGGTGGCCCGGGCTCTGCGGGTCGCGGTCGCCCTCGATCCTCGCGTCCAGGGGGTGCCCAGCACCAAGGGGGCGCTGTGAAGGTGTTCACTCGCTCTGGGATGGGGGCGCGGTGACTGCCGGCGAGGACGGTCGGCCGCCCGCCGCGGAGCTGGCCGGTCCAGAGGTCGTCGTGCTACCCGCAGTTCGGTTGTCCGCGCTGGCCCGGGTGTGTGCGCTGGTGCACACCGGCGGCCACCTGGTGCCTCAGCCCGGCTGCGTCCTGCTGGTGCTCGGCCCGGACGCCTGGACCGACGCGGTCCCGCAACTGTCCCGGGCCTTGCGCCGAGCCCAGTTGATGAAGATCAGCCTCGTCGACGGTTACCTCTCGGCCGAGGTGTGGCAGCGCGGGGCGTTGATCTCCACCCCGCCCGCCGGGGTCGTCGCCCAACAGTTACCGGACGTCACCGTCCGGCTGGTGCACGGCAGCCTCGATCCGCTGGAACTCGCGGGGTGTCAACCGGTGCCGAACAAGAGCCGCCTCGGTCTGCTCGACCGGCTCAGAGGTCGGTCCTCCGGGCCGCAGTGAGCCGCCCGCCCGGCCGCGCACCAACCGGCCCGCCCGTCCCCGCGAAACCGTCTCCCGGGGTGTGCCTGAAATCACCATCGGCGCAGGAGTGAAACCGTTAAACCGGCGGGCGGAAGGTTGCGATCATGGAGTCATGAGCGCACACTCCTCCAAGGCCGCAGGTTGGTACATCGACACCCTCACCGGCGGACGTCAGTTCCGCTACTACGACGGCACCGCGTGGACCGATCAGATCGCCCCGCTGCCGACCAATGGCACGTTGCCGGGCTCCGGCCCCATGTTCGGTGGTCTGCGCGGGCTTTTCCGCCGCCACTCCCGCTGACCCGGCGAATCGTTGGACCCGGCGCGCCCGGGCGCGGACGAGTATCCGCGGGCGATGACGATCATCCGCGTGCGATGAAAGGCATCCCGGACGCCGCGATGGTGACGAAGGGGACCGTCACCTCCAACGGCAGCCGCACCAGGTAGGCCACCAGGTCACCCACGTGCGCCGGATCGAAGCGCGGCTCGGGCATCCGCCGTCCGTCCGCTTGAGGCACCCCGGCGTCCATCCTGGCGGTCATCTCGGTAGCCGCATTGCCGATGTCCAGCTGGGTGGCGCGCACCCCGATCGCCCGGCCGTCCAACTCGATGCACTTGGTCAGGCCGGTGATCGCGTGCTTGGACACCGTGTACGCCACGCTGGACGGCCGCGGCGAATGCGCCGAGATCGATCCATTGGTGATGATCCGCCCACCCTGCGGTCGTTGTCGTCGCATCAGCGCCACCGCAGCCCGCGCACACAACACGGTCCCGGTGACATTGACCGCCATCACCGCCTCGAAGTCCTGCGGATCGAGTTCGTCCACCGAGCCGGACGCGCCCCGTCCGGCATTGGTCATCAGTGCGTCGACCCGACCCGCCGCATCCTCGACCCGGGCGAACAGCGCGTCCACCTGTGCCCGGTCGGTGACATCGCACGGCACGCACAAGGCCTGGGAATGACCCTCAGCGGACTCCTCCAGTGCCTCGGCTCGTCGGCCCGCCAGCACCACCCGATGGCCATCGGCCAGTAACCGCCGCGAGACGGCGCGACCGATCCCCGATCCCGCACCGGTGACCACCACCACCAGCGCCTGTTCACTCGCACTCACCGGCAAACTCCTTCGAAGACGTCACATCTGGCACCACAAGCAGGCGTCCGCGTGACCCGCCGGGCCGGCTTCGCCACTACCGTGGCATGGTCGCGGCGGCAATGGTGCCCCGAGGCTCCCACCGGCGAACGTCAGGGCGTGAAGATGGCAGCGGAGAACACCCGTAGGAGCAGTGACCAGCAACTGGAGCAGTTGTCCAGGCAACTGCGTGCGCTGGCGGAGCCGTTCACCCAGTGGGCCGAGGCGGGCGTGGCCGCTGCGGCCGGGTTCGATCAGGTGGAGCGGCCGCTGCTCGTCGGGCTGGGGCTCATGCAGCGTCTCAACGACGCGAACCCGGTCGGCTGGCGCCCCGTGCAGCTTGCCGAGGCCCTTGATCGGCTCACCGGGCAGGAAGGCGCCCGCGCGGTCGTCGGTTCGCTGCTGCTCTACACCCGTTTCCTGGCCGACACCGGCCGGTGGGTGGCGGTGCCCGCCGACCTGGAGTTCAGCGTGAAGCTCCTGGAAGCCGAGATCGCCGGCGAGCAGGCCGGTCCCGACCTCACCGAGTCCGAGGAGATCGAGGGACTGCGCGACGTCACCGCGGTGCACGAGGTGATCGCCCTGCTGGATTGGGTCGGACCGGGCCGCGCGCTGACCGCCACCGGTGGCCTGCGATTGGTGGACGTGGTCGAGGTGAGCAGCCTCATCGGCGAACCGGTGGCCACCACGAAGGCGGCAGCCACCGAGGACGAACTCGTGGTCCGCAGCATGTGGGAGGCGCCGGCTTTGAGCCTGGCCTGGGTGACTGCCCTGCGGGCAGGGCTGCTGGAGACGGTGGGACGCCGGGTGCTGGTCACCGCAGCCGGCCGCGACATCCTGCTCGAGGACGACGACGCCCCAGGCTTGCAGGCCCTGCGGCAACTCGTCAGCGCCTACGTGCTCACGATGTTGGAGGCCGCGGCCCCCGAGACCGAGACGGGCGACGAGACCGGGGCGGCTGAACAACAGGAGGCGTCGACGACGCAGGACCGGGAGGCTGCACTGTCCGGGGCGGCGGGGCTCGCGGTCGTCGTCCTGGCTCGGGCGGTCACCGGGTCGCCGCTGACCCGGCCGATGGTTACCGAAGCCGGTCTGGCTTTCGGTGTCGAGGACGAGGCGGTCTCGGACGAACTCGCCAACTGGCGGGCCTGCGGACTGCTGGAGATCGGTGAGTACGTGGAGGTTCCGGCTGCCGCGCGCCCCGCGATGGCCGCCGGTCTGCTCGCCTGGGGAGTCGACCCCGAGGAATTACCCCTGCCGGCTCAATCGTGACCGCGTCGCCGCGGGCCAGAGCCCACGGCGACCGGCTCGGGACGGCGTACCTCGCGGTGTGTCTGGTGGGGGTGGCGCTGCTGCTGCGCGCGCCCATCACCTCGATGCCCGCCGCCCTTCCTGCCCTGTCCGCCGACCTTGGTCTGACACCCGCCGTCGCCGGCCTGGCCACTGGCCTGCCGCTCATCTGCTTCGGGGCCTTCGCCTTCCTCAGCGCACCGCTGGCCTCGCGGGTGGGTGTCGAGGGCGCGCTGGTGCTGGCCCTGGGGGTGGCCTTGCTGGGGACGCTGGTGCGCAGCCTCGACCGGCCGGTCCCGTTCTTCGTCGGGGTCACCCTGCTGGGAGCCGGCATCGCGGTGGGCAATGTCGTGGTCCCGGCCCTGGTGCGCACCTACTTCGCACATCGGCTGGCCGCGATGATGGGCCTGTACTCACTGGGGCTTCAACTGGGTGCTGCGCTGGGCGCGGCCGTCACCACTCCGTTGATGGTGCGAGCCGGCTGGTCCTGGCAGTGGGCGCTGGCGGCCTGGGCTCCGCCGCTGGCGCTGATGCTCGTGCTGTGGGCACCGGTGTGGCTCGGCGTGCGGCGGCGTGGGCTGTCGGCCACCCGGGTGCCCACCTCGCTGGCCGTGCTGGTGCGTCGGCCGCTTGTCTGGGCGACCAGTCTGCTGATGGGGCTGCAAGCCCTGATCTTCTACTCCCTGCTCACCTGGCTGCCGCAGCTGTTGCTGGACGCCGGACTCAGCGCCGGCCTGGCGGGGGTGCTGCTCACCGCGTTCAACCTGCTGGGCGTTCCGGGCAGCTTCCTGGGGCCGCTGGTGGTGGGCACCCGCCGGAGTGGGCCGACCATGGTGGCTCTCAGCCTCGGGTATGCGGTGGTCTTCGGTCTGCTTCTGCTCGGCCCGGCCGCCGCCGTCGCGGGCGCCATCCTGGGCGGGCTGTGCCAGGGCGCCTGGCTGAGCATCTCGCTGACCTACATCGCCCGCCAACCGAACCCCTTGGACGTACCCGGTGTCAGCGCGCTCTCCCAGGGCCTGGGCTACCTCGTGGCGGCGGTGGGGCCGATCCTGCTCGGGGCCTTGTACTCGGCAACCGGGGGATGGGCGATACCTCTGCTGGTTCTGCTCGTGGCACTTGTCGGTGTTGTCGGGTGCGCGGTTGTACTGGCCCGCGCAGATGCACTCGCCCGCGCAGACCACTGAAGCACAGCCCGGGTCTTCGCAGCCGGGTCTGCGCATCCTCCGATCCGCACTTCACCAACGCGGGTCCAGCGCGCTCGGGCTGCCCGTGCCGGGGATCCCACGCACGTCTGTGCAGACGGACATGCATTCCGCGGCTGTCGACGCGGTCGCCGAGCGGCGTGGCAACCAGGCCGGTCGGCGGTACGCATGTCCGTCTGCGGTCGCTCTCGCTGAGCTCTGTTTGGCATCCCGTGCCTCGTCAGCGTCGGCCAGGGCGAGGCCGTTCCTTCCTGCCGGGTAAGGCTTACCCATTCCTGCCGGATAGGGCATACCGCACCGCGTCCTGCTCGCGGGAGGCGTGAACACGCGACAGGCTGTGTACCCCAGGCACCCGATCGGCTTCGATGGCGACGTTCGAGTCCCGCGTGGTGCATCGGAGGTCAGGCATGCCGGCCGGGCGCGCCGGTCAGGCCGCCATCACCCACGCACTCCCTCAAACGTGTCCGGCCTGCGACCACCGGGACACGATCGACAGGTCCGCGATGAAACGCACCGGGGCGTCACCGCTCCACCTGCGCGCTGCTGCCTGCAGTGCCTGATCCACCAGACCGGCGACGTGTTCGGCCTGCTGCCGTGGGGTGTGGATGAGCAACTCGTCGTGCAGACAGAGCACGATGCGGGCCGGGTCGGTGCCGGGCCGGGGCCAGCCGGTCCGGGTGAGATCGGCCCGGACTGTGGCGGCCCACGCCTTGAACAACTCGGCGGCGGCCCCCTGGATCACCGCGTTTCGAGCGAACCGACCTCGGGCGGCATCCAGAACTCGATCCACCCCAGGGGGTTTCGTGGCCAGGGAGGCGTCAAGCCGAATCAGCCGGCCCCCATGGGTGCGCACTGGGCGAGCCTGCACTCCGGCCGCGTAGGCCTGGTCGAGATACCGCATCGCCACGGGATAGGCGCGTTCGAGGCCGCGCAGCGCTTGGCCCGCGGTGCCGCTGCGCTGGCCGTACATCGCTGCCAGTACCGCCACCTTGGCCTGGGCGCGCTCGACCCCCAGGCGCTGAGCGACCGGGGCGTACAGGTCGTCGGCGCGAGCCGCTTGGGCCAGGGCGTCGTCGCCGGAGACCACGGCCAGCACCCGTGGCTCGATCTGCCCCAGGTCGGCGCGCACGAAGACATGACCGGCCTCGGCCGCCACACCCTCGCGCAGCATCGCCGGCAGGTTATGCAGGCCGGCGTCGGCGGTCATCCGGCCGGCTGCACCGTCGCAGGCCGTCCAGTGTCCGCGCAGCCGGTCGTCCGGGCCGATCCGCTCCTGGATCCAGCGCAGGCCGTAGGTGGTGGCGATCCGTTCCTGACGTCGCCAGGTGAGCAGCGCGGGTACCACCGGGTGTACGTCCCGGAACGCCTCCAGAACGTGCTTGCGGGTACTGGGTACGTCGATGCCCACGCGTGCCAACATCTCTCGCACCGAGGCGGGGTTGCGCAGATCCACGACCGGGAGCCCACCCGAGCCCGGCCGATCGCCCCCAGGCATGAGTGCGCGAACCTGGGCGAGCACGGCCGCGTCGCGCTCCTCGCGGGGCCCGGACAGCGGCGTGACGAGGTCGACCAGGCACTGCCGGTCCACTGGAAGCCCGTCGCGTTCCAGCTCTACGCACAGCATGGCGGCCGCGGACTCGGCGCGGATCGTGGCCGCCAGCCGCCCGCCCGCCTCGTCCGCCTGCCCGCGCTGCCGCTGCACGCACTGCAGCAGCGCATCGGCATAGCCGAGCAACCGTTCGTCCGAGTCGGCCCAGCCATCCGTGACCGCGTCGGGACGCAGGTAGCCGTCGGGGCGCACCAGCCTGGCGTGGGGGAGTTCGGACTCGGTGTCGAACAGATCCCCGCGCGGCGCAGCCGGCATCCTGGCCGGGTCCAGGCCGTGTGCCCCCGCCCACACCCGGGCCGGGTCCGCGTCCCAGCCCCCGTGCAGCAGCCGGTGCACCTCGGCCGCGTCCCAGGCCCGGGCCGGACGGATGCCCGCCTCGAGCAATAGCGGATACGTACTGTGCGCAGCCCACCAGGCCCAGCGCACCCCGGCGGACTCGAGTCCGGCCACCGCGTGCAGCACGTCGGGGAGTGGCCCCGCTCGCCGGTGTCCCGCCCCGACGATGCCCACCCGGCCCCCCGCACCGGTGATCAGCGCAACCACTTGGTCGCCGCCCCCGCTTGCCCCCGGCTCAGAAACCATGGGCCGAGGGTAGGCGAGGTGTTCGCGTCGACACACCTGGCGCCGAGCCCAGCCCGGACCACGACCTGAGGGCCTGCAACAATGCCGGGGTGACCTCGTCTCGGCGGCTTCGAGCAGCCCGGGGCATCGGCGCGGCCACCTGCGCCACCGCCCTGGCGTTGTTCTCGCACCTGCTGGGGGGCGGTCAGGTGCCGCACTGGCTGGGCGTGGTCGTCCCGTGGATGCTCTCGGCGCCGGTCTGTGTGGCGCTCGCCGGGCGGCGGGTCGGGCTGCTACGTCTGAGCGCCTCGGTGGGCATCAGCCAACTGCTCTTCCACCTCCTCTTCGTGCTGGGCAGCCAGGCCCCGGCGGTCACCGGGTCCACCATGACGGCCGCCCCGCATGGGCACCTGCACGCCGTCGGGGCCACCGGAGCCGCCAACGCTGCGGTCCTGGCACCCCCGGGTGGGTCTGGGCACGCTGACCCGGCCATGTGGTGCTGGCACGCGGTCGCCGCGGTACTCACCATCGCCGCGGTGTACCGGGGCGAGCGCGCCTTGTCGCGGCTTCGCGAGTTCACCAGCTGGCTCTGCCGCTGGTGGCTCCCCGCGCTGGTGTGCGCACTGGTGCTGGTTCCCGACCCGGTGGCGCCATCACCGACCTGGTCGAGCCGGTCGCGTTGGACCCCACCGGAGTTGACCGTCCAGCGGCGACGCGGCCCACCGATCTGTGCCCTACCCGGCCAGTACGCACTTGCGGTCTGACGCTACGGCGTCGTTGGACCATCGTGACCTGAACGGTGGCCCCCGACTTCCAGATCGGTTCCCGCCGTTGACCGGTGCCCCGTCGTCCAGTTCGCGTCGCTGACGCACCGCACGGCGAGCGGGAGCTCTCCCGGGCATCCGGGTTCCGCATCCGAGGCCCGTCGGCAGTGACCTACCAGACGTCGGTCACCCGTGGGCGACATCTCATTCGTGAAAGGCGCAGGCATGTCTCGAGTCTTGACGTTGACGACCACCCTGTTGCTGGTGGTGGCGGTTGCGCTGGCACCAGCCTTCGGACACGACCAACTGGTCTCGAGCAGCCCGTCCTCGGGGGAGCAGCTGGGCACCGCGCCGGAGCGGGTGAGCGTCACCTTCTCCGGCGAGGTGATGCAGATCGCCGGCTCCGGGGTCGGGCTCATGGTGGTCGATGCCCAGGGCACGGACTGGGTGGCCGGACCGGTCCAGGTGGACGGACGCACCGTCTCGGCGGACCTGAACGGGCCGTTGCCCGACGCCGGCTACGAACTGCGGTGGCGGGCGGTCTCGGCCGACGGGCATCCGGTATCCGGGGTGATCCCGTTCACGGTCGGCGGCCCACAGGCCACGACGTCCACGTCCACCAGCGGACCGGAGTCGACGCCCTCGCCGTCCACGTCGCCCTCGGCGACCTCGTCGCAGTCTCCCTCGGAGGCCTCGGCGCAGTCGGCCACGTCATCGGTCACCGAGCCCTCGGGCGGGCCGCTTCGGGTCGTGCTCATCGCGGTGGCCGGGGCGCTGCTGGCTCTTGCGGTTCTCGCCGTCGCGCGACTGGCCGCGCGAGGTAGCCGACGGGACTCCTCCGGGGGCAGTGCCTCCGGGGGTCGATCGTCCGACGAGTGAGTGTCCTGGTCCGGATCAGCTGTTGCCGTCTCGACGAGCCAGTCGATTCCGCTTCTCCGGGGTCGTCTCGGTCCGCGCTGCCGGCCACCCGTGCTGGGGCGGCGCGTAGCGATGGCCCGAGTGGGAACCGGCGCCACGTCTGCCACCCGAGCGGGGGCGGCACCGGGACCGTTGGTGCGTCCCGGCCGACCTGCTGTCTGCCTACTTCTCAACCTGATTCCGCAAGCTTCTCAACCTGATTCCGCAAGCTTCCACTGATTCTGAAAGGTGCTCCCACTATGCGAGCCTGCCCTCCCCTCGGCCACACCACCCGCGCCGGCATGCTGCTGGCCGCCGTCCTACTGGCCCTGCCCGGTTGCGCCGGCGACGACACAACCGGAGCCGACGCCGCCTCCTCAAGCACCGTCGCCGAGACCACCCCTGCGATCGCCGCCGAGAGCGCGACCGTCTCCGATGCCTGGGTCAAGGCCGCCGACTCGGGGATGACCGCCGCCTTCGGCACGGTGCAGAACTCCGGCTCGCAGGACATCCAGGTGGTGGCGGCATCCACCGACGTCTCACCCCTCGTCGAACTGCATGAGACCACCCAGGGTGGCGAGGGCGCCATGGTGATGAGGCCGGTCGAGGGTGGCTTCGTGGTCCCTGCCGGGGGCAGCCTGGTACTTGAGCCAGGCGGTAACCACATCATGCTGATGGGTCTGACCGCCCCATTGCAGGCGGGTCAGGAGGTGAGCCTGACCCTCACCTTCGCCGACCAGTCCACCGTTGAGGTCAGCGCACCGGTGAAGGACTTCGCCGGCGCAGACGAGACCTACCAGTCTGGCGAGGACTCCGGGTCGGAAATGGACCCGAGCGAGGCGTCTGCGAGTGATGGCTGATGGCGCCTGGGACGCGGGGCCGTCGCGGCGGGGCCGGATCGACCCGTCGCCAGTTTCTCCTCGGCGGGGCAGTCGCGGGAGTGGGAGCCGCCGGTGCGGTAGGACTCGACCACGTTCTCACCGCCCGTGACGGGACTCCCGCGGCGGAGGAAACGTTGGCGGTCAACGCCCCGGCCGATGCCGACCCAGCCGGGGGTAGCACCGGCAACGGTGCCCGAACCGTGCCCTTCCACGGCACCCATCAGGCGGGGGTGGCGACCCACCCGCAAGCGCACGCGGTCTTCATCGCCCTCGACCTGCGCCCGGATGTCGATCGCGAGGCACTGGCCCGGATGATGCGGATCCTCACCGACGACGCCGCCCGGCTGAGCCGGGGCGAGCCGGCCCTGGCGGACACCGAACCAGAGTTGGCGATGACGCCCGCCCGACTCACGGTGACCTTCGGTTTCGGACCCGCACTCGTGGCTCGGGCGCAGGGGGTGGCGCCGTCCTGGCTGCACCCGCTGCCCGCCTTCGGCATCGACCGGTTGCAACCGGCCTGGTCCGAGGGGGACCTGCTGTTGCAGGTCGCCGCAGACGACCCGCTAACGGTCGCGCACGCCACCCGAATGCTGCTCAAGGACTCCCGCAGCTTCGCCACGGTCCGCTGGACCCAGCGAGGGTTTCGCCGGGCTCACGACTCGGTGCCTTCGGGTACGACGATGCGCAATCTCTTCGGGCAGGTTGACGGCACCGTCAACCCCACCGTGGGAACCGCCGACTTCGAGGAGATCGTGTGGAGCGAACAGGGTTGGCTGGCCGGCGGGACCGCGATGGTGGTGCGACGGATCCAGATGCACCTGGATCGGTGGGACCGGCTCGACCGGACCGGCCGTGAGCAGGCGATCGGCCGTCACCTGTCCAACGGAGCGCCGTTGACGAGCCCCGCCGACGATCCCGGGGCCGAGTTCGACCAGCCCGACTTCGGCGCCACCGACGGGCTCGGCTTCTCGGTGATACCGGAGTACGCGCACGTGCGACGAGCCCGCAGCGCCGACCCGGCAGAACAGATCCTGCGTCGGCCGTACTCCTACGACGATCCGTTCGCGGATGGGGACGAGCAGGTCTCGAACGCCGGGCTGATCTTTGTGGCCTTCTGCGCCGATGTGCAGACCCAGTTCACACCGATCCAGCAGCGGCTCGACGAGTTGGACATCCTCAACGAATGGACCACCCCGATCGGCTCGGCGGTCTTCGCTGTGCCGCCCGGCTGCGCGCTCGGCGGGTTCATCGGCGAGACCTTGCTCGCCTGAGGGTGTCAGACCTGCCGAGATGCCCGAGGGGTTGCCGAGTCGACCGTGGGAAGGGCTGACTCGTGCGCCAGCATCACACGGACATGCATTCCGTGTGACAAGAACACCTGGCGAGCACGCGGGTTCTGGTGCCGGCGAGTGGTGTGCATGTCCGTGTGCGGCTGTTGCAACTGTCGAAGGCGGCTGCCTGGGCCCGATCAGGTTCGTGGCAGCGCCAGGTACTTGATCTCCAGGTACTCGTCGATGCCGACCGTTCCGCCCTCGCGGCCCAGCCCGGACGACTTGACCCCACCGAAGGGTGCGGCCGGATTCGACGCCAGGCCCGTGTTCAGGCCGACCATGCCGCTCTCGATCGCCTCGCCGAGACGGAAAGCCCGCTCCACGCTCGTGGTGTAGATGTAGCTCATCAGGCCGTAGGGCGTGTCATTGGCCATCCGGACCGCGTCCTGCTCACTGTCGAAGGGGATCACCGGCGCCACCGGGCCGAAGATCTCCTGGGAGGCCACGTCGGCGGCCGGGTCGACGTCGGTCAGCACAGTGGGAGCCCAGAAGTACCCGGCCCCCTCCGGCCGCTCCCCGCCGGCAGCCACCGTGGCGCCGCGGTGCACCGCGTCGTCCACCAGTTCGCCCACCTTGTCCAAGGCCTTCTGCTCCACCAGTGGGCCCACCTGCACCCCCTCGGCGACGCCGTCACCCACCACCAGGGCGGCCATCCGCTCGGCGAGCCGGGCGCCGAACTCCTCCTGCAGGCTCCGGTGCACATAGAACCGGTTCGCGGCCGTGCAGGCCTCGCCCATGTTCCGCATCTTGGCGATCATCGCGCCCTCGACGGCCTGCTCGACGTCGGCGTCCTCGCAGACGATGAAGGGTGCATTGCCACCCAATTCCATCGAGGTTCGCATGACATGCTCGGCGGCCTGCTGCAGCAGCCGCACGCCGACCGGGGTCGACCCGGTGAAGGAGATCTTGCGGGCCTGGCCGCTGGACATCCAGGGGCCGACCACCTCGCCCGGGCTGGAAGTGCACACGACGTTGAGCACACCGGGTGGCAGGCCTGCCTCGGTGAGGATGTCCACCAGGGCGAAGGACGTCAGCGGAGTCAGGTGCGCCGGCTTGAAGACCATCGTGCAGCCGGCGGCGATCGCCGGGCCGATCTTGCGGGTGCCCATCGCGAGCGGGAAGTTCCACGGAGTGACCAGCACGCACGGCCCGACCGGCTGACGAGTGACGAAGATCCGAGTCTTGCCATCACCGGACAGCCGCATGTCGCCGTCGATCCGCACCGCCTCCTCGGAGAACCACCGGAAGAACTCGGCCCCGTAGGCCACCTCGCCGCGGGCCTCGGCCAGCGGCTTGCCCATCTCGCTGGTCATGATCGTGGCGATCTCTTCCTGGCGGGCCATCAGCAACTCGAAGGCCCGGCGCAGGATCTCGCCGCGCTCGCGGGGCGCGGTCCGGGCCCAGTCGTGTTGAGCCGCGACGGCGGCCGCCATGGCCCGTTGGGCGTCGGCGGTGCCACCGTCGGCGATGGTGGCGATCACCTGCTCGGTCGCCGGATTGACGACCTCGCCGGTGCGGCCCGAGGCCGCAGCGACCCACTGGCCGTCGATGAATAGGCCGGTGTTGACCCGGTCGATGATCTCCTGAGCAGCCGTGGCGGCCTGCTCGCTGGCGGTGACGAGGGTGGTCATCGAAGTCCTTTCGCGTGGTGCCGACGTCCAAGGATCGCAGCGTCCGTGGCCGGCGCGGGGAGTGGGTCGTCGCGAGGCCCGCGCGAGCTGATCGGGTGGCTGGAGCGGTCAACCCGCAGGTCCGGAGTCGGCCTTGTCCAGGCCTGTGAGTGCACCATCTACGAGAGCACCACCTGCGGGTGCACCACCTACGACAGCACCGGTGGGGGTGGGCCGTCGCGCGGGGACGGCCCAGGCCAGGGCCTGGGCTTGACCGCGGGCCCGGGGCAGGTCAGTAGAGTTGCCGTCATGCCCAGCCCCCAGGTTGTCGTACTCGACTACGGCTTCGGCAACGTGCGTTCGGCGGTGCGTGCCCTGGAGAAGGTCGGCGCCCAGGTGAGGCTGACCAGCGACGAACGTGCTGCCACCGAGGCCGAGGGCCTTGTCGTTCCCGGGGTCGGCGCCTTCGCCGCCTGCATGCAGGGCCTGCTGTCCGTACGAGGTGACCGGATCATCGATCGGCGCCTGGCCGGCGGGCGGCCGGTGCTGGGCATCTGCGTCGGTATGCAGGTGCTCTTCACCCGTGGCGTGGAGCACGGGCTCGACACCGCAGGGCTGGGCCAGTGGCCGGGCACGGTCGAGCTGCTGCCGGCGCGGGTGGTGCCGCACATGGGCTGGAACACCGTCCAGGCCGCCCCGAAGAGTCGCCTTTTCGCCGGCATCGAGCACGAGCGGTTCTACTTCGTCCACTCCTATGGAGTGCGGCACTGGGAGTTGGACACGCCGGATGCATCACCGTTCACGGCTCCCCAGGTCACCTGGTGTGAACACGACGGACGGTTCGTCGCCGCGGTGGAGAACGGGCCGCTGTCCGCCACCCAGTTTCACCCCGAGAAGTCCGGAGAGGCGGGCCTGCACCTGCTCAAGACCTGGACCACGCAGCTCTGAGCTCGTTGTCGTCGGCGCACATCGAGGCGAGCCGTCGAGCCCAGCCGCCCGATCATTCACTCGTCCACCTGCACAACACCTATCCGAGGAGCCAGATGACCACCCGCCTGGAGCTGCTGCCCGCCGTCGACGTCGTGGAGGGCCAAGCCGTCCGCCTGGTCCAGGGGGAGGCCGGGAGCGAAACCGGCTACGGAGACCCGGTCGAGGCCGCCCTCGCCTGGCAGCGGGCCGGCGCCGAGTGGATCCACCTGGTCGACCTGGACGCCG
Source organism: Actinomycetales bacterium (assembly GCA_047974565.1). GTDB lineage: Bacteria > Actinomycetota > Actinomycetes > Actinomycetales > CAWJMD01 > JBDIAG01. The sequence continues at coordinate 50,172 of JBKECN010000086.1, forward strand.
CCTTCGGCCGGGGCAGCAACGCCGACCTGCTGGCCGAGCTCATCGGCCGGCTGGACGTGGCCGTGGAACTGTCCGGCGGGATCCGTGACGACGACTCCCTCACTCGCGCACTGGGGACCGGCTGCCGCCGGGTGAATCTCGGCACCGCCGCGCTGGAGAACCCCGAGTGGACCACTCGGGTGGTCGCCGAGCACGGGGACCGGATCGCCGTCGGGTTGGACGTGCGTGGCACCACCCTCGCCGCCCGCGGCTGGACCCGTGAAGGGGGCGACCTGTGGGAGACCCTGGCTCGTCTGGACGCCGACGGCTGCGCCCGCTATGTGGTCACCGACGTGACCAAGGACGGCACCCTGCGCGGTCCGAATGTCGACCTGCTCCGGCAGGTCTGCGATCGAACCAGCTCACCGGTGGTCGCCTCCGGTGGCGTGTCCAGCCTGGACGACCTCAGGACCCTGCGGGATCTGGTCGGGGTGGGAGTCGAAGGCGCCATCGTCGGAAAGGCCCTGTACGCAGGTGCTTTCACGCTCGAGGAGGCGCTCGACGTGGCAGGCCGGCCGTGATCCGCAAGGGCCCGGGTGTCGCCCTGGGTCTTGACGATGAACCTGGTGCACCCGCACCGGCCTGGCGATCGCGTCGCCAGGTGCGGCGCGGCGTGGGCTCACTTGCAGCCGCACCTGCCGGCCCGCTGCCCGCCGCGTCGAGCGTTGGAACGCGATGAGCGGGTTGCTCTCGCCGAACCAGTTCGCCGGCGACGACGGACAGGCCGATCCGGCGCTGGCCATCGCCCTGCAGCGCTACGGTCTCGGGGAGGTTCCCCTCCAGCAGGTGGTGGCTGCCTTGGCCGGCGCGCGGGTGCTGGTGCCGGTGGTGGCGGTGCTCGGTGAGTCCGGCGCGTCGTCCCTGACCGGGCTTACCTCTGACAAGAACGCCGACATGGCTCTGGTGCTGCTCAAAGGCGATCAGGGTCGGCAGGCGCTGCCACTGTTCAGCAGCCTGGCAACGTTGCAGCGCTGGAACCCGTCGGCGCGACCGGTGCCCGTGGAGTCTCGCCGCGCGGCGCTGTCCGGGGTCGACGAAGGCTGCGAGACCCTCGTCGTGGACCCAGCAGGTCCGGTCACCGCGGTGCTCAACCGTCCAGCCACCTGGGCGCTGGCTCAGGGGAGGCGCTGGCTGCCGTCCCCGGACGACCCGGACGTCCAAGCCGCGATCAAGGAGGCGCTGGGCGAGATCGCAACCGTGCAGGAATGCCGCTGCGAACCGGGGGAGTCTGCCGAGTTGCGGCTCGTGGTGCGTCTCGTGCCAGGCCTGAACCGGACCCAGTTGGACCAGACCACCACGCTTATCTCCACTGCTCTGAGCCGGGTCGAGGTCGTCGCCGAGCGGGTGGCATCGCTGGAGCTCAGACTTCGCTGACCATGACTCGGCGTCCATCGCCCCGCCGTTCTCGTCTTAAAATATGAGATAGTCATCTCATACTGTAGAACTCTATGCCACTCTGGGAGAGTGGGAGATCGACGTAACGACACCGATCCACGCATGATTACGCTGCTGTGGCAGCGGATTTCATTCAGCACGGCCCGGCAGGGTATCCGGTGAGCGGCTACCTGCACGGGCATCATGAGTCGGTGCTCGCTTCCCACCGCAGTCGCACGGCCGCCAACTCCGCCGGCTACCTGCTCGAACACCTCGGTCCCGGCATGCGGATCCTCGACATCGGTTCCGGCCCGGGCACCATCACCTGCGACCTGGCCGAGATCGTGGCTCCTGGCGGTGGGCGGGTCACCGCGGTGGAGATCAGCGACGCTGCGCTCGATCTGACCCGGCGCGAGGCCGCCAAACGCGGGGTGCGCAATCTCGATCTCATGGTCGGCGACATTCATCGCCTCGACCTGCCGAACGACGGTTTCGACGTGGTGCACGCCCATCAGGTGTTGCAGCATGTCCCGAACCCCGTTGCGGCACTGCGGGAGATGATCAGGGTCGCGCGCGCAGGAGGGATCGTCGCGGCTCGCGACAGTGACTATGCAGCCTTCACCTGGTTTCCGGACGAGCCCGCGTTGACCCGATGGCTCGCTCTCTATGACCAGTTGGCCCGCCAAGCCGGGGGAGAGCCGAATGCCGGTCGGCACTATCGCAGGTGGGCGCGGGCAGCGGGTCTCATCGACGTGACGATCACGTCCAGCAGTTGGTGTTATGCGGACGATAACTCGGTCGACTGGTGGGCCGGCGTGTGGGCAGAGCGTGTGCTCGCATCGGACTTTCGGTCCCGAGCCGAGGGCGCAGGCGTCAGACTCGATGAGCTGGAAGGGCTCTCACGTGGCTGGCGGAGATGGGCGGGCCATCCCGATGCGCTCTTCACCGTGCCCTCGGTCGAGTTGCTCGCTGTCACCGACCCACCGGCTCAACGCTCGACCAGCGACATCATCGACTCGTTGTAGCGCTCGCCCTGAACGGGGATCTGCTCGGTCAGCCGGTCCAGATCGGCGACCTCGTCGGCAGACAGCGCCACCTGTGTGGCGGCGTTGTTCTCCTGGACCCGCTCGATCCGCCGGGTCCCTGGGATGGGGACGATCCACGGTTGCTGAGCCAGCAGCCAGGCGAGGGCCACCTGTCCGGGGGTGGCTCCTTTCTCGGCGGCCGCCTCGCGCACCCGCTCGACCAATGCCTCATTCGCGCTGAGGTTCTCGGCACTGAAACGGGGTACCCGGGTGCGCACATCGCCCTCGGTGAAGGACGCGGAGTTCACCGTCCCGGTGAGGAAACCCTTGCCGAGCGGACTGAAGGGCACGAAGCCGATGCCCAGTTCGGCCAGCGTAGGCAAGACGTGTGCTTCGGGGTCGCGGGTCCACAGCGAGTACTCGCTCTGCACCGCGGTCACCGGGAACACCGCATGGGCCCGTCGAATGGTGTTCGCGCCGGCCTCGGATAGCCCGAAGTGCCGCACCTTTCCCGCCTCGACGAGTTCTGCGACCGTGCCGGCCACCTCCTCGATCGGCACGTCCGGGTCGACCCGGTGCTGGTAGAAGAGGTCGATGACGTCCGTGCGCAGCCTGCGTAGCGAGGCGTCGGCGACCCGGCGGATCTGCTCCGGCCGCGAATCGAGCCCGACCATCTGGCCCCCCTCGATCCGCCATCCGAACTTGGTGGCGATGACGACCTCGTCCCTGATCGGTTCGAGCGCTTCCCCGACCAGTTCCTCGTTGACGTAGGGCCCGTAGACCTCCGCGGTGTCGAACAGCGTCACCCCGTTCGCGGCGGCCCCCCGCAGCACGCCGATCATGTCCTCCCGGCTGCCCGGGTTGGGGCCATAGCTCATCGACATGCCCATGCAACCAAGGCCGATCGCCGAGACCTTCAGGTTCTGTCCAAGGGTTCGTGTATGCATGGCTCGACCGTACGGCGGCCCGGATGGACGTGACAGGTACTGCTGGTACCCGCCTGGTGTCCATGGACAGGGACACCTGGCCCAGGTTGCCGTGGCACCGTCCCGCGCCAACCGCGCCGACCAAACGTCACCCTGGTGACGAAGTGCAGCCGATGGCCACGGTAGAGGTCACCTTTCACCGCCAAACGTGACCCTGGTGACGTTTGGCGGGGACAGGCACGCCACCCACGCCACCCGCGCCACCAGCATCACCCGCGCCAACCGCACCGGCCAAACGTGACCCTGGTGACGAAGTGCAGCCGATGGCCACGGTAGAAGTCACCTTTCACTGCCAAACGTGACCCTGGTGACGTTTGGCGGGGATGACGCCGCCTTGGTGACGTTGGCGGGGACCAGCGAGCCCGACCTCCTAGCCCCGCGAGGCCCGCTGCCCCGACGCAACCGGCTCCGAGAGCAGCAGGTGCTGAGCCTGTGAGATCGACGCTCAGTCCTGCGCCCGGATCTCGCCGTCACGCAGCGCGGGGGCGGCGACCACGAATCCGTCCGGACGCACCAGGTACAGCCGCTCGGCGCTGAACGGGCCGGATGGGGTGGGCTCGTGTCGCACCGGTCTCTCCAGCCAGGCCGGCAGCGTGCCCTTGCCATCCGGCGGTGGCGACGGGTCGCCGGGGCGCGCCTGCGGGACGGCGCCGTAGCTGTGCAACTGCCAGCTGAAAGTCCGCAAGGCCGCCTGGTTTTCACCCACCGGCGGGAGCCGACGACCTACCACCGGGTCATCCGCCCACTCCGGCACGCCACTGCCGGTCGTCACCGGATACCGGATCCGGTATTGCCCGATCAGTCCGGCCGCCCGATGACCGGCACCCGATCCGACGATCCGCGGCACCAGGAGGCCCGCGACCCGGCCGAACCGCCGCCGCAGACCGGCGGCCATCCGTCCCGGTCGCCCCACAATCCCGAAGAGCCGGTCGGTGGCGTTGATCAGGTGTTCGGCGACGGGACGCCGTTCCCGCTCATACAGGTCGACTGCGGCGGCGTCCCGGATACCGGCGTGAATATCACCCAGCAGGTTCGCCAGATTGTGAGCGTCCTGCAGGCCGGTGTTCATGCCCTGACCGCCCACCGGGGAATGCACATGCGCGGCATCGCCAGCGAGGAAGACCGGGCCGATCCGGAAGTGGCGGGCCACCCGATGGTGCACCTGATACGTGGAGAACCACTCGACCGACCGGGCCGTGATCCCCAGATCGCTGCCCGCCACCGCCAAGGCCTCGTCCTGCCTGATGGACTCTCCAGACGCCAGCGAGATGAGCCGAACATGACCGTTCGGGCCGATGGGGAAACTGATCCCGAAACTCACGTGCCCGAAGTGCAGACTGACCTCGTGGTCGGGAACACCGGTGGCCCCCCGCAGGTCCGCGACCCAGAACCGGGCCTCATCGGTGACACCCTCGAACGGGACGTCGAGCTGATGCCGGACGGGCGAGCCGGCACCGTCCGCGCCGATGCACCAACGAGCCCGGATCCGGTACAACCCGTCCGGCCCGTCGACCAAGGCGATGACCGGCCCAGGCTCAACGGCAGCGAGATGGGTCGGATCGGCACCCGGCGGGGCATCGGGCATCTGGATCTCGATCACTCGGTGTCCGAAGCGCAGGTCGGCGTCGCGTTGGCGCAGCGTGCGCACCAGCAACTCCTCGTTGTGGCTCTGCTCGAAGATCGCCAGCCCCGGGAACCGGGTCGCACCACGCTGAGCGCCGCGCACATCGACCCCGGCGCTGCGCCCGCCGATCTGGACCCCACGCGCCGGGTTCGCCCGGGCCGCGATCTCCTCGGCCAGGCCCAACTGATCGTAGATCTCCATCGAGCGGGCCTGCACGGCCAGTGCTCTGGACTCGCGGGTGGGACCGGACTTGGTATCCAGGACGATCGCGGGTACGTCCCGGTGGCTCAGTACCAGCCCGGCCATCAGCCCGGTGGGGCCGGCGCCGACGACGAGCACCTCGGTGTCGTGACAGGGCAACTCGTCGATACGCATTCCCCTATCTCACTGCTCCGCGGAGGCCTCGGGCAAGATGACCCGGCTCGCGGAACGAGCCACCAGCGCGAAGCCGGCCACAGCCAGCACTCCACCGACCACGGCCACGGCCACCGGTCCGGCTCCGGCCCCGAAGCGGTCCATCATGACTCCCGCGTAGGGCCCAGCCACGGCACCGCCGGTGGTGAGCGCGGATCCGTGCCAGCCCAGGGCGGTTCCCCGTCGGTTGGCGGGAGCGGCTTCGGTGACCACCTCGGCGGTGGCGACGATCACCGGCGCGCACAGGAAACCCGCCACGAGAACGGCCGCGGACATCGCCGGCACCGAGTGCATCAGGGCCAAGGGTGCGGTGCAGACCGCCAGGCCGAGCAGCAACCAGGCCGGCGAGGGCGGCGAACGCAACTGGCCATACACGAGTGCCCCGAGGATGGAGCCGACACTCCACACTGCGAAGACGATCCCGGTCTGGGGCAGGGCGTCGAGTTCGCGCAGCCGCGCGAAGATCGACACGTCGGTACCGAACAGCACGATGGCCGCTCCGGTACACACCACCAGGGCCGCGACGAGGCGGGCCGACACCCAGGCGCGTGGGTCCGCGGCCCCGGCAACCGTCGCGTCCTCGCCCTCGCCGACCAGTGCCGGGTTGTAGGCGTACAGGGCCACGCCGGCGACGCACGCAGTGACCGCCAGCCCGCGTAACGCCACCCCCGGGGAGTAGCTCGTGGCCACCCACGCCACCAGGGCCGGTGCGGTCATGAAGGTCAGCTCCACGCCGATGGAGTCCAGGCTCAGCACGGTGCGCCGGCGCTCGACGGGCACGGCGGCCACCAGCGCCTGCCGGATCGCGCTGAACGAAGGAAGAGTGAAGATGCCGATGACGAAGGCCAGGATCGCCAGCGGCCAATAGCCCGCCACCGAGGCCACCGCATACCCGACGGTCTCCACCAGGATCGGCGCACGCAGGGCAGGACGTAGTCCGACCTGGTCGACCCGTCGACCCCGCCAGGGTGCTCCCAGTGCGTGGCCGATGGTGAGCGCGGTCATCACCAAGCCCGCGGCCGCGTAGCTGCGGTCCAGGCTCTCCACCACGTAGAAGGTCATGGCGAGCCCGCCCGCCGCAGGTACCCGGACGAAGATGCCCAGCAGGAGCAGCACAGCGACCCGGCGGTCGCTGAGCACCTCGCGGTAGGCGGCCCAGGTCACAAACGGACATGGTGACACGAGGCGGGGACCGCAGTCGTGCGGATTTCTCGCGGCACGGCGACGTCCTGATGCCGGCCCCGTGGTTGCGGCCTGGTGGTCTGGCCGGAGGTGCTGGCCTGGTCGTCCTGCCCGTTCTCCCGTCCGCTAGCTCGGCCGCCAGCCCCGATGGTGATCGCGATCGGGCGGGTAAGCCGCATCGTGCAGAGCAAGAGCCAGGGCGAGATATCGCAAGACCGCAGGGTCCAGCTCCACCGTGCCCTGGCCACGGCAGGCCGCTGCACGCCGCCGGGGGCGCTCAAACGGGGCATGAGGGTCTATGGCGACAGTTCGAGGCTCGCTGCCGGACGCCGAGGGCACCTCAGCAGCATCGGCTCCCCGGATCGACGGACTGTTCGTCCTGGTGACGGCGCCAGAACTCGCGCTCGCTCAGCAACGGTTCGCCGGGGTGCGTCCGCCGGTGGTGCTCGGCGTATCGCTCGTACGCGTCCGCACCGACCACGGCGCGCACATACCAGCGGACCCACGACCAGGCGCCGGTCAGTGTCGCTCGCGTCGGGGAGCCGGAGTCCGAGACAGAACCGGAGTCCGAGACAGAACGGGACAGGGCCATGGCGTCAGTGGTGGGTGCGTCCGGTCGGCGTGGGATCCAGGCCGGCGTCGTCCCACATCCGCAGCACCTCCTTCTCGGCCTCGGTGGCCACGAATCCCTTGGGCGCGAAGATGTGCGAGTCCACGGCCGGGGTCTGACTCGTGGTCACCTCACCGGTGCGCAGTGCCCGCACGACCACGACCACGGCGGCCGCCACGACGATCAGCACGAGCACGGCGAAGATGATCGACAGGGTGCCCTGCACGAAGGTGTTGAAAACCACCTGATCCATCTGCTGAGGGGAGGTCGCCGGCGCCAGGAGCTCGCCGTTGTCAGCGGCTTGGGAGAACACCGCGTGCTGCTGCCAGTAGCCGATCTTGGGGTTGCTGCTGAAGATCTTCTCCCAGCTGGCGGTGAGGGTGACCACCAGGTCCCACACCAGGGGGATACCCGGAATCCAGGCCCACTTCACCAGACCCTGTTTGATGACGATCGTGGTGACCACGGTGAGGGCGATCGCGGCCAACAACTGGTTGGCGATCCCGAACAGCGGGAAGAGCGTGTAGATGCCGCCGAGCGGGTCCCGCACGCCCATCACCAGGATGGAACCCCAGCCGAGCACGATGAGCGCCGAGCACAGCCACGCCCCAACCGTCCAGGACGGGTCCTTGAAACGGCTCATGCCGGGGATGTTGCCGATCGTGTCGGAGAGCATGAACCGCGCCACCCGGGTGCCGGCGTCGACGGTGGTGAGGATGAACAGCGCCTCGAACATGACCGCGAAGTGGTACCAGAAGGCCTTCATGCTGGCCCCGCCGAAGATGGCCATCACCTCGGACATCCCGAAGGCCAGGGTGGGGGCGCCGCCGGTGCGCGAGATGATCGTCTCCTCGCCCACCCCCTCGGCGGCGTGCGCCAGGACGGCGGGGTCCATCGGTGGCAGCGGCTGCCCACCCGGAGACACCAGCCCGAGCGAGTTGACATAGGCCGCAGCGGTTTCCGGGGTGGCGGTGCCGGTGCCGCCGGAGGTCAGGGCTGCCGATGCGTTCATCGCGAAGTACACGTGCTGATCGATGCTGACCGCCGCGACCAGAGCCATGATCGCCACGAAGGACTCGGTGAGCATGCCGCCGTACCCGATCAGCCGAGCCTGGCTCTCCTTCTCCAGCAGCTTGGGTGTGGTGCCGGAGGAGATCAGCGCGTGGAAGCCGGACAGGGCTCCGCAGGCGATGGTGATGAAGAGGAAGGGGAACAGGTCGCCGGCAAAGGCAGGCCCGGTGCCCTCGCGTCCGAACTCGGTCAGCGCCGGCATCTGCACCACGGGCGCGGCGACGATGATGCCGAGGGCGAGCAGGACGATCGTGCCCACCTTCATGAAGGTCGACAGATAGTCCCGGGGGGCCAGCAGCAGCCACACCGGCAGCACCGAGGCGGCGAAGCCGTACAGGCACAGGGCAATCGCCAAGGTGAGTTTGTCCAGGGTGAACACCTCGGCCCAGGTCGGGTTGGCGGCCACCCACCCGCCGGAGATGATCGCCATCACCAGCAGGACGACACCGATGGCCGAGCACTCCATCACCGCTCCGGGCCGCAGGAAGCGCAGGTACACGCCCATGAACAGGGCGATCGGGATCGTCATGGCGACCGAGAAGACACCCCAGGGGCTCTCGGCGAGAGCGCCGATGACGACGATGCCCAGCACCGCGATGAGGATGATCATGATCGCCAGCACTGCGATCAGCGCGGCGATGCCTCCGATCGTGCCAAGCTCGTCCCGAGCCATCTGGCCGAGTGAACGGCCGCGTCGTCGCATCGACAGGTGCAGCACCATGTAGTCCTGGACGGCCCCGGCGAAGACCACCCCGATGATGATCCACATCGTGCCGGGCAGGTATCCCATCTGCGCGGCCAGCACCGGCCCGACCAACGGCCCGGCGCCGGCGACGGCCGCGAAGTGGTGGCCGAAAAGCACCCGCCGGTCGGTGGGCATGTAGTCCCGGCCGTTGTCCAGTTCCTCGGCGGGGGTGGCGCGCCGGTCGTCCGGGCGCAGCACCCGGTCCTGGATGAGCCGGGCGTAGAAGCGGAAGGCGATCAGGTACGTGCACACGGCCGCGGCCACGAACCACACCGCGTTGACCTGCTCGCCGCGCACCAGGGCGATCATCGTCCAGCCGGCCGCCCCCAGGACCGCCAGCGCGAGGAAGGTCACCCGGGACAGCACCGAGCGGGACGGCGGCTCGACCACTCCCACCGGAGGCTTCGTCGGATCGGTGTACAGAAGCTCGGCCCCGCCGCTGGTGTGTTGCTTGGCGATCGTCGACATGCCGTGGTTCCCCTCAAGACGCGAGCGGCCCCGATGCCGCTGGCAGGCACCGTATTCCGCGCCAACCCCTATCCGGGAGATCGGGCAACCCGGACGTCTAACCGTTGCCGGAATGTTGCGAAACGTCAGACTGTTACCCACAGGATGGGAGCCCGGCGTGCTCGCCCGGTTCTCGTCTCGTCGCCGCTTCGTTACCCGCTCGTGTGGGCCGGTTCGCCAGTGCTGGCGGCGTGGACGAACCTGCTAGCATTGTCGGTTGGTCGAGGTGTTTCCCTCGTGCTGAACCCGTTGGTGATCGGCCCGAATGGGCCAGAATCGTCGGGCGGGTGATGCACGCTCGGGTACCCACGGCCCGCAAAGCGGAGGACTCCTCCCACCCGCACCCGCTTCTGGCGGTCGGGTCCGGTTGCCAGGCCGGCGCCTGAAGGCGTCGGTCCTGTGTGGCATCTGCCCAGCGCAACCATCGAGTCCTCCGGTGAGCGGCACGAACTCCGGGCACCCGCCCGTGCATGGCACCACCCACCGTCAGAGGAGAACCACATCAGCGAGCCGCGTATCAACGAACGCATCCGCGTACCCGAGGTCCGTCTCGTCGGCCCGGCCGGGGAGCAGGTCGGCATCGTCCGCGTCGAGGACGCCCTGAGGCTGGCCGCCGAGGCCGATCTCGATCTGGTCGAGGTCGCACCCGACGGTCGACCCCCGGTGTGCAAGCTCATGGACTACGGCAAGTTCAAGTACGAAGCCGACATGAAGGCCCGTGAGGCGCGCAAGAACCAGGCCAACACGGTGCTCAAGACCATCCGGTTGCGCCTGAAGATCGACCCGCACGACTACGAGACCAAGCGTGGCCAGGCTGCCAAGTTCCTCGCAGCGGGGGACAAGGTCAAGGTCATGATCATGTTCCGTGGTCGCGAGCAGTCCCGGCCCGAACAGGGCTACCGGCTGTTGCAGCGGATCGCGGGGGACCTGTCCGAGTTCGGCTACGTCGAGAGTTCGCCCCTGCAGGACGGACGGAACATGACCATGGTCATCGGTCCGAACAAGAAGAAGTCCGACAGCCGGGGATCGCGTGCCTCGACACGGCGGCAACGCCGGGAACAGGCCGCGGACCAGCCGGAGTCGGCCGCCGCCGAGGGCGAGCCCGCAGAGCAGGGCTGAGGGCACCGGCAACACCAGAACCCGTCCGCACAGTGCGGCGGACGGGCCAGACCCGGGCATGCGCTCGGACGACACATGAGGAGACACGGCAGCCATGCCGAAGAACAAGACCCACAGCGGGACGAAGAAGCGGGTGCGCGTCACCGGCTCCGGCAAGCTCATGCGCGAGCAGGCCTTCGGCCGGCACCTGATGGAGCACAAGTCCAGCCGCCGGGCCCGTCGACTGTCCGACGACGTCGCGGTCGCCAAGGCCGACGCCCCCAAGCTGCGCAAGCTGCTCGGTCGCTGACCCATCCACTTCGCGCCGTCCCAGCAGACGGCGTCCCCACCCTCGCCGAACCTCGGGACGGCGACCGATGAACCCGTCGCCGCGATGCGGTGACCGATGAAGGAGAGATCACGTGGCACGCGTGAAGCGGGCGGTCAACGCCCAGAAGAAGCGCCGGGAGACCCTCGAGCGCGCCAGCGGCTACCGGGGCCAGCGGTCCCGTCTGTACCGCAAGGCCAAGGAGCAGGTCACCCACTCGCTCGTCTACGCCTACCGCGACCGCAAGGCCCGCAAGGGTGACTTCCGCCGGTTGTGGATTCAGCGGATCAACGCTGCTGCCCGCGCCAACGGCATGACCTACAACCGCTTCATCCAGGGGCTCAAGGCTGCTGGCATCGAGGTCGACCGGCGCATGCTCGCCGAAATGGCCGTCAACGATGCCCCGGCCTTCGCCGCGCTCGTCGAGGTGGCCAAGGCCAACGTGCCCGCCACCAGCGCGGCCTGAGCGCGAGGCATTCGAATCAGTCGATCGTGACCGCGGAACCCCTGACGTCGCTGGTGTTCGGTGCACGTCGCGCCACCCAGGTCGTCCCGGGCGCTCTGCTCCCGATCGCTGGGGTCGTCCGCATGGGTCCGCGACCGGTTTCGGGGCCACGGCACCCGAGCAACCGCGTTGTCACCGACGCGATCCGCGACGCCAGACCGATAACCCTTCCGACGCCCGGATGACCGAGATACTCAGCAACCCACGAAGTGAGCGGGTGCGAGCAGTCCATCGGTTGTCCGGGCGTTCGGCGCGCCGCCGGGCCGGTCGCTTCATCGCCGAGGGCCCCTCGTGCGTGCGCGAGGCCATTCGGACGGCGGCCGCCGAGGAGGTGTACCTCACCCCGGAGGCGGCGCAGCGATATCCGGAGTTCCTCGGCGCCCTGGCCGACCACCCGCGGGTTCGCCATTGGCTGGTCACCGACGAGGTGCTCGCGGCCATGTCCGACACCGTCTCCCCTCAAGGGGTGCTGGCGGTCTGCCCGGTGCCGCAAGACCGGATCGAGGACGTGCTGGCCGCCGGACCCCAGCTGGTTGTCGTGCTCGCCCATGCCCGAGACCCGGGCAACGTCGGCACTGTCATCCGCGCGGCCGACGCCGTCGGTGCGGACGCGGTGATCCTGACCGACGCCAGCGTCGACCCGTTCAATCCCAAGTGTGTTCGCTCGACGACCGGGTCGATCTTCTCGTTACCGGTACTGCCCGGCCCGGGGCTTGGCGAGGTCGTGGCGCAATTGCGCACCGCCGGCTGCACCGTGCTGGCCGCGGATGGTGCGGGCGAGGTCGACGTGGACGGGCTGGCCGACCTGGCCCTGCTGCGATCCGGGCTCGCCGCGCCGGCCGGCCTTGGGACGGCAGCCGCGCATCAATCGGCCGGAGAGGATGTCGACCTGCGCCGGCCCACGGCCTGGGTGTTCGGCAACGAGGCCTGGGGGATGAGCGCACCCGACCGGGAACTGGCGGACGCGGTGGTGCGTGTGCCGATCCATGGTCGGGCCGAGTCACTCAACCTGGCGATGGCCGCGACAGTGTGCCTGTACGCCTCCGCCCGCGCCCAGCGTCTCCGGCCCGGCCCACCATCGGCCTCGCCGTAGCAGCGGCTCTGCCTAGCCCATATATCCGGTGCGTCCGAGCAGAGCGGCGTTCAGGCAAGGCCGCGTCCGGGCAAGGCCGCCTCCGAGGTAGCCACCTCTGCTCCGAGGCGGCGCACTCTGAGGTGAGGTGCAGCTCCGGTGAGGGAGCGGCGTCTGGTGAGGTAGCCAGCTCAGTCGGGAGCGAAGGTGGTGTATCCCGAACCAACGCCGGGAGAGGCGATCTCGTCGAGCTCGACCAGATCCTGCGCGCTTGGGTCCCAGCCGAGAGCCGCTACGTTGGAGGCGATCTGGGATGGTCGCGAGACTCCCGAGATCACCGACGCCACCGCCGGCTGGGCAGCGAGCCCGGAGATCGCCACGTGCAGCAGCGGTATCCCGCGGGCGTCGGCGAAGGCCTGCAGAGCCTCCACCCGATCGAAGTCCGCATTGGCCAATCGAGACGCCTGCAGCGACAGCCGGGAGCCTGCGGGAGCTGGTTCCCCGCGCCGGTATTTGCCGGTGAGCAGGCCGTAGGCGAGCGGGAAGTACGGCAGGATCGACATGCCCACCCGCTCGCACGCGGGCGCCAACTCCGCCTCGGCCGACCGGTTGTACAGGGAGTACTCGTTCTGGGCGGAGACGAATTCGCTGAACCCGTGGGTCTGAGAGACCCAGTGCGCGTCGACGACCTCCCATGAGGTCATGTTCGAGCAGCCGATGTAGCGCACCGTGCCCTCGGCGACGAGGTCTGACAGGGTCTCTAGCGTCTCCTCGATCGGGGTGATCCGGTCGGGGGTGTGGAACTGGTACAGGTCGATGTAATCGGTGCCCAGCCGCCGCAGGCTCTGCTGGACGGCCATCCGGATGTATCGGCGCGAGCCGCGAACTCCGAAGTCGGGCCCGTTGGCGCCTTCCATGTCCATGCCGAACTTGGTGGCCAGCACCACCTGCTCCCGCCGACCCTTGAGCGCCTGGCCGAGGAGTTCCTCGCTGGCGCCGAAGGAGTAGGTGTCCGAGGTGTCGAACAGGGTGATGCCGGCCTCGAGCGCCGCATCGACGATCTGACGGACCTCGTCAGCGTCAGTGCGGGCCCCGAAGGCATTGCAGCCCACCCCCAGCCGGGACACCATCAGGCCTGAGGTGCCAAGTGGCGTATACGTCATCGAACTCATGGGTTTAAACCTACAAGGGTCTGCCGAGGTCGTCGGATGTGGCGAGGTTGGCATGCCGCTGGGGGTGGCGCCGGTAGCTGCCGGGGTCGTGGTGTCGGGTTCAGTGGGGTCGGTTCTCGGCTCGGTTGTCCTGTGGCGGAGGCAGCGGGTGCTTGGGCATGCCGAAGTCGTGACATGTGACGACTTCGGCATGCCGTTGCCCGTCGGCACGAGCTTGCCGCGTGGCAGGCAGCGCCTCGGCGTCCTGGCCCGTTCTTCGCGTTAGCCTGGCGGCTCCGCACAGCACCAAGGATGTGACACATGACCTCCACCACGATGGACGCGACCGCGAAGCAGCGGGTCAAGGCCGCCTTGCTCGCCCAGCTCCGGACCGGCATTTCCTCGACAGAGCACACAGTGCGCTCGGAGCAGGCTGCCAGTGATCCCGTTCCCGACGAGAGCTACTCCGTGGACGACCAGTCCCAGGCGTATGAGGCGGGCGATCTCACCGCTCTGTTCGAGCGCGAGGCAGCCGGCCAGCAGGACGAGCTCGAACGAGTGGAGGCGCTCGACTTCGCTCTCACCGAGCGGGTGGGCCCCGGCGCCATCGTCGGCTTCGGTGGCGCTCGGTACGTCGTCGCTGCGGTGAGCGCGCCATTCGACAGCGACGGCGTCAGCTATCAGGGAATCTCCACGGACGCACCGATCTACCAGGCCATTGCGGGGCTGGGCGTCTCCGACCGCTTCACCTTCCGCGACCGGGAACACTCCATCGACTTCCTCGCCTGAACTCGAGGGCTTTTGCCATTGGCCGTGCGTGCATTCACGGTCGATCAGGGCTGCAGGATCGGTACGCGGATCCTGTGCGGGTCATCGCGGCTCAGGCAGGTGGGGCCTGGGATCGGTGCCGAGCCGGGCGTGCAGGTGCTCGTCATGGCGCAGTCCGTCGTTGTACCGGAAGCCTTCGCGCAGAGTGCCTTCCAGGAGGAACCCGCACCGCATCGCCAGCCGGCAGGAGGCTGGATTGCCAACCGCGTGAAAGAGCTGGATGCGGTGCACGCCCAACTCCCGGAAGGCGTACCCGGTAGCTGCCTCGACGCTGGCCGCCGCGATGCCTCGTCTGCGGGCTCGCGGCACCAGCCAGTATCCGATCTCGGCATCCCCGGCGGCCCGGTCGATGTGGAACAGCGACACCTGCCCGATCAGGAAACCGTCATGATCCCGAATGACCCAGGAGCAGTGCTCCAGGCTCCACTGCATCCGCTGCTCGATCCAGGCATCGGCGCGCTCACGCATGCTCACTGAATCCGGCCGGTGCGGACTCCATTGGGAGATCTCGGGATCGTCGAGGGCGGACATCACGTCGGCCAGGTCGGATGGTCCGGGCACGTTCAGGCGGAAGGTGCCCACGCGCAATTCGACCGGCATCGGTACTTCCATGGGCGGGAGCCTACGAGTGTGCGTCTGCGTGTGCCCGCGAGTTTGCGCCAGTGCGCAGCTGGAGTCCCCTGTCTGTCGTCGTCGTTTGTGACGACTTTGGCATGCCGACGTTGGGCGCCCGCTTACGCGTTGTCGGGCCTCAGCTGTCAGAGCCTTGAGGCGTTGAGAGCACGGCGGAGTTGGCCCATGAAGTCGGCCTCGTTGAGGCGTAGGCCGAGCAGCGGGATGCGCAGCACCCGGTCAGCGCCCAGCGTGAGTTCATTCTGTCGAAGCGCGTCGAAAACGGGGTTGAGACCAAGATTGTGGTGGCCGCCGTCGACCTCGACGACCAGCCGTGCCGCCTCGAAGTACACGTCGAGGTAGACCCGACCGTTCGGTCCGTGACGTACCTGCTGCCGGGTGGGCGCGGGCAGCCGGTGCCGACGGCACAGTTTGGCGAAGTCGAGCTCGCCGAGTGAGTGTGCGCCTTCGCAGAGGTCCTGGACGACCGACTCGATAACAGCGCGCCGGTGGCTGCGGCTGACCTGGCGCCAGGCGTCCAGCAGGTGTGGTGCGTGAAGGAGTCGTTGCTGGACCGACAGGCAGAGCAGCAGGGCGGCCTGACGGTCGCTGACCGCACGCTGCGCGGCCCGGATCGCGGCCCACGCGGGCGCCACTCGCGGGATCCCAGCACCCGATAGCGGTGGAACTGCGGCCGTGCGGCGCAGCCGAACGCCAACGACCTGGTGGCAACGATTGTTCTTCGGCAGACACACATCGATGCTTGCGAGCTCGAAACCAGTCATCCCCGCTGCGACGAGGCTGGCGGCCCCGTCGAGGACCGCGCCGGCCCCGCATTCCCAGGTCGCCCTCCACAGCAGACCTCTGCCTTGGGGTTCGCCGGCCCCGATCACCAGCGTGTGCCAGCCGGCGCGAGCCCAACGACCGGCCCGGATCTCGGTGCGCACGTCGTCGTGGGTGATCCCAACGGCCCGCAGGTCTCGCCGGTGCACGACCCCGTCATGCTCGGCAGCGATGGCCTGGGCCAATGCCGCTCGGGTCTGCCGGTTCACCGGCACAGCACACCCCGGCCACAGCGCCTCGTGCCACCCGCCCTCGGCAATCTGTGGATAACTCTCGGTTCCGCCCCGGACTGTCACGGGACATCGGAACTTCAGAGGACGCCGCTCACACCGGACGCCAACAACGGCATGCCGAAGTCGTCACATGTCACGACTTCGGCATACCCGAGCACCCGCTACGGGTGCCGGGCCGACTGGTCGTCAGCACGACGCCATCGGTCCCCGGCGCAGAACGCCTCTCTCCACCGAAGCTGACACTCGCCATGACGCCAGGACGCCGATGACTCCCTTGAGCATGCCGAGGTCGTCACATCTCGCGACTTCGGCATACTCCAGCACCCGCTACGGGTGCCGGGCCGACCGGTCCCCAGCACGACGCCATCGGTCCCCAGCGCAGAACGCCTTTCTCCACCGAAGCTGACACTCGTCACGACGCCTCGACGCCGATGACGCCCATGAGCATGCCGAGGTCGTCACATGTCGCGACTTCGGCATACCCCAGCACCCGCCACCGCCGCCAGCACACCTGATCGCCAGCACAAGGCCACCGGTCCCTGACGCAGACCGCCTGTCCCCACCGAAGCTGACACTCGCCACGACGCCAGGTCGTCGACGACCCCCACGGGCATGCCGAGGTCGCCACATGTACGACTTCGGCATACCCGAGCAGCCGCTACGGGTGCCGGGACGACTGGTCGCCAGCACGACGCCATCGGTCCCCGGCGCAGAGCGCCTATCCCCATCGAAACTGACACTCGCTACGACGCCGAGGCGTCGATGACTCCCATGGGCATGCCGAGGTCGTCACATGTCGCGACTTCGGCATACTCCAGCAGCCGCTACGGGTGCCGGGACGACTGGTCGCCAGCACGACGCCATCGGTCCCTAGCGCAGAGCGCCTATCCCCACCGAAGCTGACACTCGCCACGACGCCGAGGCGTCGACGACTCCCATGAGCATGCCGGGGTCGTCACATGTCGCGACTTCGGCATACCCGGGCACCCGCGACGGGTGTCGGGACGACTGGTCGCCAGCACGACGCCGTCGGTCCTCGGCGCAGATCGCCTATCCCCACCGAAGCTGACACTCGCCACGAGGGCAGGTCGTCGACGACCCCCATGGTCATGCCGGGGTCGTCACATGACGCGACTTCGGCATACCCCGGCAGCCGCTACGGGTGCCGGGACGACTGGTCGCCGGCACGACGCCATCGGGTCTCCGGCGCAGAACGCCTA
>JBKECN010000033.1:0-15480 GCA_047974565.1 Actinomycetales bacterium
CGGCCTGCGGGACGCGGATCTGCCAGCGGCACGCGCGATGTCCCGGCCACGGGTGATCACCACTCTGGAGCGCAACGGTCTGCTGCCGGCGATCACCTTCATCTTCAGTCGGGCCGGGTGCGAGCAGGCGGTCACCCAGTGCCTGCTGGCCGGGATCCAGCTCACCACGCCGCAGGAGCGTCGGGAGATCCGCCGGATCGTCGACGAACGGACCGCGCAGATCCCCGAGGCGGACCTGGAGGCTCTCGGCTGGCGCACCTGGCGGACGGCCCTGACCCGCGGCCTCGCGGCGCACCACGCCGGCCTGCTGCCGACCTTCATGGAAGTGGTCGAGGAACTGTTCACCCGGGGCCTGGTCAAGGCGGTCTTCGCCACCGAGACCCTGGCATTGGGTATCAACATGCCCGCCCGCACCGTGGTGCTGGAGAAACTGGTCAAGTTCAACGGTGAGGGCCTGGTTCCGGTCACCCCGGGGGAGTACACCCAGCTCACTGGGCGGGCCGGGCGGCGCGGAATCGACGTCGAGGGTCACGCGGTCGTGCTGTGGCGTCCAGGGCTGGACCCGCACGAGGTGGCGGGCTTGGCCTCCCGACGCACCTACCCGTTGAAATCGAGTTTCCGGCCCACACCGAACATGGCCGTCAACCTCGTCGACCGGGTCGGCCGGGACGCGGCCCATACCGTGCTGGAGAGCAGCTTCGCCCAGTTCCAGACCGATCGAGCGGTGGTCGGGATGGCCCGCCAGGTGCGCGAGATGGAGCAGGCGCTGGCCGGATACGCCGAGGCCATGCACTGTGACCGGGGTGATTTCGCGAGCTACGCACAATTGCGCGAGCAACTCTCGCGAGCCGAGAAGGAGGCCGCCAAGGCCTCGGCGGCCAATCGCCGCACCGAGGTGGCCGAGTCCCTTCGAGGGCTGCGCGTCGGTGACGTGGTGGATGTGCCGTCGGGCCGACGCGCCGGAGTCGCCGTGGTCATCGACCCGGGCCGCGATGCGGGACTGGACGGTCCCCGTCCGGTCCTGCTCACCCTCGACCGGCAGGTGCGCACGCTGAGCCCAGGCGATGTCCGCGATCCGGTACGAACGCTCGACCGGGTGCGGGTGCCCGCCGGTTTCAATCCGCGCAACGCGCGGGCCAAACGTGATCTCGCCTCTACCGTCCGTAATGTGCTTGCCGAGGGTGCCCGGGGACGAGGCGACGAGTCCACCGCTGATGGCGATCAGCCGGCCACATCATCGGTCTCCCGCGCACATCCGCGTTCGCATGTGGGACGGTCCGAGCGGGCTGCCCGCACCCGGGTGGACCGGCTGCGCGCCGAACTCCTGGAGCACCCGTGCCATCAGTGCCCAGAACGCGAACAGCACGCCCGGTGGGCAAACCGCCATCGGCGCCTGGAGGCCCAGTTGCGCACCCTGCTGCGCCGGGTCGAGGGCCGCACCAACACGCTCGCCAAGACCTTCGACCGGCTGTGCGACCTCCTCGTCGAACTCGGCTACCTCGAGCCGGACTCCGAGGTTCCCGGTGGTCTGCGGGTGACCCGTCAGGGGCGCCGGCTGCGGCGGATCTACACCGACAAGGACCTCTTGGTGGCGCAGTGCCTGCGCGCGGGCACCTGGTCACGCTTGGATGAGGCCGGGCTGGCGGCGATGGCGGCGAACATCGTGTACGAATCGCGCCGCGGAACGGACACCGGACAGGCGCCGGCCGGGCCTGTGGGTGCGGCGATCCTCGAGACCGAGGTGATCTGGGCCGACCTGGCGCAGTTGCAGGAGCGATACCGGTTGGAACCGATGGATCGTCCCGATGCCGGCCTGACTGCCGGGATGCTGGAGTGGGCGCGAGGTGCCCCGCTGGAGGCGGTGTTCGACGAGGCGGACATCCCTCCTGGTGACTTCGTCCGGTGGGCTCGTCAGGTGGTGGACCTGCTCGGCCAGATCGCGCAGGCATATCAGGACGAGCCCGGGGGACGCGGCGAGGGCGGGCACGCCAAGGCGATCGCCCAGCGGGCCCGCGCGGCGACAGACGCGGTGGACCGTGGCGTGGTCGCATTGGGTGGCGGCCGGGGCTGACCCACCCCGCTGGATGCCACGCGACTCGCCCGCCGCCGGGGCGGGTGTACGAAAATGTGTCTGGTGGACGCGAATGTGTTCAGTGGAGTCAGGGGGTGCGACGTCCGGCGGGGTGTCGCGGCGGTAGGGAGCGAATCTCGCATGACGTGACCGGGTGAGGCCGGCGTCAGAAGTGTTCGACCGTGGCGTGATCGCATTGGGGTGACCATCCGCACCACACCTGACCACCCCCACCTCACCAGCCTCGGGCGTGTCGTCGATGGTCCCGTGTGTCTACGCTGTCCTCATGAGTGACCTGCAGCAGCGTCCCGCGCTCACCCCGTGCGGTGGCAGCAACGAGCATCCAGAGCGTGAGTGCTTCGAGGTCATCGACGGGCGGCCGGTGGCACTGACCACCCGGTTGACCCCGACCAAGGAGAACCCCCGTCAGGGGCTGCCGGTCGAGCGGTTCCTGCCTGCCAAGCAGCGGCGGATGGTCGGCGCCTGGTGCTTCGTCGACCGGTTCGGGCCGGTGGACATCTCCGACACCGAGGGCATGATGGTGGGTCCTCACCCGCACACCGGTCTGCAGACGGTCACCTGGCTGTTCGAGGGCTCTGTGCAGCACCGGGACAGCCTGGCCAATGACGTGGTGATCGAGCCCGGCCAGCTCAACCTGATGACCGCCGGGCAGGGGATCTCGCACAGCGAGGAGAGCCCCACCGAACGTCCTGCCGGGCTGCACGGTATCCAGTTGTGGATCGCGCTGCCCGATCACGACCGCGACCAGGAGCCCGCGTTCGAGCACTTCGAGTCGTTGCCCTGTCTCAAGCTCCCCGGGATCCGGGCAACCGTCCTGGTCGGCGAACTCGGGGGCGTCTCCTCCCCGGCACGGGTCTGGTCCAAGCTCGTGGGGGCCGTGGTCACCGTCACCGAGGGCGCCGGCCAGGGCGCCAACGCCTGGCTCCCGCTGCGCACGCGCTTCGAGTACGCGGTTCTGCCCATCGACGGCGAGGTCGAGGTGGACGGCCAACCGCTGAGCCCCGAGCACCTCTACTACTTGGGCTTGCACCGCGACGGGGTGGATCTGACGTCGCAGCGTGGTGCCCGCTTCCTGCTCCTGGGTGGTGAGCCGTTCGGGGAGGAACTCGTCATGTGGTGGAACTTCGTGGCCCGCAACCACGACGAGATCGTCACCGCCCGGGCCCTGTGGAACGCGCACGCGCCGTTGTTCGGACGGGTGAGCGGCTCGGTGGCCGAGCGGATTACCGCCCCGGTGATGCCGGCTGGGGTTCTGCGTCCGCAGCAGAACACTCCAAGTGGGCAATCGCCTGCGTCCTGATCGCAGCGACGAGCGCTCGGCAGGCGTCCCGCGCGCGGACCTGGAGGTCCGCGGACGGTCGAGGACGCCGGTTCAGCCGTCGTGGCTCGCCTGCGCGGCAAGCGCGGCCCGCAGCCGTTCGATGCTGGAGGCGACCCCGTAGGCCGCACCGAGTTCGTCCAGTCGCTGTGGATCTGCGGGCGTCCTGGGCAGTTCGTCGTCGATGGCGGGCAGTTCGGCGTCCCGGAGCACCCGCACGACGGTGGGGGCCACCTGGAGGTACTCCGCGGCGGCGAGCACCTTGCGGCGCACCGCCGGGGTCATCGCGCTGGCCGGGTCGGCGGCGGCACGTTGGATCCCGGGCAGGTCGCCGAAGGACGCCAGCAGGGCGGCCCCGGTCTTCTCCCCGATGCCCGGCACCCCGGGAATCCCGTCGCTGGAGTCGCCGCGCATGGTGGCCAGGTCGGCATACGCCGGCCCGGAGGCGACCTGATAACGGCGGGTGAGCTCGGCCTGGTCCACACTCACCCGGTTGCGCAGACCCGAGCGGGCGGCCACGAAGAGCACCCGGACGCCGTGCTCGTCGTCGACCAGTTGGAAGAGGTCACGGTCGCCGGTGACGATGTCCACCCGCCGACCCTGCGCGGCTGCCCGGGTGGCCAGGGTGCCGATGACGTCATCGGCCTCGCAGCCGGGTGCTCCCACGCGGGCGATCCCGAATGCCTGCAGGATCTCGGCGATCATCGGCACCTGGACCGCCAGCTCGTCCTCGACCTCCTCCTCGGCGACACCGGCGCCGGGCTCGGCGGGGGCGGAGTTCTCGGCGACCCGGTGGGTCTTGTACGAGGGCATCAGGTCCACCCGCCAGGCCGGCCGCCAATCGTCGTCCCAGCACGCCACCAGGGCGTTCGGACGATGATCCTGGACGAGGACGGCGACCATGTCGAGGAATCCGCGTACGGCGTTCACCGGGCGTCCGTCGGCGGTGAGGAACTCCTTGGGGACGCCGAAGTACGCGCGAAAGTACATGGACGCCGAGTCCAGGAGCATGAGGGTGTGGGGCACGGAGGTCAGACTGTCACAGGGCTGGCCGAGGGCGGAGTGTCCAGCAGCATGAGGGTGGGGGGCACGTGGTTCAGACTGTCACCAGGCTGGTCACCCCGGCCGCATCCCCGGGCGAGTCCGGGGATCACGGTCCAGGGTCACGGTCCTCCAGGGTCACAGTGAGGGGGAGCGGCCCTCGTACGGAGTGGACAGCACCACGGTGGTGCGGCTGGACACGTTCGCCGCGGCCCGGATCCTGGCGATGAGATCCTCCAGGTCGGACGGCCCCGCCACCCGGACCTTGAGGATGTACGACTCCGAGCCGGCCACCGAATGGCAGGCCTCGATCTCCGAGATGGCCACCAGGCGTTGTGGCACGTCATCGGGGGCGGCCGGGTCGAAGGGCGTCACCGAGATGAAGGCCGTCATCGGCAGACCCACGGCGGCTGCGTCGATGGTTGCGCGGTAGCCGCGGATGATGCCGCGCTCCTCCAGCCGCCGCACCCGCTGGTGCGCCGCCGACGTGGACAGGCCGGTGGACCGGGCAAGGTCGGTGTAACTCATCCGGCCGTCCTCGGCCAGCAACTGCAGGATCTGGCGGTCGGTAGCCTCCATGGCGGGAGCCTATAGCCTGACCCGTGGCGGGGCCGGACCTGTTTCTCGGTCCGGAGCGCCCCGGATGGCGAGGGTGGCCGCCCA
This sequence comes from Actinomycetales bacterium, assembly GCA_047974565.1. GTDB lineage: Bacteria > Actinomycetota > Actinomycetes > Actinomycetales > CAWJMD01 > JBDIAG01. The sequence goes on from JBKECN010000033.1 coordinate 5,115, forward strand.
TAGCGGGCATCCGACACCGAAAGGGCCGGACGGCGGGGGTGCGGGTTTCCGGGTTTCAGGCCGGGGGAGGCTCGTTGTAGCGGTCCGCCTCGGGCTGACCGGTCAGTGCGGCGATCCGCTCCATCACGCAGTCGGTCAGGGCGCGACGCTTCTGGGCGGGCGCGCTCAGGTGCGCCACCTGTTCCACCCGCACCGGCTCGCCGAAGGCGACGGTGATGTGTCGCGGGTACAGAATGCTCGATCCCACCGGCTGGGCTCGGTCGGTGCCGGTGAGACCGACGGGCACGATGACTGCGCCGGTGCGCAGGGCGAGCCAGGCGACACCCGTGCGCCCCCGGTAGAGACGTCCGTCGCGCGAACGGGTGCCCTCGGGGTAGATGCCGAACGCCTCTCCCTCGGTGAGCAGGCCGCGGGCGATGTCCAGGGCTGCCGCGGCATCGGTGTGCGTGCCTCGGGGCAGGGGCACCGCCCCCACCGAGGAGAAGAAGAACCGGTACCACGCCCCGCGTAGACCCGTGCCGGTGAAGTAGTCGCTCTTGGCCAGGAAACGCACCCGTCTGGGCACTACGACGGGGATCACCACGTTGTCGATGAAGGACAGATGATTGCCGGCCAGGATCACCGGGCCCGTCCTGGGGACGTTGTCCACGTCGACGACGCGTACCCGGTTCCAGACCTTGAAGATCACCAACGCCAGCAGCCTGGCCAGGTGGTACCGGGGATCCATGCCCGGCACCGTATCGCCTGATCCGCCACGTCAGCCCCTGGTACGGGCCCGGCGCGCCCGGTTGGGGCGCCGACTCGCCCATCGCATCCGGAGCCTGATGACACGCCGACGACCGAACACGCCGAGCGGCCGGCAGCAATCTGGCCGCCCGAGCCTGGCCTCTGACCTGCGATAACGCGCGTCGCCGCAGGTCAGGCCCAGGTTGACTTTCGTTGCCCGCACGGTAGTTTCGGCTCTCGTGGCTGCGGCGGGATTCACCCCGCGCCAGTTGACGGGTTCGACCCGCGTGTTCAGTAGAAAACATCGACCGCGTGGTCGAGAGGACCGAAGAGCGCGCGGGTCGGCCGCCGTATCGTCGTTCACCAGCCACACAGACACCGTGCCCGGCAGCCATCGCCTGCCCTTTGTCGTGCTGGTCCTGGCAGGCGTCCTGGGCTCGCAACGCGAGGGTGCGGGGTGCGACAGTCACGCCGGCGCCGGGTCATGGGCTTGGGGGGCGAACGCGCTCGGAGCGTATCCTCGCTCCTCGTGACCAGCCGATCTCCCCGGCCACCCGAGGGATCCGCCTCGCTGGGCCGGGCCGCCGACGCGCGGGGCCCAGGGCGCAGGCCACCACAGCACGAGTCCCCTGACCCGCACCCCGGTCGGTCGGCCGAGCGCGGCGACGCGGGCTGGCCACCCGGGCGAGCGTTGGTGCCGGGCTGGGTGGCGGTGATCTTGGTCATCGCCGCGGGATCGCTGGGGGTGTTGGCGTTTCCCCGGTTCACCTGGTGGTGGTGCGCTCCGCTGAGCCTGCTGGTGCTGTGCCTGGCCGCCCGCGGCCGTAGTGCCGTCGGGGGCGCCGGGCTCGGGTTCCTGCACGGGCTGGCGCTGCTGTTGCCGCTGCTGAGCTGGACGGGGATCCAGGTTGGAGCCTTCCCGTGGGTGGCCCTGGCCAGCGCCGAAGCGGCCTTCCACGCCTTCGGCGGCTGGGGTTTCGTGGTGACCGCTCGGGTCCGGCCGATGTGGCTGCGGGTGTTGGGTACCGCCGCTGTCTGGGTTGCCGTGGAAGCCGCCCAGGCGCGGATTCCCTTCGGGGGCTTCGGATGGTCCAGTTACGCCTTCACCCAGGTGGACGCCCCGACCATCGGCTTGGCCGCCCTCGGTGGCACCCCGGCCGTCACCTTCGCGCTCGGCCTCATCGTCGGGGCGATCGCCGAGTTCGTCTCCCGGCTGCGCGAGCACCCACGACCCTGGCAGACCCCGGGGGTCAGCCTCGCCCTGCTGGGCATCGCCGCGGCGGCGGTCCTGGCGCCTCTGCTGGTCCCCCTGCCCACCGCTGCCCAGGCCGGATCGCTCACCGTCGCCGGGATCCAGGGCAGCGTCCCCAAGCTGGGACTGGACTTCAACGCCCAGCGCCGCGCGGTGCTGGACAAGCACGCGAACGAGACCCTCGCCCTCGCCGAGGACATCCGGGCCGGGCGAGTCGAGCGGCCCGACCTGATGATCTGGCCCGAGAACTCCAGCGACATCGACCCGTTCCGCAACCGCGACGCCTACCAGGTGATCGGCGAGGCGGTGGACGCGGTGGACACCCCCACGCTGCTGGGCACCCTGGTGTATCGCGATACCGCCGACGGCGGCGGGGTGTACAACACCGTGCTGGAGTGGCGTCCCGGTGAGGGGCCGGTGGCCAGTTACGCCAAGCGCGCCCCGGTGCCCTTCGCCGAGTACGTGCCCTACCGCGCCTTCTTCCGGGCCATCACCCCGCTGGTCGATCAGGCGGGGAACTTCCTGGCCGGTGACCAGGTGGGCCTGATGCCGGTACGTACCCGCGCCGGCACAGTCCCGGTCGGGGTGTTGATCTGTTTCGAGGTGGTCCCCGACCGGCTCGTCGCCGACGTCGTGGATTCGGGCGCCAGCATCCTCGTGGTGCCCACGAACAACGCGACATTCGGAATGTCGGACGAGTCTCGCCAGCAACTGGCGATCTCCCGCTTCCGGGCGATCGAGTACGGTCGCTCGGTGGCCCAGGTCTCGACCGTTGGGGTGAGTGGGCTGATCGCTCCGGATGGAACTGTCGTGGACGGTTCGCCGTTGTTCGTCCCGACGACGCTGCAGGCCGCACTGCCGTTGCGCACCGACCTCACGGTGGCCGCTCGGGTGGGGGAGGGCCCGGAGTGGGTGCTGGTGGCGGTCGCCGCGCTGGCGATGCTCCTCGGTCTGCGGACCGGACGCCGCGTGCACTGGTCGCGGAGCCGTCCACGTCGTGAGCCGTCCACGTCCTGAGCGGTGCGCAGGCTGAGCGCCATGCATCCGGCAGGCGTGCTGGGGTCGCGGAGCCTGTGTCGGCGCGGCAGACTGGACGGGTCCTGAGTCTTGCCGCCGTGTGCCAGGGACACCGCCCGAAGGAGAGGAAGATCGTGAGCCAACGCCGCAATTGGCCGGTGTGGATCCTCGTCGGGGTGCTCGTCGCACCATTGCTGGAGATCGTGGTGCTGATTGCCGTCGGCCGCCAGATCGGGTTGTGGGCGACGGTGGGCCTGCTGGTGCTGGTGGCGGCCGTGGGTGCCCTGCTGCTGCGCCGCGAGGGGCCGCGTTCCCTGCGGGCGCTGCGTGAGGCCAGTACCGGGGTCCAGGTGGTCGACGGCGTGGAGGTGTACACCACGCCCAGCCTGCCGACCCGCGAGCTGTCCGATTCGGCGCTGGTGGCGCTCGGCGCGATGCTCTTGGTGCTTCCCGGGTTCGTCTCCGACATCCTGGCGATCATCTGTCTGCTGCCGGTCACTCGCAGCCTGCCCCGCTCGCTGTTCGCCGCGCTCATCCGCCGCCGCATTCAGCACGTCTCGACCACGATGCGGCCGGCGGTTCGCACCGAGGGCTTCGATCAGGGCAAGGCTCCCGGGGCCGGTGAGCGCCGTCGGGACGACGATGGGCCGATTCCCCCGGATCGCATCCTGCCGCCCGCCTAGAGGGTGTGTCTCGTAATGCAAGCCCGTCGCGGGCAGGCTCTGACGGAGTGTGCGGCAAGGCGGACGAGCGAGGGCGTGGCAGAGCCACGTCGAGTCCAGGACAACGCGGCCGCCCGCCCGTCAGTGTCCTGCGCAGCAGGGCGGCGATTACGAGACACGCCCTAGCAGGGCGGGGCTTGCGCCCGCTGCAGGCAGGCCGTGACTGCGCCGGCGGCAGGTCGGGATTGCGGGACAGGCCCCAGGGACGGGCGGCAGGTCGGGATTGCGGGACAGCCCCTGGGAGGGGGCGGCAAGGCCGGGCAGCGGTTCAGGGCGCTCGCCGTCGGGTTTGACCACCGAGGGGGAGCGCTGTGGGAGGAACCTGGGGCCGCCAGTGCCGGGCGCTGCGTCCCTCGGTCGGCGGATCGAGCGAGTGATCGGGCGGGTGATCCGCGGAGACGCAGTGTGATTTCCCGAGAAACTTATCGAGTAAGCACGTCATAGTCGGGTCGCGAACCGGTCTCATCAACACAACACACGCAGTGTGGGTCTTCACAACACGTGCACGCCTGGCATGGAACGAGACGCCCCTGTGCTGCGTTGACCACATGGACGGGCCGCGGGTTGCGGTCCTACGAAGGAGCGGAGGGGAGCCGAGATGAGTGACAAGGTTCTGCGCGGTCACGGCCTGGGTTCGGCCAGTCTGGAGTCCGAGGTCGGGGTGATCGCGGCCGCGCGTCAGGTCGTGGAGTACGTGTGTCCGAGCGGGCACGTGACGTCGTTGCCGTTCTCGATGGAGGCGGAGGTTCCGGCGCTGTGGGAGTGCCGCTGCGGAGGTGAGGCGTTGCGTCGTGACGCCGAGCGTCCGGAGGTGGCGCCCGGTCGTCCGGCGCGCACCCACTGGGACATGTTGATGGAACGGCGTACAGTGGCCGAGTTGGAGGAGCTTCTGGCTGAGCGCCTGGAGTTGCTCCGAGCGGCTCGGGGCCACCAGCGCAGCGCGTGAGGGCGCTGACCTGCGGCCGGCCCAGGTGGCCGGGCGCGGGTGGTGCACACTGAGTCGCCACGACACAGAACTCTGAACCGGGGACTTCGGGAGAGGTCCCCGGTTCAGTACTGTCCGGGCGCCTGTCCTGTCGTGCCGGCTCGTTCCGTGGACAGGTCGGCGCTCCGCCGATCATGAGGCCGTCCGGCGCAGGACGCTGTGCCGTTGCCCCTACAGCTTGTCGGGCACCACATTGCCCACCGCGCGGATGCCCTCGGCGACCCGTACCCGGCTGAGCAGGATCGCCCCGATGAGAAAGAACAGCATGAGTGAGATGAGGGCCGGCCGGTAGGACCCGGTGATCTGGAACATCAGCGCGAAGACCAGGCTGCCCAACCAACTCGTCCCGCGTTCGCCGGCCTGATAGAGGCTGAAGTACTCCGCCTCACGGCCTGCCGGGATCAGCTGGCTGTACACCGAGCGGGCCAGCGCCTGGGTACCGCCCATCACCAAGCCGATGCCGATCGCGATCACGACGAAGATGAGGAAGCGGCCCTGGGGCGCGAGGTAGGCCGCCACGATCACCACGAGCCAGCCGGCCAGGCCACAGAAGATCGTGCGCACCGAGCCGATGATCACGGCCAGCCGGCCGAAGACCAGCGCGCCGACGAAGGCGACGAATTGCACGAGCAGGATCACCTGGACGAGTTGGCTGCTGTCGAATCCCAACTCGCCGGAGGCATAGGTGCTCGAGCTGGTGATCACGGTCTGGATGCCGTCGTTGAAGACGAGGTAGGCCAGCAGGAACATCCACGTCTGGCGGTACCCGCGCAGGTGTTTGACAGTGCTGGCAAGTTGCCCGAAGGAGGTCCGGACGGTTCCCGAGATCGAGGTGGCCGCTCGCCCGGCAGGCACCGGCCGATTCCACAGGGCCACCACCGGGTAGATGGAGAAGATCCCCCACCACAGCCCGGCCCCGAGCATGCTCAGCCGCACCGCCATGGTCGTGTCCAACCCGAACAGGCCGGCATCGGCTCCGGTCAGCAGCCCCATACAGGCGGCAAGCAGCAGGAACCCCGCCAGGTAGCCCAGCGCCCAACCCCGGCTGGAGACTCGGTCGCGCTCGTCCGGCAGGGAGATCTGGACGAGGATGCCGTCGTAGACGGCCTGGGCCAGCGCCAGACAGACGTTGGCGATGATCAACAGGACCACCCCGAACTGCCAGTTGGTGCCGGCCACGAAGAACATCAGGCTGGCGGCGGTGGAGCCGATGCCCGCCAGCCAGCCGAGGATTCGCTTCGGCGCGGGGCTGCGGTCGGCCAGAGCTCCGACGATCGGGAGGGCGAAGAAGGCCAGGATCGTGCCCAGGGCGACGGTGTAGCCGGGCAGCGAGCCGGGGGCGACGGGAATCCCGGCCACGGACAGGGTTTCCCGGCAGGTCTGCCCCTCGGCCAGGTCGCCGCAGGCGGCTCGGGTGGCGATGCTGATCAGGTATGGGGCGATCAGGACGGTCGCGGTCACCGTCCAGTAGCCCGAGTTCGCCCAGTCGTAGACGTACCAGGCCCGGTGCTGGCGGGTCCGCTGGGCCGGGGTGAGCGCGGCCGCGATGGGTTGGGGGGTCATCGGGGGCCCTCGCTCGGATACCGGCAGCCCACGCGGCGCAGGAGGCATCGGGCCGGGCGTGGCTCGTTCACGACGACCGCCGGATGATGGCCTGGGCCAGGTCGGCGCGGTCGGTGATGAGGGCGTCCACGCCCAGTCGCAGCAGCCGGCGCATCTCGTCGGGGTCGTTCACCGTCCACACGTGGACCTGCCGTCCCAGGTCGTGCGCCGCCTGGACGAACCGTTCGTCCACCGTCATCGGTCCCCATCTGGTGGGCACCTGCAGGCAGTCGATGCTGCGAAGTACGCCGCGCTGGGCGCCGCGCCCGACACCGCCACCCCGTAGCCCGGCCCAGAACAGGGCGACCTCGCTCATGCCGCCGGAGCGGGCCACCCGAGGGGTGAGTTGGGCGGCCGCAACGGTGCTGCGTGCCGCCGAGAAGGACGCTATGCAGACCCGGTCATGGGCCTTCGTCCGCCGCAGCACCTCGACCATCGGTCGGATCGCCCGGACCGACTTGATGTCGACATTGACCCGGGCCTGGGGAAAGGCACCGAGCACGTCCTCGAGCCGGGGGATCGACTCGTTGGCGCCGACCCGGGCCCGCCCCACCTCGGCCCAGGGGAGCCGGGCGATCGTCCCGCGCCGGTCGGTGACCCGGTCCAGACGCGGGTCGTGGAAGGCCACCAAGGTGCCATCCGCGGTGGCGTGCACATCGGTTTCCAGATAGTGCACGCCGAGGTCGAGAGCGGCCTCAAAGGCGGACATGGTGTTCTCCAACCCGGACAGGCTGAACCCTCGATGTGCCATCGCGAAAGGGACCGGTACGTCCAGGTAACTCACGGCGACACCGTAGGGGGCAGCCGATGACGATGCGCGTATTGGTCGGGTGTCGCGGCTGGGTGAGCCGGGCACATGACGCCAGTTCTCCCGTTATGCCCGGGTCAGTGCACGCAGTCCATGTATTGCCAGTGCCAGGCTTCGGGCTTGCTTCCGGTCTGGCGGGCCCAAACGGGATCGCACCAGCCGAACTGCGGGGCGTTGGCCCGCATCCAGTTGTGCTGAGGGGTGTTGAAGCTCTGGATGCCACCGCACAGGTCGACGGCCACGGCCAAGCCGTGGCGGGAGGTGCCCGGCTTGGCGGCCAGCCCGGGCTTGCGGGCCTTGACCGAGATCTGCGAGGCGAGAGTGCGGTAGGAGTCGGTGACGCAGATCGGCGCGCCGAACTGGGCTGCGTATGCCACGCTCATGTCGTTGAAGGCCTTGGCCGCGTCGGCGCGCAGCACGTGCCCGGGGGCGGCATACAGCGGGCACAACAGGTTCGTCGGGATCTGGCCGTTGGCGTAGCCGCTGATGTCTCCGCCGACGCAGTTCGGGTCGACCGCGCCGACGATGTTGTTGCTGCCGGCAGAGGCCGCGGTGGCTGCGGCCATCGCCGCCGCCAGCGCCTCCTGCATGGCCTGGGCGTCCGCGGAGGCCTGGGCCGACTGGGTCTGGGTCTGCACGAGCAGCGCGTTCAGCAGCATCATCTGGCTGGTCTGCTGCTGCAGTGATGCCTCGGCCGTGGCACGGGCGGCCTCGGCGTCGGTGTGCGCCTTGGTCGCCGCGGCGGCGGCCTCCTGCGAGCGGGTGGTCGCATCCGCCTGGACGGCGCGGGCTTCTTCGACGGTGTCGACCACCGAGCCGCGCCAGCGCCCGACCAGATCGAGCATCTGCATCCGCTGGGCCATGTCGTCGGTGTTGCGGGAGCCGAGCAGGCTCATCATCCGCTCCACCCCGCCGTACTGACCGTTGCGGTAGGTCGAGGACGCCCAGCGGCCAGCGTCGTCGCGACGGTTCTGCACCAGCGCCGTGGCCGCCTCGAGCCGCAGGTTCTGCGCCTCCATCTCGGCGCGCGCCGCGTTTTCGGCGTCGGTCGCCTCGGCCTCGAGTTCGAGGGCCTGTTCCAGTTGTGCCTGCAGCACCGCCAGAGCGGCCTGGGCCTCGGCGATCGCCTTCTGCTGGTCGGCCACCTGGCTTGCCAGGCGCGCGGCCTCGGCCTGCTGGGCCGCGAGTTCTTCGGCGGTGGGGACCTTGTAGGAGCCGGGCGTCGTCGGAACGTCCTCGGAGTGAGTCTGCGAATCAGCGGGCGCGGCCACCGCGCCCTCGACGCCGGCCGAACCCACCATGAGGGTCAGCACAAGAGCAGGTGTGGCCGCGGCCAGCACCCGCAGACGGGGACGACGACTAGTCTGAGTCACGATCTCTCTCACGGTTCGGGTGACAGCATGCTTCGGCCGCCCCCAGCCTCACTACCACGGTGCCACGAAATCTCTCGAAGTGCTACCGGCCCAACCCGATAAGTCAGGCAAAGCCGGTAGGTCAGCCTGCTCCCGGGGTGGTTCCGGTCACCGTACGAAGCCAAGGGTGGTGCTCCAGCCATCACATCGGCCCTCTCGCCCACCCACTTGAGCATCGACAACCCGTCAAACTCCTCACCCGGCGGCTGCTCGGCTCACCCGTTCACACCAGGACCTCCTGGCAGGCCAGACCGAAGCCCGGGCGAAGGTTCCCGGACGTCCAATCCGCCGAATCGTGGGTTGACCGAAGGCATTGCCGCTTCAGGCCGCGTTGGTTGGTAGCCGGGTGGGCGTGCGTCGGGGGTATGCCGAGGTCGTCACATGTGCCGACTTTGGCATGCCGTTGTTGGTGGCCGGCGAAACGTGACGAAGTTGGCCGCCACAACGTGACCGTGGTGACAGTGTGCTGCCGGGTTCGGGTTGTTTGGGCCGCCGTTGCCGCGGCTTGAAGGGGTCTTCGTGCCCGAGATGTCGAGCGACACCCTGGACCGGCGTTCCCCTTGGGCCTGAGGCGGCTGTGGTGAGGGTAGGCGTACGTCGGGGGTATGCCGAGGTCGTCACATGTGCCGACTTTGGCATGCCGTTGTTGTGGGCCGGCGGGCACGGTGGGGCGTGCTGCCAGTTTCGCGTCGTTTGGGCCGCTGCTGCCGCCGGCTCAAGGACGTCTCCGTGCCCCAGGTGTGACGCGACATCGGGACCGGCCTTTCCCTTGCCGCGGCTTGAAGGAGTCTTCGTGCCCGAGATGTTGAGCGGGCGCCTTCGACCGGCGATCGCCTTGAGCCTGAGGCGGCTGTGGTGAGGGTAGGCGTGCGTCACGGGTATGCCAAGGTCGTCACATATGCCGACCTTGGCATGCCGTTGTTGGTGCTGGGCGGGGACGGCGGGGCGTGCTGTCGGCGTCGCGCTGTTTGGGCCGCCGTTGCCGCGGCTTGAAGGAGTCTTCGTGCCCGAGATGTTGAGCGGCACCTTCGACCGGCTAACCCATTGAGCCTGAGGCGGGTGTGGTGAGGGTAGGCGTGCGTCACGGGTATGCCAAGGTCGTCACATGTGCCGACTTCGGCATGCCGTTGTTGGTGGTGGCGGGGACGGTGGGGCGTGCTGCCAGTTTCGCGTCGTTTGGGCCGCTGCTGCCGCTGGCTCAAGGAGGTCTCCGTGCCCCAGGTGTGACGCGACATCGGGACCGGCTTCCCCTTCAGCCTGAGGCGGCTGTGGTGAGAGTTGGCGTGCGTCACGGGTATGCCGAGGTCGTCACATGTGTCGACTTTGGCATGCCGTTGTTGGTGCTGGGCGGGGACGGCGGGGCGTGCTGTCGGCGTCGCGCTGTTTGGGCCGCCGTTGCCGCCGGCTTGAAGGGGTCTTCGTGCCCGAGATGTCGAGCGGCACCCTGGACCAACTTTCCCCTTGAGCCTGAGGCGGCTGTGGTGCGGGTAGGCGTACGTCGGGGGTATGCCGAGGTCGTCACATGTGTCGACTTTGGCATGCCGTTGTTGGTGCTGGGCGGGGACGGTGGGGCGTGCTGCCAGTTTCGCGTCGTTTGGGCCGCTGCTGCCGCCGGCTCAAGGAGAGCTCCGTGCCCCAGGTGTGACGCGACATCGGGACCGGCGTTCCCCTTGGGCCTGAGGCGGCTGTGGTGCGGGTAGGCGTGCGTCACGGGTATGCCCAGGTCGTCACATGTGCCGACTCTGGCATGCCGTTGTTGTGGGCCGGCGAAACGTGACGAAGTTGGCCGGCGCAACGTGACCGGGGTGACGGCGTGCTGCCGGGTTCGGGTTGTTTGGGCGG
>JBKECN010000053.1:0-63040 GCA_047974565.1 Actinomycetales bacterium
TGCCAAACCGTGGCCTGGGTGACGTTGTGGCGACCCGGGTGACGTTGCGGAGTTGCCAACCGTGACCCGGGTGACGATGTGGCATGTCGGGTGACGGTAGAGGTGGCCGTGGGCTGCCAAACGTCACCGGGGTGACGATGTGCCGCCTCGGGGGACAATGTGGAGTTGCCACACGTGACCCGGGTGACGTTGTGCGGCCTGGGGTGACGGTAGAGGTGGCCGCGGGCTGCCAAACGTGACCCGGGTGACGATGTGCCGCTGCCGGACGTGACCCGGGTGACGATGTGCCGCTGCCGGACGTGACCCGGGTGACGTGGTGTGGCCTCGGGTGACGGTAGAGGTGGCCGTGGGCTGCCAACCGTGACCACGGTGACGATGTGGCGCCTCGGGTGACGGTGTGCAGCTGCCAAACCGTGACCTGGGTGACGATGTGGCGCCTCGGGTGACGTTATGGAGTTGCCAACCGTGACCCGGGTGACGTTGTGCGCCCTTGGGTGACGGTAGAGGTGGCCGCGGGCTGCCTAACGTGACCCGGGTGACGATGTGCAGCGGCCGGACGTGACCCGGGTGACGTTGTGGCGCCTCGGGTGACGGTAGACGTGGCCGCGGGCTGCCTAACGTGACCCGGGTGACGATGTGCCGCTGCCAAACGTGACCCGGGTGACGAGCCGTCCTCAGTCCCCGGCGACGAAGGCCAGCCACCGGCCGTCGTCGGCGATCACCACCCGGTAGCCGAGGTAGCCCTCGTCCTTCATCTGCGGCACGTCGTTGGCCGAGATCAGCCCGCCCGCCACGGCCTCGTCCCAGGCGGCATCATCCGCGGCACCGGCCTCGGTGGCCACCCGGGGCCAGGCCCACTGCCCCTCGCCCTCGCCCGGCGTGGTCGACAGTGCCTCCACCAGGCTGAGGTACTCCTGCGAGGCGTTGGGTAGAGCCAGCACCACGTCCGCGCCGGAACTGCCGAAGGTGACTGTGGTCTGGTCGTTCTCGGCACGGGCGATGAGTGCTGCCGAGTCGCAGGCTGCAGCGCTCGCGTAAAGCTCCCGAGCGGTCTGTGCCACGGTCTCCGGCACACCGTCAAGATCAGGCTGGACGATGGTGCCCGCGGCGGCACAGTCCGCCACCGCGGCGGGTGAAGAGCCCGGCGAATCCGCCTGCCCGGCGGAATCCGAGGCGCCGTCGGTGGGGGATTCGCCGGACACCGCACCCGAGGAGTCCTGCCCGGAGCCGTCATCTGTGGTCTGGCCCGCCGAGTCGGACGGGCTCTCGGTCCCCGAGACCACGTCCGAGCCGCTACTGCAGCCGCCGGCCAGGAGCGCAAGGCAGGTCAGGCTGGTCAGGCCGATCCGCCACCGGGTCGCCCGGGTGGCCGTGCGGGGCATGTGCTGCGACACCTGGTCCTCCTGGAATCGAGTTCTGGCGGTCGGCCAGGTCATGACCCGAATGGACTCCGAGTCGCGACGACCCCGCCGCGGACGCACAAGCACCTGTCGTGCAGTGGCCTACTTGTAGTAAGCCACCCACCGGCCATCTGAGCTGATCGACACGCGCATCCCCGTGTAGGCGCCAGCGGGTTGGTCCTGTGCCGCCTGAGCTGAGGAGATCAACCCGGCGGCCACCGCCTCCTGCCAGGCCGCCGGGTCGTTGGCGCCGTTCTGGGCGGCCACGCGAGGCCAGATCCACTCGTCACTGTTCAGTTCAGGCTTGAGCGAGAGAGCGGTGGCGAGGGTGGAATAACTCCCCGAGTCCGGTAAGGCGAAGACCTGTGCGGCGGTCTCTCCATCGAGGCCCAACAGAGTCTTGTCAGTGCCGGAGATCGAGGTCAGGCCTGCCTGGTCGCATGCGACGGCCGCCGCGTGCAACTGGGTGGCCTTGGCCGCGGCCCCGCCGGGCACCCCGGAGGTGTTCGCCGTCGTGGTGCTGCCGGCCGCTGTGCAGGCGCCCGCCGGTGCCGCTCCGGGCGCAGCGGTGGTCTGGCCTGCGCCGGGGTTCTGGCCGGTATCGGCGGTGGTGGGGGGCGGGGCCTCTGCGCTCGCGCCGGATTCGGGGGCTGTCTCGGTCGCCTGGTCGGGGGCATCCGTGGCGGTCGAGTCCTGGCCGTCGGCGGTCTGGGTGCCGGTGACGACCGTCTCACCGTCGCCGCAGGCAGCAAGCGTCAGAAGGCCCGCGACGAGCAGAGCGAGCAGGACGGGCGGGCGATGACGGGACAACACAGGACTCCCAGGAACACGAGCACGATCAGGTGGGGGCACGCACCGCCCGTCTCGTAGAGCCGGGCTACGCACTGGTTGCGCGCACTCGGCGGCAGGACGCGGTACCAGAACACGGTAACCCGCTCACGGCCGCACGGTGAGCGCCTAGCCGCTTCCCGCCGCTTGGGCCGCCTGCTCATCGGCAATCGGGCGGATGGCCTCGGTGGAGGAGTCTCGAAGGGCGGTGAAGACCACCTCGGCCTGGTCCTCGTCCCAGTCGACGACCTGCCCGTGGCCGGTCGTCCGGTCCGTGCGGGCCACCGGCACGGTGAGCGAGATGCCCTTGCCGGTGGCGCTGTTGCGCATCCCCAGCAGGAAGAGGCCGAGACCGATCATGCCCATGTCCTGGTCGACGGTCAGCGCCTGGCCGCCTGCCTTGGCGAGTGGGAAGGCGCTGAACGGGTTGAGCAGCACGCTCGGGGAGGCCGCCTTCTTGGCGATCTGGGCGATCACCTCGCGCTGTCGCGCCACCCGGCCCAGATCCCCGCGCGGGTCGGAGTACCGCGCCCGGGCATAGGCCAGCGCCACCGTGCCGTCGGCCGGCTGGCACCCCGCCTGCACGTCCAGGCCGGCGTGAGAGTCCTGCATGTCGAACTCGGGACAGATCTCGATGCCGCCCTCCGCGTCGACGATGGCTCCGAACCCGGCCAGCCCGGTCTCGACGTAGCCGTCGATGTGCACGCCGATGCTGTCCTCAACCGTCTCGGTGAGCAGCTTGGGCCCACCGATCGAGAAGGCGGCGTTGATCTTGTTCTTCCCGTGTCCGGGGATCTCCACGTCCGAGTCGCGGGGAATGCTCATCATCACGGTGGGGCCGGTGGTCGGCACGTGCAGCAGCATGATGGTGTCCGTGCGGGTGCCCTCGACGGCCTCGAGATCGGTGCCCGAGCGTGAGTCCGAGCCCACGACAAGGTAGTTCCGCCCCGGCGTGTCGGTGGAGTCGGTCAGCGCGTCGACCCGGGTGAGTTGGCTCATCGCGGTGCGAGCCAGCGCGAAGGGGTACACCAGCACGATCACCAGCAGGATCGCCACCACCCAGCGCAGCGGCCGCCGCCGACGGCGACCGCCGCGGGGTCGACCACGCCGAGCGGGACGGGGCGTGACGTCGTGGGCGCCGGCGTACTCGGCGTCGTAGTCCGGGTCGTATACCGGCTCGTCGGAGTAGGAGTAGTCGTAGGGGTCGCCCGCCGCCGTGCTCAGCGGGCGGCCCTCGGCGTCCACCAGGTCGTGTTCGTCCACCTCGTCCAGGGGAACGCCGTGGGCGTCATCCGAGCGCGAGCGGGTGGGCCGGGCCCGGTAGGTGCGGGCCGGACCCCAGCGGGGGTCGTCCGGCGTGGGCGGGCGAGGCATGAGGTCAACGGTAACCGCCGGATCGCGCCAGACCTGGCATTCTCGAGACCAGGCCACCGACGAAACGGGCCTAACGGTCGGTCTGGGTGTGTCGACGGTGTGGAGAGTCAGAGACGCCACCGTGGCGTCCCCCGGGCGATTGTTCGCGACAACTATCCCGCGGCGGATCTGACCAGCTCGCGCAGGCGGGATTCCACCTCGTCGGTCCACTCCACGACGGCGAAGGACGTGGCCCACATCGGCCCGTCGTCCAAGTGCGCGTCCTGCTGGAAGCCGATCGTCGCGTAGCGGGTGTCGAACTTGGACGCGGGCTGGACGAAGGTGACCACCGAGCCGTCACGTGCGTAGGAGGGGAACCCGTACCAGGTCTTGGGGTCCAGTCCGGGAGCCTCCTGGGTCACCACCACGTGGAAGCGTTCGGCGATCGTGCGGTCCAGGCCGGTGAGCGCCTCGATGGCATCCAGGCAGGCCTGCAACTCCCGGGCCTTCTTCGCCGCTCCCTTGACCCCACGTTGTGCGGCGAGTTCCTCGGCCCGCTGTTTCATCGCCGCCCGCTCGGCTGCGGAGAAGCCCTGCTGGTTCTGGTCCCCGCTCATGCGACGCTCTGCTGGATGCGGATGAGATTGCCGGCAGGATCGCGAAAAGCGCAGTCGCGCAATCCATACGGCTGATCGGTGGGTTCCTGGACCACGTCGGCTCCGCCGCCGGCGACCGATTCGAAGAGCCCGTCGAGGTCGGCCGAGGCGAGATTGATGCTGGCGAAGGTGCCCTTGGCCATCATCTCCGCGACCAGGCGTCGTTCGTCGTCGGTGAGGCCGGGGGTGGCCGCCGGCGGGTAGAGCACGATCGAGGTGCCCGGTTGCCCGGGCGGGCCGACCGTCAGCCAGTGCATGCCGTTGTACTCGACGTCGTTGCGCACCTCGAATCCGAGCGTGTCGCGGTAGAAGGCCAGGCTGGCGTCGTTGTCGTGGTGGGGGAGCATCGCTTGGAAGATGGTGATATCCATGCCGCTCACCGTAGGCCGCCCGCATCGGCCGCGGCTTCTCGATTCCTGATCGGTGCCGGGGTACCGGATCGTCGGACCGGGCGACCTACCTGCCTGGCCACGCACGGGGGCATGCCGGCAAAGGCGGTGGGCCGGTCGCGGTAGACGCTGGGGGGTACCCCGACGAGTTCGCTGAATCGAGTGCTGAAGGTGCCCAGCGACTGACACCCCACCGCGAAGCACACTTCGGTCACGGTCAGCTCGGTGCCGGTCAGCAGCGCCATCGCTCGTTCGATCCGACGAGTCATCAGATAGCTGTACGGCGACTCGCCGTAGGCGGCTTTGAACTGCCTACTCAGGTGCCCGGCGGACATGTGCTCGTCCCGGGCCAGCGCCTCGACGTTGAGCGGCTCGGCGTACTCGCGGTCGAGGCGGTCCCGAACTCGACGCAGCCGGGCCAGGTCTTGCAGTCGCTGGCGCTGTGTGGTCACCGTCATCCGGTCCTCACCCCGGCGTCCTGGTTACCAGCATGACGGGGACAATAGGGCAGCCCTCGCCGGTCTGCATCGCCGACTGAACTGGCGCCCGGCCACGCCACGGAGCACCCTGGCATGGTGGCGACCTCGTCCATGCCCCAGAAGGCCCTCTCCCGATCCGGTTCGATGATGCCGCGGACGCCGCCGGCGCGGACGCTGCTCAGAGTGCGGCGCGACGGCTTGCTCGCTGCGCTGGAACATCATTGGCGTGAGCTCGGCGACACCTTCGAGTTCCGGGCCGGGCCCCGGAGCCTGCTGGTGGCCGTGCATCCGCAGGACGTGACCCACGTCAACGTCACCCATCGCGACGGCTACGACAAGCTGGCCAGCTACGACTCGGTGCGGCGCTACCTGACCGGGCTGGGACTGGTGGGCAGCCGCGGGGCCCTGTGGCGCAGACAGCGCAGGCTGATGGCACCGATGTTCACGCCGCGGAACATCGCTGTGTACGAACCGATCATGGTGCAGGAGGCCGAACGGCTGACCGAGCGCTGGGCGGGCCTTGCCCGCTCGGGTGAGCGGGTCGACATCGGCGCCGAGATGATGCAGGTCACCGCGCACATCATCCTGCGCACCATGTTCAGCACCGACTCGGCCGACATCGGCCGACTCAAGCGGGATGTCGAGGCGATGATCGCCTTCACCACCGAAAGCCAGTACACCCTGCCGCTGCCGGACTGGGTACCCACCCGGCGGATGCGGCGATACGCCGCGGCCAGACGGCGGGTGCACGCCTACATCGAGACCGTGCTGGCCCGGCGCCGCGCGCTTGACACGGCGGACTGGCCGGATGACCTGCTCACCCGATTCATGACAGCACGCGACGACGCCGGTGCGTCGATGAACGACGAACTGCTGCGGGACGAATCGATCACGATCTTCTTCGCCGGGCACGAGACCACTGCTCGGGTACTGGCCGCCGGCTGGCACCTGCTCGATCGTCATCCCGAGGTGGCCGACCGCCTGCACGCCGAACTGGACCAGGTCCTGCGTGGACGCTCACCCGGGCTGTGTGATCTGGCCGCCCTGCCCTACACGCTGGCCGTGGTCAAGGAGGTGCTTCGGCTGTATCCGGCGGCGCCGGTCTACGCCCGGGACGCCGTCGCCGGCGATGCGGTCGGGGGCTACCCGGTACCGCCCGGCGCCGCGGTTTTGCTGTCCCCGTACCTGACCCAGCGACACCCCGACTTCTGGTCACATCCGGAGGAATTTGACCCGGATCGGTGGCTCGACGAGGGGCTCGCGGGCCAAGAGGCGAAGGTGCCCGGGGCCTATCACCCGTTCGCCACCGGTCACCGGATCTGCATCGGCAACCATTTCTCGCTGCTGGAATCGCATCTGCTGCTTGCGGCTCTGGCGCAACGGTTCTCACCGCGTCATGATCCGGGTTTCGAAGCGCGGTGGGAGATGAAGGGCGTCCTGGTACCGACCAGCGGGCTGCCGATGCGGATCGTTGCCCGGGAGTCAGCTGTCCTGGGATCGAGGGGACGTGCTGGGGGTATGCCGACGTCGTGACCTGTGACCACGTCGGCATGCTGGTGGTCGCCGATGCCGCCGTGGGGAGCGCGGGACCTGGATGCCGGGTAGCGTGAGCCGCATGCGCTTCGGACTTTTCATTCCTCAGGGCTGGCGGATGGACCTGGTCGGTATCGCCCCGGCCGATCAGTGGCAGACCATGCTCGACCTGGCTCGGCACGCCGACGCCGGCGACGCCTGGGAGTCCATCTGGGTGTACGACCACTTCCACACCGTCCCCGCGCCCTCCCAGGACGCCACGCACGAGGCGTGGACTCTGATGGCCGCCTACGGGGCCGCAACCGAACGGGTTCGGCTCGGCCAGATGTGCACCTGCATGGGCTACCGCAACCCCGCCTACCTGGCCAAGGTGGCCGCCACCACCGACATCATCAGTGGTGGACGGGTGGAGATGGGGATCGGCGCGGGCTGGTACGAGCACGAATGGAAGGCCTACGGCTACGGATTCCCTTCCGCAGGAGAGCGGCTGGCGATGCTGGACGAGGGCGTGCAGATCATGCGCGATCTGTGGCGAGACGGCATCGCCACCTTCGACGGCAAGCACTACCAGGTGGACGGGGCGATCTGTCGTCCACTGCCCCTGCAGGCCGACGGCATCCCGCTGTGGATCGCCGGCGGAGGGGAGAAGAAGACCCTGCGGATCGCCGCCCGGTACGCCCAGTACACCAACTTCGATGCCACCCCGGACACCTTCCGGCACAAGTCGCAGGTGCTCGAGCAGCACTGCAAGGATCTGGGTCGCGACTTCGGCGAGATCACCCGCTCGGGCAACTACAACGTCGTCCTCGGCCGCGACCAGGCCGAGGTGGACGAGAAGCTGGCCTGGATCGGGGACCACTACGCCCGAGCACTGCCGAACTTCCGTGGGGATGCGCTGGGCGCCTTCCGCGGCACGCCCGGGGTCGGCACTCCCGAGCAGGTCGCCGAGAACCTGCGGGCCGCCAAGGGGATGGGCCTGGAGTACGCCATCTGCTACCTGGTCGACGCCGCCTACGACCGCTCCACCCTGGAGTTGTTCGAGCGCGAGGTGATCCCCGCGCTGCGCGACTGACGGAGCGAGCCGATGACCGAGATCGTCTTCGTCTGCTGGGGGAACATCTGCCGCTCGCCGATGGCCGAACGGGTGGCCAGGCAGCACCTGGATCGGGCCGGGCTCGATCGGGTGCAGGTATCGTCGGCGGCCACCAGCCGGGAGGAGACCGGCGCGCCGATCGACTCCCGGGCCCGGCACACCCTCACCGAGGCCGGATACGACGCCTCCGGGCATCGGGCGCATCAGGTTCGGGCGGGCGAGATCGAGGCCGCCGACCTGGTGGTGGCGATGGAACAGATCCACGTCGACCGGATGCGCTCGATTACCGGGCACGAGAATCCCAACGTCGTGCTGCTGAGCAGCTTCGACCCGGGCGCCGAGCCGGGCGAGGGGGTGCCCGACCCCTGGTACGGCGGCCAGAGCGGGTTCACCCAGACCCTGGAGATGATCGAGCGGGCCATGCCCGGGCTGGTCGATCGGGCCCGCGAACTGGAAGCCCGGTAGCCCGTCCGGTGATCCTCGCTGCGCACGCTCGGTGACCGTCTGAGGCAGATGGGTGCCCCACGGCGGAGGGGTCCTGACCGAGGGGTACCCTGCGCTACGTGAGTGATCTCTTCTCGACCACTGAAGATCAGGAAGAACTCCGGGCGGTAGTCCGCGAGATCGCGCAGGAGCAGATCGCTCCACACGCGGCCGACGTGGACGCGAACTCCCGCTTCCCCGATGAAGCGCTCAAGGCGCTCGTGGCCAGCGATTTCCACGCCGCCCATGTGCCCGAGGAGTACGGCGGTGTCGGCGCCGATGCGCTGAGCATCTGCATCATCATCGAGGAGGTCGCTCGCGCCTGCGCCTCGTCCTCGCTGATTCCGGCGGTGAACAAACTCGGGTCGATGCCGGTCATCCTGGCCGGCTCCCATGAGTTGAAGGAGAAGTACCTGACCCCGCTGGCCAAGGGTGAGGCGATGTTCTCCTACGGCCTGTCCGAGCGCGAGGCGGGCTCGGACACGGCGTCGATGAAGACCCGCGCAGTGCGCGACGGGGACGACTGGGTGCTGACCGGCCAGAAGTCCTGGATCACCAATGCGGGCGTCTCCAAGTACTACACGGTGATGGCGGTCACCGACCCGGACGGCCCACGGGGGCGCAATGTCACCGCTTTCGTCGTCGAGGACGGCGACGAGGGCTTCAGCGTCTCACCCAAGGAGAAGAAGCTCGGCATCAAGGGCTCGCCCACCCGTGAACTCGCCTTCGACAAGGTCCGAATCGGCGATGACCGGCGGGTGTGCGAGGTCGGCACCGGGCTGCACCTGGCGCTGCGCACCCTCGACCACACTCGCATCACCATCGGCGCCCAGGCGGTGGGCATCGCCCAGGGCGCCCTTGACTACGCGCTCGGCTACGTCAAGGAGCGCAAGCAGTTCGGCAAGGCCATCGCCGAGTTCCAGGGTCTGCAGTTCATGCTCGCCGACATGGCGATGAAGCTCGAGACCGCGCGTCAGATGGTGTACGTGGCCGCCGCCCGGTCCGAACGCAACGCCCCCGACGTGGGCTTCTTCGGTGCCGCCGCCAAGTGCTTCGCCTCGGACGTGGCCATGGAGGTCACCACCGATGCCGTGCAGATGCTCGGGGGCGCCGGCTACGTCGTGGATCACCCGGTGGAGCGGATGATGCGCGACGCCAAGATCACCCAGATCTACGAGGGCACCAACCAGATCCAGCGGCTCGTGATGGCCCGGCACCTGCTCAAGGGCTAGCCTCAAGGTCTACTTGATCGATCGGGCTAGTTCGCGAAAACGGTTGTAGGACATACTGTTCCCAAGCATGGCAGTGTTGTTTCGGCGGATGCTCTCGGCAATCGCCGTCGAGTCTGCCTCGCTGTAGGAGTGTCTTCCACGCTTGCGGGTAATGCGGATCAGTTCGCGCTTGGGGTCGGGAATCGCCTCGACATCCCGGGCGGATCGGGGCATCACGCTGCGCCAGGCCTTGGGTCGGACAGCCTCTACGGCGTCGGGAAACAAGAACCACCAGGACTCGATCATCCGCACGGGAACCACCGCGCGGGCCTGGATCGTCCGCAGTTGATCGTTGAGCCGGTTTTCCTCAGTTCCCTGCGGGTCGTGGCGGTCTGCGTCTCGGTGCACGAGCACAGCGGTCACCAGACGTCCCGCGGCCCGATAGCCTCGGACGACGTCGTCGATTTCCTTCACCCAGTCGCGCACCTTGCTCTGGCTGGCGGAGCGAGTGAGGCTGATCGGCTTGGGCACGGGCTTGACCCGTCCTTCCAGCGCGGGATTCGCGTGGATGAGCAGGTGCAGGATGCTCCTGGAGTCATTCAGGCTCTCGCCGAGGATCAGGACGAGCCCTCGTGTCATGCCGGGACGCCACGAATGGCTCCGGCAAACCACAGTTCGCCTGCCCCACGCTGAGTACGGCGCATGGCTGCCTCTACAGCGCCTGACGTGATTGCCGGGATGATCGACGCTCCGGTATCGGGGTCGCGATCGCAGACAACGAGTTCGCTCGGCTCAAGCCGGTTGATGAGGGTGGGCGAGTGTGTCGCGGCGAGTATCTGCATGCGATCGGATGCGGAGCGCATTCGCGCGACGAGGAGGTCGAGTGCATACGGGTGCAGGCCGTGGTCGACCTCCTCAATCGCCAGGAACGGCGGAGGCTCCGGATTGTGCAACGCGGTCAGCAGCGCTAGCAACCTCACCGTGCCGAACGACGCGTCGGCGAGATCGATTGGGGCCAGACCATTCTCGCGTAGCTGAAGGTAGACGTACCTGCCGGCGCCGCCAACCGGGATGATGTCGACGTCGGCCAAGCCGGGCAGGCACTCCCGCAGATCACGCAACAGGGACTGCCATGAGTCCTCATCGGTCGTGCGCAGGCGATGCAACGCGTCGGCCAGGTTGCTGGCATCGTCGGCGAGAGGGGCTCGGTATTCCCTGCTGGGCTGGCGGGCTGCCGCAACGTCTGGCTCGAGGATTCGAATGGAGGTGAGGAAGTCGGTCAGGTCCCTGATCCCGGCTCCGCCTTCCTCGTCTGAGAGCTTGGGAAGCGTCGCCAGGCCGGTGGTCTGTCTCGTGGCCAGGTGCTGGGACCTTTCGACAGGGGCTGCGTCATCGCCTAGCTCTGAGATAACCGCCTCGCGGCCCTTGACCACGATTCGTCGCCCGCGTCCCTGCCGTCGCTTGAAGGTGAACGCCTCGGTCCGGGAGAGATGTCCGGCCGGAGTGCGTCGAAACTCCAATCTGTACTCATCGGGGGCGCCAGCACTCGCGTACTGCGTGATCTCTCCGTGGATCTCCAACGTGACGGGCCCAGGGCGGGCGCTCTGTCGTTGAACGTGCTCAAGGCCTCCCCACTGTTGCAGGGCTGCATCCAGATCGAATCGCACGGTGGTGGCCAGGAAGCGCAGCACGTTGAGTAGGTTGCTCTTGCCTGACCCGTTCGGCCCCGCCAGCACTGTGAACGGCGCCAGTTGCACGTCGACACTCGCCAGCGAGCGAAAGTTCTTGGCAACGATGCGATGCACAGACTTCACAGGAGGCATGTGACGGTTCTCCAGGCATGGTCGACGCGACTGGCATGGACTCTACGCCCCACGCCGGGCGGAGGCGTATGGTGAATCGGTTAAAGGTGGGCTACAGTTTGATCGTCCTTGTAGCGTATTACGAAACGGATCTCACCATGCGCAACAAGATTCGAGTGACGGACGGCATGCGCCGCCTCCTGGAGCACGCCCGCTACGAAGTGCTGCCGACGGCAACCATCGAGGACAAGGTGCTGGCGAGCGTGCCGAAGGACGTGCCGGTCACGGTGACCGCCTCCACCGGCAAGGGCTTGGAGGCGACCCTGAGCCTGGCGGAGAAGTTCGTGGGGCACGGATACTCGGCGGTGCCGCACCTGGCCGCCCGGATGATCTCCGGCAAGAGCGAGTTGACCGACCTGGTGCAGCGAATCGACGCCGCCGGGATCGACACCATCTTCGTCCCCGCCGGCGACCAGACCCCGCCGGCCGGCGACTATGCGGGTGCGGTCGATCTTCTCGCAGACCTCGCCACGATCGAGCACCGGTTCACTCATATCGGTGTCACCGGGTACCCGGAAACCCACCCCACCATCAGTGATGACGTCGCCGTCCAGGCCATGTGGGACAAGCGCAAGTACGCCACCCACGTGGTCTCGAACATGACCTTCGACGCGACGCTGGTGCAGAAGTGGGTCAAGCGGATGCGTGATCGGGGAGTGCACATGCCCTTGCTCCTGGGCATCCCCGGCCCGGTCGACCCGGTCAAGCTCGCCACCATGGCGACCAAGATCGGCGTCGGAGAATCCACCCGGTACCTGGTCAAGCAGCGCGGCACCCTGACCCGGCTGGTCGCGCCCGGCGGCTACACCGGCGAGAGCTTCTTGGCCAAGTGCGCCACGATGGCCGCCCGGCCCGAGGCGCTGGTCCAGGGCCTACACGTCTTCACCTTCAATCAGGTGGCCGAGACCGAAAACTGGCGGCAAGGTCTGCTCGCCCACTGACGTCCGGGCCTCGAATGCGCGCCGACGCTTTTACCAGTCGGCAGGTCGTCCGCCAGGTCGCGCTGGCTGCGTAGGGTGAGGCCATGATCCTCAACGCCTTTCCCCGGTACCCGCTGACCTTCGGGCCGAGCCCGGTGCACCACCTCAAACGGCTCAGCGATCTGCTCGGCGGTGCCCAGATCTGGGCCAAGCGCGAGGACGTCAGCAGCGGGCTGGCCTACGGCGGCAACAAGGTCCGCAAGCTCGAGTACATCGTCCCGGACATCCTCGAATCGGGTGCCGACACGTTGGTGTCCATCGGCGGGTACCAGTCGAACCACACTCGGCAGGTGGCTGCGGTAGCCGCGCATCTCGGGCTGAAGTGCCGCCTCGTGCAGGAGAAGTGGGTTCCGTGGGACGACCCGGTCAACGACAAGGTCGGCAACATCCTGCTCTCGCGGATGATGGGGGCCGACGCCCGGCTCGACCCGGCGGGCTTCGACATCGGGATCCGCGACTCGTGGAAGGACGCGCTCGCGGAGGTCGAGGCCCAGGGAGGTACCCCGTACCCGATTCCCGCCGGTGCGAGTGAACACCGGCTCGGCGGGCTCGGTTTCGCCAACTGGGCGTTCGAGGTGGCCGAGCAGGAACGGGCCCTCGGCGTGCACTTCGACACCATCGTCGTGTGCACGGTCACCGGCTCCACCCACGCGGGCATGATCGCCGGCTTCGCTGCCTTGGAGGATCTCACCGGGGTTCGTCGCCGGGTGCTGGGGATCGACGCCTCCGCCACGCTGGAGAAGACCCGGGAGCAGGTCACCCGGATCGCCCGGCACACCGCGGAGCTCATCGAGTTGGGGCGAGAGTTGCGCGAGGACGAGATCCAGCTGCTCGACGGCTGGGCCGGGGACCTGTACGGCATCCCGGTGGAGTCCACTCTGGAGGCGATGGCCCTGGGCGCCCAGACCGAGGCGATGATCACCGACCCGGTCTACGAGGGCAAGTCCCTGGCAGGGCTCATCGATCTGGTCCGTACTGGCGAGATCGATTCGGAGTCAACGGTTCTCTACGCCCATCTGGGTGGGCAGCAGGCTCTCAACGCCTACCACCGGCTGTGGCCCGCGCAGTGACACCGGCAAAACGGACGATGCGGATCGCACCGCCCTGGTGCATGATCGTCGACGAGGCGTCCCCGTGTTGACGCAAGGAGAGTTCCTCACCGACCCAAGACAGGACGATCGACGACGATGAGCACAACTGTGCAGGTGACCTTCGACGCCGCCGACCCCGGGGCACTGGCGGCCTTCTGGGTGGAAGCGTTGCATTATGCGTACCCCGCTCCACCCGGGGTACCGCCCGAACCCGGTGAGGATCCACGCCAGACCTGGCAGCGAGCTCTCGACCTGTGGGGAGTGCCGGAGGCCGAACGTAACCGCGCCTCGGCGATCGAGGACCCGGACGGCGTCGGTCCGCGAATCTTCTTCCAGCACGTCCCCGAGGCCAAGACCGTCAAGAACCGGATGCACCTTGATCTGCGGGTGGCGTCCGGGCTGAGCGGGGACGAGCGGATGAACGCCCTGGAGGCCGAATGTGCCCGTCTGGTCGCTCTGGGGGCCGACCGGGTCCAACGCCATGATCCCCAGCCGCCGATGTCGCACGGTTTCATCGTCATGCAGGACCCGGAAGGCAACGAGTTCTGCCTCGACTGAAGGGCTTTCGCTCGGATCGGCAAACCGGCCCGGGGACGGGTGCACCCCCTGGGGAGGTCGAGGCTCCTGGGGCCTGTGGTACTGACCCGACCGTGGAGTGAACACTTTTGCGTCCGTGGGACACATTTCTGTACACCGAGTCGCGGGGCCGGGTAGTTCGTCAACGGCCAGCAGGCGAGGCCGGACGTCGTCGGTACCCGGTCGGGTCGGCTACCTGGTGGAGCGCCAGACCGCGGGGTTGCGAGCGAGGCCGTAGAGCCACTCCACGTGTTCGTTTCCCAGCCGGGCCGGTCGGCTGGTGAGCCAGCTGTTCAGCCTGGACACGTGCAGGACGTGGACGCCGGCCGGGGCCTCTTTGACGGTGACCTGCCGGGTCCCGACCAGCACGATCACGGGGGTCACGGGTAGTTCGAGCCCGGTGGCCTTGTGCAGCAGCTTGCGGGTCGCTCGCCCTCGTGGCGAGAGTTCCGCAGGTAGTGCTGCCGCTGACCGGACACCATGAAGGTGTGGCCGGCAACCCAGACGTTCTTGCCCCTGTGATGCTTGGTGTTGAGGGTAAACACTCCGCCGGGTCCGAAGACCACATGGTCGATGTCCGATCCTCGGGTGCCGACCGGCACCGCGTGCAGGGTCCGCCACCCCGGCGGCAGGCCAGCCAGCACCCGGCCCGTCTCCGCCTCGCCCTCGGCCCCGCGCTGGAAGCTCGCGGCCTCTGGGTCTGGGGGAGGCGCGAGCGCCATGATCCGCTGCCTCTCGGCAGCCACCTGCGAGGTGATCCGGTCGCCGCCGAGGAGGCCGCGCAACCAGGCACGGATCGGACGGGCCCGCCGGTACTCGGCTTCGGCGATCTCGGCTGCGGCCCGCACCACGTCGGCGGCGCTGTCCGCCCGCTCTCGCAGTTGCGACATCGCCAGTGCGTGGGTGGCGGCCAGTTCCGCGGCTCGGGCGAAGGCAGCCGCTCCGGGCTGGTTCAGAGCCAGGTCGTGGGCACCGAGTGCTGGGTGGGGGCCCGCGATCTGCCTGGTACCCGCCTGGGGTGCCGGGTACCGCGCGTGGACCGGCCGGGCGGACTGGTCACTGGGTGCAGACCGGGTAACCGCCACAGGACGCGAGGCTGGTGAAGCGGGGTCGGTGGCTGATGCGGCTAGTGCGGGTTGGGGAGTGGATGCGGGTGTAGGGGGAGGGGCGGCAGTGGTGCCCTGTGACGGGGCTGAGGCCGCGGTCCCGGGGCCGGGCTCTGGCTCGGGTGACATGCAGCGCCCTCGACTTCGAAAGCGTCTGGCTTGAGGCGAAAGTCACGTCCGGAGCACAAGCCGCGACCCGTTCCGCGGACCTCACCACTCGGACGAACTCCGATCGGCGTAATCCGCGGCCTTTGTGCACAGACGACGGGACGACGCCCACGGGCGGACGGAGATCGACCCTGCCGGGGAACCGGTGCAACGACGCCCAGACGACGCCCAGGCGACGGTACTCAGGTGACGGCTGATGCGCCTGGGGTCGACCGGACACTCCACTGAACACAAATATGTCTGTGGGACACATTTGGGTACACCGAGTCGGTTGTGTACACCGAACAACACCGCGGCCGCGCGGCTACCCGGCGAGGCCGTCGATGATCTCGTTGAGGGTGGCGGACGGGCGCATCACCGCGGTGGCCTTGGCCGAGTCGGGCCGGTAGTAGCCGCCGATGTCGGCGGGCTCTCCCTGCACCCCGAGGAGTTCGGCGGTGATCTCGTCCTCCTTGGCGGCCAAGGCTTGCGCCACAGGCGCGAGTGCGGCGGCCAACTCGGCATCCTCGACCTGGTCGGCCAGTTCCTGGGCCCAGTAGCGGGCCAGGTAGTAGTGGCTGCCCCGGTTGTCGATCTCGCCGGCGCGACGCGAGGGCGACCTGTTCTCGTTGAGGAAGGTGCCGGTGGCCCGGTCGAGGGTGTCGGCCAGTACCTGTGCCCGAGCGTTGTCCGTCGCGGCCGCCAGGTGCTCGAAACTCGATGCCAGGGCGAGGAACTCGCCGAGCGAGTCCCACCGAAGGTGGTTCTCCTTGACGAGTTGCTGCACGTGCTTGGGGGCCGACCCGCCGGCCCCGGTCTCGAACAGGCCACCGCCGTTGATCAGCGGCACGATGGACAGCATCTTCGCGCTGGTGCCGAGTTCGAGGATGGGGAACAGGTCGGTGAGGTAGTCGCGCAGCACGTTTCCGGTCACCGAGATGGTGTCCTCGCCCTTGCGGATGCGCTCGATGGAGAACGTCGCCGCTTCGGCCGGAGGCAGGATCCGGATATCCAGACCGTCGGTGTCGTGGTCGGCGAGGTAGGTGGTGACCTTCTTGATCAACTGCGCGTCGTGAGCGCGGTTCTCGTCCAGCCAGAAGACCGCGGGGGTCTGGCTGGCGCGGGCCCGGGTGACGGCGAGCTTGACCCAGTCCTGGATCGGGATGTCCTTGGTCTGGCAGGCCCGCCAGATATCGCCCCGGCGGACCTGGTGCTCCATCAGCACCTCGCCGGCCGAGTTCACCACTTGGACGGTGCCATCGGCGGGGATGAGGAAGGTCTTGTCGTGGCTGCCGTACTCCTCGGCGGCCTGAGCCATCAGCCCGACGTTGGGTACCGAGCCCATCGTCGCCGGGTCGAAGGCGCCGTGGGCGATGCAGTCCTCGATCGTCGCCTGGTACACGCCCGCGTACGAGGAGTCGGGGATGACCGCCACCGTGTCCGCCTCCTCACCGTCCGGGCCCCACATGTGCCCGGAGGTGCGGATCATCGCCGGCATCGAGGCGTCGACGATGATGTCGCTGGGCACGTGCAGGTTGGTGATCCCGCGGTCCGAGTCGACCATCGCCAGCCGCGGCCCGTCGGCCAGCGCCGCGTCGATGGCCGCCTTGACCTGCTGCCCGGTCTCGCCCGGCAGAGAATCCAAGCCCGCGAGGATGGAAGCCAAGCCGTTGTCCGGGTCTAGCCCGGCGGCGGCGAGTTGGTCGCCGTACTGCTCGAAGACCGGCGCGAGGAACCGACGCACCACGTGCCCGAACAGGATCGGGTCGCTCACCTTCATCATGGTGGCCTTGAGGTGGACGGAGAACAGCACGTCATCCGCCTTCGCGGCGGCGATCTGCGCGTCCAGGAACTCGTCGAGCGCAGCCACGTCCATGAAGGTGCCGTCGATGACCTCACCGGCCAGGACGGGGATCTCGGGCCGCAACACCGTGGTTCCGTCGGCGGTGACCAGTTGAATCGTCAGGGTGTCGTCCGAGGGCATCACCACGGACTTCTCGTTCGTGGCGAAGTCGTGGGCGCCCATCGTCGCCACCCGGGTCTTGGAGTCCGGCGACCAGGCGCCCATCGAGTGGGGGTGTGAGCGCGCGTAGTTCTTCACCGACGCGGGGGCGCGGCGGTCGGAGTTCCCCTCGCGCAGCACCGGGTTGACCGCCGAGCCCTTGACCTTGTCGTACCGAGCCCGCGCGTCGCGCTCGGCGTCGCTGCTGGGCTCGTCCGGGTAGTCGGGAACGGCCACGCCCAGCGCCTGCAACTCGGCGATGGCCGCCTTGAGCTGGGGGACCGAGGCGGAGACGTTGGGCAACTTGATGATGTTCGCCTCCGGCTGCTTGGCCAGCGCGCCAAGCTCGGCCAGGGCGTCCGCCTCGGCCTGCTCCGCAGGCAGCAGGTCACCGAACGCGGCGACGATCCGGCCGGCCAGCGAGATGTCCCGCGTCTCTACCTCGACACCGGCGGTGCCGGCGAAAGCCTGGATCACCGGCAGCAGCGAGTGGGTGGCCAGCATGGGGGCCTCATCGGTGTACGTGTAGATGATGGTCGACATTGCGTCCTCTCGGGCCGGGCTGTGAGTGAGGTGCCACTGGCCCAAACCTTACGGGGCGAGGGAGGCTCAGAGCCCGTCGGGCCTGGCCTGGCGAGCCCTGAAAAGGGCTCCAACGGGCCTTCGGGAACATCCCCGCCACCTCGATCGTCAATTCCTCCCCGTCGATGGCGTGTCGGGGGTCAAGTATCAAGAGGGAGTGCCGACACTCCTGAATCGGCAGATGGCCCGAACGGGCGATCGCCGTGCAGGCCGGTAGGCGCGCGAGTGCAGGCAGAGGAGGAGACGTGAACCACGACGACCTGAGAACTCTGATCGCGATCCGCCGAGCCGATCGAGCCACCACCACGCCTCGCCCGGTCCAGCTCGAGGGCGTGCTGTGCCCCAACGGCCAGTACCTGGCCACTGCGCAGGCAGGACACGTCCGCGTGGTCGGGCTGGGAGCAGACGATCGCGACGACACCATCTCCGCCTGGCGAGCAACCCTCACACCGGCAGGTTTCGGGCCTTTCGCCGTGAGCACTCTGCTGTTGGTGCGCCGTGATGTGGCCGGGGTTAGCCACCTGTCGGTGTGGACCCCGGGTGCCGGCGCCCGTGACATCGGCGCCAGCTTCGACGGTGACGTGGACGCGTGGTGGGCCAGTGACGGACGGGTCCTGGTGCGTGGAGTGGGACCTGGCCCCGGAGGTACCTGGGTGGTCGACCCCTACGCAGGCGAGGTCGTCGCGGCCTGAGCCTCGGCGAACGGACCGGCGGGCCGCTGCGGCTGATCGCTGAACTGGGTGCGGTACAACTCGGCGTACCGGCCACCGAGGGCGAGCAGTTCGTCGTGGCTTCCCCGCTCGACGATCCGCCCGTCCTCCATGACCAGGATCTCGTCCGCCGCCCGGATCGTGGACAGCCGGTGGGCGATGACGATGGCGGTCCGGCCCTGCAGCGCCTCGGTGAGCGCGGCCTGCACGGCCGCCTCGCTGCTGGAATCCAGGTGCGCGGTGGCCTCGTCCAGGATCACCAGTCTCGGACGCCCCAGCAGGAGCCGGGCGATCGTCAGCCTTTGCCGTTCACCCCCCGACAGCCGGTAGCCGCGCTCGCCGACAACCGTGTCCAGCCCGTCCGGCAGCGAGCGCACCAGTGGCTCCAAGCGGGCCCGGCGCAGGGCATCCCAGAGTTCCTCATCGGTCGCGTCGGTCCTGGCCAGGCGCAGATTGGCCGCGAGCGTGTCGTGGAACAGGTGCCCGTCCTGGGTGACCATGCCGACCGCGCCGCGAATCGAGGCGGCGGTGAGTCCGCGCACGTCCTGACCCCCGAGCCGAACCGCGCCACCGTCCACGTCGTACAGCCGGCTGACGAGTTGGGCGGTGGTGGACTTGCCCGCCCCGGACGAGCCGACCAGCGCCACCAGGTGCCCCGGCTGGACACTGAACGAGACGTCGTGCAGCACCTGTGCTCCCGAGCGCGGGTCGAGCACCGCCACCTCCTCCAGCGAGGCCAGGGAGACCTTGTCGGCGGCCGGGTAGGCGAAATCCACGGCGTCGAACTCCACGCCCAGCGGGCCGTCCGGGACCGGCCGGGCATCCGGAGCGTCCTGGATCAGGGGGTCGAGGTCGAGCACCTCGAAGACCCGCTCGAAACTGACGATGGCGCTCATCACGTCGACCCGGGCGCTGGCCAGGGCGGTCAACGGCGCGTAGAGCTGGGTGAGCAGCAGCGCGAGGGCGACCACGGTGCCCGCGTCGAGGGAGCCGCGCAGGGCGAACCAGCCCCCGAGGCCGTAGACCAGGGCCAGCGCGAGGGCCGAGACCAGGGTGAGCGCGGTGACGAAGACCATCTGCACCATCGCCGTTTTCACTCCGATGTCGCGGACCCGGGCGGCGCGGTCTGCGAACTCCACCGACTCCAGACGCGGGTCGGCGAACAGCTTGACCAGGGTGGCGCCGGGGGCCGAGAAGCGCTCGGTCATCTGGTTGCTCATCACCGAGTTGTGGTTGGCGGCCTCGCGCTGCAGGCGGGCCAGCCGGGCTCCCATCCGCCTGGCCGGCAGGACGAAGACCGGCAGCAGGACGAGGGCGAGCACGGTGACCTGCCAGGACAGCGAGAGCATCACCCCCAATGACAGGGTGACGGCGACCAGATTGGTGACCACGCCCGACAGGGTCTGGCTGAAGGCACGCTGGGCGCCCAGCACGTCGTTGTTGAGCCGGCTCACGAGGGCGCCCGTGCGGGTGCGGGTGAAGAAGGCGATCGGCATCTTCTGCACATGGTCGAAGACCTGGCGGCGCAGATCGAAGATGAGTCCCTCGCCGATGCGGGCCGAGAGCCACCGGGTGAGCAGGCCGAGCACGGCCACCACCACGGCGATGGCCGCGATGATCAGGGCCAGCCGCAACACCACCGAGAACGGTTCGCCATTGGTGATCGCATTGATCACCCGCCCGGCCAGGACCGGGGTGAGCACCCCGAGCGAGGCGACCGCGACGCTGCCGAGCAGGTACCCGGTCAGCTCACGGCGGTGCGGACGGGCGAAGGCCCAGATGCGACGCAGAATCGCCCGGGAGAACGGGCGCTCGTCGTCGCGGGCGTGCATGACGCTGTACAGCTGATGCCATGCGGTGACTTCCATGCTCATGGCGGCAGGGTAGGTCCGACCTGTGACAACCCTGGAATCGACGAGGAACCAACCCGGGCTCGACGCTGCCGGGGGCCCGGGGGCCCGGGGGCGCGCCCCCGCACGGGTGCCGAACTGCCGTCGCTGCCCGCGGGAACTGCTTCCGGCGCCTGGACGGTGAAGTCGGCGCCGTCCACAGCCACCACCGGGCTCACTCGTCGGGGAGCCTGCGGTCCTGCGAGACGGCGGCCATCGCCCGGCGGATGATCGTGGTGCTCGCCCGACCGGCGATCCGGGCTGCGTGCAGACGCAAGCCGTCCGGCGTGAGCCGCAGCATCGTCCGGGCCCAATCGGGCAACACCGCGACGCCGCCGGCGGCGATGAGGAAGTACCCCGGACGGGCAGGCACGGGCAGCGGTGGTCGTCGCAACAGGAAGCTGCTGCTTGCCTGGGCGGCCGGGGTGAGCTCGAGTTCGTCGCGGTACTCCAGCAGCGCGGCTTCCAACTCGGCCACGGTCTCGGGCAGGTCCACGGCTCCCACTCGGCTGGAGGCCACCGTGCTCTGGGCTACGAAGACGTCCGCCTCCTGCGACGTCAGAGGGTGCGCGCCGTAGCGTTGGTGCGCCGCCAGGAAGGTCCAGGTCTGGGCGAGGTGCACCCAGCGCAGCAGATGTGGATCATCGGCGCGATAGGGCCGCCCACGGTGGTCGGCGCCCACCACGTGCCGGTGCACGTGGCGCACCACGTCGATGAACTCCTCGGCGTGCTCGATGGTGCCGAAGGTCGTCGTGGCCAGGTATTCGGCGGTGCGCTGCAACCGGCCCCACGGGTCGCTGCGGTACCCCGAATGGTCGGCGACTCCGGCCATGGCGCTGGGATGCAGCGACTGCAGCAACAGCGCGGCCACTCCACCCGGGAACATCGACGCGTCGGCCTGAACCCGCCAGATCGGGTCGTCCGGGGTGAACCAGCGCGGCCCCCGGGATCCCCAGATCTTGCGATTCCGGGAGAGTGCGTCCTGCCCGGCCACCCGCGAACGCAAGGCCAGCCCGAGGCGTCGATCCAGCGTCGTGGTCAGGCTCATCGGGTCATTGTTGCCACTCGCGCCGACGATGGCAGAACCCGACCTGGCCAACCTTCGACTGCGGCGACGGCCGGCGATGGTGTCGGGCCGGCAGGCACCGTCGAACTGGACGTCGGGTGGGACGCGCCCTAACCGGCCACCAACCGGGCCATCTCGGCCAGTAGCCCGGAGCGTCCCGTGGGGACGGTCTCCAGCGGCAGATCGATGCGCCGGGCCGCTTCCTGGGCGGCAGCGGCCACCTGGGGGTCGTCCGGTTCCTGGGCCAGCCACACGATCCGGGTGTAGTGGCCGAAGTAGTCGTCGCGCAACTGCGGGTACCGATCCAGGCCGAGCTCGACGATCACCGATCGGTGGAAGGCCACGGCGAGGTAGTCGGTGACGAAGAAGGTGCCGGGCTGATCCTCGGTGAGCCGGGTGAACTGTTCTGCCCCGGCGTACAGGTCGTAGCAGGTGATGCCGGCCAGGCGGGAGAGTCTCAGGCGTTCGCAGACCTCGTCCACGGCTCCACGGGTGCCGCAGTCCGCGTACCCCACCACGACTCGCCGGTAGCGCGGGATGAGCTGAGCTGCAAGTGCTTCCACCTCGCCGGCGATGCGTTCGGGTCGGTTGTGCAGCAGCGGAGGCAGCGGGTGGACGTCCACCGGCCAGTCGGTTGTCTCGGCGACCCGGGCGGCTTCTCGGGCCAAGGCGCCGCAGGCGATCAGCGCCACCCGCGCGGTGTTGTCCCGGGTACTGCGGCGGCTGGCGTCCTGTGATGCCATCGGCGTGTTCCCAGTTCTCGCGAGATCCCAGCTCTCAGAAGCCGAGTTGCTCCACGAATCGGTCGTTGAAGTCTGGGCGGTCGGAGAGCTCGACGTAACGCACCTGGTCCAGGAGGGCTTGGGCGCCGGCTCGCTCACGCTGGGAGAGCAGGGCCATCTTCGCTCCCTCCCCGGCCACGTTGCCTGCCGAGACGATCCGCAGCACGGGCATCTTCGGGACGAGCCCGATCCTGATCGCGGACGCGGGGGACAGGTACGAGCCGAACGAACCTGCCAGCAGCACCTGCTGTACGTCCGAGGGCTCCAGGTCCAACTCACCGAGCAGCAGCGACCATCCGGTGGAGATCGCGGCCTTGGCGAACTGCAGCTCGCGGACGTCCCGCTGGGACAGGTACACGGTGCTGGCGATGTCGTCCGGGTCGTCGCCGTAGTCCAGCACGAAGACCCGCTCCTGGCCGATGCTGGTGAGCCGCTGAGCGAGCCCGGGGGCCTTCTGGGCGGCGACCTCGTCCGTGGTGAAACGGCCTGTGCCGTCGAGCAGCCCGACCTTGACGAGCTCGGCAACCGCGTCCACCAGGCCGGATCCGCAGAGACCGCGGGCGGGCACGTCACCGATCACCCCGATGGTGACCGGCTGCTCGGCCTCGGGGTCCGCATCGAGACGGATCGTCTCGATGGCTCCGTCCGCCGCGCGCATGCCGCAGCGGATCGCGCCACCCTCGAAAGCCGGCCCGGCCGGGGCGGCGGTGGACACGATGGTGTCCCCGTCGGACAGCACGATCTCGCAGTTCGTCCCGACGTCGACAAAAAGCCGCACCCGCTTGTCGCGATCCATGCCGGTGGCCAGGATGCCCGCGACGATGTCGCCGCCGACGTAGGCGCCCAGGGACGGGAAGAGCAGTGCCCGGGCGCCGGGATGCACCGGTATCCCGAGCTCGGTGGCGCGCACCACGGGGGGCTGGGCCACGGCGGTGATGAAGGGCGCCACTCCGATCGGTTCGGGAGGCACCCCGAGTGCGAGCGCGGTCATGGTGGCATTGCCGGCCACCGCGATCTCGTACACCGATGCGGGCTCCACCTCGGCCTCCTCACACACCTGGGTGGCGAGCTCGGCGAGGGTGTCGGCGGCCAACTGCTGGAGCCGGCCGAGTGCCTCGGGGTCCATCATCGTCGCGCTGATCCGGGTGATCACATCACCACCGAAGGGCTGCTGCTTGTTGAGCATCGAGGCCACCGCCACCGGAGTTCCGGT
Organism: Actinomycetales bacterium; assembly: GCA_047974565.1. Taxonomy (GTDB): domain Bacteria; phylum Actinomycetota; class Actinomycetes; order Actinomycetales; family CAWJMD01; genus JBDIAG01. The sequence goes on from JBKECN010000053.1 coordinate 23,432, forward strand.
GTTCAGGTCAATAAGGGTGGCCACGACGGTCGTGGTACCCAAGTCATAGCCGATCGCGTACCTGGCCGCCGTGGTGTCCCCGGGCTCCAGGTCGATGAGGACCTCGTCGACGACGACCGCAGTCACCCGGAAGTCGTTGTCCCGCAGGACTGTTGGAAGCTTGCGCAGCACCTCGAGGTCGAGGGTGAGTTCGAGGTCGTCGATCGCGTCCAGCACCCTGGCCAGGTCGGGCCGCTGATCGGCCAGGGACGGCTCATCCAGTTCGAGGAATCGCTTCTGCACCGCCGGACGCAGGATGACCTGGCGGCCGACCCCCACCGTTGCCGCCTTCGGGCGGGTGGTCAGTGGTGGCACGAACACGCGCAGGTCGGTGGTGGCCTGCACCAGGCAGGCCAGCCGCCAGCCGTCCTCGAGCTGATCCACGGTGAACGAACGAGCGTCCAACCGGGTCACCGGAGAGTTCCCGTCCCGCAACTGGATTCGGCACTTCTTGCACGTGCCGTGACCGCCGCAGGTGGAGTCGATCGCGATCCCGTTCCACGATGCGGCGTCGAAGACAGTCACGCCGGGCGGCACTCGCACCGGCCTGTCGGTCTCGGAGCCTGCGGTACCACCGGCCACCTGGTAGGTGATCTGGACCCGCCCCGTCCCGTCGTGAACGGCCGGGGTGGGATCGCTGGGCTCGATGAGCCCCTCGCGAACGATCTGGGAGAGGTCCGGGAACTCCTCGCCCGGCGCCGGTGGATTCGTCACCTGGCCGCGGCCCCCGCGACGTTGGCTTCGGCGGCCTTGGCTTCAGCGGCCTGCCGCGCCCGGAAAGCGCTGATCCAGTTGCCTCCCCACTCGTCGTTGCCCAACACCACGTCCGCGCCCTTGACGGCGGTGACGATGCCCGGGCTGCGGGCGTCCATGATCGCGCTCGTCATGCCATTGGCCATCGCCATCGGCAGGAAGGACGCCCCGAGGGTGTGCCGGTCGGGCATCCCGAAGGAGACGTTGGACGCGCCACAGGTCATGTTGAGCCCGAACTCGTCTCGTACCCGGCGCATCGTCTCGAAAGCGGTCAGGCCGTTCGTGGGGTCGGCACCGATCGGCATCGCCAGCGGGTCGATGACGATGTCGTTCATCGCGATGCCGTATTCCTTGGTTGCCACCTCCACGATGTGCCCGACGAGTTCGAGGCGGCGGCCGGCTTCCATCGGGATCTCGTCGGCGTCGTTGGGCAGGGCGATGATTGCCGCGTCGTGCTTCTTGACCAAGGGCAGGATGAGTTCCATCCGCTCGTCCTCGGCGGTCACCGAGTTCACCAGCGCCCGTCCCTGGTACACCGCCAGCCCGGCCTCCAGAGCCTCCACCACCGAGGAGTCGATACAGATCGGCAGGTCTGTCAGGGACTGCACGAGCTGAATCGCCTTGGCCAGCAGGTCGGGCTCGTCGGTCAGCGGGACACCCATGTTCACGTCGAGCACCATGGCCCCGCCGGCCACCTGCGCGGCCACGTCTCGGTTGATCGCCGACAGGTCCCCGGCCCGAAGCTGCTCCTGGAAGATCCGGCGGCCGGTCGGGTTGATCCGCTCGCCGATGATGCAGAAGGGGCGACGATGGCCGATCACCACCTCACGGCTCGCCGACCTGATGGCCGTCTCGTGGGTCTCGACTGGGTAATAGGTCACGCACAGACTCCGTTCACTGCTGCTTCATCGGTGAGAATAGGTCGAGGACATATTCTGGTATCTAGTACCAGAATATGTGTGAGGATGGACGGGACGTGACAGTCCCTGTGGCTCAATGTCTTTCAGGCGGTGACCAGGGAGCGGCGCTTGTTCAGCAGTTCCTTGGCGCGCTTGACGGTCGCGGAGGCGTCAGCGGCGTAACCGTCGGCGCCGACGGCGTCGGCGTACTCCTGGGTGACGGGGGCACCGCCCACCATGATGATCACCTGCTCGCGGATGCCGGCCTTCTCGAAGGCGTTGATGTTCGCCTTGAACATCGGCATGGTGGTGGTGAGGAAGGCGGAGAACCCGACGATGTCCGGCTGGTGCTCGTGCACGGCGGCGACGAACTTCTCCGGTGCCACCTGGACCCCGAGGTCGATCACCTCGAAGCCGGCACCCTCCAGCATGATGTTCACCAGGTTCTTGCCGATGTCGTGTACGTCACCCTTGACGGTGCCCATCAGGAACTTGCCGATGGTCTCCACGCCGGTGTCGGCCAGCAGCGGGCGCAGCACTTCCATCGCGCCGGCCATCGCCTTGCCGGCGATCAGCATCTCGGGGACGAAGAAGTCCCCGCGCTCGAAGCGGGCGCCGACCTCCTCCAGGGAGGGGATGAGCGCCTCGAAGAGCAGCGTCTGGGGCTCCATGCCCAGCTCGAGCCCCTGGTGGGTCAGGCTGAGGACTTCAGGGCCGTTACCGACGAGAGTCTGATCGAAGAGACCGGTGAGGATGTCTTGCGGGGTCATGCTGCTCCTTCCGAATGCGCGCGACGTTGAAGCAGGGCCGACAGCGTGTCGGCCTGCTCGACCAGGAGCCGACCGATCTGGTCGACCCGAGATTGCAACCGGGCAGTGGGCCCGGAGATCCCGATTGCGGCGACCGCGCGATCGCGGTCCAGCACCGCCGCCCCGATGCCGGTCAGGCCGACCTCGAGTTCATCGATGGTCACCGCGTAGCCGCGCCGGCGTACCAGTGCCAGGTCGCGAGCCAGCAGCTTCGGGTTCGTGATCGTCGCGGCGGTGAGTCCGGCCAGCGGGGCGGGTGGCACGGGCAGGGCGCCGTGCGCCATGAGTGACCGGCTCAGCGCCGAAACGTGTGAGGGCACCTCGACCTGAGTCCAGTCTTGTGGACCCAACAAGTAGTGCGAATCCGCTTGAGCCACATGAACGACCGTGCCGCCGCGGGGAACCGCGATGTTCGCGGTCTCGCCGGAGATATCGCGCAGGCGTTCCAGGATGGGAGTGGCCACCCGGGCGACATCATCGGTGGTGTCGTGCCGAGACGCATAGAGCGCGAAGAGTGACCCGGGCAGATAGCACCCGTCCGCGTTCCGTTCGACCAGGCGGGCGCGCTCAAGCGCGGCCAACAGCCGTGACGTGGTGGATCTGGCCAGGCCGGACTCGTCGACGAGTTCGGTGTAGTTCAAGGGCTCGTCGGCGGAGACCACCATCGAGACGAGCATTGCGGCGCGATCGACTGCCTGGGTGCCGCTCGAACCCATGGTCACCACCTATGCCGGATGCTGCGTGGACGGCTCCGCGAACCGGCCGGTGACGTGGTCGCCGGACCCTTCACGGAAAGTTCCAGGATGTGGAACCGAGATTCCATGTCCAGAGGCTAGGATGCGACAACGCGTGTAGTCAAGCGTTTCACTAGTTGCCGATCCCGGGCGTGATGAAAACGACGTACCGGACGGCAGCTGCATCATCGTCGGCAAGAAAGGCCCCTCGTCGATGTTCCAGAACACAATGCCTCGCTACGAGATCCTCTCGCAGGACGCGATGGCCAAACTCGACGCCGGATGGCGTCGCCTCGTCAGTGAGATCGGTGTCGAGTTCATGTCCGATCGGGCATTGGACCTGTTCCGTGCTGCCGGGCAGCGGGTGGAGGAGAACACCGTCTTCTTCGACCCCGAGTTCCTCCTGGCCCAGGCGGCAAAGGCGCCTCGTGAGTTCGACGTGCAGGCGCGCAACCCGAAGAACTCGGTGCACATCGGCGGCAACTCGATGGCTTTCGCCTCGGTCTACGGGCCGCCCTTCGTGCGTGAGGGCGAGGTGCGCCGGGACGGCACCCTCAACGATTACGAGCGCTTCCTGAAGTTGGCTCAGAGTTTCGACGTGCTCGACTCGGCCGGCGGCGTGGTGTGTGAGCCCAACGACACACCCTTGGATTCGCGGCATCTCGACATGAACTACCGGCTCATGACCCTGACAGACAAGATCTACATGGGCAACGTGGTCTCCGGCGAGAACGCCCGCGACACGATCGCGATGGGCGAGATCCTGTTCGGCGGACGTGAGGCGATCGAGGCCACCCCTGTGTCGATCTCGCTGATCAACTGCAACTCGCCCCTGAGGTGGGACGACCGGATGCTCGACGCGCAGTTCGAGTACAGCCTGGCCGGTCAGCCGGTGGTGCTCACCCCGTTCCTGCTGATGGGCGCGATGTCGCCGGTCACCATCCCGGCGGCCCTGGTGCAGCAGATTGCCGAGGCGCTCACCGGGATCGCGCTCTCCCAACTGATCCGTGAGGGCACCCCGGTGATCTTCGGGTCGTTCCTGTCCAACATCAACATGCAGTCGGGCTCCCCGATGTTCGGTACGCCGGAGTCCGGTCTGGGACTGCTGTGCACCGGGCAGATCGCGCGGCACTTCGGCCTGCCCTTCCGCACGGGTGGTGGGCTCACCTCCTCCCAGGTGCCCGACGCGCAGGCCGGCTATGAGGCGCTGATGACCTTGCTGCCGACCTTCCTGGCTGGAGCCAACTGGGTGATGCACTCGGCCGGCTGGCTGGAGGGTGGTCTGGTGGCCTCCTTCGAGAAGTTCATCCTGGACGTCGAGTTGCTGCAGATGCTGCGGGCGGAGTTCACACCGCTGGAGATCGACGATGGTGCATTGGCCTTCGATGCCCACGCCGAGGTGGGCCATGGTGGGCACTTCCTCGGGGCGATGCACACGATGGAGCGCTTCCGGACGTGCTTCTATCGGCCGCTGCTGTCGAGCTCGGACAACTACGAGCGGTGGATGCGTTTCGGTGCCGAGGACACGGCGGCACGCGCGGCCACCATCTACCAGTCGACCCTGGAGAAGTACGAGCAGCCGCCGATGGACGAGGCCATCCGCGAAGAACTCGAGGAGTACGTCATTCGTCGCAGGGCTGAGCTCGGCGACTGAGGCCCTGCTGGGCCCGGCGCTGGCGCCTCCTGCGCCGGGCCTGGCGGTAGCCTCGCGTGGGTGAACGCCTCACCCGATCTCTGGAACGACCTGCCTGCCTACACCACTGTCGCCGAGCTGGCCGAGCGGTTCGGTGAGCCGTCACCGGTGGTGCGAGACAAGGTCCGGGGCCGTATTCACCCGGTACATGCGCAGTGGATCTCCCACTCTCCGTTGCTCTTTCTGGCCACGGCAGGAACAGATGGACGCTGCGACGTCTCGCCCAAGGGTGATCCCGCAGGCTTCGTCCGAGTGCTCGATGAACGCACCCTGGCGATTCCCGAACGCTCGGGGAACCGTCGCTTCGACGCCTTCTCCAACATTCTGGCGAACCCGCACGTGGGACTGAATTTCGTGGTGCCCGGGCGCACGGACACGCTGCGGGTCAACGGTGCCGCGCGGCTGGTGCGCGAGGCCCCCTTCTTCGACGACATGCAGGTGCGGGGGAGTCGTCCGCTGTTGGTCGTGTTGGTGCGGGTGCAGGAGGTGTACTTCCACTGCGGCAAGGCGATGATTCGCTCGGGCACTTGGCAACCGGACAGTTGGCGTCCGGACGAGTTGCCGAGCCACGCCCAATTGGCCAAGGCCGTGCTCGACCCGGACGCTGAGCTCGCCGATCTGGAGGAGGTGTACCGGCTCGCGTACACCGAGGGGCTCTACCCGGACGAACATCACCGGTGAACGTACTCGCGCCCACCCCGGCGGTGGGCACGCGTCAGTTGAAGACGACCGTTCGGTGGCCGTTCATGAGCACCCGAGTCTCGCAGTGCCAGCGCAGCGCCCGGGAGAGCACCTGGGCTTCGACGTCCCGGCCGACCGCGACGAGTTGGTCCTGGGTGTAGGCGTGGCTGACCCGCTCGACGTCCTGCTCGATGATCGGACCCTCATCCAGGTCGGCGGTGACGTAGTGGGCCGTAGCGCCGATCAGCTTGACCCCACGATCATGGGCTTGGTGGTAGGGCTTGGCACCCTTGAAGCTCGGCAGGAACGAGTGGTGAATATTGATGATTCGGCCAGACATCCTCTCGCACAGCGTGTCTGAGAGAACCTGCATATAGCGGGCCAGCACCACCACGTCGATGCCGTGCTCGTCCACCAGGTCGAGCAACTGCTGCTCTGCCGCCTGCTTGGTCTGCGCCGTCACCGGGATGAGGGCGAAGTCCAGCCCGTACGAGCGCACCAGGGCCTCGGCGTCCGGGTGGTTCGACACCACCACGGGGATGTCGATGTTCAGGGCCCCGACGCTCCACCGGAAGAGCAGGTCGTTCAGGCAGTGCAGATGCTTGGAGACCATGATGAGCGCGCGATAGCGAGCGCGCGCGTCCCACAGCTCGAACTCCATCGAGTACTCCTGGCTCACCGCCTCGAACCGGGCCCGCAGGTCGTCCACCGCGTGCTCCTGGCCCGGCGTCTCGAAGTGCACCCGCAGGAAGAAGCGATTGGTGAGCCGATCGTTGAACTGCGCGCTCTCCAGGATGTTCCCGCCCACCGCGACGAGGAAGGCCGTGGCTGCATGCACGATGCCCGGCCGGTCGTCGCAGGCGAGGGTGAGCACGAACTCCGGTGTCGGGTGGGCCGGCTCGTCGACCTCAAGGTCCGGACGGATCGTGGTGTCGGGGGCCTGCACGAAGTCGGAGGCGACCGAGGGAGGCTGAGTCACTGACCACTCCTGAGTTCTGCTAGACGCAACAGATTTCGCTATACGCAACAATTGGTTAATCTAGCACTGTGGCTGCCAACGACGCGAGTTCGACATCCGTTCAGTCCGTGGACCGAGCCCTGCGCATTCTCACGTATCTGGCGAACGTGGGTGAGGCGGGGGTCACCGAGATCGCGGGGGACCTCGGGGTGCACAAGAGCACGGCCTTTCGCCTGGTCTCCTCGCTCGAGAACCACGACCTCGTCGAGCAGCCGGAGGGGCGGGGCAAGTACCGCCTCGGCGTGGGGCTGGTGCGCCTGGCCGGAGCCACGGCGGCCCGGCTGGACGTGGTGCAGCAGGCCCGCGACACCGTGCGGGGCCTGGCGGCGAGCACCGGAGAGACCGTCAATGTCGCCGTGTTGGCCGGCGGCAGCGCGCTCTACGTCGATCAGTCGGTGGGCTCGTCGACGCTGCAGCCGCACCAGTGGGTCGGCCAACACGTACCACTGCACGCCACCTCCAACGGCAAGATCCTGATCAGTGAACTCGACGACGCCGAACTGCCCGAGGTGGTCGACGGCCTCGAGCGTTTCACCGCCGCCACGATCACCACCCTGCCTGCGCTGCGCGCGGAACTGGCGAAGGTGCGGGCGGCGGGGCATGCCAGCGCGGTCGACGAGTTGGAGGAGGGGCTGGCCGCCATCGCGGTGCCCATTCGCAACGTGGGAGGTGAGCTCGTCGCCTCGCTCTCGGTGTCGGGTGCCACCTTCCGGCTGGAGTCTCGCTTGGACGACCTGCTGCCGCAGCTTGAGCTGGCCGGTCGCGAGGTGTCCCGGCGGATGGGCTTCACTCCGGCCAGGTGAGGCAATGTGGCTCGCCCGGCGACCGGCCGCTTGCGAGGTGGAGGCGGGACCGAGTTGCCCGCGTCCGACGCGAGTGCGACCGAGACGGTCGATACCGCCAGGCGTCGCCACTTCTCAGTGGCTGGCCGGCCGGTCGATGCATGAGATCCCACCCGGCCCCTGCGAGGGCTTCCTGCAGACGGACATGCGTACCGAGATTCGGTGCCGCCCGCGCGGGCGTGGCGCTGCTCGAACTGCGGCCGGTACGCATGTCCGTCTGCAGAACCGGTGGTTGGGATCGCACGCGTCGACACCGTGGTGGTGAGGCCGAATCTCGCGTACCGGACCGGCCTGGGTGGGGGTTGACATTTCAGGCTCAATCCGGTGGCATGGTGTTGCATATCGCGAATCATGTTGCATAATAAGAAACACGGTGACCGGGTAGTCCTGGCTTCGACCAGGTCGACCTAGCTGGTCAGGTGTAGCAGTACGAACGTTCAGTCCCAGCAGCAACACGAGCGGTCCCGGCGCCAGTTGGGGGCCGCGCACGATGAAAGGGTTCTTATGGCAGAGGTTCCGGCCAGCGCTCGATGTGTCGTCATCGGCGCAGGCATCGTCGGCAACAGCCTCGTGTACCACTTGGCTCGCCTGGGGTGGCGCGACATCGTGCAGATCGACAAGGGGCCGCTGCCCAACCCCGGCGGTTCCACCGGCCACGCCTCCAACTTCATCTTCCCGGTCGATCACTCGCGGGAGAACGCGCACATCACCTTGGACTCGATGCGGCAGTACAAGGAGATGGGGGTGTTCACCGAGTCCGGCGGCTTCGAGATTGCCCGCACCCCCGAGCGGATGGAGGAGTTGCGGCGTCGGATGTCCTCGGCCAAGGCCTGGGGAATCGAGTCCGAACTGGTCTCGCCCGAGTTCGTCAAGGAGAAGGTCCCGTTCATCGAGACCGACCAGTTCATCGGTGCGTTCTGGACCCCGTCCGTGGGCGTGGTCGACTCGCTGCGAGCCGGCACCATCATGCGTGAGAAGGCCCTGGAGATGGGCGCCCTCAGCGTGGTGCCCACCGTCGAGGTGACCGGTATCCGAGTCGAGAACGAGGCCATCGCCGGAGTCGAGACCACCGGCGGCTTCATCGCCTGCGAGACCGTGGTCATCGCCTGTGGCGTGTGGAGCCCGAAGGTCGCGGCCATGGCCGGGGTGGAACTCGCCCTGATCCCGACCGTGCACCAGATGATCTCGGTCGGCCCCTGCCAGCAGTTGGCGGACAAGCCGGGTGAGATCTCGTTCCCGATCATCCGCGACATGGACACCTTCTGCTACGAGCGCCAGCATGGCGCCGACATGGAGGTCGGCTCCTACGCCCACCGGGCGATCATGCACGACCCCGAGGACATCCCCTCCAACGAGCAGGCCAAGCTCAGCCCCACCGAGATGCCCTTCACCAGCGACGATTTCGACCCGCAGCTGGAGCAGGCCTACGAGCTGATGCCCGAGTTGCTGGGTGGTGAGGGTGCCGAGATCCGGTATGCCATCAACGGTCTGCTCTCGATGACGGCCGACGGCTCGCCCATCCTCGGTGAGACCCCTGAGGTGAAGAACCTCTGGGTGACCGCCGCGGTGTGGATCAAGGAAGGCCCCGGCACCGGCCGGGCGGTGGCCGAGTGGATGACGAACGGCTTCTCCGAGATCGACCTGTCGCACTCCGACATCGCACGCTTCTACCCGCACCAGAAGAAGCGCGCCCACGTCAAGAGCCGCACCAACGAGTCCTTCCAGAAGACCTACGGCATCGTGCACCCGGCCGAGCAGTGGGGCGACGACCGCGACCAGCGGCTCTCTCCGATGCACGATTCGCAAGCCGAGCTCGGTGCGGTCTTCTACGAGGCGGTGGGCTGGGAGCGGCCGCAGTGGTACGCCTCCAACGAGAAGTTGCTCAGCAAGTACAGCGACGAGCAGTTGATGCCCCGCACCGCCGAATGGGACTCGCGCTGGTGGAGCCCGATCATCAACGCCGAGCACCTGGCCATGCGTGAGAACGCCGGCGTCATCGACCTGTCCGCGTTCGCGATCTTCGACCTGACCGGCGAGGGCGCGAAGGAGAGCGTGCAGTCGACGGTGGTTTCCCAGGCCGACGTCGCCGACGGCCGGGTGATCTACACCCCGGTGCTCGACGAGAACGGCGGCTTCGTCTCCGACCTGACGGTGATGAAGATCGCCGACGACCACTACCGGGTGGTCACCGGCGGCGCGCACGGCATGGTCGACTACAAGTGGTTCCGGGACCGGATGAAGCCCGGCACCGAGATCACCGACCTGACCAACGACTACACCACGGTCGGCGTGTGGGGCCCCAAGGCCCGTGACATCCTCGCCTCGCTCACCAGCGACGACGTCTCGAACGAGGGCTTCGGCTTCGGCACCTTCCGGGAGATCGACATCGAGGGCATGACGGTGCTCGCGTCCCGGATCTCCTATGTCGGCGAACTGGGCTGGGAGCTGTACGTTCCGATGGCGGACGGGGCCCGGCTGTGGGATCTGCTGCTCGCCAAGGGCGCCGAGTTCGACGCCGTGCCGGTCGGCATCGGGGTGTACGGCACCACCGGCCGCATCGAGAAGGGTTACCGGGCCTTCGGTTTCGAGTTGGATTCCGAGCGCACCATCGTCGAGGCCGCGATGCAGCGACCCAAGGTCAAGGCCGCCGACTTCGTCGGCAAGCAGGCCTACCTGGCTCAGCGCGAGCAGGCACCGGTTTCGGTGCTGTGCACCATGACGGTGGACGACCACACCTCGGCCAACGGCGAGAAGCGGTACATGCTGGGCGGCGAGCCGATCCTCAACCCGGACGGCTCGGCGATTCTCGATGGTCATGGGCACCAGGCCTACGCCACCACGGCCGGGTCGGCTCCCTCGCTGGGCAAGCACATCCTGATGGCCTACCTGCCCCCCGACAAGGCCGTCCTCGGCGGCAAGCTCGCCGTCTCTTACATGGAGGAGCTGTACCCGGTGACCATCGGGTCGGTCGACTCCACGTCCCTGTTCGACCCTGAGAATGCACGGATTCGAGGCTGATTCACCAACATGGCAAATGTTCTGGTCTGTGTGAAGCGGGTGCCGGGTAGCTCCGGCGAGGTCCTGCTCACCTCTGACGCGATGTCGGTCGACGCCAAGTACGTCGGCTACATGATGAGCCCGCACGAGGAGTGCGCGGTCGAGCTGGCCATCCAGATCGCCGCGGACACCGATGGCGAGGCGACCGTGCTGAGCCTGGGCTCGGACGACTCCATCGAGCAGATGCGCGACGCGCTCGCGGTCGGCTGCAAGGCCGGGGTGCTTATCGAGGCCGATGCCGCCGGCTACGGCCCGGCCGATGTGGCCGGCGCGATCGCCGATGTGGTGACGGCCCACGCCGCGCAGGGCAAGACGTACGACCTGGTCCTGCTCGGCAACGACGCCGCCGACTCCGGCGACTTCCAGGTCGGCATCCGGCTGGCGTACGAGCTGGACCGTCCTGTCGTGGTGGGTATCTCGACCATCACGGTGGCGGACGGGGTGGCCGTGGCCAACGGTCAGGGCCCGGGCGGGGTCACCGAAACCTTCGAGGTGCCGCTACCGGCCGTGGTGACCGTGCTCGAGGGTGGCGTTGAACCGCGCTACCCGTCCATCCCGGGGCGAATGAAGGCCAAGAAGGCGCCGGTGGAGTACGTCACGCCGGAGCGTGCCCCGGTGGGCACCGGCCGGGTGAAGCTGTCGTTGCCGCCGGCCGCGCCGTCGACCGTGACCAAGCTCGGCGAGGGCAAGGACGCCGCCCCCGTCGTCGTGGAGACCTTGATGAAGATGGGAGTCCTTCGATGAGCGCGCTCGTCTACGTCGAATCCGAGCTCGATGGCGGGCTGTCCGAGGTCTCGCGGGAGACGCTGACCTTCGCTCGTTCCCTGGACTCCGATGTGCAGGCCGTGCACGTCGGGCAGGTGGCGGACGCGGCGGCGGCGCAGTTGGCCGCGCAGGGTGTCAGCGTCGTGCACGTGGCTGTCGGTGCGGATCTGGCCGCGTACAGCGGCGCCGCCCACGCGGCGGCCGTGGTGCAGGCCGTGAACGCGAGCGGCGCGAACGCCCTGCTGGCTGCCGGTTCGCCCCGTGGCATGGAGGTGCTCGCCCACTGCGCCGTGCGGCTCGGCGTGTCGATGGCCGCCAACGTGGTGGCGATCGAGTCGGGCGCTCCGGGCGCCGACCTGGTGGTCGACCGGCAGGTGGTCAGCGGCTCGGTGGTGGAACAGATGCAGTTGCCCGGCGCGATCGCCGTGCTGACCGTTGCCGGTCACGCCGTCGCCGAGCGCGCGGCGGAAGCCGCCGGAGTTGCTGCGGTGCAGGAGTTCTCCCCGGCCATCGAGGCCAAGGACGTGGTCGCTGCGGTGCGTCGCACCTCCGACCCCGAGCCCGACCTCACCGGCGCCCTGAAGACCGCGAAGGTGGTCGTGGGTGGCGGGCGGGGAGTGGGTGGCCCCGACGGCTTCGACGACCTCATCGAGTTGGCCGGCAAACTGGACGGCGTGCTCGGTGTCTCCCGGGTGGTCACCAGCCTCGGCTGGCGTCCGCACCACGAGCAGGTGGGTCAGACCGGTTCGCGGATCAGCCCGGATCTGTACGTCGCAGCCGGCATCTCCGGTGCCATCCAGCACTGGGCCGGGTGCTCCTCGTCCAAGGCGATCCTGGCGATCAACACGGACGAGGACGCGCCGATGGTCACGAAGGCCACGTACGCAGTGATTGGCGACCTGCACGAGGTCGTGCCAGCCGTGAATGAGGCGATCGCCTCAAGGTAGCTCCCCGGGACGGTGTACACAATTGTGTCTGTGCGACTCAATTGTGTACACCGTCTTGCGTCGTCTGGGCTAGGGATTCACCCGGCCGTGGTGAGCGACGAATCCTGCTGGCGCAGAGCGGACTCGACCTCGGCAACCATCTTCCTGCCGCCTGACAGCTTGAGGGCTCCGTTGTTCATCATGCCGTTCGAGGCGCCCATCATGCGTCCGAAGGCGCCGTCGCCGAGGGCGACCAGGGTGATGCTGCGGTGGCTGCCTTCGTCGTTGACGTAGATCTGGATCGCCGACTGGGCACCGAAGGTGGCGTACCTCTGTGCGAGCACCGCGAGGTCGGGCGGGTCGTCGAGTACGTCGAACTCCAGTGGGCTGATCTCGACCCGAGGGCCAAGGGCCTGGCGCAGAATCTGGCGGATTGAACCGATGTCGAGGCTGGAGAGGAAGGTGCTTCCCTCTTGTTTGATACCCATTGCTGGACCTTTCCGGTCGTGGTCAGGACGACGACGGGATCCGCTGGTCGTTGGTGGCCTACCGATCGTTCGTGCGTGCCCTGAGCGGACTTTCGATGAGGCGGGCTGGCACCGGTTCCCTCCCCCCTGAGGTACCAAAATGGCCGCTGATCGCAGTCCATTCCGCCCAGGCCCACCATAGGGAGGGCTATCGGTGCTCAGGCGGATCAGGGGTCAGCTTGTCCCGGTACTGTCCACTTTGTTTCTCAGGGCAGCGAGCATCGCGCGTCGAGGATGTCTCGGGGGGTCGGGTTGTTTGGGTCGGACCCGGCCTGGCGATGCCCGCCGGCGGCGACTCGGTAGGGATCAACCAGCGTCAGGGGGTTACCCGGCGACAAGGGGTGTCAGGTGGCTCCGAGCCAGGCGAGGACCGCGAGCACCCGTCGGTGATCCTCGGCGGCCGGCAGCAGGCCGAGCTTGCTGAAGATCGAGCTGACGTGCTTCTCGACGCCGCCGGCGCTGAGCACCAGCTCTTCGCCGATCCCACTGTTGGAGCGGCCCTGGGCCATGAGCCGCAGCACGTCCCGTTCACGAGGTGTCAGGCCGCTGAGCGGGTTTCCGGTGCGGCGCCGGGCCAGCAGCTGCTCGACGACGTCCTGGTCGAGCACCGTGCCGCCGGCGGCGACGGTGGCCAGGGCCTTGTCGAGTTGGTCCAGGTCACTGACCCGATCCTTGAGCAGGTAACCCACCGAGCCCGATGAGCCGGCCAGCAGATCCTCGGCGTAGGACAGTTCGATGTACTGGCTCAGCACGAGCACCGCCGTGCCGGGATGCCGTCGGCGGATCTCGACGGCTGCGCGCAGGCCGTCGTCGGTGTGGGTCGGGGGCATCCGGATGTCGACGAGTGCGACGTCGGGACGATGCGTGTCCACGGCCACCAGGAGGGCGTCGGCGTCCCCGACCCCCGCCACGACCTCATGCCCCGCTTCGCCGAGCAGCCGGTCCAGGCCTTCGCGAAGCAGGGCAGAGTCGTCGGCGATCACTACTCGCACGGAATCACCGCAGACACGGTCGTCGGCCCTCCCGGTGGGCTGTCCACCTCGAGGGAGCCGCCGAGTGCGGCGATCCGCTCCGCCAGGCCGGCCAGTCCGTGGCCTTTGGCCAGAGCCGCTCCACCGACTCCGTTGTCGACGACCGTGATCGTCAGGTCATGCTCGGAGGTGGCGGCGCTGAGCGTGACCGCGGTCGCCCCGCTGTGCTTGGCCACGTTGGTCAGGGCCTCGCTGGCCACGAAGTAGGCGGCGCTCTCGACCGGGGTGGAATGCCGGTCAGGCAACTCGAGCTCGAGTGTGGCCGGGATGTTGGAGCGGTTGCCCAGCGCGACTAGGGCGGCCTCGAGTCCTCGGTCGGCCAGCAGGGGCGGGGCGATGCCCCGGGTGAGCGCCCGGAGTTCGGTGAGTGCCTCGGTGGTCTGAATTCGCGCCTCGGCGACAAACTGGGTCGCCCCCTGGCCGTCGTCGACGGCCAATCGGCGTTCGGCCGTGGCCAGGTCCATCTGCAGCCGGACGAGCCGCTGCTGGGGCCCGTCGTGCAGATCGCGCTCCAGCCGACGCAGCGCGTCGACCTCGGCGGTCGCCGTGGCACTGCGTTGCCGGGTGAGGTCGGCGATCTGGCGTTGCAGTTGAGCGACGTACCGGTTGCCCAGCAGGAGATCCGCGAAAGCCGTTTGCGTGAGCGTCAGGCCGCGGATGACCGGGATCAGGGTGAGGGCCAGCACAGCGCCGATGAACACCTGGATCACCCATTCGGGCACTGGCAGGCGCAGCCAGTACGCCAGGTCATGGCTGTCCGGCGGCAGGGCTCGGCTCCACACCGGATAGGTCAACCCGCCGATGGCACCGCCCCACCAGGCCACCGCGACGGACCAGGTGAGCGTCGACAGCGGGAGGATGAGGATGGCGTGCAGGGCGTCGAGCCAGGCCTGGGCGTCGCGCAGCCCGTCCCACCAACGACGCAGCAGGCCGCGCTCCTCGGCCCGGGGACGGTAGGCCGTGGGGATTGTCCGCCCGGTGACGTATTCGACCCGGCGACGTTCGACAAGGGCCAGCGCGCGGGCCAGTTCCAGCGTGACGAACAAGACGGGGATGCCGATGACGGTGATGAGCAGGCCGACGCCCAGGGCCAGGCCGGTGAGGACGAGGCTGAAGGTGACGATGGCCAAGGGGAGGCCGGTCAGCAGGTAGGCCGAGTCGCGTGCCAGCTGCGTCAACACACGATGGCTCATCGGCTCCTCGGAGGGGATCTCGGTGGTCAGTGGCAGGGTGTTCGCGTCCGATGTCATGGTGTCACTCTGCTCGCAGTGATGGGTTCGACATCAGCCGGTGAGCCTCCGATTCCGGGGTAGGGATAACCCCCCCGCCCGGATGTTCTGGCGCCGGCGAGATCACCCCCCAACAGGGGCGATGGTCAACCCACCGGGCTCGTCTGCCCTGAGCGACACTCGCGGGTTGTGGACGTCGGTCCCCACGCGGAACCACCCGCAGGTGCAAGCGTCCTGCAGCCCTGAGCCGCAGCGCCTCGACGTTTCCAGCGTCAATACCGTTGTTGCACAGACCAAACCGCTGCTGGAGGTGTCACCGCAGGAGTATGGCTGGGTGCCTGCGATCAACGGCCGAGGAGTGTTTCTCTGCTACACCGAGGCGGCCTGGCAGTTGATCTCCCGGGGCGGAGGCGGCCAGATCATGGACGCAGCCTCGATCGCCGCGCACAAGGGTTCGCCCTGCTCGGGTGTACTGCTCGACGAAGTTCGCGATGCGCCCACTCACCCAGTCCGCCGCGCAGGAATAGGCCGAGGACGGCATCGCCGTCAGCGCCCATTGCCCCGGCATCGTCGACACGACGATGTGGAGGAGATCGATCGCGATCTCGGTGCTATCGACTACGTCGGAAAGGGAGAATCGATGGCCGCGATGGCTGCCGGGATCACCCGGGGTTGGGTCTCCACGGGAGACGACATCGCCAAACTCGTGTCATGTCTCGTCGGGCCGGATCCGGACTGCATCACGGGGCAGTCGATTCTTGTCGACGGTGGCACGATCTTCGTCTGACGAACCCAGCGACCTTCTGCTCAACACGCATCCCATCGGCAGTAGGTCACTGCACGGCGACTCTCGCTGGCAGTCAGGCGACTACGGATCCTGCGTTCTCCACATCGATGCTCAGAACTCCCACATCGAGCCCGACGCAGAGTGACCCCGGACGATCGCTCGTGATCGCCTGTGGCACATCCCGGCACTGGATGACCACGGGATTCTCCTGCGGGCGCGTGGGGTCCCAGATCCGCACTGTGCGGTCGTTGCTGGCGGTGGCGAGCAGGTCCCGGCCCTGGACGCGGATCGCGCACACCGCTCTCACCCAGTCGGTGTGGCCGGTCAGGGTGGTCGTGGTGGTGCCGTTGGTGGGGTCCCAGATCCGCACCGTGTCGTCGTGGCTGGCGGTGGCGAGCAGGTCCCGGCCCTGGACGCGGATCGCGCACACCGCGTTCACCCAGTCGGTGTGGCCGGTCAGGGTGGTCGTGGTGGTGCCGTTGGTGGGGTCCCAGATCCGCACCGTGGCGTCGTTGCTGGCGGTGGCCAGCAGGTCCCGGCCCTGGACGCGGATCGCGCACACCGCTCTCACCCAGTCGGTGTGGCCGGTCAGGGTGGCCACATCCTGCCGAGGGGTGGCGTCCGCCCACGTCGCGCGATACGGCGCTGACCTGGACACCTCGCCCACGCCGGTATCAAGACAGTCGAGCGCGTCGATGATCGAGAACATCGCCAGGCGATCCGGAGCGGCCTGACCGATGGCCCAGGGGGTACGTCGGATCAGCGTCGCCGCGGCCCGCGCTGGGGCCGTGCGCGCGTCGACGCCGACGGGGATGAGACGCCGGAGATCGCTGTACAGCAGGTAGGTGGTCTCGGTGAGGAGGTCGTCGACCACGCCGCCAGCGCGGGCATGCTGGGGAAGGGACCGCAGCAGGTACGCCGGCGCCTCTGCCCAGCCCAGATCCCCGCCATACCCGATGAACGCCTGCGCGATGGCCCGCTGGTCTGTTGCCTCCTCGCGGCCCTGGATGAGGGTGTCGTTGAGCGCCTGATGAAACAGTCGAAACGATGCTGAGGACGCAGCGCTCTGGATGAGGAAGTTCGCCGCCGATCCCGTCGCGAACTGTTCCACCTCGTGGGCATCGATCTGGGTCCCCGTCAGCGCGGCGAGCGCGATCGCCCACAGTGTCGAGGTCAACCCTGGTGACTCGGCATACGCCAGTGGCAGCAGCACCTGCCTCGGGGTCAGGTCGCCGATGCCGTTCATCCGGGCCAGATATCGATCCAGCGCCACCTGAACGTGGTCGTGGTCGCCGGGCAGGGTGATCGTCGCCGGATCGACGGCGTCGATGTCGTGCAGCCCGTGCTGACGGGCCAGCAGCCCGGCCACCAGGAAGTTGGGCGCCGAGATGTCGGCGATCCGCTGCGCGACAGCACCGGCGACGGTGTCGTCGTGGTAGGGATTGCTCGCGCGGGGATTGCCCCGCAGTTGGAGTGTGGCCAGCGCGTATGACGCGAGATCCTCGTGCCGCACGTAGCTGGCGTCGTCGAGATCGATCTCCCCGCGAGCCCGGCCAAGCGAGTCGATGAGGGGCCCATCGTCGTCGTGTCGTCGGGTGCCGACGAGGACGCGAACCCCGACATCCGCGCAATCCTCGGCGAGCGGCCGCAACAGATCGCGAGCAATCGTGCGCGCATCGTCGGGAGTCTCGGCCTCGTCCAGGGCGTCGACCACGACGACGAACGGTGTCTCCCCTCCTCGGGCAAGGGTGCGCTCGGCGAGCGCCTCCCGGATCGCTGGGACGGCGTCCTCCAATCTCTCCGGGATCGTCGCCGAGGCGGCGCGGGCGATCTCGACGGCCACGTCCAAGGCCTGCTTGCCCTTGGCGTGCACGGCACAGGCGATCGACCCGACGGGCGCACGCACGGCATCGTCCGCTGGCATCTGCGCGACCACGGCCGCATCCGCGGTGGTGACGATCCGCGCGAGCACCGCAGACTTGCCGACCCCCGGCGACCCGGTCACGACGAGTGGTGCCCGGGGAACCTCGGGCTCGGTCAGCCAGTCCACGATCTGGGTAAGGGCAGTCCGGCGTCCGGAGAAGCGCCACCCTGGTTCGCCGTCATGGGTGACTCCTCGGGCGCGTGGGCGCCAGTGTCGGCGGCCTTCCACGTCGTCGGCCAACTGCCAGCCCCACTCGGCGGCGGCCTCGACCCCTGAGTCCTCGAGGCGATAGAGCTCGGTGAGAGCGGCGAGGTCGTGCTCGGGCAGGACCTTGCTGATTGCGTGGACGGTCAGGGCTCGGCCGTCTCCCGTCTCGCGCTTCTGGCCGACGAGCCCGATCACCGCCTGGTACTGGGAAGACCAGACGCCGGCCCCGCTGAACCTTGGCATTATGTGGTAACGCGACTCACTGTCAAGACGTACCCAACCCGATGTCAGGTCCTCACCGACTTGACCATCGGCAGAGTCGCCGATGTCGTCATGGAAGCCGAAGGCCCACCACGAAGCTCCCACCAGAGCCCCGGACGTGGGGTTCCTGAGCGGCGCGGCGATGGCGTCCGGGGGCGCCGGTTTGGAGAGGGTGAGCACCGCAACATCCGCCTGCTTGTGGGTGGCTGGATGCACGGTCGAGACGGGTATGGGTTCACCGAAAGGATCCTCGGTGGCAGCTGGAAACGCCACGACCAGGCCGTCCAGATCAAGGTCTTCGACAACATGTCGGCAGGTCAAGACCCTGCGACGGTCGATGAGAACCCCAGAGCCTTTCGGCTTTTCGCTCCCACGGACGTAGACGGCCACGGTCCAGGAACGGTCGGCGGGTCGAATGGAGCGTGAGTCGCCACTCATGAGGGCCCGCCTACTCAGCAGCGCCGGGCTTCCAGGCGAGGCAGATCTCGAAGTTGGCATCGGTCGCGGCCTTGGCGATGAGCCAGTTCATGTCACCACTGACCTTGATGCCGAACGTCACCTGGATCTCGTCGGGGCCGATCTCCTTGACCTGTTCCAGGACGGCCTTGGCGCCCTGCACTGCCGGTTCGACAGCCTCGCGAATCTTGCCGACGATCTTGTCGGCCGACACGTTCTCCCACTCGTCGGTCGGCTCGACCTCGAACCGCACAGTGGTGTTCTCGTCCACCCGATAACTCACAACCGGTGACGCCATGACGTTGTCCCCTCCCTGGTGTCTAAAGACCCCAATCTTCTCGTACGTCACCACGTAAGGGCAATCAGTGCGAATCGCGCCGCCCGGTGGGTGCCTTGTCTCGCGGCTCCGCGCCGCGGGACGGGTAGGGTGCCTGCGTGTTGTCAGCGGCCATCCGGGAGCAACTCGCGCACCCTCGTGAGTTGCCCGGCAAGGTGTTCCAGCTGAGCAAGGAGATGACTGGCGTCGGGATGCCGCACGAGCCTGGTCGTCCCGGGGCGCTCACGGTGGGCATCGACGCCACCCCGCTCGTTGGCAGCCGCACGGGGGTGGGTCGTTACGTGGAGCGGGTGAGTGCAGCGGTCGCCGAGTTGGACGACGCCCCCGACCAGGTGTGGACGTTGTTCAGCCGACGCCTGCCGTTGAGTGCGCCGCCGCCCCGCTATACCCGGCTGGCCCGGCGCAACGTTCCGTCCGCGTTCCTGCAGCCATTGTGGCGGCGGATGGACCGTCCCGCCGTCGAGTACCTGACCGGGCCGATCGACGTCTTCCACGGTGGCAACTTCGTCATGCCGCCGACGCGTCGGGCCGCGACCGTCGTGACCATCCACGATCTCACCTTCCGGTTCTTCCCAGAGGCCGTGCAACCGGCGACAATGGCTGTGCTGCAACGCCTTCCCGAGGCGGTGCACGGATATGACGCGATCCTGACCGTGTCCGAGGCGGTGGCGGAGGAGATCGTCGCCGAACTCGCAGTGCCGCGTGAACGCATCGTCGTGGCACCCAACGGGGTCGATTCCTCGTGGATCGAACCACCCATTGGCGCGGACGCGGAGCTACGGCGGATCGGTGTGCCCGATCGATACTTCTGCTTCCTCGGCACGATGGAGCCGCGCAAGAACCTGCCCACCCTGCTCGACGCCTACGCCGCCGCTCGAGCCGAGCGTCCCGATCTGGCGGACCTGGTGATCGTCGGCGGTGCCGGGTGGGGTGAGCGGGTGCAGCCTCCGGCGGGGGTCCGCACTCTCGGCTACCTGCCTGACGCCGACGTGCATGCCCTCATGTCCCGGGCCGTGGCCGTGTGCTCACCGTCGGTGTACGAGGGGTTCGGGCTTCCGGTACTGGAGGGTATGGCGACCGGACGCCCGGTGCTGGCCAGCGACATCGCCGCCCACCGGGAAGTCGCGCAAGGGCAGGCCACCCTAATTCCGGTGCACGACCGGGACGCGTGGACGCAGGCACTGCTGCGTGCGGATCACGGGGAGATCGCCGTCTCCGAGGCCCGGCGCGACGAGGTAGTCGCTCAGTACACGTGGGAGCGGAGCGCGCGGATCCACCTCGACACCTATGCGCAGGTGGGTGGACGGTCAGCCACAAGTAGCCCGAACTCGCCTGCCTGATGGCCCGATCGAGGCCTCGCCAAGCGGGGATGGGCGGGTCAGAGATTGCTGGGCATTGCCTTGGACTGGGCGAGCCCGGTATGGACGGCGACAAGCCCGCCTTCAGTTAGCCGATCCGTCGTTGGGGGAGGGGGCGGCCTGAGTTGGTGCGGCTGCTCGCCTGCCCAAGGGTTTAGGCATTGACAGGTCCGCCGGCGATTTACATAGTTATGCTATGGATACGTCGGTGCCTGCCCGACCGTTGCCGGAGTTCGCGGTCGAGCGGTGGTTCAACCTGGCTGGCACGGCCGCCCCATCGATGGCGGGCAGGGTGGTGGCGATCGAGGCTTTCCAGATGCTGTGCCCCGGTTGCGTGAGCCACGGTCTGCCGCAGGCGATGCGTTTGGTGAGTGCCTTTGGCCCCGAGTTGCTCGTCCTGGGTCTGCATACCGTCTTCGAACACCACGAAGCGATGACTCCTGTTGCCTTGGAAGCCTTTCTGTACGAGTACCGGATCTCCTTCCCGGTCGGCGTGGATCGGCACGAGCCGGACGACCCGATGCCCGTGACAATGCGGCGGTTCGGTCTGCAGGGAACACCTTCGTTGCTGCTCGTCGATCGCGGCGGTCGCCTGCGGTTCCAGGGGCTCGGGGCGGTCGAGGATCTGCGTCTGGGTGCGCTGGTGGGTCGGCTCCTCGACGAACCGGCACCTTCGGTTGACTGACGAATCCGGCGTCGCCCACACCTGAACAGCTGTTGCCGCGGCGGCTACCGGGTCGCGTTCCTCCGTGCCGACTTTTCCACAGGCGGAGGATCCCACCTCGCGAATCCACCTACCCTCGTCGGCGAACCTGATGAGGGGGGGAGGACCCGTGGAGGGGAAAGACGACGAACAGTCGGCGGGCTCGGCCAGTACTCGGGAAGAATGGCCAAAAGCCATCTCGAAGCAATCCTCATCAGGCGCCGGCGCCACGGGAAAGACCGCATCCGGCCGGGAGTTTCCTCTTATGGGAAGTGTGGAGCAGTCACGCTATACACGCGAGAGACCAACGAAGATAACCGACACCCTAAGGGTGGAAGACCTCGCGCACCAGCCAGAAGAACGCGCCGTGTTGCGCGATCCTTAGGCGGCCTAACCAAAGAATTCCGGTGAACATTCGGCGGTGCCCTGGTGGCGAGGCGTCGCTCGGGGAGGAAAGTCAGGAATGGAAAGATGACCAGCGTGGACGACAACCTGTTACCCATACGGCGAGCCGCGGCAGCCTTCGCTGAGCATATCGACGGTCCCGGCGAGCGTTCCGCGAATGCCCTCGCCAGCGCCCTGGTCGCCCTAGGGGATTTCCGGCGTGCTGACCTCCTAAGGGCTTTTGCCCATGGCGGGGTACGGACGGTGCCGGCGGACTGGTGGTGGCCAGGCTCGGTGTGCCACCTGGACCTGGACTCGCCCGAGCTGAGCGCAGCCGGGGAATTATGGTTCGATCCACTGGAGGTATCGGTGTCGGTGGCGACGCCGTGGGTGCGTGAGCCGAATCCGGCTGCCACCGAGAGCGCCGACACGCTGGCGTTCTATGGCTGGACGTCGCTGGAGGTGGTGGCGGACTGGCAGTTGCTAGGCGTCCATCTGGTGAATCGAGCGATTCCAGGACGTCTCCGCGAGCTTTCCGGTGAGCAGGCCGACGACTATTGCACGATGTTCAGTAAGGAGATCACCCGCTGGGGAGTCTGGTCGTTCCTGTTGTCCACCTATGGTCGCCAGGCCTGCCGCAGGATCTGGGGGGAACCGCCTGAGCAGTTGGGAGGCTTCACGGTCTGGGAGGGCGAGATGGAGGTGCTGCGACTGCACGAGATCCATGAAGGGCCCCCCACCGATGACGAGGCGCTGGGTGAGGTGTCGGACATCGTGCCCCTCAACCTGCCGTTCCGCACCACCGCCTCGGTGCAACTCGGACTGTGGCAGGGGCCGGGCACCCTGCTCCGAACCTGGCAATGAGGGCCGTCAGGTACCACATCCAGCAGGTCGCCGAGGCCTTCGCTGAGCATGTGTCGGCGCCGGGGGAGGCGAGCGCAAACGCATTGGCGACCTGCCTGGAGGGCGCGGGCGATTCCCGGCGCGCCGGCCTACTGCGGGCATTTGCTCGGGGTGGCACTGCGACTGTTGCGGCGGACTGGTGGCTGGCCGATTCGGTATGCCACCTGGATCTGCACCTGCCCGAGCCCGGTGAGCAGGGCGAGTTCTGGTTCGATCCGCTGGAGGTGTCGGTGTCATTGGCGACGCCGTGGGTGCGTGAACGCGACCAACCTGAGGCGCTGGATGCGAACGTGCCGGCCTTCTACGGTTGGACGTCCTTGGAGACTGTCACCGATTGGCAGTTGCTGGGTGCCCACCTGGTCAGGCCAGAGATTCCAGGTCGCCTGGTCGATCTCTCGGGCGAGCAAGCTGATGACTACTGCCGGCTGTTCAGTAAGGAGATCACCGACTGGGTCTCCTGGTCCTTTCTGTTGTCCAGCTACGGGCGCCAGGCCTGCCGCCGCATCTGGGGAGTGTCCGGCGAGCAGTTGGGCGGGTTTACCGCGTGGGAGGGCGAGATGGAGGTGCTGCGACTGCACGAGATCCACGAAGGAGCCCCCACCGATGACGAGGCGCTGGGTGAGGTCTCGGACATCGTGCCCCTCAACCTGCCGTTCCGCACCACTGCCTCGGTGCAACTCGGTCTGTGGCAGGGGCCGGGCACGCTGCCCCGGACCTGGCGTCCGTGACGGGGTTGCCAGGCGAAGC
The DNA here is from genome assembly GCA_047974565.1 of Actinomycetales bacterium. Classification (GTDB taxonomy): domain Bacteria; phylum Actinomycetota; class Actinomycetes; order Actinomycetales; family CAWJMD01; genus JBDIAG01. The sequence goes on from JBKECN010000053.1 coordinate 46,502, forward strand.
ATCGGTCTCGAGCCCATGAGTCAGGGGTGTAGCCGCTCGTGTTCATTCCCGTAGGGCGATCTGACACAGCACCGGCATAGCGGTCGGCGATCGTGACGCTGCGTCACTCGTTGAGCCCAGTGGAAGATCTCGGTCAAGTCCGACGGCTTCGGCGCCGATGGGGGGCGACAGGGATGTGTTCGCGAGTCGTGCGGTAGGGGGTCTGGATGATCGGCCGCTGGCTCCGTCGACGGCGGATGATGCCGAGCGTGCCGACCCAGCGGACTGCCCGGGCGATCGCTCCCACCGCACTGGGCTGGGCCTCGCTGCTGGGCGGGATCCTGGGCGGCTTCGACGTGCTGGCACCTGGAGTGCTCCAGGACGGCTGGCGCACCTGGCTGTTCGCCGCGATGATGGCGGTGCTCGTGGTCTTGGGTGTCGTCCTGTTGCGGATCAAGCGCGCCAGTGACCTTGCCGTCACCATCCTGGTGTTGCTGAGTTTCCCGATCTACGTCGTGGTGTCGATGTGCGTGGTCAATGCCAGCACCTACGCACCGCCCCTGATGATGCTCTTCGGCGCGATCGCCGGTGCCGCGATCCTCAGCCTGCGGGCTTTCGCGCTGAACTGCCTGCTCCTCGTGGGCGCCGTGACACTGACCCTCGTGCCGGAGTGGCCGGGCAGCACCATCGCCCTCGGAGTGCAGATAGCGGTGCAGTCGCTCGTCCTGCTCATCACCTCGATCGGCATCTTCGTCCTCCGGCGACGGGGCGAGGCGCTGTTGGAGTACTCCTGGGAGTTGGCACGGCGAGACCCGCTCACCCAACTGGCCAACCGGCTGCGCTGCGAGGAGTTCGCCGCCGACCGCCTCCCGGGCCAGACCCTGGCCTTCATCGCCTTGGACCTGGACCTGTTCAAGCAGATCAACGACACCCATGGACACGCCGTCGGCGACGACGTGCTGCGGGCCGCCGCCACGGCCGTCGCCCAGGCAACGAGTGAGGGACTGGCCGCGCGGATCGGCGGTGAGGAGTTCCTCGTCCTGACACCCATCGACGACCCGGACTACGCCGTTGACCTGGCGACCCGACTCAACCAGGCCGTGCGGAACTGCCCCTCACCGCTGCCCATCACCTGCTCGGTCGGGGTGACCACGGCGACAGTTCCAGGTGAAGGGCCGTGCCGTACCGACTGGCTCTGGCATCAGGTGAGCATCGCCGACCGCGCGCTGTACGAGGCCAAGAAGGCCGGCCGGGACCAGGTGGTCGACTCCGATCCGCCCTCGGTGCCCGCGCCCGGCCCGCGCCCCCGCGAGCTGAGCCCGCTCCACGTGCCGTAGGTGCCTACCTCATCAGTGGCGCGCCGTACTCCAAGGCGGCTGTGTCGGCTGCCCGGCGACCGGCGTGCCAGCCCTCCGCATCCGTGCCCAGACGGGTGCGCTTGTACATGGCCCGGGGGAACAACTCCCCGAAGGTCGCCCCTACCTGCTCGTCCCTCGCGGCCAGGACCGGCAGCAGGTTTCCGCCCGGGGCGGCGTCCTGCGCCCGCTGCACCTCTTCCTGAGTGACGGTGGCGAGGCGTTCGCCGATCCGGACGCCGAAGGACGCCAGAAACGTCGAGCGGAAGGCTCGAGTGCGCGAACGGCCGAACTGATCCTGCCTGGAACCATGCCGGTGCATGGCCGAGGTGGCCTGCACCAGGAGCGAGGTGAAGAGTGTCTCCACCGCGACCAACTCGCCGGGGAAGCCCACCACGGACACGAAACCCAGTTGCTTGCTCCAGATGGAGCGGCAGCTGTTGACGTCGGCGATCGCGGTGAGCAGCTGCACCTTCGGCCCCTCATAGGGCGCATCGACATAGATGCGGGCGCACCGTACCCCGTCCTGGACTCCCGGGGCGGTAGCCGCCAGCATGGCCGCGTCGATGCGGTGCCTGGCCATCAGTGACTGCGCACCGGCCGTGAAAGTCTCGGCCTCCGCCTCGAAGGTGGTCGATTCCGCCTTGGCCAGCAGGTTGCGTACCCGCTCAAGGATGCGTTCGTCCACCTCGCCATGGCCGCCACGAACCGGCGACGCCTGGCCGGGGACTGCGGCGATCAACGGCAAGGTTCCACCGTGGTGCAGATTGAAGAGAACATCGAGGGCGGCCAGCAGCGTGGTTTCCCACCCATCCGCGCCGTGGGCGGGAGGCACCCGTTCGGCACGCGCCAGGAGTGCCGGCTGATCCGGCGCCCACCACCGCCGGGCTCCCAAGCCGGCGAGTTGATCGAGGTAGCGGCGATCGACTGTCACCTCGGCATGCGTGCCGATCTCGTCGGCCATCGCGTCATACAGCACGTCTCGGGCGACCGCTGCCAGGCGATGGTCGGGTGCGGCCGACAACAGTCGGCTCAGATCCAGGGGAAGCCAGCCCCGCAGCCAGCAGGCCGCCACCTCCGAGCGCAGGGCCTGCGAGGTGACTCGGGCCACCGTGACGCGCGCCCGCATGCCTGGGCTGGCCAACAGTGCCACCGCGTCCTGAGCGAGATGATCTCGGGACGGATCGCCCGCGGTGGTCAGATACGTCTGCAGCGCCTGCTCGACCAAGGCGTCCGTGACCGGCGGCGGGGGTGCTGCGTGCGGTGAACTGCCGAACCCGTCGACGGACTCCTCGCCAAACTCCTTGCCCACGTCTTCGAGCCAGGCATCGAACCCGCCGTCGGTGCCGGCGGCGAAACCCGTGCCCGGCGGCGGCCCGCCGAACGGTGGCCGCCCCGCGGCTCGCTTCTGTTGGCGACGCTTGACCTTCGATGCCCTGCGCTGCCTGCTGTTCTGACCCATGACACACGCTCCCGCTCTGAGGACGACTCGGACGGCGCGCCTGCGCTCTCTCGCCCGCTGACTTGCCGAACAGTCTGACGCACACCACTGACACCCGCTGTGGGGCCTCCCTGGAACGAATCGAGCAGCGCTTGGATAGTCAGCGAGCTACATCGGAAGCCTCCGCCGCGTCCTGGTACCAATTCTTGGTACCCTCACCGTATGGCCACGAACACCTCCATCAGTCTTGATGATCACTTCACGGCCTTCCTGGCGAGCGAGGTGGCGACCGGCCGCTACCGCTCCGCGAGCGAGGTCGTCCGCGCAGGTCTTCGACTGCTCGAAGACCACGAGTCGCAGATGAGCGCGCTGCGAGCGGCGCTGGTGGCCGGCGAGCAGAGCGGCGAACCCGAAGAGTTCGACTTCGACTCGTTCATCGCCTCGAAGCGCGCGTGAGCGCGTACCGGCTAACTCCGGCCGCACAGCGCGATCTCTCATCGATCTGGGACTACACGTGTGAGCACTGGGACGAGAACCAGGCCGAGACGTACGTCCACGAGGTTCGCAACGCGATCGAACGGATCGCGGAAGTGCCCGACCGTGGGCAGGCAGTCGATGAGCTGCGCGCTGGGTACCGTCGCTATGCCATCGGACGTCACGTGATCTACTTCATCGTCCGTCGCGATGGCGTTGACGTGATCCGGATCCTGCACCAACGAATGGACCCCACACGGCACCTGTGAGCGACGCGCGATCGTAGATCTGCTCCGAGAGCAGAGGCGGCCATGGCTTGGCCAGTCGCGCACTGTGCGCGAACCCGTGAACTCCATGCAGGGGGTCAGGGGTTCGAGTGGTGACCAAGGAACCCTGCGACCGCAGTGGCGGTGGCGAGGGTGGTAGCGACGCGAGGTGGCGCTGGTCGGCGGGCTCAAACCTGGCGCGCGGCAAGGGCTCCGAGCACATGATCGGCCGAGGGAATGGGGAGGTGAGGCTTCCATAGCAGGATCTCCGCGACTCCTTGGATCGCCCCCCAAAAGGTGAGCGAGAGTGCCAGCGGATCTCCCGGTCGAATCTCGCCTTTCTGCTGTCGGAGAGCGATCAGCCGCACGCTGGCCTCGATGAGCTGCGAGGACCGCATCGCGTCCTTGACGCTTGATGGGATCGACTCCACGTTGAACACTTGGTTCGCGAGCAGGTAGAGACGCTTGTGGTCGTCGGGGGCGAAGGACCCAAGGATGATTGTTGCGACCGTCCGGAAGGTGTCAAGCGGCGAGTCGCTCTGGTCGAGCGCGCCGAGCCGAGTCCGCGACGCCTGAGCGGGCGAGGCTCACATGTTCCTCGAGCACTTCCTGCTTGGAAGAGAAGTAGTGAAAGAAGAGCCCGGCGCTCACCCACGGTGAGCAGCCGGGCGCGCGTTTGCTCCCGCTGCCGGTCGCCCTTGGTGCCCGTTACCTCGACGTCAAGTCTGGTCGTGCCCTTCCACCGTTGAAATCTGGGTGGCATCCCTGCGCACGTGCCGTTCGCCGGAGATGGCCATCCAGACGGCACCGGCGACCGCGATCACGAGTATCGGCAGGGCTGCCGCGGTGGAGTACGTGTGCTCGACCCAACTCCCGACGAGCAGCGCCCCGACATAGGCCATGCTCCCGAGCAGCGCTCTGGTCAAATGCTCGTCGGCACTGGCGGGGGAGATCTGGCCGCGGGTACTCCAGATTCCCCTGGAGGAGAACGTAAACAGGAGTGTCGCCGCGGAAACGTACATGAAGCTCCCGGAAACCGGCATTCCGTTTAGGGAGACAGCAAGCCCCATGATCGAAACGCAAACCGCCGTCACGCCAGCCAGGCGGCGCAATCGGATACTTCCGCCTTTCGGGTTTCGCCTTTTTCCAGCGGTGATGACGAAGGTGACGACTAGCACTAAGGCGTAGGGTAGAGGAGCTAGTAGAAGTACCGGATCGCGAAGTACGAGCCAGACTGAGACGACCGAAACCAGGCCTGCGATGATCCACAGAAGAGGCATGAGTAGCGGTCGGGAGTTGGAATGAACCACGTCAACCGACTCCCGTCCTGCCCGTCCTAAAAGGCGAGTTTGCGCGGCCCTTGAACTATTCGAAACCGGGTTATTATCCACGGCGAAATTATCATGAGAAGATCACAGAGGGAGGTCACTCGACTGTAGTACTTGGGTTCTTGTACTCACGGCCACACTCCCTAGTGGGGCGAACTAATACTGTCAGATTAGGGATTCTTTCCGCAGCGGTCAACCCCCAGGTCTGCGTTGGCGCCCTGCTTGAATGCCTCAATGACGGAGGCCTGGAGAACCGTCGATCACTCTTCACGAGCGGGGCTCGGGTACCCGTCGAGCGGCTGATGAGACAGCGTCAGCGCCAAGCCCTTGTGAGGAACAGCCTCACCGTGTGTCGAAATGGGCTGTTGCTCACTCCGGCGGGGTGTGTGCGACCACCGCGTACTCCTGTGGCCCGAACAGCACCTCGTTGAGTTGGCTGAAGGCCTGGTCGATCCGCTCCGCCCAGTCGGGGTGCTCGGGGTGGTCGACCTTCGGTAGCCGGTAGCCCTCGGCGGGGGAGTAGAAGCGCAGATCCACCGACCGGAAGCCGGCTCCCTCGCACAGGAACGAGAACAGCGAGGGGTGCAGCGGACGGACATGCGTCGGGTCGAGGATGTACGAGTTGCCCAGCACGATGAGGCTCGCCGGGTTGGGGGTCTCGGCGATGAAGACGCCTCCGGGACGCAGCCGTGAGGCGGACAGTGAGATGAACTCCAGGAGCACGTCCAGTTCGAGGTGCTCGGCCAGGTGCGCGGAGAAGATGGCGCCCAGGCTCTGCTCCGGCGTCCGACGCAGGTAGTCGATGACGCTCTCCTGGAACACGGTCAGCCCGCGGTCGCGTGCCTCGGCCACCATTCCCGGGTCGGTGTCCACCCCCACCACGTCCAGGCCCTGCCCGGCCAGCACCTCCAGTAGTTCACCGCGCCCGCATCCCACGTCGACGACCGTCCCGCCCCCGCTGAGCAGGTCCAGATAGCGCTCGCGCTGGGCCGAGAGCACCGAGGCGGCATCGCCGCGGAATCGGCGCTCGAAGCCGACGTAGTCGAACAGGTCCGACGCCGGGCCGGAGCCATCGCCGCCCGCCAGGGGAGCGGCTGCGTCCACGGAGAGGTCGCCGGTGCCATCGGCGACCGGTCGCGAGGCGGCTGCTCCCGGAGCCGGGGCACTTGCACGCAATCCGGTGATCTCGTGGTCGAGCAGCCGCACTCGCCGCTCCACGGCGTTGACCTTCTCGCGAAGCTCGGCGATCCGTGCCCCGGCGCCCGCGAGCCCCGTTCCCGGAGCCAGCGCCATCCCCAACTCGTCCACCTGTGCCAGCAGCGCCCGGAACTCGCCCTTGAGGAGTTCCTGGTTGACCTCAGCGGCCTGGACGCCACGCTCCAGGATGGCGACCTCGGCCTGAGCCTGCCGGAGTTCGGTGACCTGTGCGGATGCCCGTTCGGCCTGCGAACTGGCGGCCTGGGCAAGGTCGGAGACCGGTTGCACCTGCCGATCGATCACCTCTCGTAACTGCGGCCCCATCCGTCGGCCCATCTCGCCCCGCACCCGGCTCGACACGCGCTGGCGAGCCAGGCTTCGTACCCCCGCAACACCGTCCTCGCGAAGCACCCGAGCCGCGGTGGCACCCTTGCCCAGGATGCGACGCACCGGTGACCCCGCCGCTGCGGGCGCCGGCTCGGCGGCGGGCTCGGGCTGCTCGCCGGTGGCGCCGGCCAGCTCGCCCAATCGGCCGTGGGACAGCTCCGGGGGCAAGGTCATCGCTTTCCTACCTTTTCGCTGCGGTTACCGGGAATGGCGCCATGAACGTACTCATCCTCGTGGTGATGGTCGAGTCGGGCCATGCCCCCAGCGACCTCAAGGTCGACTCCCATCCGTCGGGTCCGTGGGTCAAGCCGAGCGCCGTCTCCACTGCCAGCACCGCCCGCGAAGCACTCATCCGGGCTTCGAAGACCGCCCGGGCGGCCTGCGCCAGGCGGGCGCCGCGAAGGTCGTCCGCGGCCAGTTCACCGGCCAGCCGGACCCGCTCGTCGGGGTCGGCCCCGACCACCACGTGGACGCCGTCCTGGACGCCGTGCTCGGCAGCGGACTCGGGATCGGTGACGGTGGGAGTGCCCCAGGCCAGCGCGCGCACCAGGTCGTCTCCGGTCGCCACCGCGGCCGCGCAACTGCCCAGCACGCTCTCGCGATAGTGGTCGGCCACGACCTGCCCGTCCCACGTCAGCGCCTGCGGCCCGATCACCGCCACCGCCGGACCGGGCAGCCGATTGGCCTTGCGGATCAGCGAGCGCGTGAACGCGGCCACCGGCCGCGCGTTGCCGGCCAAGCCATCCCCGGTGGTGTCCGGGACGACGATGGCGCCCGGGCGCTCGGCAGCCGCGAGGGTGTCGCAGGCAACCGCCACGGTGTCGTCGGGAACCTCGTCGTCGGGCCCGGTGATCCAGGCCAGCGTGGGCGCGTGCCGACCGGACCCGGACTCGTCCCGATGCCAGATCACCGCATCGATCCCCGCCGGATCGCCGGCGACTACCACGTGCCGGGCGCCCAGCGCGGCGATCAACCAGGTCAACCGCCGGGGTGGCCGCAGGCCGACCAGCAGACCCACCGTCGCCATCAGTACCCCCGGGTCAGGGTCTCGACGACGCTGCTCCACGACAGGGACTCCACCAGGCGTCGTCCCTCCTGGCCCATCCGGCGGGCCAACTCTCGGTCCTCGTGCAACCGGGCCGTGGCCTCCTGCAGGGCCTGGTCGGAACCATCGGTGACGAAGCCGTTCTCCCCGTCCCGCACCCATTCCAGGACGCCTCCGGAATCGTCGGTGGTGATCACCGGCCTACCGGCCAGGAAGGCCTGCAGCGTGACGTAGCCGTAGTCCTCCTCGTGCGGGGCGTAGACCACCGCGAGGCAGTTCGCGAACAGGTCGATGAGGTCGTCGTCGGAGACGAAGCCCGCCAACTCGACCCGGTCGGCCACTCCGGCGTCGGCGGCCTGCCGCAGCAATGAGTCCTTGAGGCTGCCGGTCCCCGCGAGCACCGCCCGCAGGTCGCCGGACCCAGGCAGGGCCGCGACCACCCGGCTGGGGCGCTTGTTCTGCTCGAGGCGGGACGGGCAGAACAGGTAATCGCCGTACTCCCCGACCCGCAGCCGATCGGCCAGCGGCGGCGGGTGATACAGCGTCCGGCTGTCGAGCCCGTTGTACCGGGCGAGCCGGTTCACCACGACCTCGGACAGGGTGAAGATCATCCGCGCCTCGCCCAGAGCCCGGCAGTCCCACTCGGCCAACAGCCGCTGGGTCTCCAGCGAGGTGTCGTCCTCGCCCAGATCGCTCCACGCCGCGCCAAGGGCGTCGTAGGCGGCCCGGTGCTGGTGGAAGAGCCACACCACCTTGTTGTCGTGCCGGGCGAAGTACGAGGGGAAGTTCGTGGCGATGACCAGGTCCGCGTCCAGTGGGATCGACCGCCACGCGGTCGCGGAGTCGAAGATCCGGCCTTTCTCCCAGGCCACCGGCACGCGCACCAACTCGGCCCGGTGCCCTGCCTCCCGCAAGGCCGTCACGATGTTCTCCTGGGCCATCTCCGCACCCCCGCGGGTGAAGGGGGCCTGGGCTCCGCAGACGAGCACGTCCACGTCGAACCTCCTGTGAAGAAGCTGGGGAAATGTCGTGCCGGGACGCCTGACCCGGCCCGACGACCCTAACGTGCCGTGCTCACCGAGACGCGCGACACGGTGTGGCCGGGCCGGATTGTGCTGCCTGGGCCCCCGCGGACTCGTATTGTTGGCGGGTTGTCGGCGCCGTGGTGAAGAGTGTCGACGGCAGTGAGGAACGGCCCGGCACGATCAACCGGCACCGTGCAGCAACGAGTAGCGCCAGAGCGGATGGACAGACGATGAGTAGCCAACCCGAGCAGCCGGGTCGTGTCGCACGTCGGGCGCGCACGCTCACGCTCGAGCGGGTGAACCGGCCACAGGCCAAGCCACCCGGCTTCGTCGCCGGTGTCAAGGAGATCTGGTCGTTCCGAGAGCTGTTGGGCAACCTGGTCCGCAAAGAACTGAAGGTCCGGTACAAGGATTCAGTCCTGGGCTTCCTGTGGACGCTGGTGCGGCCCCTGCTGCAACTCATCGTGTACTCGGTGGCGATCGGGATCTTCCTGGGGGCCCGGGCCAACATCCCCCAGTTCGGCATCTACCTGTTCACCGGCCTGCTCGCCTGGTCGCTGTTCACCGACATCATCGTCGGGTGCACCGGTTCGATCGTCTCCAACGCAGGGCTGATCAAGAAGGTGTACTTCCCCCGCGAGCTCTTCCCGCTGGCGACGGTGGGCGCCTCGGTGATCAACTTCCTGCTGCAACTACCCGTGCTGTTGATGGCGTACGTGTATACGTGGACGGCTCCGATCGCCAGTGAACTGTTGCTGGTCCCGCTGGCCTTGCTCGTGCTCGTCCTCTTCTCCACCGCGCTGGGGTTGATCCTGGCGGCCTCCAACGTCTACCTGCGCGACGTGCAGTACCTCGTCGAGATCGTCCTGCTGCTGTGGTTCTGGATGACACCGATCGTCTATGACTGGACGAAGGTCCGCGACAACCTGCGTCCGATCAGCCCGTGGCTGTACGAGCTGTACCTGGCCAACCCGATGGCCAACGTGGTGCTCGCCTTCCAGCGAGCGCTGTGGCCGGGAGGGCACACCCCGATGGGTGACCCCTTCCTCTACACCGGCGACCTCTACCTGCGTCTGGGCATCTTGGCGGTGGTGAGCGCGGTGCTGCTGTACTTCGCCCAGCGCATCTTCGCCCGGGCCCAGGGCAACTTCGCACAGGAGCTGTGACCGTGTCCCCGACAGTGCTGCGAGTGGACGGGGTGTCCAAGCGCTTCCGCATCCGCAAGGAGAAGTCGCTCAAGGAGCGGCTGGTCAACGCCGGGCGCTCGCGCCGGCACCTGGAGGACTTCTGGGCTCTGCGCGATGTCAGCCTGGAGGTGGAGGCCGGGTCCACGGTCGCGCTGATCGGGCACAACGGCTCGGGCAAGTCCACCCTGCTCAAGGTCATCGGCGGCATCCTCACCCCGGACACCGGCACAGTCGACCGAGCCGGACGGCTGGCCGCGCTGCTGGAACTGGGCGCGGGCTTCCACGGCGACCTCACCGGCCGGGAGAACGTCTACCTCAACGCCTCGATCCTCGGCCTGAGCCACAAGCAGACCGATGAGTACTTCCAGGCCATCGAGGACTTCGCCGACATCCCCGGGTTCCTGGACACCCAGGTGAAGTTCTACTCCAGCGGTATGTACGTCCGGCTCGCCTTCGCCGTCGCCGTGCACGTCGACCCCGACATGCTGCTGGTCGACGAGGTCCTGGCGGTGGGGGACGAGCCCTTCCAGCGCAAGTGCATGGAGAAGATCCGCGAGTTCCAGGCCGACGGGCGCACCATCGTGCTGGTCACTCACGGCCTGGACGCGGTGCAGCAGTTGTGCGACCGGGCGGTGATGCTCGACCACGGCGACGTCGTCGTGGACGGAACCCCGATCGAGGCCATCCGCGCCTTCCGGGAGAAGTACACCGAGGCTCCGGCCGAGGAGGAGGAAGCCGAGCAGATCTCCGTGGAGCGTCCGGCCCGGATCACCCAGGTGCGGATCCTCGACGGCACCGGGGCGCCGGCGAAGCAGTTCGCCCCCAACGATCCGTTGGAGATCGAGATCACCGTCGAGTCGCACCGGTCGGTGACCGACTGGTCGGTGGGCATCTCCCTGCTCAATCACTTCGACACCGTCGTCTTCGGGACGAACACCGCGTTGATGCACGAGGACCTCGATACCCTCTCCGGGCGTCGAGTGGTGCGGTACCGGTTCGACCGGCTGCCGCTGGTAGAGGGGCAGTACTACGTGACGACCGCCGTCCATCCGGTCCGCGGTGCCGAATGGCACCGGCTCGACCGCACCGTCTCCTTCCGGGTCTACACCGGAGACACCGAGGAGGGCTACGTGCACCTCGACCCCAAGGTGGTGAGCGCGTGAGCGACGCCTCGCGGCGGGTCGCCTTCGTCCCGGCCCGCTACGGCCCCGAGATCGTCGGTGGGGCGGAGATCGTCCTGGCGCACATGGCTCGTGGCCTGCTGGAGCGCGGTTGGGAGGCCGAGATCCTCACTACCTGCGCGCTCAACCACCACACCTGGGAGAACGAACTCCCCGCCGGGGTCGGCGACGACAACGGCCTGCTGGTGCGGCGCTTCCCGGTGGACAACCGGGTCTCCCCGACCAGGGGTGAACTGGAGGCCCGGGTGATGGCCGGGCACCGGCTCACCTATGCCGAGCAGAGCGAGTGGATGAACGGTGGGATGCGCTCCCCGGAGCTGTACCACTACATCCTCGATCACGCGCAGGACTACCGGGCGATGGTCTTCGCCCCCTACCCGTTCTGGGTCACCTTCGCGTGCTCCCAGATCGACCCGTCCCGGTCGGTGCTCATGTCGTGCCTGCACGATGAGCCATACGTGTACCTCGACCTGTTCACGCCGATGCTGTCAGGAGTGGCCGGTCTGCTCATGCTCAGCGAGCCCGAGCACGACCTCGGCCACAAGGTCAACGCGTCCCTGGCCCCGCACCGGGTGACCGGCTGTGGGGTGGAGATCCCTGCGAGTTACCAGCCCGAGGAGTTCACGGCCAGGTACGGCATCACCCGCCCGTACCTGTTCTATGCCGGGCGCCGGGAGGGCGCCAAGGGCTGGGAGGACCTGCTCGACGCCTTCGACGACGCGGTGCGCCGCCGCCCCGATCTGCCCTTCGCCCTGGTCACCTGCGGTGGGGGCGAGGTGAACCCTCCCGAGGGCATCGCCGACCGGGTCATCGACGTCGGTTTCCTGTCCGAGAGCGAGCGGGACAGCGCCTACGCCGGGGCTGCCGCCTACGTCCAGCCGAGCCGCTACGAGTCCTTCTCCCGCACCATCATGGAGGCCTGGCTGGCCGGGGTGCCGGTGATCGCCAACGGTGGCAGCAGCGTGGTTGCCTGGCATTGCGAACGCTCCGGCGCCGGTCTGCTCTACAACGATCCGCTGGAGTTCGAGCAGTGCCTGGCCGCGCTGGCCGACGCACCTCAGGCGATGCGCGAACTCGCCGCCAAGGGCCGCGCCTACGTGTTGGAGCACTACCAGTGGGACACCGTGCTGGACGCCGTCGAGGAGTGCCTCAACGAGTGGACGAGCGCGCAGGAGGAACTGTGAGCCGACCCGTGGGCACCCGCGCATGAGCATCGCGGGCAGCCGGACCCTGACCATCCCATCCATGACGAGACAAGCCGTCCACACCCCTGACCCAGGAGAATGAGTCTGTCGATGACAACTGCACTGATCACCGGACTCACCGGCCAGGACGGGCTGTACCTGTCGGAACTGTTGCTTGAGAAGGGCTATGACGTCTACGGACTGATCCGTGGTCAGAACAACCCCAAGGCAGAGCTGGTTCAGCAGACCGTCCCGGACGTCAAGCTGCTCACCGGCGACCTGATGGACATGTCCAGCCTGCTGCGTGCGCTGCACGCCTCCGGTGCCCAGGAGGTGTACAACCTCGGCGCCATCTCCTTCGTGGCCTACTCCTGGCAGAACGCCCGGGTGACCTCGGACGTGACCGGGATGGGAGTGCTCAACATGCTCGAGGCGGTGCGTCTGCACGCCGGGGACGACCCGTCCGCGGTGCGCTTCTACCAGGCGTCCTCCTCGGAGATGTTCGGCAAGGTTCAGCAGGTGCCGCAGACCGAGCAGACCCTGCTGTGGCCGCGCTCGCCCTACGGCGTGGCGAAGGTCTTCGGGCACTACATGACGATCAACTACCGCGAGTCCTACGGCATGCACGCCTCTTCGGGCATCCTGTTCAACCACGAGTCCCCGCGCCGTGGGCCGGAGTTCGTCACCCGCAAGGTCACCACGGCGGTCGCTCGGATCAAACTCGGCCTGCAGGACACGATCAGCCTGGGCAACCTCGACGCCAAGCGGGACTGGGGTTATGCCGGCGACTACGTCGAGGCCATGTGGCGGATGCTGCAGCAGCCGACGGCCGACGACTATGTCATCGCCACCGGGCAGACCCACTCGATCCGCGAGTTGCTGGACGTGGCCTTCAACCACGTCGGGATCCAGGAGTGGGACGACAAGGTCGTCGTCGATCCTCGGTTCATCCGGCCCGCTGAGGTCGACCTGCTCATCGGTGATGCCACCAAGGCCCGCACCGCGCTCGGCTGGGAGCCGAAGGTCTCCTTCGAGCAACTCGTGCAGATGATGGTGGACAGCGACCTAGCCGAGCAGCAGCGCCTGGCGGGTTGAGCATGCGGCGGGTCCTCGTCACCGGGATCACCGGCCAGGACGGCGGCTATCTGTGTGAGCGGCTGCTCGCCGAGGGAGCCGAAGTGCACGGCATCGCCACCGGGGTGAGCCTGCCGGACGCCGAGCGGCCCTGGCTCACCGGCGCCACCGTGCATGAACTCAACATCGCCGAGTCCGCCCCGGTGCAGGACCTTCTCGCGCAGGTGCGTCCCGATGAGATCTACAACCTCGCGGCGATCTCCTCGGTGGCGCGCTCCTGGGAGCACCCGGTGGAGACGTCCGAGGTGAACGCGCTGGCCGTGGCCGGCCTGCTCGAAGCGGCGGACCGGCTGCGCCGCGACGGTCAGGACGTGCGCTTCGTCCAGGCCTCCAGCGCCGAGATCTTCGGCCTGGCCGAGCACAGTCCGCAGGACGAGCACACCGCGATCCGCCCGGCCAACCCGTACGGCGCGTCCAAGGCCTACGCCCACCACCTCGTGGACGTGTACCGGCACCGGGGCCTGCACGCGAGCGCGACGATCCTGTACGGGCACGAGTCGGTGCGCCGGCCGGCGACCTTCGTCACCCGCAAGATCACCTCGACGGTGGCGGCGATCGTCGCCGGAACCGCCGACGCCCTCGTGCTCGGAGCCCTGGACGTCTACCGGGACTGGGGGTGGGCCCCGGAGTACGTGGAGGCGATGATGCTGGCCGCCCGGCACGACGAGCCGGGGGACTACGTCATCGCGACCGGCCGCTCGCACAGCATCGCCGAGTTCGTCGAGGCCGCCTTCACCCACGCCGGGATCCAGGATTACCAGCGGTACGTCACCTCCGACGAGGCCTTCCGCCGCCCGACCGACGCCGCCGCGCAGTGTGGCGATCCCACCCGTGCCGGGCAGATCCTGGGCTGGCGTCCCCAGGTGGTCTTCCCCGAGGTGGCCTACCGGATGGTCGAGGCCGACCTGGCCGCGGCGGGGGTCAGCCGACCATGACGCACAACAGTCGCGCGGGCATCACGGGCCCGGTTGCGCAGCAAGGGTGAAGGAGACCCGGTGAAGATCCTCATGGTCAGTCCGTATCCGCCGATCCGGGACGGCATCGCCAGCTACGCCCAGCAGCAGGTGCGGGCCCTTCGCGCCGAGGGCCACGACGTGGAGGTGCTCTCGCCGGGGCCGAGCGCCGCCCACCACCACCTCGACCTGCTCGGCCCGCGAGGCGGCCTGGCCCTGGCCAAGCGGGTGCGGGCGTACGACAAGGTGATCGTGCAGTTCCACCCCGACTTCTTCTTCCCTTTGGCAGGTACGCCACGCACCCGGGCCATGGTGGCGGGTGCCTACGCCACCGCCTTCGCCGCCGCGCACAGCAGCGAGATCGTCGTGCACGAGGTGGACTACGCGTGGGGTAAGGGGCCGGCCTCGCTCGCGGTGCGTGGAATGTTCGCCGCTCTCGACTCGGTGGTGGTGCACACCGACACCGAACGAACCCGGGTGATGGACAGTTTCGGGGTACCGGCCGGCAAGGTGCACCTCAGCGAGCACGGCGCGGACTTCGCCCGGAACACTCGTCGCACCAGGGCTTCGGCCCGGGCCAGTCTCGGCCTGGGGCCCGAGGAGAAGGTACTGGTGAGTCTGGGATTCATCCAGCCGCACAAGGGCTTTCACCGCGGGATCGCTGCCTTCCGAGGGCTGGGGTCAGCCGGGGCCAGTTACCACGTGGTGGGTTCGCTGCGGGTGGAGGAGCCGGCCTACGCCGCGTATCTGGAACGGCTGGAAGAGCTTTCGGCCAAGACCCCGGGCACGCACGTGCACACGGGTTATGTCAGCGACGAGCTCTTCGACCGGTGGATCGTCGCCGCAGACGCGATTGTGCTTCCCTACGAACACATCTGGTCGTCCGGGGTGATGGAGCGGGCGGCCCTGTACGGACGCCCGGTGATCGCCACCCGGGTAGGGGGCCTGATGGAGCAGGCGGCCGGCCGGGACGGGCTCACCATCGTCGACGGTGACGAGGGCCTCCGCGAGGCGATGCGAGCGGTCGTCCTCGGGTCGCCGGGCGAGGCTGGCGTGGGTGAGGCCGGGCCGGCTGCGACCTGGCCCAGCGATGAGCAGGACCTGCGGGCGGCCCTGCAGCGCGAGGTGGTCTCCCGCGCCACCCAACGCCGCGGGATGCCGCTGGAGAAGATCGTCGAGCCGGGCGCGGTGGCCGTGGCCAGCCAGGCCAGCGCCCCACTGCGCAACGAGACGCACTCGATCATCCTGCCGCCCGCCCAAGGGCACAACCCGGGAAATCGCTTGGCCAAGCGAGTCGTCCGCAAGCTCACCGCCTGGCAGCTGGACCCGGTGCTGCACGAGGTCAACAAACTGCGGGAGGCGGCCATCACCTCGGTCGAGCGGGCGGCGGTCTACGAGGCCGTCGAACCCAGGTCGGAGCAGGACGGGCAGCGGGGCACGACCGAGTAGTCATCCCGGGGGCCTGGGCTGCGGCTGGGCCTGTGGCTGGAGGGGTTGGCCTTGGGGGTGGTGCGCTGGGGTTCAGTTGGTCCCGGGGCGGAGGGAAGGTGCTGGGTATGCCGAAGTCGTGACATGTGGCGACTTCGGCATGCCGTTGGTAGTCGCCTGCGCCGGTTGGAGTTGTGGTGTCGGCGTGGTGGTCGGTGGAGTCTGCCGTGAGGTTGCGGCGTTGCCTTTGGGGTTCGGCTGCTGCTGGGGCGGTGGTGGGTGCGTGGGGTCTGCCGAAGTCGTCGGATGTGCCGACTTTGGCATGCCGTTGTTGGTCGGCCGGTGGAGTTGGGCCTGAGTGGCTGGAGGTGTCGGCCTTGATGCCCGGTGGCGTCGTCCTTGGGGGCGTGGGTGGCGTTGCTCCGGTGTTCAGTTGGTCCCGGGGACGCGGGGCGGGTGCTTGGTCTATGCAGAAGTCGTGACATGTGCCCACTTCGGCATGCCGTGGGTGGTCGATGTCTGCTGGGGCGGAGGGCGGGTGCGTGGGGTATGCCGAAGTCGTCATATGCGCCGACTTTGGCATGCGGTTGTTGGTCGGCCGGTGGAGTTGGGGCCTGAGTGGCTGTAGGTGTCGGCCTTGATGCCCGGTGCCGTCGTCCTAGGGGAGGAGGGACGCTAACCTCATGAGATCGGTATGTCCCCTGGTGGAGGGAAGGAGCTGGGGTATGCCGAAGTCGTGACATGTGCCGACTTCGGCATGCCGTTGGTGGTCGATGGCTGCTGGGGCGGAGGGAGGGTGCGTGGGGTATGCCGAAGTCGTCATATGCGCCGACTTTGGCATGCCGTTGGTGGTCGGCCGGTGGAGTTGGGGCCTGTGTGGCTGGAGGTGTCGGCCTTGATGCCCGGTGGCGTCGTCCTTGGGGGGTGGGTGGCGTCGCTCCGGTATTTCAGTTGGTCCGGGGACGCAGGGCGGGT
>JBKECN010000084.1:0-35264 GCA_047974565.1 Actinomycetales bacterium
GCGGTGGACGACATCTTCGCCGCCGCCCAGGCGGTCTGGGACCGCGGCGGCGAGTTGCTCAGGCTCGGGCACAACTATTACGTCGACTTGGCCGGGCGAACCGACTTCGACCCCGCCACCATCGACCGGATGGAACGTCTGGGCATCGTGCACGACGAGATCGGCGCCAGCAGCCTGTTGCAGGCGTTCACCCCGATGATCGGCAACCGGCTGTTCCTCGAACTGTGTCAGCGCATCAATGGCTACGACTCGTATGGCACCGCCAATGCGCCAGTGCGAATCTCCGCCCACCGAGGCACCACCCCCGGCCTGTCGACCACGGCCTCAGGCGAGGTCTGAGGGCGTTGGGCTCAGGCGAGGTCTGAAGCCGTTGGGCTCGGGCCGAACCCGCCGCCCCGGAATCTGCAACGTCAACTGCATGCCAACCTCGCCACATGTGACGACCTCGGCACACCCCACGCACGCACCCACGACCAACCCACACCAGAACCAGTCAAAACACCCGGGGACGCGCCCACCCTCGGGTGAACGATGCCTCACCACCAGAACAACGACCCGCAGCACGAACCGCATGCCAACCTCGCCACATGTGACGACCTCGGCACACCCTACGCACGCACCCACGACCAACCCACACCAGAACCAGTCAAAACACTCAGCGACGTGGCCACCCCCGGGCGAACGACGCCTCACCACCAGAACATCGACCCGCGGCACGAAGGGCATGCCAACCTCGCCACATGTGACGACCTCGGCAGACCCCAGTCGACGCCAGGATCAGCCAAAACACCCAAGCGGCGGGGCCACGCCGGGTGAACGAGACCGACAGCACACCGACCGAACCCACCACACCGGCCACTCCACCTCGCACGGCATGCCAACCTCGCCACATGTGACGACCCCGGCAGACCCCACGCACACACCCACGACCAACCCACACCAGAACCAGTCAAAACACCCGGCGACGTGCCCACCCTCGGGTGAACGATGCCTCACCACCAGAACATCGACCCGCGGCACGAACGGCATGCCAACCTCGCCATATGTGACGACCTCGGCAGACCCCAAATACACCCCAACACCGTGGCCAGCTGATCCGCCAGCGGCCGTCGCCACGCACGCCACGGCGGCAGGCCTCTGTGGCCCCTGGTCGCCGCCGCGAGTTGGTCACAGCGTGGGCGGCACGAAATCCCCTTCGTCGCAACTGAACTCAGAGCCACCAGTAGCCGCGCAGCCTCTAGCCGCCCGAACGCCCAAGGGGTCAGCGGGCCTGAGGCACTTCATGGTGCCGAATCCGATCGGCAAGGTCGTCGATGTCGTCGGGGTGCGTGTGGAATGAGGTGACGAAGCGGCAGACGCCTGGAGCCCAGCGGTCGTGATAGAAGCTGAATCCGTCGGCGCGCAGCCCACCGATGACGCGTGAATCCAGTTGGCAGAAAACGATATTCGCGCTCGGGTGCGCGTGAGCAGCCGTCCCGCTCTGCCGGCTCAGGTGTGCCCGCAGCCGGTCGGCCATCGCGTTGGCGTGGGCAGCGTTGCGCAGCCACAGGTCGTCCTGGAGGTACGCGGTCAGCTGGGCGCTGTGGAAGCGCATCTTGGCGGCAAGCTGCCCTGCGCGTTTGTGGCGATAGCGCAGACGGGCGGTCAGGTCTCGGTTGAAGATGACGAGTGCGTCCGCGGTGAGCGCACCATTCTTGGTGGCGCCGAGGGACAGGATGTCGATGCCAGCACGCCAGGTCATCTCCGCGGGACTTGTTCCGAGTGCGGCCAGGGCGTTGGCCAGGCGCGCCCCGTCCAAGTGGACGCCGAGCCCGGCGTCGTGGGCGATCCCGGCGAGGGTGGAGATCTCCTCGACGCTGTAGAGCGCTCCGGCTTCGGTGGCTTGGGTGATGCTGACGGCAGACGGTTGCACGCTGTGCACGTCACCGGTCTTGCGGATCACCGCCTGGGCGAGTTGCTGCGGGTCGATCTTGGCGTGCTCGCCGTCAAGCCCGACCAGCTTGGCGCCGTGGGTGTAGAACTCCGGCGCCCCGCACTCGTCGTTGTTGATGTGACTGTCGCGGTGGCACAGGACAGACCCCCAGGGCGGGCACAACGCGGCAAGGGCCAAAGCGTTCGCAGCTGAGCCAGTGGACGTGACGAGCAGGTCCACGTCGCATTCGAAGACCTCGGCGAGCTGGGCCTGGGCTCGCTGAGTCCAGGGGTCTGCCCCGTAGGGCGGGGCGTGCCCGTCGCCGGCGGCGGCGGCCAGCGCCGCCAGGATCTGCGGTGAGGCACCGGCGGTGTTGTCGCTGGCAAAAGCGCGGGAAGGCATGTGCGGAGTGCTCCTGTCTGTGATGTCGAAAGGACGCTTGCGACGCCCCAGCTGACCGGTCAGGTGGCGATCGGTGAGGCGATCACGACGGTGACGTCGGCGGGCTCATCTGCGGTGGCGTAGCTGTGCGGCACGTCTCCGGCGAAGGCGAGCAGGTCCCCGGCGGTGAGCGAGACCGGTTGCTCAGTCGGGCCAGCCACCAAGGATCCGGCAGCGACCAGGAGATGTTCGATGGTGCCGGTGGCGTGCGGGACACCCGAGACGTGCTGGTGGGACGGCATCCGCAACCGCCAGATCTCCAGGCTGTTACCGCTGCTGATCCGGCGTAGCAGCTCCCGACCAAGCACGCCGTCGGCGAGGTCCGTGCCCGGAATGTGCACCGGGCCAGGGTTGGTGTCCCGGGCAAGCAGGTCGGTCAGCGGGATCCGCAGAGCCACCGCGAGGGCATCGAGTGTCTCGATGGTGGGATTTCCCTTGCCGGCTTCCAGTTGGGACAAGGTGGCCTTACTCAGCCCTGCGCGGCGGGCCAGCTCGGCACCGGTCAGGCCCCGCTGCTCACGTCGCCGTCGGATCTGTCCCCCGACAGCCGCTGCGGTACTACTTGCCGGGGTGGGGCGCGATGCGCGATTCACTCGCCTGGTCCGTGCTCGGCGTCGTAGGCGACGCGGATCCGCCCCTTGCGAACCTTCACCTCGAGCCGCACACCGACCAGGCAGGACAGGTCGCGCACGTGGGTGCCCCCGCACGGGGCATTGTGCAACCGGCCGATGGCGACCATCCGATGGCCGGTCTGATCGGTGCTGGCCCGCACCGGAGTACCCGCGGCGATCGACTGCTGGACGAACTCCCGGATCCGCGCGGCGTCACGGTCTCGATCTGCCGGGTGAGTGGGCAGCGGGGCCGAGCCGGGGGTGAACTCGATCCGCGCCTGCCCGGGAAAGTGGTTGTTGCCCGCCAGCTGCCAGCCCAGCCGCACACCTGCCGCCTCGATCAGATGACCGGCGGTGTGCAACGCCGCGTGCCGCAGGCGCAGAGCCCGATCGACCCGCACGCGGGCCGCGTCCCCCTCCGACCACAACTGCACCTGCCGACTGGCGTCAGCCGTCGGCGCCGCCGGATCGAGCCGGATCACGCCTGCCTCGTCGCGAACCGGTCGGACCTCGATGTCGTCGACCCAGCCACGGTCGGCCGGCTGACCGCCCCCCTGCGGGTGAAACAGGCACTCTCGGAGCACGATGCCCGCATCGGCGTTCCCGGCGTCCACGACGACGCTGGTCAGCTCCGTCAGGTAGGTGTCGTCGAGGTAGACCAGGGACTGCGCAACATCAGATGTAGCGAACATGATGTTCACCATAACGAACGAGCAGGTCAGAGGCGAATCAGGACATCAGCGACGGAACGTTCAGCAATCCTGAGCCTTGGGTGTGTCTCGTCATGCAAGCCCGTCGCGAGCAGGCTCTGACGGAGTGTGCGGCAAGGCGGACGAGCGAGGGCGTGACAGAGCCACGTCGAGTCCAGGACAACGCCTCCGGCCGCCCGTCAGGGTCCTGCGCAGCAGGGCGGCGATGACGAGACACACCCTCTACGCAAGGTCCCAGATGAACGTCCAGGTACCCATCCACAGCGCGCAGCCCACCGCGGCCGCGCAGACGAACACCGCGCCAGCGATGACCACCGCGTCCCTGCCCGAGAAGGTGGACGGGCGAGCCCAGGTGCGCGCAGTGGGTGAGCCGAATCCGCGGGCCTGCATCGCCATCGCCAACCGGGTGGCGCGGCGAAGGGCCAGCACCAGCAGCGCGAACCCCTGGCCGGCCATCACCCTGGTCGCCCCCCAGGGGCCGTTGGAGTCGCCGAGGCCGCGCATCCGACGCGCCATCGTCAGAGATCGCCACTGTGCGACCAGCACGCCCACCAGCCGCAACCCGGCGAGTGCCCCGAGCACGAAGGTCGCGGGCAGGTGGAGCCGCTGGCCCAGCGCATCGGCCAGATCGGTGGGATCGGTGCTGGCCAGCAGAGCGATACTCGGCAGAGCGATGGCCAGTACCCGCAGGGCGATGGCCAGACCATTGCGCACCGAACCCTCGGTCAGGGTGAGCGGGCCGATGGCCGCCAGCACCGCGCCCGAATCCACCCCGATGAAGGCGGTGACCACTCCTGCCAGGACGGCGGAGATCGCGATCGGGGCCAGCACTCGGATGATCTGCCGGACGGGGGCGCCCGTGGCCGGCAACAGCAGGCATTCCAGGGCCAGCGCCGTGCCTGCGGAGACCACGTCCACGCTGAACACCAGCACCACAGCGATGATCAGGGCGGCGGCCACCTTGCTCACCGGGTTGGCGCCGGCGATCAGCGTGGGGCGCACGGCGACCCCGTCCAGGCTCATCGAGGTACCGCCGGTTCGGCCGCCGGGGTGAGCCGAAGCCGATCGTCGGCCAGGTAGTTCACCACCAGGTCGTCGTGGGTCACCACCACCATCGCGGTGCCGTCATCGAGCAGACTTGCCAGGAGGTTCAACAGTTCCGTCCAGGTGAGCCGGTCTTGCCCGAAGGTCGGCTCGTCCAGGATCAGCACGGCTGGGCGGGTGGCCAACGCCCCGGCCACCGACAGTCGGCGTTTCTCCCCGCCAGACAAGGTGTAGGGGTTGGCCTCGGCCAGTCGGGTGAGCCGGAGCCGGTCGAGCAGGTCGTCGGCGCGGGCATCTGCCTCGGGGCGGCTGGCGCCAGCGCGCAAGGGCCCATGCCGCAACTCCTCGCGGACGGTGCGGGTGACGAACTGCTGCTCGGGATCCTGGAAGACCATGCCGATCCTGGTGATGAGATCCGGCGAGCGCCAGGCCCACGGGCCCTGTCCCCGCGCGGCCCGGGCGATCCGGCGGGGTCGGCGACGGGCCCCTGCGTTGAGTTCATCGCAGGCGTCGAGACGGCCGGACAGGGGTGCCAGCAGGCCGGCCATGGTCAGCGCTAACGTGGTCTTACCGGTGCCGTTCTCGCCTTCCACCACCAGGCACCGGCCGTGGCGCACCTGCGCATCGATCGCCCCGGTCACCGCGGCTGCGGCCGGGCCCACCACCAGATCAGCCGCTTCAAGCAGCGGTGGCGTGTCGTCGTGTTCGCGCAGGCGCGCGGGACGAGGCGGCGGACGACCCGGCACCCAGACTCCCTCGTTGGCCAGTGCCGAGCCGTGTTCGGCCAGGATCTCGCGCGGGGCGCCGTCCGCGCGCACGCCCCCGCCGGGTTCGAGAACAACCACCCGGTCCACCAGGTCGATCCACGCCTCTACCCGATGCTCGACGACGACGAGGGTGGCGCAGGTATCGGCCACCAGGGCGCCGACGGCGGCCCTGACCTCCTGCACTCCGGCGGGGTCGAGGTTGGCCGTGGGCTCGTCCAGGAGCAGCAGCCCCGGAGACATCGCTAGCACACCCGCCAGGGCCAGGCGTTGGCGCTGTCCCCCCGACAGGTGCCCCGTCGGCCGATCACGGGCAACGTCCAGGCCGACCTGATCCAGTGCCCGGTCCACCCGAGCCCAGATCTCGGATCGGGGCACACCGAGGTTCTCGCAGCCGAAGGCGACGTCGTCGCCGCAGCGGGCCAGCACCGTCTGCGACGCCGGATCCTGGAGCACCAGACCCACCCGGCCGCGCAGGGCCGGGTCGTGCACGTCGTGTCCGTCCACGGTGAGCGAGCCCTCGCCGCGAGGTTCCCCGTCGTCCTCCAGAAGTCCCGCAAGACCCGCCAGGAGTGTGGACTTGCCCGAGCCCGACGCGCCGAGTAGCAGCACCCGCTCACCGGGCTCGATCACCACGTCGAGACCGCGCACCGCAAAGGCCCTGCGGCCATGGTGCCGCCAGCCCCAGCCGCTGGCTGCGACCCGGGCGGGGCGAGCGAACGATGACCTGATGTGAACCTCGAGGCGAGTTGCGGCACCCAATGGTGCGGGGCGGAGGGCCGCCGGAAAACTGCCGGGAAGTTTCGAGGGCTCGCGGGTACTCATCCCGGCCTCAATTCCGGTTCATCGCAGCTGCCGGGCGGCGGTGGGGATTCACACCTCACGGGCGGTGCGTCCGGCGCCGAAGGCGGACAGCGCCCCTGTGCCGGCCAGGGCGCGCACCGTCAGCCAGCCCCCCACACCGGCGATGACGGCGCCGGACACCACGGCGCAGACGACGTAGAGCAGGCGATACCCGGCCTCCCAGGTGACTGCTGAGCCGAGGGTGATGTCGAGCAGGCCACAGCCCAGGCCGGCGGCGGCACCGGCCAGCGTGGCCACGGTGAGGTTCCACCGGCGGTAGCCGGTGAGCGCGAAGACAAGTTCGGCGGACGCCCCCTGCACGACGCCCCAGATCAGGACGGTCATCCCCCAGTGCGTGCCGAGGGTGGCTTCGACCATGGCGGCGACCAACTCACAGAACAGGGCTGCGCCAGGCTTACGGATCACCAGGGCGCCGATCGTGCCGCCGATCAGCCAGCCGCCTACGAGCAGACCCGAGAGCGGGGCGAGGAAGGAGAGCACGACGGACAGCGGCGTCCAGGCCAGAGACCACAGCCAGAAGATGACGCCGCAGGCCACCGCGAGTACGGCGGCGACGACGATGTCGACAACTCGCCACCGCCTGCGGGAGGTCTGGGTAGCTCCGGAATACGTTGAGGTTGATGCCATCTGGTCCTCCCAAGGGTGGGAGGGGAGGTCCGCCCGATACGCCGGCGGTCACCGACGGTCGTGACGAACCCGAGAAAGCCCGACTTCCTCCACCGGTGCTAACCGGATCAGGTTCGAGGGTCTGCGGTAGCCCGCACTCTCAGCGCCTGTCGGCGCTCCCCTGTCGTATCCCGACGAAGGGTACTCCCCACGCGGCAGGAGTCAACGCCAGCGGCATCCTCGACCGCTCGCCGACCCGCCACGGCACTCGGCGGCCTGGAAGACCGAGTGCGATTCCCAGACCGGCACAGCGCCCGAGCGGCTACTGAACCGTCTCCATGCCCTTGGGCAGGTGCCCGGCCGACTTGCGGTAGTACTGGGCGGCCTGGCGGGTGGCCAGCATGCGCGCGGTGCCGATGATCGCCCCGGACGCGACGGCCCAGGCCACCGCCTCCTTCCAGGTGGTGTCCGGAGATTCTGGATTCGCCGGAGGCGTCTTGCCGAAGGCCAGGTACCAGCCCTTCTCCAGGGCGTTGCGCGACAGGTTGGCCGCCAGCACGGCGGCTCCGGTGCCAATGACCTTCCACACCATCGGGCCCACGGCTGGACCTCCTCCTCACCCGGGTACGACGGAAAGTCCCGCCGCCTTTGCTGCCCGCAGGCTACCGCGCGCCCCTTGGGGACACACCCGCACCACGCCACGGTCCGCAGTGGGGAAACCTCCCATCGGGAACCGACAGCCTGGCAGACTCGTCAAGGCAGTCATCCGTCCGCCCACCAGAACCCGGTGGCCGAACCGCCCCGCCGCACCAGCCGACCCAGCGACAGAGCCACCCCAGACACCCACACCCAAGACACCCGCTCCAGCCACCACAACCGCTCCAGCCAAGACAACGAGGTAACGGTCCCCATGTTCAGAGCGCTTCGCGACGCCTTCGGCGTCGGCGGCCCGACGGTCGACACCGTCCTGCACAGCCACACCACCCGTCCCGGCGGGACGCTGACCGGGGAAGTGCGGATCACCGGCGGGGAGAGCCCTCGGGACGTCAATCGGCTGACCGTCGGACTGGCCGCCACCGTCGAGGTGGAGAGCGGCGACAGCGAGTTCAACCAGCGGATGGTCTTCCACCAGATCGAGGTGGCCGGTCGTGGTCGGCTCGAACCACGCGTCCAGGTGTCCTTGCCCTTCCAGCTCCAGGTGCCATGGGAGGCACCCTTCAACGTGCTGCGTGGTCAGGTCTTCCACCGGATGCAGCTCGGCGTGCAGACCCGCTTCGACCTGCCCGGCGGCAAGGACGCCAGCGACTTCGACCCGATCCACATCGAGCCGCTCCCCGTTCACGTGGCCTGCATCGAGGCGTTGGAACGGATGGGCTTTCGGCTCAAGGGCGCCGATCTGGAACGCGGCCACGTGCCGGGCTCCACACTCGGCTTCTACAACGAGGTCGAATTCCGCGGCAGCGGACGGGTGCCCGAGGTGGAACTCACCTTCGTCACCCATCCGCAGCAGACCAATGTCGTCATCGAGGTGGACCGGGCATCGCTGTTCAACTCCGGCGACCGGCTCGGCTCGGTGGTGGTACCCACGCAGGGCGCGGCGAACCTCGATCAACTGCTCGGGCAGCGGATCGACCGGCTGGCCGGCAGCGGCTTCTTCTGATCGGGCCCGGCTCCTGCCACTGATCGGGCCCGGCTCCTGCCACCGGCCCGGAACCTGGCAGACTCTCCCGAGCCCGACAACGACGATGCAGCCCCGAGTGGGCCCTGGCACCGATCAACACCCTGGCACCGATTGACGCCCTGGTATTGATCGACACAGTGCCGTGGGTCAACACAGTGCCGTGGCGGAAGGACCCTGACGATGAACGACGCACCCACCCCACTGGACGAGTCGGTGGGCTACCTCGACGAGAAGACCGGTTGGGTGGCCGACCAGTTGAAGGCGATCGACGCCAGCGGAGACACCGGCGCCGCCAGCGTGCTCGACCGGCCGGTGGTCGTGGTGACGATGCTCGGAGCCAAGAGCGGCAAGCTTCGCCGGGTCCCCCTGATGCGGGTCGAGCACGACGGCTCGTACGCGGCAGTGGCCAGCAAGGGCGGGGCGCCGGAACATCCGGCCTGGTTCCACAACATCGCAACGAACCCGGACGTCCTCGTCCAGGACGGGACGACCACCACGCCGATGCGGGCGCGGATGCTCGAGCCCGGCCAGGAGCGGGACGCGTGGTGGGAGCGGGCGGTGGCCGCCTACCCGCCCTACGCCGAGTACCAGACCAAGACCGACCGGCTCATCCCGGTCTTCGTGCTCGAGGGCTGAACACCTCGCGGGCGCGCCGGGTTCCTCCCGGCCCAACTCAGCCGGTGCCGGTGTGCCACACCCCCTTCGGGGTGTAGATGACCAGGTTGCCGTCGTCCTGGATGACCATCACCGAGCCGCCACCGGAGGTGCGGCTGGCCCACACCGGTTCACCGCTGTGGCCATAGACCACGGCGTTGCCGTCCGCCTGCATGTAGAGGTTGGCACCGCGCTGAAGCGTCCCCGGTGCGGACCAGGTCGGCACGCCGCGCCGGTACAGCACGAGGTTGCCGTCCCGCTGCAGCTGCAGTTGATAAGCGCCGTTCAAGGACTGGATCGCGTCCCCCCAGCCAAGGTGTCCGACGCTGGTCTGCACCCGGTACGTCGGGCGCCCACTGAAGCCGAAGGCATCCCACTGTCCGTTGCCCGAGGCATCACGCACCACGAGGTTGCCGTCGTCCTGCAGGGACACCAGGTGATTCGACCCGGGCGTGGTGCCGGTATGCCAACGGGCCTGTCCCCGAACGTAGATGACCAGATTGCCGTCCCGCTGATGAGTGAGGCCGCTCCCCGGCAGGTAGGTGTTGGAAGCCCAGACCGGGCGGTTCCGGTCGTCGTAGGTGACGAGGTTGCCGTCCGACTGCATGACGAGCCGGAACAGTCCGTTCGGCGAGGTGATGGAATCACCCGGGTCCAGCACCGCCGGAACGGGGGTGGACGCCGGCCCGTTCGGCCCGATAGAGGACTCCATCCGAGCGAACTCGACGAGTTCGGCGTAGCCGGCGTGCCATTGGTTGGAGTCGAAACCGAAAGGCCCGGCATCTGAGTACTGCCAGAAGTGATGGCTACGCCAGCCGGCCGGCACGTCCGGAGGCGGGGTCTGGGTGTAGCGGGCGATCCACAAGGGATAACTGCCGAATCCCGTGCCCTGCACGCAGGTGTCCCACCAGTACTTGTTCGTGTAGATGATCGGATGCCGCCCGATCAGAGAATCTGTCGTTCGAACAAAATCAAGAATCCAGGCCTGAAGCTGCGCCGGAGTCATGTTGTAGCAGGTGTTTCCGAGCGTGGAGTACTTGTTGAACTCGATGTCCAGAACCGGCGGCAGGGTCATGCCATCCGCGCGCCAGGCGCCGCCGTTGGCCACCAGGAAGCGAGCCTGTTCGGCGCCCGAGCTGGTCGGCGGGAGCGCGAAGTGATACGACCCGCGCAGCAGCCCCACCCCCGCCGCGCCGTTGTACTGAGCCGACCAGGTGGGCGAACGGTAGGTGGTGCCCTCGGTGGCCTTGACGAAGGCGAAAGACCCGCCGAGGGCCTTCACACGCGGCCAGTCGACGGTGCCCTGCCAGCGCGAAACATCAACCCCCTGAACCCCTCCGGGCGACCAGGCCTGTGCCGTGGTCAGCTCCCGGGTGCGCAGTCCCTGCGTGGTGCCGTCCTCCACGAGAGTGTCGGCACCTCCCATGGCCGCGCCGTTGGCGCCCTGCTCGGCGGCCAGACGGACTTGCTCGGATTCGGTGAGCCGACGGATGCCGGTCACCGGGTCCGGGGTGCTGGCCTGGGATTCGGCCGGGTTCAGATCTTCGGTCGAGGTGCCGCCAGCGACAGGTCCGCCGACCAGCGTTCGGGTTGATCCTGGGTCGGCCGACGTTGACCCTGGGTCGCCTGAAGCAGACTCGGCTGACCCGGGGCCGACCGACACAGTGCCTGCTGGCCCCGTCCCGGCCAGGGCGGACGCCGGCGCGGCGATGAGACAGGCGACGAGAGTGATGCCGACCAGCCCGAGGCGGTGGCGGGTCATGGGTATCCCCTTCAAACGATGCACAGGACGTCGACGATGCCCAGGACGCTCGGTCACAGGCTGGTCCGCAGGATGGTAAACACGGACCCCGACCCCACCGCAGGCACCGAGCGAGGCTCAGCCCGAGGCGTCCGGGTACCCTCGACCACCCTCAGCGAGCACCGAAAGGCCGACAGGCCCACGCTCCAACGGTCACTATCAGCGTGTCGGCTCGCACCGCGAGATCACGCCCACTCACTCATCACCCACATGCCGGAGCAGACCGGCTGGCGACGCCCTGACCGAATCCACCCGTTCGGACCATTGCTCACTCGGCCACCGCGAGCAGATCATCCAGCGAACCGGCCAGCGGACCACCGCGCAGGCCAAGGCGATCCATGACCAAGCGACCAGGCCGGCAGCAGTACTTCGCCGATCGTCCAGAAGCGCACGCCCGCGGGGCCGAGAGGCCCGCGCCGATCGCGCACGCCTCGTCGGCGAACACCCGGTGCCGCACCTGCCCAGCGCAGTCGGCCGATCTGGGTGTCGGATCGTCCTGCGGCACCTGACAGCACGCCACGCGTCGGTCACACCTCGGTGATGCCGAACTGTCTGAGCTTGCGGTACAGGGAACTGCGGGAGATCCCGAGTGCGGCCGCGGCGTGCACCCGATTGCCGCCGCATTCGGACAGGGCCGCGATGATCGCGTCCCGCTCGGCAACCTCGATGGTGGTCAACCGCCGGGACCGGCTGGTCCGGCAGAAGCCCGGCAGATCCTCGGGCAGGAGATCCCCTGCGGGACGGTGCGCCAGCGCGTGCGCGAGCGCCTCCCGCAATTGTGGGATGTTCTCCGGCCAACTGTAGGCAGCCAGGACCCGGGAGGCGGCGGGGCTCACCGCGACAGTGCGTTGCGGAGCCAGTTCCCGCAGCAACTGCGTGGTCAGCCGGGGCAGGTCCACCCCGCGGTGCCGCAGCGCCGGTACCGCCACGGAGTGCTGGAAATGGGCCAGCACCGGGTCCATCCGCTGGTCGGCGCGGGTGAGGGTGACCAGGACGAAGCAGCCGGCTCGGGTCGCGGCCTCTGCCACCACCCGCTCCGCGTGACGTAGTTCGGGCTCGCCACAGGTGTCCAGGTCGCGCAGCACCACCAGCAGGGGCGAGCCGGGCGCCTCGGCCCACCCCGGCTGATGCATGCTGGCGGCCTCGATCACCTGCCCGCGGGGGTACCGGTGGGCGAAGACCCTCGTGCCGAGAGTCGAGCGGCCCGAGCCGGACTCGCCGGCGACCACCACCCCGGCCCCCGCGGTGAAGGCGGCATGGATCGCCACTCCCGCCGCTCGCCACGCCGGACAGCCGCTGCCGGTCACCATCGGACCCGGATCGGCTGGGCGCGTCACCGCAGCGGGCGTCCCGGGGGCGGCTCCGCCCGGGCGTGGTGCGCCGACCACGGTGAGACGGGGCATCGTGTCCGGGTCATGCCGCCCGCGGTCGCCCGGCTCGGTCTCGACGATGACGAGGATCACTCCGTACACCGTCCCTGCACTCTGAACCCTGTGCGCCCGAACGGACAGGCTTCGTCCGTTGTCGAGAGTGAGCGTCTGGGAGGTGGGGCTCTCCTGGTCAGCCAAGTGCCGGGCGTGCTGCTGCAAGACCACCTGTTCAGGGCCACTGAGCAGGCGCTGAGCCTGCTGGTTGAGGATGACCGTGTCACCGACAGCCATCACCGCATGCCGGGACTTGGCCTCGGCCCGCACATAAGCGGCGAACAGCGCCTGCTGGGTGTGGCTGCGGTCTCGCAGCAGGTTGCGCCCGATCTCGCCGGCCGCGGTGCGCACCAGCACCTGGATCAGCGGATTCCAGTCCCGGGCCAGCAGGCTCACGTCCAGGACACCTTCGACCCGCCCGGAGACCGGGTCGAGCACCGGGGCTCCGGTACAGGCGAAGGGCACGAGGGACTCGGTGAAGTGCGCCGAGCCCACCACGCTCACCGGTTGGCCGGCCTCGAAGACGGTGCCGATCCCGTTGGTGCCGACCCCGCCCTCCCCGAAGCAGTACCCGGGGTTGAAGTCGACGCCGTCCAGAACCCGGCCGACCGCGGCCGAACAGTCCCGGCGGTCGATGATCCGGGCGTGCGCATCGGTCAACGCGATGGTGACCGGCACCTCGCACAGGTCGTTCTCCAGGTGGGCCAGCACCGGGCGAGCGCACCGGGCGAGCCGGGAGTCCACGTCGATGTCGCTGTGGAAGGGCACCGAGTACCGGTCCGCGTCCACCCCCGCCGACCGGCTGCGCAACCACGACGCGGCCACCGTGGCGGGCACCCCCTGCGCCGCCTCGCCTCGGGCGAGGAAGTCGGCCCGGGCGGCGGCCATCCGTCGGCCGGACTCGCCGGGGTCCGCCGGCTCGGACCCGCACTGGTCCGGCCTGAAGTCGTTCTGCACAACGTCACCTGCCTGATGTGACTGATCACAGTAAGCGCGATTCGGCCGGGCTGGCTAGCGCAGCCATCCCCCCGCAGATGTCCCAATTTGACACACCGTCGACGGCTCGCAGCGGCTCACCATCGTCTGCGTCACCGGCATCATCACCAACACCACCGGGAGCCCACCCATGACCGAGACCATCGACCACCCCGACCTGGACGCAACCCCCACCACGACCCTGGACGCCCTGGTGATCGGGGCGGGCGTCGCCGGTCTATATCAGCTGCACCAGTTGCGCTCGCTCGGCCTGAGGGTGCGCGCCTACGACGCCGCCTCCGACGTGGGCGGCACCTGGTACTGGAATCGCTACCCCGGAGCGAAATTCGACTCCGAGGCGTACATCTACCAGTACCTGTTCGACGAGGAGCTCTACACGAACTGGAGCTGGAGTTCGCGCTTTCCCACCCAACCCGAGATCGAGCGGTGGCTGCACTACATCACCGACACCCTCGATCTGCGCCGCGACATCAGCTTCGGTACCCGGATCACCTCGGCGCGGTGGAACGACGACACCGAGCGGTGGACGGTCCTGACCGAGGCCGGCGAGGTGATCGACACCCAGTTCTTCGTCACCTGCGCGGGGATGCTGTCCGCGCCGATGCAGGATCTCTTCCCGGGCCAGAGTGACTTCTCCGGCCGGATCTTCCACACCTCCCGGTGGCCGCGCGAGGACGTCGACCTGACCGGCAAGCGGGTCGGGGTGATCGGGATCGGGGCCACCGGCATCCAGGTGATCCAGACCATCGCCGAGACCGTCGGCGAGCTCACCGTCTTCGTGCGTACTCCGCAGTACGTGCTGCCGATGAAGAACCCCTCCTACGGCCCGGACGAGCAGGCCGCCTACAAGGCCCGCTTCGAGGAGTTGCGAGCCACCCTGCCGCACACCTTCTCGGGCTTCGAGTACGACTTCCAGCACACCTGGGCCGACCTCACCCCGCAACAGCGACGAGACGTGCTCGAGGAGATCTACGCAGACGGGTCCCTGAAGCTATGGCTGGCCTCGTTCTCCGAGATCTTCTTCGACCCGGAGATCGGCGAGCAGGTCTCGGAGTTCGTCCGGGAGAAGATGCGCGCCCGCCTGCAGGATCGCGAGCTGATCGACCTGCTGGTTCCGGGCCCCGACGACTACGGCTTCGGCACCCACCGGGTGCCCCTGGAGAGCAACTACCTGGAGGCCTACCGCCGGGACAACGTGCGGGCGGTGAGCGTGAAGAACAATCCGATCAGCCGGGTCCTGCCCGAGGGGATTCAGTTGACCGACGGGACCGTCTACGAGTTGGACGTGATCATCATGGCCACCGGTTTCGACGCGGGCACCGGGTCGCTGACCCGGATCGACATCCGCGGCCGGGACGGCCGTTCCCTCACCCAGGACTGGAGCCGGGACATCCGCACCACGATGGGCCTGATGGTGCACGGCTACCCCAACATGCTCACCACGGCCGTGCCGCTGGCGCCCTCGGCGGCGCTGTGCAACATGACCACCTGCCTGCAGCAGCAGACGGAGTGGATCACCGAGGCGATCCGGCACCTACGCTCGAGCGGGTACCGGGTGATCGAGCCGACCGAGGAGGGCGAGGATGCCTGGGTGCAGCACCACGACGAGGTGGCCGGGGCCAACCTCATCTCCCGCACGAACTCCTGGTACGTGGGCTCGAACGTGCCCGGAAAGCCACGCCGGGTGCTCTCCTACACCGGCGGGGTCGGCGACTACCGCCAACGCACCCAGGAGGCCGCCGCCGCCGGATACAAGGGCTTCGCGCTGCACTGAGATCCCGCACAGCTACACCGAGATCCCCGGCAGCCGTGCACAGATCAGGCTGAGAACGCGATCACTGGAACTCAACTCCACCTTTGGGCCGCACAGCCCCTGAGTTGTGTTCCCCACCACCCAGCCAACCTCCCCGAACCCTCACCCCACCAAGGAGAAACGCCATGAATGACAGCTTCCGCTCGCGTGCCGACGCGATCCTGGACGACGCCGTCACCGGGCCGGACCGGGTGCCCGGCGTGGTGGCCGGTCTCACCGACCGCGACGACACCCTCTACCTGTCCGCCACCGGCGTGCGCCGGATCGACGGCCAGACCCCGATGCAGACCGACGACATCTTCGCCCTCTTCTCCACCACCAAGGCGATCACCGCGACCGCAGCCCTGCAACTGGTCGAGCAGGGCTCCCTCGACCTGGACGCCCCGGCCGCTGAATACGCCCCCGCCATCGGGCAACTGCAGGTGATCGAGGGATTCGACGACGCGGGCGAACCGATCCTGCGACCCCCCGCCAGCCAGGTCACCACTCGCCAACTGCTCACCCACAGTGGTGGTTTCGGCTACGACTTCTTCAACGAGACGTACTGCCGGCTGGCGAACGAGAAGGGCCAGCCGAGCGTCATCACCGCCTCGAAAGGGGCGCTGATGACTCCGCTGCTGTTCGACCCCGGCACGAGGTGGGAGTACGGCACCAACCTCGACTGGGTGGGTCAGGTGGTGGAAGGGATCACCGGCCGGCGCCTGTCGGAGGTGATGGCCACCGAGATCTTCGCTCCCCTGGGCATTGAGTCGATGACCTTCGCCCTGGACGACGCACGCCGCTCACGGCTGGCCGGAATGCATGCCCGCAACCCGGACGGGACCCTCACCGCGATGGACTTCGAGTTGCCCTCGCCACCGGAGGTGGACATGGGCGGGCACGGCCTGTACGGGACGGTCGGGGACTACCTGAAGTTCATCCGGATGTGGCTCAACGACGGCCAGGGCGAGAAGGGGCAGGTGCTGCGGCCGGAGACCGTCCGCGACGCCGTGCGAACCCACCTGGACGACAAGCTCTCGGTGACCAGCCTGCCCGGCGTCATCGCGACCCTGTCCAACGACGCGGACTTCTTCCCCGGTCTGCCCAAGTCCTGGTCGCTGGCGTTCATGGTGAACCAGGAGCAGGCGCCGACCGGACGGCCTGCCGGGGGTCAGGGCTGGGCGGGTTTGGCGAACCTCTTCTACTGGATCGACCGGGAGGCCGGCATCGGCGGCTTCTGGGCCACCCAGATCCTGCCCTTCGGCGATCCCACGTCGTTCACCCGGTACCTCGACTTCGAGACCGCCTGTTACGACACCCTGGCCGCGCCCGCCGCCTGACACGGCGGGCGCCCGGTCCGCTCACGTGCGTGATCGCCGACCGCTCGTGGTGAACTGGGTAGGTGCCCTTCCCGCAGATCGATCCCGTCATCCACCTCGGCCCGCTGTCAGTGCACTGGTACGGGGTGATGTACCTGGTCGGCTTCGTGCTGGCCTGGCTGCTCGGTCGGCGCCGGGCCCGCCGCCCGCACTCGGGGTGGGAGCCCGGCGAGATCGACGACCTGGTGCTCTACGCCGGCGTCGGGGTCGTGGTGGGCGGTCGGCTCGGGTACGTGCTCTTCTACGGGTTGGACCAGGCGATCGCCAACCCCCTGTGGATCATCCGGATCGATCAGGGCGGCATGTCCTTCCACGGTGGCCTGCTCGGGGTGTTGGTGGCGATGGCCCTGTTCGCCCGCAAGACCGAGCGCCACTTCCTCCAGGTGGCCGACTTCGTGGCGCCCCTGGCGCCATTGGGCCTGGGCGCGGGCCGCCTGGGGAACTTCATCAACGGTGAACTGTGGGGCAAGACCACCGACCTGCCGTGGGGCATCGTCTTCCCGACCGGGGGCCCCCTCCCCCGGCACCCGTCCATGCTCTACGAGGCGCTGCTGGAAGGGCTCGTCCTGTTCATCGTGGTGTGGGCGTACAGCGCCCGCCGACGCCCGCTCGGGGCGGTCAGCGGACTGTTCCTGCTCGGTTACGGGACGTTCCGGTTCCTCGTCGAGTTCGTCCGGGTGCCGGACGCCAACCTGGGCTATCTATGGCTGGACTGGGTGACCATGGGTCAGATCCTGTCGCTCCCGATGATGCTGGCCGGGCTGGCGCTGCTGGTCTGGGCGTACCGGCACAACCCGACGCCGGCCGAGGGGCAGGACGGTCGGGGGAAGGCCGAGTCGGCTGAGGACGACGGGCCGGGAGCGAACGCCCGGGTGAGCGATGCCGAGACCGACACCATCACCGGCTCCGACACCACAGGCTCCGATACCACAGGCTCCGATACCGCAGGCTCCGGTACCGCAGGCGGCTCCACCGGGGACGACCCGGAGGGGGACCGATCGAACGCAGGCCGGCGCACGACGAGTCGATTCCGCGGGCGGCTCGACCGACGGGGCTCGCGACCCGGATCAGGATTCATCGAGCCCCGGGCGTGACGAGGTCGGCGACCTGCGATCCCGGTGAGTCTCTGCGTTCGAACCGCAGGGTTCGGGCAGCGTCCGGGACCCCAGCCCCACCCGGAGGACTCGATCCGCCCGACGGGGCAGGTCCGCCCGCTCTCGATCAGCTCAGCACCAGTCCGCTGGCCAAGGGCACCCCGACCCGGTACGCCAAGTGGCGGTAACTCGGCGCATCCAGCATCGCCAGATGCGCCAGGGCACCCACCCCGAGGTGGCCGATGTCGTCGCGGCGCAGCGCCCGGGCCCCTCCGGCGGTGGCCGCCCACAGACCCTCGGCGATGCTCATCCCCATCTCCCGCACCGCCAGCGCCACCGCCAGCGGCATAGACGACGAGTACCCGCTGCCCGGGTTGCAGTCGGTGGCCAGCGCCACCGTGACCCCGGCGTCGAGCAGGCGCCGGGCGTCCGGATAGGGCGACCGGGTGGACCATTCGATCGTCGGCAGCAGCGTTGCCACCGTCTCGCCCCCGGCCAGCGCCGCGACGTCCGCGTCGCTGAGATGGGTGCAGTGGTCGGCCGACGCGCAGCCCAACTCCACCGCGAGTTGCACCCCCGGCCCCGCCGACAACTGGTTGGCATGGATCCGCGGCTGCAGACCAGCGGCGATCCCCGCCTCGAGCACCGCGCGGGACTGATCCGCGTCGAAGGCGTGCGGGCTGGCCGGCTCGCAGAAGACATCCACCCACTTGGCCCGGGGCGCGCACTCGCGGAGCATCCGGGAGGTGACCAGGTCGACGTAGTCGTCGGCGCGACCGGCGAACTCCGGTGGAACCACGTGCGCGCCGAGGAAGGTGACCTCGCTGGTCACCGCAGCGGCCAGGTCCAGCGCCCGGGCCTCGTCGGCGACGGTGAGCCCGTAGCCGGACTTGATCTCCGCTGTGGTGGTGCCCTGGGCTTGCATCTGGTCCAGCAGATGCAGCAGGTGATCACGCAGGTCGGCGTCGGTCGCGGCGCGAGTGGCCCGGACGGTGCTGGCGATGCCGCCACCGTCGTAGCGCGCGCCGGTCATCCGGGCCTCGAACTCCGCGGCCCGGTCCCCGGCGAACACCAGGTGGGTGTGGGAGTCGACGAAGCCGGGCAGCACGGCACGATGCCGGTGCTCGATTCGCACGTCGGCGGCGGGTGCCCGGGCGGCCGGGCCGACCCAGGCCACCCGGCCCTCGGCCAGCACGATCGCGGCATCGGTGACGATTCCCAGCTCAGCGCCGTCCCGGCCGGGGCCCAGGCCCGGATCGTTGGTGACGAGTTCGCCGATGTCGGTGATCAGGGTCGAGGTCATCGGGCTGTCTCCACGGTCTCCAGGTCCTGGGTGGTCTGCTCGATCGCCTCCGCCAGCAGGCGCCCGACATCGCCGCCGGGGGCGGCCCGGTGCCGGCCGGCGGTGACCACGCGCTGCCCGTCCACCACGACGTCGGTGACGTCGGCGGCGGTCGCGCACATGATCGCCTGTGCCGGTTCGGATCCGGCGGTGCGCACGGACCTCAGGTCGACGCCGACCAGGTCGGCCCGGGCGCCCACCGCGATCCGGCCCGCGTCGCCCCACCCCAGCGACTCATGCCCACCGACGGTGGCCGCCTGCAGCAGCGCCGCCGGTGAGAACGTCCCGCGGGTGCCCGAGACCAGGCGCTGGTGCTCCTCCATCCGACGTGCCTCGGCGAGCAGGTCGGTGTGGGCGTGCTGGTCCGAGCCCAGGCACAGGCCGCACCCTGCCTCGGCCAGCGCGGGGAAGGGCCCGATCCCGTCGGCCAGGTCCGCCTCGGTGGTGGGGCAGGCGCAGATCCGGGTGCCGGTGGCGCCCAGGCGCGCGATGTCCAGTTCGCTGAGGTGGGTGGCGTGCACGGCGGTGACCCGCGGGCCGAGTGCCCCGGCCTCGTCCAGTAGTTGGGTGGGGGTGCGGCCGTAATAGGCCAGGGCGGCGGCGTTCTCGGCGGGCTGCTCGCTCAGGTGCACGTGCAACGGGAGGTCGAACTCCGCCGCCACCGCGGCCACCTCGGCCAGAGCGTGGGCGGGCACACCACGCACCGAGTGGATCGCCGCACCCCAGCGGGCATGTGCGCCGAGTGGGCCGGTGGCCGGTGGGGTGACCCGGGCCCTCCAGCCCGCCACGTCACCGTCGCCGAAGCGCACCTGGGGGCCGGCCAGCGGGCTGTGCCCGTCCGCGCTGAGGCCTCCCGCCAGGTAGCAGGTGTCCAGCAGCGTGATCCGGATACCGGCGGCCCGGGACGCGTCGATCAGCCCGAGGCCGAAGGCATTCGGGTCGGGGTACGGGGTGCCGTCCGGGCGGTGGTGCAGGTAGTGGAACTCGCCCACGCAGGTGATTCCCGCGGCGGCCATCTCGGCGAACACGGCAGTGGCAAGCCTGGTGTACGAGTCGGGTTCGAGCCGGCCGGCGAGGTCGTACATTTTTTGTCGCCACAACCAGAAGGTGCCGGCGCCGTCCCCGGTGTGGGTACGTCCGCGCAGCGCCCGGTGGAAGGCATGGGAGTGTGCGTTGGCCAGGCCGGGCAACACCAGCCCGGCGATCTGCTCGTCCTGCGGTTCGGGGTCGACGCCCACCTCGACGCTGGCGAACCGGCCGTCGCGCACGCGGACCCGCACCGACCGGGCCGGCCCGCTCGGCAGCCAGGCGTGCTCCAGCCAGTAACCGGAGCCGTCCGGTGAGGCTGCGGTGGGGCCGGCCGGTTCCACGGAATCGCGCTGCACTTCATCGCGCTGCAGGTCGGGGTTGCCGGTGCTCATGTCGGCTCCCGCGATCCGGCCAGGTCAGCCACCACCGCCGCCAGGGCGCCCACCCCGGCCAGGCAGTCCGGTCGCTCGGCATGCTCGGCCGGCGAGTGGGAGATGCCGGTGGGGTTGCGCACGAAGAGCATGGCGCTGGGGATTCCGGCGCCGGCCAGGATCCCGGCGTCATGACCGGCCCCGGTGGCCAGGATGGGCACCGGGTTCCCGTCGGCTCCAAGTGCCTTGTCCCCCAGGAGCCGGGCCAGCCGGGTGGTCACCTGCTCGTCGAAGATGGTCGCGTCCGTCCAGGACTCCTGCACCGCAGCGGTTCCCGCAACGGCCTCGATCTCGGACACGGCAGCGCGAACGGCGTCGGGATTCTCGCCGCGCGCGTCCAGCCAGGCGCTCACCCGGGAGGCGATGGCGTTGACCCCGTTGGGTTGCACGGCCAGCTTTCCCACGGTGGCCACGCACCCGTGGCGTTCGGCGGCGGCTCTGGCCTGGGTGATGACCGCGGCCAGAGTGAGCATCGGATCGTCCCGGTCGGCCAGCCTGGTGGTGCCGGCGTGATCGGCGCGTCCCAGCAGGTCCATCCGCCATCGTCCGTGGGGCCAGATGGCCTCACCGACGGCGACCGGGTGGCCGTGGGCCGGGTGATCCGGATCGGCGAGGGCCCGGCCCTGTTCGACGTGCAGTTCGACGAAGGTGCCTATCCGGCGCAGGGTTTCGGGGTCCGGGCCGACCTGGTCCGGGTGGTGTCCGGCGGCCCGCATCGCTTCGGCCATCGTGGTGCCATCGGCGTCACGCAGGCTGCGCGCCCGGTCCGCGGCCAACGCCCCCGTCAGGATGCGGGACCCACCGCAGGCGATGCCGAACCGGGCCCCCTCCTCGTCGCTGAAGCAGGCAATCCCCAGCGGCCGGGCGGGCCGGTAGGTGCCGCCGGCGGCGGCGTCGAGGCGGTCCAGGGCCGCGAAGGCGCTCACCACCCCGAGCGGGCCGTCGAAGGCGCCGCCGTCGGGAACCGAGTCCAGATGCGAGCCGATCACCAGTGCGGCGCGTCCGGCTGATGCGGCAGCGTCCGGATCTCCTCGCCACGCCCACAGGTTGCCGGCGCGGTCGGTGACCAGATCCAATCCACGAGCCTGAGCCTGCCCGCGGAACCACTCACGCAAGGTGAGATCCACGGTGCTCCAAGCGAATCTGTGGTAGCCGCCGGTGTCCGGGTGGCGGCCGAGGAGTTCCAGTTCGGCCCACATCCGGTCGAAGGAAGCAACTCCCACAGCCGCTGCGTCGGCAGGCATCAGCCCTCCTGCATGGGGATCCGCACGCCGCACGCGGCGGCGACGTCGTCGGCCTCGTCGTATCCGGCGTCCACGTGCCGGATCACGCCCATCCCCGGGTCGTTGGTCAGCACCCGGGCGAGTTTGCGGGCGGCCAGGTCGGTGCCGTCGGCGACGCTGACCTGGCCCGAGTGGATGGAGCGACCGATGCCGACACCCCCACCGTGGTGCAGCGAGACCCAGGTGGCCCCCGAGGCGGTGGCGGTCATCGCGTTGAGCAGCGGCCAGTCGGCGATGGCGTCCGAGCCGTCGGCCATCGCCTCGGTCTCACGGTACGGGGACGCCACCGAGCCACAGTCCAGGTGGTCACGGCCGATGACGATCGGCGCGCTGACCTTCCCGGAAGCGACCAGGTCGTTGAACAACAACCCGGCCTTGTCGCGCTCACCATAACCGAGCCAGCAGATCCGGGCCGGAAGACCTTGGAAGGCAACCTTTTCCCGGGCGGCGCGGATCCAACGCTGCAGATGGTCGTTGTCCTTGAACAGGTCGAGGATGGCCTCGTCGGTCACGGCGATGTCCTTCGGGTCACCGGACAGGGCCGCCCACCGGAACGGGCCCTTGCCCTCGCAGAACAGCGGGCGGATGTAGGCCGGCACGAACCCGGGGAAGGCGAAGGCCCGCTGATAACCGCCGAGCCGGGCCTCGTCCCGGATGGAGTTGCCGTAGTCGAACACCTCGGCGCCGGCGTCGGCGAACTCGACCATCGCCTGGACCTGCCTGGCCATCGACTCACGGGCCCGGTCGGTGAACTCCTCGGGCTTGCGCTCGGCGTAGTCGTGCCAGTCGTCCGGGTCGATGCCCTCGGGCAGGTAGCTGAGCGGATCGTGCGCGGAGGTCTGGTCTGTGACGATGTCGATCTCCACTCCGCGGCGCAACAACTCCGGGAAGATCGTCGCCGCATTGCCGACCACACCGACCGACAGGGCGCGGCGCTGTGCCTTGGCGGAGCGGCACATCTGGATCGCCTCGTCCAGGTCGGCGGCCACCTCGTCCAGGTAGCGGTGCTCCACCCGCCGGTGCAGGCGAGTGGCGTCGACGTCGACGATCAGGCACACGCCGCCGTTGAGGGTGACCGCCAGCGGCTGGGCACCGCCCATGCCACCGCATCCCCCGGTCAGGGTCCAGGTGCCGGCCAGCGTCCCGTTGAACCGCTTGGCGGCCACGGCGGCGAAGGTCTCGTAGGTGCCCTGCAGGATGCCCTGGGTGCCGATGTAGATCCAGGAGCCGGCGGTCATCTGCCCGTACATGGTCAGGCCGAGGTTCTCCAGCCGGCGGAACTCCGGCCAGGTGGCCCAGTCGCCGACCAGGTTGGAGTTCGCGATGAGCACCCGCGGGGCCCATTCGTGGGTCTGGAAGACCCCGACCGGCTTACCGGACTGCACGAGCATGGTCTCGTCCGGCGCCAAGGTGGTGAGCGTGCGCACCATGGCGTCGAAGGCCTTCCAGGAGCGCGCGGCCCGGCCGGTGCCACCGTAGACGACGAGGTCGTCCGGGCGTTCGGCCACTTCGGGATCGAGGTTGTTCATCAGCATCCGCAGCGGTGCCTCGGTCTGCCAGGACCGGGCGGTCAGGGTGGTGCCCCGGGGAGCGCGCACCGGCCTGGCCCCGGTGCTGAAGTCGGCGTGCAGGTCGGTGGTCACTGGAGGTCTCCTGTCGTTGCGGTGGCGGCGGCGAGGATGGCGCCGGTGGTCAGCAGGGTGGTGGTGGCGGCGATCTCGTCGCCGAGGAAGCGGTCCGGCCCGGGGCCTTGGATGCCGTTGGCGCGCAACAGATCCCGTACCGCGGCGGTGCCGGCCGCCGGTTGCAGCGGCGCGCGCAGGTCCAGGGCCCGGGTGGCGGTGAGGATCTCGATCGCCAGCACCTGGGCCAGCCCGTCCACGGCGCGGCGCAGTTTGCGGGCTGCGTGCCAGCCCATCGAGACGTGGTCCTCCTGCATCGCCGAGCTGGGGATCGAGTCCACCGAGGCGGGCACCCCGAGCCGCTTGAGCTCGGAGACGATGCCGGCGGCGGTGTACTGGGCGATCATGTGCCCGGAGTCCACTCCGGGGTCGTCGGCCAGGAACGGGGTCAGCCCGTGGTTGCGGGCCCGGTCGCAGAACCGGTCGGTGCGTCGCTCGCTCATGCTGGCCACATCGGCGACGGCGATCGCCAGGAAGTCCAGCACGTAGCCCACCGGGGCGCCGTGGAAGTTGCCATTGGACTCCACCCGCCCGTCCAGGGTGATCACGGGGTTGTCGATGGCCGCGGCGAGTTCGCGCCCGGCCACGGTGGCCGCATGCGCCACTGTGTCGCGGGCCGCGCCGTGCACTGCCGGGGCGCAGCGCAGCGAGTACGCGTCCTGAACCCGGGTGCACTCGGGGCCCTGGTGGCTGGCCACCAGCGGTGAGCCGTGCAGCAGGGCCCGCAGGTTGGCCGCGCTGGCCGCCTGGCCGGGGTGGGGACGAAGCGCCTGCAGGTCTGCGGCGAAGGGGGATTCACTGCCCAGCAGACCCTCGACGCTGAGCGCGCAGGCGATGTCGGCGACGGTCAGCAGCTGCCGCAGGTCGTCGATGGCCAGGACGAGCATGCCGAGCATCCCGTCGGTGCCGTTGACCAGGGCCAGGCCCTCCTTCTCGGCGAGGGTCACCGGCTCGATGCCCGCAGCCAGCAGGGCCTCGCGCGCGGGCACCTGCTCGCCCGAGGCGTCGCGGACCCGGCCCTCCCCCATCAGCGCCAGCGCCACATGCGACAGCGGGGCCAGATCTCCCGAGCAGCCCAGCGAGCCGTACTCGTGGACGATCGGGGTGATCCCGGCGTCCAGCATCGCCGCATAGGCGGTGGCCGTGCCCACCCGCACCCCGGTTCGCCCGGTGGCCAGGGTGGACAGGCGCAACAGCATCAGGGCCCGCACCACCTCCCGCTCCACCTCGGCCCCCGAGCCGGCCGCGTGCGAGCGGATCAGGCTGCGCTGCAGGTCGGCTCGTCGTTCGGAGGGGATCTGGGTGGTCGCCAGCGCGCCGAACCCGGTGGAGATCCCGTAGTGCGGACGCGTGTCGGCGGCCAGTCCCTCGACGATGGCCCTGGTGCGCGCGATCTCGGCGAGCGCGTCCTCGCCGAGCCGGACGCCCGCTCCGTGGCGAGCCACCGCGAGCACCTGCTCCGGGGTGAGCGCGGCGACGCCGACATCGATCTGCTGAACGCGCCCTGGCGGAGCACTCGGCGCGGGGTGGATTGCCATGTCATCCATGGCACCGCAGGCCGGAGCCTGGTGCCATCACCCACGGACGTGAAGTGTCTGGGATTCCAGACTCTGACGCCGGGATATAGCCGCCTCGCACCAGCCGCCTCGCAGCAGCCGCCCGGCACCAGCAGCCCCGGGAGCGCGTCCGTCCGCGGGCGGTCCAGCGGGCACTCCCCGCGGGCTATACCCCCGCTATGGCCGGAGCACGGCGCACTGGGGCGAACGGCGGCTTGGCCTGCGGCCGCTGGGGCGTCACCATGACCCGGGTGAGCAAGGTGCCTGCCGCCGAGGCGACCCTGGCGGTGCTGTCGTTGCTGGCGCGGCAGCCGGGTCCGATTCCGGCGGCGCGGATCGCGGCGGAACTCGGCTTGCCCCGCTCGACCACGTACCACCTCTTGTCGGTGCTGATCGAACGGGGTTTCGTGGTGCACCTACCCGAGGAACGTCGATACGGCCTGGGGCTGAGCGCGTTCGAACTCGGATCGGCGTACACCCGGCAGGCGCCGCTGGCCCGGTTGTGCCGTCCGCTGCTCAACCGGCTGGTGGACGCGATCGGCGAGAGCGCCCACCTGGCGGTGCTGCACGGCCGGGACGTGCTCTATGTCGTGGAGGAGCGAGCGCCCCGGCGTCCGTCCCTGGTCACCGACGTTGACGTGCGGCTGCCCGCCCAGATCACCGCGAGCGGGCGAGCCATCCTCGCCGAACTGCCGCCGGCGCAGGTCCGGGCCCTGTTTCCCTCGGCCGGCGCGTTGGCAGACCTGGACGGTGCGGGGCCGCGCACACCGACCGAGCTTCGGCGCCTGCTGAACCAGGTGCGCCGCCGGGGATATGCCACCGAGGAGGGTGAGGTGAGCGCGGGATTCTCATCAATCGCCCTGGCGGTGCGCGATCACAACGCCCGCGCAGTGGCCGGGCTGGCAATCACCTGGCAGGGCAGTGTGGACGAACGGGCCGGCGAGCTGGCCCCGGCGCTGCGGGCGGCTGCGCAATCGTTGAGCCGTCGACTGGGCGGGCCCAGAGGGTGAGCCGGCCGCCTCAGCGCGTAGCGGTCGTCTCCTGCGTGCAGCTACCCCGGTACTGCGACGGGAGCCTGGGCAGCACCTCGGCCCGGTAGCGACTCACCGCGTCCGCCGCCTGTTGCGGTGTGGCGCCGAGGTTGACCATCACCGCCTCATCGGCGGCCAGGGCGCGACATTCGGCCTGGGCCTCGTTGCGGATACCGGTAAGGTGCGCGGCCTCGTGGGCGAGGGTGTGGGCGGCCACGATCTGCTGCAGGTCGTCGGTGCCGGGATCTCGGCGGAAGTCCTTCAGCCGCGAGCAGGTGCTCATGGACAGGAAGGCCCAGTCCGCAGGCTTGCCGTCGGCGTCGAAGTAGACATGCCCGACATGGCCGCTGCTGGAGAAGAAGTGCCTGGCGACTCGTTCACAGCCGAAGCGGGCCTCGACCTGGCCGAGCACCGGGGCCGCGGCCCGCTGCAGCTCGGTCTCATACGCCCACCATCTCCATTCGTTGACGGCTACCGACAGGCTGAGCAGGATCACCAGCACCGGCGAGATCAACCAGGTCTGGCGTGGGCCGACCCGAGCCCATGCCAGCCACGCCGCGGCGACGGCGGCACAGACCACGGGCAGGGCGATTCGCATAGGTGAGAGTCGGCAGGTTTCCCGCCCGCCTTCACCACCCTGGCAGGCGGCCTCGGCGTCAGGGTGCGGGGATCAGCACGTCCCGCACGATCGCCTCGAGCTCGTTGGCTGCGGCCAGGAACTGGCGCAGCGTCTTGCGGGTGGCGCCGAAGTCCTCGAACTCCTCGATCGTCATCCCGTCCACGTCGTACGCCTTGCGGAAATCGGGGAGCTTCTCGTAGAGCGCGTCGACGATCTGCTTGTCCACCGGCTCGTCGATCCGCTCGACGGACTCGATCCCACTGACGTTGAACAGCTGCTGGAAGGCGAACGGCGGGGAGATCACCACGTCGCCGCCGATCAGCTGGGACCAGTGGAGGTGGTTGCGGAAGGCGGCGGACAGCAGTCGTGAGCGCAGTCCCCGCTCGACGAAGATCTGGTAGGCCTTCTTGAAGGCGGCAACTCCGGCCCACTCGTAGTACCCGGGATCGAGGGAGACCTTCCCGGCCTTGGCGCAGTCCTTCATCCAGTCGTCCAGCCGGCCGACCATGATGGTCACCACCGGGCCCATGGTGGACACGTCCAGCCCCTCGGCCTCGCGGCGACGCAGACCACGCTCGATCGCCTCGGCGGACTCCACCGCCTGGGCAACGGTGAACGAGACCGTGACGTTCATCGACACCCCGCGATACGTGGCCTCCTCGATCGCCTCGATACCGATCTTGGTCGCGGGCACCTTGACGATGATGTTCTCGGCCAGCCCAGCGAAGTGCTCGGCCTGGTCCGCCAGGGCCTGCGCGCTGCGGTAGAGGCGAGGATCGGTCTGCATGGACAGCCGACCATTACGCCCATTGGAGGCGGAGAAGGCGGGCTCCAGCAGCCTGGCCGCGTCGACCGAGAGTTCCTCCACCACACGCCACCCGATCTCGTCCTGGGTCATCGTGGGGTTCTCGGCTGCCAACTCCTTGATGCGAGCGGTCCACCGGGGCAGATCGGCACGCACGCAGGCCAGCGCGATCACCGGGTTGCAGGTGGCTCCGACCACTCCCCACTCCATGGCTTGGGTGAGCTCGGCCGGATCGGCGGAGTCGTTCCACAGCACCGTCTTGGTGGTCTGGGTCATGGTCAACAGTGGGGATGCGGACAAGGAGGCCTCCATTGGCATGCCGAGCGGTGGGCGAGCGTCTTCATTGAAGACCTAGCGTTCAGGTCATGTCAATAGTTTGTTCTGACAAAATGGACGGTGGCGATGATTGGACGCGGACGCGGTGAAGCGCCGCGACCCGGGCTTGCACG
Organism: Actinomycetales bacterium; assembly: GCA_047974565.1. Taxonomy (GTDB): domain Bacteria; phylum Actinomycetota; class Actinomycetes; order Actinomycetales; family CAWJMD01; genus JBDIAG01. The sequence goes on from JBKECN010000084.1 coordinate 28,001, forward strand.
CTGGCGGAGGTTGAGGCCCCGACGCGAGTTCCGAGGTTCGGCAGGGTGGCGGCGGATGCGGCTCCCGCTCCGAGCAGCAGCGCGACCAGAGCGGCGGCTAGCGATCCTTGGTCGCTAGGAGAGGCCACCACCCCAGCCTCGTCGTCCTGCTCCCTTTGCTCATGGGTCAGCGCTCCGTGTCATCGCCGAGTGCCTCCAACCCGTGCCCTGCCGATTCTCGGAATGCGTTGCCACGCTCGAGACTGGCTGAGCGCCCGATCATCCCAAGGAACGTCATTGCCGGAAGTGCGGATGGCGAGCAAGATCCCAACGTTCCTCGACCACCTCGGACAGAAGGTCATCGATAGGCCTCCGGCACTCGTTGCAGCCGTTCCAGCGCGCCCAAGCCGTCTTCGGAAACGGTGTGATCGGACCATCGACCGCCTGCCGCTAGCCATTGCTCTCGGTAGCGCCGAACGCTGACCAAGGTTGCGTCCTCGTAACCATACTCGACGCCGCAGGACGGGCAGATCTCGAAGGACGGCGTCATGCCGTCCCAGCCCCAAGGAGCGTCCTCGGCTTGGTATCCGCAGACCCGACAGAAGTGATGAGCATCACTGCGCATTGAAGTAGTCCAGGTTTGTCGAGTACCCATGACTCGCGGGATCAGGGCGGAAGTACGTCTTGGGCGCCCCAGTCAGGTCCATCACTCCGAACTTGTTGTTTCCCGGGTCGTAGCGAACGACGTCTCCGTTGATCCTGGTGCGAGTCCATACGCCAGTTCCAGGCTTCCGGAGGAAGCCCTGCGCCTCAGCAACGTATTCGAGCGAGTTGTTCAAGTGGGGGAAGTCTGCTCTGTGCCTATTGAAGTGCGATAACGCGTTCACCGCTGCACTCTTGGACTTCGTCGCAGTCCACAGTGGACCGCTAACGCGGCCCGCGGTGTTTGCGGCGTGGTTGGGGTTGTAGTTGGCGTTGTGGACCAGGATGGGGGTGATCCCGGCCAGGGCGTAATAGGTGTGGGTCGACTCGACCTGGAAGTTGTAGACCGTGGTGGTGTCAGTGGACTCACGCTGGTGGAAGCTGTCATAGAAGCACGTGGTCGCCGCCTCAGGCGGTCCGGATTCGACTACCGCGTCGGACGGTTGCGCCAAGCCCACCCAGGCGACCAGTGCTCCGAGCAGGACGGCGACGAGCCGCTTGACCGACCTCACTCCACGACCGCCTCCCCCGCCGCACGCAGAAGATCAGCCAGCCAGACCAGGGCGTATGACGTGGCGGTCGACGGGTCCTGAACGATGCGGGTGATGTTTTGAAACGATTCCGTCACTTGACCCACGGTGAACTCGGTCGGCTCCGCGTACACATTGCCACGATGCTCCGCAGGAATGGCCCAGAACATATCCTTGTCAAGCGCGATGATAGGGCCGCCGGAAGTCTCCAGGTGGTCGAGAAGGAGACCCGCCGATCGTCGCAGGGTTTCGACTGGGATCTCGATGCGCTGGCTCATCATCCGCCTCCAAGGAGTTTGTCGATCTGGTCTTGAAAGGTCTGGATCTCCGTTTCGAGGCGGCGAATCCGGCCATCGATGATGCGCTGACGAATCTCCGGAGTAGGTGCACGCCCGAGGATCCCGAGGTTGTCGTATTCGTCAGGATTGGCCCGGTAGTCGTCCAGCTTCTCCTGGTGCTTCTGGACCTGACTCTGCAGCGAACGGAGGGAGCGCTGTTGCGTTGTCGTCAGCCGAGCAAGGCCATCTGCGCTGTTTACGGCAACACCGACTTGCGATGACCGCAAAAGAGCGGCTGTCGCTGGAGTCCAAGACGACCTGTTTGCGTTATCTCAATATCCCGCTGCGCTGCTCGCGCGACCATACTTCGACGAGCCGCCGTACACGTGAGTTGGTGCGTCGTACGTGCTAGCCGGTAACGGAGTCCCGACGGTCGCGGCAGAAGCCATGGTCGGGGCAAGGACGACGATCAGCGCGGCGACGACCAAGACGAGCGACGACCCGAGACGGGCCTTCGTGACCTCAACGATGCATGACACGACCTCAGTCCTCGCTATCCCGCGTCACCGAACACGGCCACGACGATCCACCTGAGGCTTGTGGGCACGCCCTGTGACTCTGGTGCCGCTTCACCAGGACCGCACACCCTGCTCACCGGAAGACGCCCCGTCCTGCGCAAGGTCGTTCAGAATCTCGGCAGCTAGCTCTCGGCTCTCAGCCAACGACTCGTCGCGTAGGAGGTCGGGGATTGGCTGCGTCGCCTGTATCGCACCGAGCCAGTTCCCCAAGCGCCGCAACTTCGCATCGATCGAAGGCCCGAACACGGACCCCCGATCCAGTGCCTCAACCAGACCGCTGTCGTCGAACAACCGTTCGGCACACTCGGTCAACGAGGACACCAGGCGAGGATCTGATCCCGACCAAACTCTCTCCTGGTACGCCGGGTCGGCGAGTTCGTTTAAGGCATCCATCACAAGCGATCGATACACGCGCATCAACCGAACACCTCCGGGAGGAAGCGGAAGTCGCTCAGTGGTATGTGGGCCTCGGGCACCTTCGCCGAGGGCAGTTGGTTGCCGAACTGATCGAGCGGTTGGCCGTTCCTCTGCCATCGAACATACGGGGCCTGAGAGTTGGGGAATGGACTGTTCGGGTTGCCCTGCATGACCTGAACTGAGTTGCCCGGGTTGGTCGGGTCCCGATAGAGCACACCGCCCGGCGACTTCGTACCAGTGACCCGCCAACCGTCAGGGACTCCAGCAGGACTAATGCGTGTACCTGCCGCGGGTACCAGGCCGCGCGTCGACAAGCCCACATCGGCGTTTGCGGCGTGGGTGGGGTTGTAGTTGGCATTGTGGACCAGGATGGGTGTGGTCCCGGCCAGGGCGTAATAGGTGTGGGTAGACCCGACCTGGAAGTTGTAGACCGTGGTGGTGTCAGCGGACTCACGCTCCTGGATCCCGGACCGGGGTGGTGGTACCGGTCGGGGTGACCAGCGTATCCCCGGGCTGTAGGTCACCGGCGGTGACCCAGCCCCGCTCCTGGACCATGAACGGGTGGTCCGGGGTGGTGGTGACCACGTCCCCGTCGATGGTCAAGTCCACCAGGGTGTGGCTGTCCCGCACGTACGTGGCGATGACGGGGTGCAGTTCCTCGGTACCGGTGTCGGTGTTGCGGGACCACACCCGGTCCCCGACCCGGACCTGCTCGATCGGCACATCCCCACGCTCGGTCCGTACCAGCGTCCCAGCCACGAAACACGTACCACCCGGCGTCGGTGTCTCCAACGGTCACTGGAATCCGCCACAGCACCGTGGGCCAAATTGACTTGTCATTCTTAGTCGGTTGACTTGTCATTCTTAGTCGGCACCCGCGGCACACCTTGCCCGAGTCCATCAACGCACGTCCACTGTTTGCGGCAACACCGGTAGCCACCACCGAATCGGCCTGCGGAGGCGCGTGACCCCACCGCTGACAAGCGGAAATACTCTCGTGGACCCCGACATCGACCTGCCCGACAGGGGCTGAGGCCCGGGCAAGTTTCCGCAACTGCCGGCGTGGACGCGGGTGCGGCTCCGGCGCCGAGAAGTGTGACGACGGCAGCGGCTAGAGGGCGGCTAGGAGAAGCCGCCAGCACCCGGCTCTGCTGGCGGCAACACGGCCCAGTTCGCAGACGGCAAGCCCGCGTCGGCCACCTGAGCTGAGTCGCGACTGGCCGCCGTACCTGCGCTGCCTGCGCGAGCTGGGATGGGGCATCGTGGGTGGTCGCAAAGCTGAGGAGGCCTTGTTGGTTTGACCATACCCAAAGGCCACGCGACCAGCGGTCGACGGCATCGTAGGTGCGGCTGTGGTGATGGACGGAAGGTGAGCCGCGCTCGGACGCGGGCGTCAGGGACAGCGAGTCCTTGGCGAAGGCGTCGTCGGCATGGGCATAGAAATCGACTCTCGTTGGCACCTGCATGGCCGCCGACGGCGCAGCGACGACAGCGCCGAGATGAGGATCGCCAGGACAACGACCAGCAGACGACTCACGTCGAACAAGCCGCGTAGGAAGCCTGCACCTCCTGCCAGGGCGCGGCGAGCAGTGCCGCGACGACGGATCACCAGACCAGCACTGGCGTCGCATCATCGAGATCACGAGAATCCCTCTGGCAACAATTCGAGAGGAATGCGCAGCGACTCGATCTCGAAATCCGGTGTCCCCTGACATAGAAGTGAGAACACGACCTCGTCACCTTCAACCGAGTAGGCGTGGGCGATGACCACGATCTGACGTCCGTCGCGAAGCTCGACGGGCCAATAGTTGGGCGGTAACGTCAGTTCAAATGTGCGGTCCTCGCTCATTGCACCCCCAGATACTTGCTTCCCTGTTGGATAGCCTTGATCGCATCAGGATCCCGTGCGATGGCCATCTTAAGTTTGCGCGGCATGCCCACAAATTCTCCTTGCTCAAAAGTCGTACAGATACTTGGCGTCCCCCTGCTGGAAGTGCAGTTGGCCAGGGCGAACGCCAGGTGCCGGATTCTCGACATCAATCCGATACTTGAGGCCCGGCCTGGTCAACGTCTTGCTGGTGACCTAGACCCCGCCAGTCCCGAGCATTCCGCGTCCGGTGTTTGCGGCGCCTGCGTTGGGGTTGTAGTTGGCGTTGTGGACCAGGATGGGTGTGGTCCCGGCCAGGGCGTAGTAGGTGTGGGTGGAGGAGACTTGGAAGTTGTAGACCGTGGTGGTGTCAGTGGATTCACGCTCCTGGATGCCGGACCGGGGTGGTGGTACCGGTCGGAGTGACCAGCGTATCCCCGGGCTGTAGGTCACCGGCGGTGACCCAGCCCCGGTCGTGGACCATGAACGGGTGGTCCGGGGTGGTGGTGACCACGTCCTGGTCGATGGTCAAGTCCACCAGGGTGTGGCTGTCCCGCACGTACGTGGCGATGACGGGGTGCAGTTCCTCGGTGCCGGTGTCGGTGTTGCGGGACCACACTTTGTCCCCGGACCCGGACCTGCTCGATCGGCACATTCCCCGCGCTCGGTCCGTACCAACGTCCCAGCCACGAAACACGTAGTCGCCAGCCGCCACGGGGCTCCGTCGCCGAACCCCGGCCGTCCTTGTGCCATCGGCCCGCACCGGCGCGATGATTACCCTCACGCCGCCTGGTCAACGCTCCCCCCCCCAGCTCCGCGAGGAATTGCAGGTCCCTGACCAAGATGGCCCTGATCACACGCCGCGCCCGCGCTGGGCCCCGGACCGTTGACGACCATCACCGCCGCAGCCGAGCCCACCCCGCGCGCGACCGTCGCCGCTGGCTAGACCTCGACACCCAGATCACCACCCATGACAAAGCGCTGACCACCCTCGCCGCCCAGGCCGCGCCCGACCTGGCCGCCACGTTCGCGGTCGGCCCAGGCTCACAACCCACGCCACAGCCGCTCGACGGCAATATGAACCACCCTGGGCCTGATGGAGGATCGACCTATTGGACTCCAACCCCGGCGGGTGGCTTCTTGGGCAGCATAGAGTTGCTTCTTTCTCGGCTGGCGGGACGTCCCTGCAGTGTCCGTGCAGCCGGTTCCTCGTTGAACGAGTGCACCCCCGACAGGGTGGCGAGTTCGAGTTCGACGTCGACCCAGCCGGCGGTGTCGGGGCCGTAAACGCACTCGGCCTGCATTATGACCGCGTCCCGGACCGCGCGGACCGACGAGGCGGTTTGCCGCTTCTTTGCGGCCTAGTAGCCGCTCGGAGCCACCTGCAGGTGCTCGCAGATGAACTCGACTCCGAAGTCAGCTCGGTTATCGTCGACGAACGCGACGATCACCTCCAGGGGCGGTCCAGCTCCGCCGCGAAGAAAGCTGACCGCTTCAGCAGATCGTTATCACCCCTCCATCGAAGCCGTCATCCGGCTCGCCGACATCTTCGACGTCTCCTGCCTCCTGCTCGACGACGCACCCCGGCGCCCCCTACGCGGTGACAACCCCCTCGCCGAACGCCTCGCCGACCTCGACAACCTCACCGACACCGACCGAGCCGCCCTCATCCACATCCTCGACAGCCTCCTGGCCAACACCCGCATCCGCGCACCCCTCAACAACGCGGGCTGAAGGTCCTCGCCGCAGGAGATGAACCCACGCGCCTATGGGAAGAGCGTGACGAAGTCGCCCGCAGCGCTACAGGCCCGCTGACGAACAACCTCAGCGCTGAACTCACCGGCAGCCGTCAAGTCCTCGGAGATACCTCGGATGGCAGCCTGGACAACCGCAGTGCGGGCCAAGTCGGCTTCCACATCGGCCGAATAGACACGGGCCCCAACACGCTGGCGCTGCTGAGCGCCGTAATCAGCCGCCTCATACACCTGACGTGCAGCCCACACCGCATCCTGAGGATCGTCCCCCAACCATGAACGGATGGCGTACGCGATGGCAGCAATCCCGTTCTGCGCATAGCCCGACTCAAGCAACCAGTCGTCGTCCTCGTACGGGACGAGGGCTTCGGTGGCCTCGCCTGCGCCCCTCAAACCCTCCTCAATGCCCGCGCCACCCGCAGCTCTCCATGCCGCGTCCAGGGCATCGCGGAGCACTTGGCGATCTTCCCCTGCCAAGGACGCGGCCGAGGCATAACGCTCGACCAGAGGCCACAAGCGCTCTGCACACGCGGCGGCAAATGCGGTCCGCCCCCCTCTGCTCAGAGCCTGAGCAGCGCGGGTGATAGCGCCCTCGTCATACCTGCTCACGGCTACCACTTCGCGGACCTTGGACCGGTGATCGTCGCCCCTTCATTCCGCAAGAACACCTGGCACCAAGGCAGATATTCGTCGTAGTCACGATCTCCTGCGGAGTGAGTCCAGCACCCCGGGCACCCAAGACTGTCGTCACCTCGGCATGCCCAGGGCCACCCGCCATCATCTCCCCGTCTTGCAGCAGAGCGCGCTGCGCTGGGCTGAGGTCCCGAACACCTCCACCAATAACTGTGGTGCCCTCCTGCGTCCCCAACGCCGCCGTCGTCCCGACGCGTCTGGGCAATCGGATCCAAGGCGCCATGAATCTCAGCCGCCCGCGCCTCAAGACTTGCGGTGTTTGCGGCGCCTGCGTTGGGGTTGTAGTTGGCGTTGTGGACCAGGATGGGTGTGGTCCCGGCCAGGGCGTAGTACGTGTGGGTCGACGCGACCTGGAAGTTGTAGACCGTGGTGGTGTCAGTGGATTCACGCTCCTGGATGCCGGTCAGGGTGGTGGTACCGGTCGGGGTGACCAGCGTATCGCCGGGCTGTAGGTCACCGGCGGTGA
>JBKECN010000072.1:0-15741 GCA_047974565.1 Actinomycetales bacterium
CCGACCTCGGCGCCGACCGCTCGGGCCACCGCGACCGGCAACGCCCCGATCGAGGCCGGTTGATCGACCACGACCAGCACCGGCCCGTGCTGCTGCAACCGGGTCAACAACTCCCGCAGCCGGGTCTCGTCCTGCGGTAGCGGCTTGTCATGGATCCGGGTGCCATCGGCATCGAGCGCGCAGGCGTGATGCTCCCCCTTGCCCACATCCAACCCGACAAACACGGCAAACTCTCGCTCAGCCACGATGAGCTCCCTTTCGCGTCGGCTGGCCACCCCAGTCTGGCGAAGGAAGCCGGCACCCACGTTACGAAGAGACCTGACGAACACCCCCACGATCCGGGCGTCGACGGCCGTGTCCCTATCAGCGGTCACCCCTCGCCACCATGCCCGGCGACAACACCCCCCGGATCATCAACGACAGGGGCAGTAAGTCATACCGAGCCCGGTGACCAGCAGCCTGGACATCCAAGCCACGAAGAAGGTAACGGGGTGCCCGCGGTAGGCCAGATCGGCGGCGCCACTTTGAGCGCGGTACCCCCGGGGGAACTCGTGGAGATCGGCGGCATGTCGACGGAAGTCACTGGGTGTGCTTTTTCGGGCCATGAGACGGATCGTCCGGACTCTCCAGCAACGTGCCGGCTTCGGCCGTCCAAGATCTGGGGTCAGGTCCCCTGCGCACTCGTCCGTCAGTAGTTAGCGACAGGAAGTGCAGATTCCTGCGCACAGCCAATGAGCAAACTGACCAGTCCTACAGAGAACGGGGTCCTGGAATGTCCGAGCAAGTACGAGAAGCTAAGAGTCCAGATGACAATGCGTTCGTCATGCCGTTCTACCTGGTGTGCGATGTGTCCGGTTCGATGAGCAACGACATGGGGGCTTTGAACTCCGCGTTGCGTGATCTACGGTCCACCATCGTCCGGGAGCCGGTGATCGCTGATGTGGTGCGGGTCGGTGTGATCAGTTTCTCCGACACGGCGCACGTGGAGGTGCCGATCGGTGACACCGAGCGTGAGGTGACCCTGAGCGTTCAGGGTGGGACCAATTACGGCAACGCCTTCCGGATGCTGGCGGAGACGATCGAGAAGGATGTGGAAGAACTGAAACGGCAGAACTACCGGGTGTACCGGTCCATGGCATTCTTTCTGACTGACGGGCAGCCCACAGATGTGCGCTGGAAGGAGGACTTCGACGCCTCGTTGACCTACAACACCGAGACATGTGCTGGCTTCAAGGCATACCCCTGCATGGTGCCGTTCGGCTTTCGAGACGCTCAACACGAAGTGCTCGGACGACTCGCATACCCGCCCAAGGTCTCCAAGTACTACATGGCCAACGGTACGGCCGCCGCCGAGGCGATCAGGGGTCTGATCGAGGTGATGCGCCACACCGTGCTGTCGTCCGGACTGAACGCCAGCAGCGCGACCCCGAAGCACGTACTGACCAAAGCCAGCACACCTGCCGTGTCGCAGCACGAATCCCAGTATCCAGGTGGGGACACGCTCTGATGGGCTCCGCCGGCAAGATCAGCGTCGTCGACAGCCTGAAGTTCACGGTAGGCGACGCTGGCCGGGCATACGCCGAGGTTCAACCCCGGGCACCGCTGGAGGAGTCCATCCGACCAGATGTGGCGCTGGCCCAATTCGAGTACGGCAGGGTCACAGCAAGGGCCGTGACCCTGCGCGGACTGATCCACCAAGCCGCCGGCGGACCACGTCAGGATGCCTACTGCGTGCGTGGCCTTGCCGACGGCTCCGTGCTCGCCGCAGTCGCGGACGGCGTGGGTTCACTACCCAGATCTCACGAGGCTGCGGACACCGCGGTGCTACAGGTGGTGAAAGCCCGAACTGCGGGCGCAGCCTGGCAGGAGGCGTTCGAGCAGGCAAACACGGTTGTCAGGGACATGATCAATGACAAACAGGATCTGGCCACCACCTTGGTCGCCACCCACATCCGCACCTGCGAGACCGGCGTCTACGTCTCCGTGGGATGGGTTGGTGACAGCGAGATGTGGCATCTCTCCCCCGACACGGCATGGACATGCCTAACAGCCCCTAACTCAGCCCGGCCGGACAGCGACATCTACTCGACCACGACCAGCTCGATCCCGGCCACAAGCCTGACCGTTCAGGAGATCGAGACCTGCGTCGACGCTGGAGCCCTGTTCCTTGTCACTGACGGTGTCGGGGGGCCGCTACGAATCCACGGGGTCCAGCAGGCACTCGGCGACGCATGGCGGCAGGCCCCGGACATTTTCACCTTCGGAGCCCAAGCCAACTTCGGCCGCAAGTCCCACATGGACGACCGGACCGTCGTCGGATTCTGGTTGTGACGGCTGAGGTCATGTGATGTCTGTTCAGCGGGCAGCCCTGACCACTCTGCATTTCATCAGCGATGGTGCCTTAGCGACGGTCTACTCCGTGCCAGGCTTCACGCTGCAAGGCTCATCGATGCCGATCGCGTTCAAGGAGTTCCACCAGCACCTCGAACCGCGCGTCCTAGGTGAAGCCGCGGCGTCCGCGGCCACGGCTGTGGATCTTCGGGATTCGCTGGCGCCAGCGGATCGCGCTGAACTCGACAAGTACACGGCCTGGCCACGTGCCCTGGTGCGTGACGGCACCAAGGTTGTCGGACTGCTCATGCCTTTGATCCCGCGTGAGTTCTTCCGCACTTTCACAGACCATGCCGGCGCTCACGATGAACCACTCACCCTGAAGTGGCTAATCGCGACCAGAACGCAGATCGCCGCCGCCAAGATCACCGGCATCGACGCGACCAGTGGCCCCATCCTCAGGATGGCCATCCTCGCCAAACTCTGTTACGCCGTCGGGCTACTACACCGTTTCGGCCTGGTCTACGGTGACCTCAGCCTCACCAACGCAGTCTTCGCCGCCACCAACGACCCGACCGAACCGCCACTACTTAGGCTCATCGACTGCGACGCTGTCGCCGAGGTGTCTGATCGCGCTCGATCGCAACTGCACACGCCGTTCTGGCAGCCGCCGGAGTTGCGTTCCTCCCTGGACCTGCAGACGCAAGAGTCCGACTGCTACAAACTCGGGTTAGCGATCCTACGCTGCCTATCGCCCGGCCAGAGCGCTGCCTCCACCACCGACCCAGATCGAGTCCGGAACACCTACGGGCAGCCCCTAGTCGACATCCTCACTCGCGCACTCGACCCCGACCCACACGCCCGCCCCACCGCCAAAGAACTCTACGTCTTCCTATCCGGGCAGGTGGCCGCAGCCTTCGCCCCACCCATCATCCACTCCGCACACGTAGCCAACGCGGCCTGCCTACGCGGGCAGGACATGTTCATCACCTGGAACATCACCGGAGCACACACCATCCGTGTGAAAGGACCGAACGCCCGCGAATGGAAATTCGCCCCGGGCACCAACCCGTCTGGCTGCACCATCACCCCCGAAAACAGCGGCCATCTTCACATCTACGCCGAGAACACCCACGGCACAGAGGTAGCCGACCTGGGGCTGATCTGGCTCTACGAACTCCCCACCGTCCGCGTACCAGAGCTGCATGTCCCACGACCGGTAGTCCGGTTCGAGGTCGACGACATGCTCGAACCCATTCACATGCTCTCTCACCGCACAACCTGGACGATGCCCACCACAGCAGTGGCAGATAGGATCCGGCCAACAGACCTGCATATCGACGGAGTTCTCGCGCCACTTCACGCAGCCACCGACATGGCACAACACCTTACCACTCTCACCCATAACGAGATCGCCCGCACGCAACAGCGCATATGGAGCGCATACCATCACCTGCGTCGGAACGGGAGACGAATCAGTGTCTAGTATCGTTGATCAGTTGGCCGAACTGGGCGGCGCCAATCCTACCGTTATCGAGTCGGCCCCAAGGTTTCGTTCCTCTTACGCCCAGATGGGTCTCATCCTCCTGGGAACAGCCATAATGGCCACCGTCTCAATGGCGTTCGCCCTCCTATACGGCGCCCACATCCTTCCCCTCCTAGCGATCCCCTTCGCACTTTTCTGGGGGCTGCTGATCTTCACTGTCGACCGCTATCTCGTTACCCAGATGACGAATCACAGCACGAAGTGGGGCATCATCGGGATGGCCACCCCGCGAGTACTCATGGCTATCATCTTGGGCGCAGTCATATCCACCCCCCTCGTCCTACGCATCTTCGAACCCGAGATCGCCGTCGAAAGACTCGTCATCCAACAGGAAATGGCCCAACAATACGGCGACGGCGAGCAAGCGACCCTGCTAGAAACCCAACGCACGGAGCTAGAAGCTGAGATTTCGACACTCAACGACATCATCGCAGGCAATATGACGGTGGCAGACAACCCCCTAGTAGCCCAAGCTAAGGAGACGCTCGACGCGACCAATACGACTTATGTCACGAGTCAAGAAGTAACTCGAGTCAAATACAACACTATGGTCTGTGAAGAACGTGGCATCGAGTGCGAGAACGCGGATAGGACCTCCGGCAAGGCAGGGGCGGGCGAGCAGTACCGGAGAGCCAAAACCGCATACGAACAGGCGCTCACACAGGAGCAGCACGCCCTCACAGCGCGTGATACTGCACAGACCGCCTACGATGAAGCGGTAGCCAAAGCAAAGCAAGACTATGACATAGTAGTCACAGCCGCGCAAGAAGAAGCCGCAGAACGGCTCCCAGAAGCCCAAGAAGAACTCGCTGCAGTAAATCTTAACATCGCGGCAAATCGAGCCGTCTTTGACCAAACTAATACCAGTTCTGGTGGCATTCTGTTGAGCCTTGAAGCGCTCCATAGGCTAAGTCAGGACCGGCGTTTTATTCTAATCGCACACCTTCTTCTTGGCGCACTATTTATGATGATCGAACTCTTGCCCGTGATCTCGAAGACCCTGGCAAAGTTCGGCGGACGGACCACCTACGACCAAACCTTAGAGAAGTACGATAATGCTATGCTCGGCAGAGTCGATATCCAACTCCAACTACGCGAGAGCGCAGCTGAGAACGTCGAGCGTGACCTGCGCGAACGCGAGGAACAACTCGGCATGAAAGCAAATGAGTTCGTCGCTACCAAGATGGACGAGATCCTCCAGGTCGCCCTGACCGACTGGGCTCAGAGGATGACCAGCGCCCTCCGCACTACCCCACCCACACCACCAAACCAATCTATACCGCAGCACAGTCCCGGGATCCCACCAGGCGTAGCACAGGGCGCCACGGCGGTACCGGGCAAGAGACGGCGGCGACGGTGGGTCAGAAATCCGTTGGGGCTCCCCCCCTCCAGCAATATTTAACTGACGGGATCAGCATGGTGATACCACAGGCGTGCCGACTCGAGGTGCTCTGCGATTCAGATGACTGGGGCCTGGTCTAGCCAGCCTTCACGGAACCTGACGCAATCCTGCGAGGCGATCCACGACTACCGACGCCCACTCCACCTTCACCAGCACCATCTCCACCGTCATCGCACTACACTTCTGGGCCACCTCTGAATAACCCTCAAAGTCTGATCTGCTGAGGTAGTGACAGAATGGCAACTGCGTCCCATCGAAGCGCAGTCGGTTCGCCCCGGCCCAGGCAGCGACCTCCACGTGGCACCTTGTGTGGTCCCGGATCGCCTCGAGCGCTGGCAGCAGGTCGGTGTCCGACGAGAAGAGGACCACGGTATCGCACGATTCGGTCATTGCCATCCTCAGCATGGCCACCGCGATGGCGACGTCGATGCCCTTCTCAGTTGCGGGCGTCTGAGGCCAGTCGGTTGGGTTGTACAGGTTCCGGCGCACCACCGACACACGGGACGCCTGTTTCCAGTTGTAGGCCTGCCTGTCACTCGCGCGAGCGGCGCCCGCCTCACGAACAGGTTTTGGACGGCCTCTGGAGACCCGAGCATCGATCAACTCCCCATCGAACTTTCGTCGCGAGACGAGGAGCTCAGCAGTCCGGAGTGGTGAGATGTGCCCGTCCGCGTTATCCGCTCCGTACGGGAGGAACTGCCGTCGGACCCAGCCGTGGACGTTCTGATAGTCGAAGAAGACCGCTACTCATTTTGTTATGACATCCCCTCCAAGATATGGAAACACCCCCGCCAGTCCCGGAGGACGGCGGGGCAGAATGCCATCAAGCCGTCATCCGTTGACGCTCGGGAGCCACAGGCCCTTGCGATGGTTCCGGGTAACCGCCCGCTGCCCTGGTTGCGCACCAGAAGGGGCACGGCCATCCACCCCGCGGCGACCAACTCCAGATGACCACTCGGCGCAACCCACCTCGCCAACTTCGGGCGATCCGCCATAATCACCTCATCTGCGAGGACATCCAACGGCACAGTCTCGGGCACGGAGTCCGTTCGAGTCGTGCCATCAGGCAGCCACTCGAGTCACCCCGGCCCGGGACGGTTCCGGCGTGCGTCGGGGCGGCACCTCGCGCGGCGCTGAGACGACCTGAACCCAGCGCCACCGGCGCGTCGAGTCCAACCCCGGCGCGATGACTCCCTCCGACGTCTTCAACCACTACCGAGCCAGTCTCTCCTCGGGGGCCCGGGCCCTGGCCGCCGCCTCCGACCCCGCCCACGATCCATACCGACGCCGGTTCCTGATCATCACCGGCATCGCCATCGCGATCTATGCGCTGGCGGCGTTCATCCAACTGGCCCGGACCGGGACGAACCACGTCCTGACGGTGATGGAGTTCATCTTCCTCATCCTCGAGATCGTCGTGATCTATCTGGCGTACACGCGACGGATCCGGCTTGCCGCCTCCCTCTACCTGTGGGGAGCCTCACTCGGCACCATCCCGATCATTCTCAGCACGGGTGGCGCCACCTCGCTGGCGATCATCAACGTCTTCCTGTTGCTGCAAGTGTCCGGATGGCTGCTCGACCGGGGCCAGACGATCGCCGTGTGGCTGGCGCTCAGTCTGCTGATCGCCGCGATCCATCTGGTGGGTCAGAGCGACCCGGTGATCGCCGGTTACATCCTCACCCTGCTCACCCTGACGCTGATCACCGCACTGCTTCAGGCGGCCAGTTACGACCACCGCTTCGCCCAGCTTCGGCGCGCCTGGACCGAGTTGCGGCACAAGAGCGCTGCCGTCGCGCAGTTGTCGACCGTCGTGGATCAGAACCCGTCGAGCATCGCGATCTGCGACCTCGAGGATCGGGTCACGTACGTCAACGAGGGCTTCCTGCGCACCGAGTCCGCGAACCCCGAGCCGATCGGCATGGACGTGATCGCCGCCCACTGGCCCCAGGTGCGTCCCGACGACGAAGCCCGGCTCCGCCAGGCGTTGCGCCAGCGCACACCATGGCGCGGCGAGGTCCACGCCGGCGCGCAGGATCGACCCCAGGTCTATCGGGTGCTCGTGCTGCCGGTGCGGGTAGACGAGGTGATCTCCCATCGGGCCCTGATCAGCACCGACGTCACCCGCCGACGACAGGTCGAGGAAGACCTGGTGCGAGCAACCTCGATCGACCCCATCACCGGATTGGCCAACTGGGGATCCTTGGTGCGCCACCTGACGCTGGACTCCGTCGACGCCCCGGCCGGGCTCGTCGTCATGCTCATCGACGACTTCGAGCGAGTGGTCGGGGTGCAGGAGCAGGACCGGATCCGCGAGCTGCTGCTGGGCTACGCCCACGTGCTCACCGAGATGTCGGTCCGCTACGACCTGCGCTCGGCCCGGATCGAGGGCGGGGAGTTCGCCGTCCTCGTGCTGTGTCCGCCCGAGTGCACCGACGCCGACGCTGGCGCCTTGACCGAGGCCTTCGCCGGGGCGCTGCACGAGCGGCTGCCGGTGCCACTGCTGCCCGGGGCGAGTGGGTATCTGCCCACGACCGCGTGTATCGGATCGACATTGGTGCGCGGCGGCAGCGCGCAGAACGCTCAGGAGGCCCTGCGCCGGGCGCGGATCGCCCTCAATGCGGCCCGCACGCTCGGGCCGCACCAGCGGGCCTCCTTTCGCGAGGAGATGGAAGCCGAGGTGGATAAGCGGCTCGACTATGAGGCCTCGCTACGCGCCGCGGTGGATACCGGCGGGCTGTCTCTGGTGCTGCAAGATCAACACGCCCCGGACGGCACGACCGTCGGGGCGGAGGCCCTGGTGCGCTGGGACCATCCGGTGCACGGCCCCATCTCTCCAGCGGTGTTCATTCCGATGGCCGAGCAGTCGGACCTCATCGCCAGGATCGACCAATGGGTGCTGCGTCAGGTCTGCGATCTCTGGGTCGAACTCGCGCCAATCACTCCGCCTTTACGACTCTCCACGAACATCAGCCCGGTGCATTTCGGAATGGACGGATTCCTGGAGCAGGTGCTGGGAATCGTCGACGAATCAGGTGCCGACCGTGCCGCGATCACGCTCGAACTGACGGAAGGGATTCTCATTCACGATCCGGAGAAGGCCATCCGGACGATGACCCGACTGCGCGAGGCGGGATTCCGGTTGTCGATCGATGACTTCGGCACCGGGTACGCGTCCCTGTCGTACCTCAAGCGGTTGCCCTTCGACGAGCTGAAGATCGACCGGAGCTTCGTCGCCGGGGTGCTGAACGACTCCCGCGACCACGCGCTCATCGGAGTCTTCGTCGAGGTGGCCCGCCAGTTCGACCTGTCCGTCGTCGCCGAGGGAGTCGAGACCCGAGCCCAGGCCGACCTGCTGGCCGGCATGGGCGACATGCTCTTGCAGGGCTTCCACTGCGCTCGTCCGGTGCCGATGGACGCTTGGCGCAGTC
The DNA here is from genome assembly GCA_047974565.1 of Actinomycetales bacterium. Taxonomy (GTDB): domain Bacteria; phylum Actinomycetota; class Actinomycetes; order Actinomycetales; family CAWJMD01; genus JBDIAG01. Next base: position 8,711 of record JBKECN010000072.1, read on the forward strand.
GCGTGCTCGGCCGATAGTGGTGGACCGGCTCAGGACCGCGCCCCCGAGGTCTGTGGGCCTGATCTCAGCCGCAGCCTGGTCAATAGCTGCGCGAAGTCCTCGGCGCAGGCCACGGCGGCCAACTCCACGCGCATCCCATCGCCACGCAGTAGATCCTCGGTCATGCTGATCCCACCTGCCTCAGATACTCAAGTGCCCGCCCGGGCCGCCGATGGTTGGGGGTACCGGCCACTCTAGGGAAACCTGGATGGGTCAGACAGAACGCCCACCCTGAGATCGGGGTCTGCAGTTGCTGACCGGCCTGCTGCGGCGACCTCGCCGCCCTGGTCGGCGGGGTGCACGTCGCCGGGGGCACCGCAGCCGGCACCGCAGCGCGCACGACAACGACCGGATCGAGTGCCCCGCGAGCCCTGGGTAGGCTGCCCCGGTGCGCAACTCCCGGCCCAAAGGCGGTTACGAATGATCGGGTCAGACCCGGGTCGCCCCCCGTTCCCGGTGACGCTGGAGAACTGGCAGACACCGGAGCAGGTCGGCTGGACGTTCACGCACATGGACGAGATCTTCCCGACTGCACCGATCCACCGCGGTGTGCTCGCCCCGAGCCTTCCCCGGGTCGAGTACCAGCCCGACGACCTACCGGTGAGCTGTTACGACGCGAGCGTGCACACCGTGGCCGAGGTCATGTCTTACACCCACACCGATGGGTGGATGGTGCTGCGCGACGACCCGGTCACCGGGCCGCAGGTTCTCCTGGAACGCTACGGCCAGACCATGGGCCCGGCCACCCGGCACCTGCTCATGTCGGTGAGCAAGTCCATCGTGGGCGTGGTCGTCGGGGCGTTGGCCGGTCAAGGGATGATCGACCCGACAGCGCCGCTCACCCGGTACATCCCAGAACTCACCGGGTGCGGCTACGACGGCGCCACCGTCCGGCACCTGCTCGACATGCGCTCGGGAATCAGGTTCAGCGAGGACTATCTGGACTCCACCGCCGAAGTGCGGTTGCTGGAGCAGGCCTTCGGCTGGGCTCCGCGCACGTCGCCCGACGTGCCCACCAACCTGCGCGCCTTCCTGCAGTCCCTGCGGCGCGACCGCGAGCATGGGGGCGTCTTCGAGTACCGCTCCTGCGAGAGCGACGTACTCGGCTGGGTGATCGAGGCGGTCACCGGGGCACGCTTCGCCGAGGTGGCCAGCAACCTCGTGTGGTCCAGGATCGGCGCCGAGTTCGACGCCAACATCGGCGTGGACTCGCAGGGCAGCGGCATGTTCGACGGCGGGATCTCCGCGACCCTGGGGGACCTGGCCAGGTTCGGCCTGATGATCCTTCGAGACGGCACCTCAGTGACCGGCGAACAGGTGGTCCCCGACTGGTGGATCGCCGAGAGCGTCCACCCCGACCACGACTCGGTGGCGGCATTCGCCGCCTCCCCCGGCGACAACCGGATGCCAGGAGGCTTCTACCGCAACCAGTTCTGGATACCCGACGCGGCCCGCCCGGTGCTGCTGTGTCTGGGAATCCACGGGCAGATGGTGTACGTCAACCGCCACGCCCGGGTGGTGGCGGTCAAGCTGTCCAGCTGGCCGACCCCGCAGGACGCGTGGAAGCTGTTCTCCACCCTCGCCGCCTTCGACGCGGTCAGTTCCCAACTCGCCTCGGGGTGAGCCAACCGGAGGAATCACGGCCTCCCGGGGCTCGCACGCCGACACCTCCAGCGAATTCTGGTTTCGACCGAACCATTGGTTTCTGCTGACCCATTGACCGACGGCACGAGCATTGGCAGCATGAGCCCACCGAGCCGGGGGCGTTGTGGCGCTTCGGCCGGGCGAACAGGAGGCGTAGATGCCTGCAGGTCATCCGCTCGACCCGTTGACGGCCGAGGAGTACCGCTCTGCCGCGGAGATTCTGGCCCGGGAGAAGGGCATCACCGACGGCTGGCGGTACGCCTCCGTGGCGCTGGAGGAACCCCCCAAGGCCGAGGTGAGGGCCTGGGCGGAGGGTGACCCGATCCAACGTCGTGCGCTCGCCATCGTGTGGGAGAAGGCCACCAACGACGTCTACGAGGCGGTCGTCGACCTGACCGCCGACGCGGTCGAATCCTGGACGCACGTGCCGGGGGTCACCCCAAACTTCACGGTGGACGAGTACCACGAGGTCGATCACGCCCTGCATGAGCACCCGCAGGTGCGTGAGGCACTGGCCGCCCGGGGCATCACCGACCTGTCGCTGGTGCTTTTCGACGTCTGGACCTACGGCAAGCAGCTCATGCCCGAGCAGTGGCGGGATCGCCGCCTGGGCTGGTGCGACATCTGGATGCGCCAGACTCCTGGTGGCAACCCGTACGCCCACCCGGTCGCCGGCCTCAAGGTCATCGTCGACATGAACACCTGCGAGGTGCTCCAGATCGAGGACGATCACGACTACGGCCTGCCCGAGGTGCACGGTGAGTACGACCCTGCGGTGACCGGGCTGGAGCCGCGAACGGACGTCAAGCCACTGGAAATCACTCAGCCGGAAGGGGTCTCGTTCACCCTGGACGGCAATGAACTCCGCTGGCAGAACTGGTCGATGCGCCTGGGGTTCAATTTCCGCGAGGGTCCGGTCATCTACCAGGTCGCCTTCGACGACCACGGCGAACGCCGCGAGATCGCCTACCGGATGTCCTTCGCCGAGATGGTGGTGCCGTACCGCGACCACAGCTTCGATCACTACCGCCGCACCGCCTTCGACATCGGCGAGTGGGGTCTGGGCTACATGACCACCTCCCTCGAACTGGGATGTGACTGCCTCGGGGAGATCGTCTACGCCGACGCCGTGGTACCCGACTCGGCCGGCCAGCCGCAGACGATCTCGCAGGCGATGTGCCTACACGAAGAGGACAACGCCGTGCTGTGGAAGCACGTCGACGATCGCGCCGGGGCCGCGGTCCGGCGGGCCCGGCGATTGGTGGTGTCCGCGCACGTCACCGTCGCCAACTACGAGTACCTCGTGTACTGGCGCTTCTACGAGGACGGCAACATCGAGTGTGAGGTGCGGGCCACCGGGATCATGGTCACCACGCCGTACACTGGCGACACCCCGCCGCCGTACGGCACCAAGGTGGACGAGCAGACCTACGCCCCCATCCACCAGCACTTCATCACCGCGCGGCTGGACATGGAGATCGACGGGCCGGACAACACGGTGGTGATGAGCGAGACCGCCCAGCTGCCGATCGGCCCCGACAATCCCTACGGGCTGGCACTGACCCAGGTCAGCGTGCCGCTGCGCACGGAGGAGGAGGGCAAGCAGGACTTCGACTGGAACACCCAGCGGGCGTGGAAGGTCACCAACCCCGGCAAGCTGAACAAGCTCGGCACCCCGGTCGGATACAAGCTCGTGCCCGGGGCGGCGTTCCCGGCGATGCTCGACCCGTCCTCTCCGGTGCTCGAGCGGGCCAGAGTGCTGGAGCACACGCTGTGGGTCACCCCGTTCGACGCCGAGGAGCGCTGGCCCTGCGGCGAGTTCGTCAACCAGAGCGAGCACGACGAGGGCCTACCGGTGTGGACCGCGGCGAACCGGTCGATCGACAACACCGACGTGGTGCTCTGGTACACCTTCGGCATCCACCACATCCCCCGCGTCGAGGACTGGCCGATCATGCCGGTGGACACGATCAGCTTCTGGCTCAAGCCGGTCGGCTTCTTCGACCACAACCCGGCCCTGGACGTGGCGCCGTCGCCGGCGCGGTCCGATGACGCCTGCCACTGAATCCGCTGAACGAGGGAGCTGAACTCGCAATGGCAACAACGACGTCGCAGTGGCCCGGATACCGGGTCACCAACCCGGTGACCGGACAGGTCGAGGAGCGTTTCGACCAGATCACCGACGACGAGCTCACCCGGGCCCTCGCGGCCGGGCAGGACGGCGTCGCCGAGTGGCGGGCGCGCCCCGTCGCCGAGCGGGCCGCGATCGTCAAGAAGGTCGGCGACCTGTTCCTGGAGCGGGCCGAGGAGCTCGGGAAGATCATCGTCGGAGAGATGGGCAAGCCGCTGGCCGAGGCCGTCGGCGAGGCCGAGTACTCCGGCAACATCTTCTCCTACTACGCGACCGAGGGTCCGCGGCTGGTCGCCGACCAGGAGATCCCGACCGAGGCCGGCGGCACGGCGATCATCCAGCGGCTGCCCGTCGGGCTGCTGCTGGGGATCATGCCGTGGAACTTCCCCTATTACCAGGTGGCCCGCTTCGCCGCGCCGAACCTGGTGGTCGGCAACACGATCCTGCTCAAGCACGCGGAGAACTGCCCGCGCTCGGCGCTGGCCATCGTGGAGGTGCTCCGCGATGCCGGGCTGCCCGCCGGCGTCTACCAGAACATCTTCGCCGACTACGGCCAGATCGAACGGGTGATCGCCGACCCGCGGGTGCAGGGCGTCTCGCTGACCGGGTCGGAACGGGCCGGCGCCGCGGTGGCCGCCACCGCCGGGGCGAACCTGAAGAAGGTGGTGCTCGAGCTCGGCGGCTCGGATCCCTACATCGTGCTCGACTCCACCGATCCGGGCGATCAGGCCGCGCAGGCGTGGGCGACCCGGATCGAGAACACCGGGCAGGCCTGCAACTCCAACAAGCGCATGATCGTGATGGCGGACATCTTCGACGACTTCGTCGCCGAGCTGACCCGGCGGGCCGGCGCGCTGCGGCCGGGCGATCCGCTGGCCGGGGAGGAGGACACCTACGCCCCCATGGTGTCGCGCGCCGCGGCCGAGGGGCTGGCCGCCCAGATCGAGGACGCGGTGTCCAAGGGAGCCACCCTGCACGCGGGCGGCACCCTCGCCGACGACCACTCCGCCTACCTGGCCCCCGCGGTTCTCACCGGCGTCACCAAGGACATGCGCGCCTACTCCGAGGAGCTGTTCGGGCCGGTGGCGGTGGTCTACAAGGTCGACAGCGACGAGGAGGCGCTCCAGCTGGCCAACGACAGCTCGTTCGGGCTCGGCGGGTCGGTGTTCTCCGGCGACGCGGAGCGGGCCCGCACCCTGGCCAACCAGCTCGACGTCGGGATGAGCAACGTCAACATCGCGGCCGGCGAGGGTCCGGAGATCCCCTTCGGCGGCGTCAAGCGCTCCGGTTTCGGGCGCGAACTGGGCCCGATCGGGATGGACGAGTTCGTGAACAAGCGCCTGTTCTACGTGCACGCGTGATGGCGCGCTACGGAACGCAGTTCGGCCCCGACATCACCTTCCTCGGCGTGCCCGAGTGCGACTGGGCGGATCCGTCCACGTATCGGGGCGCCGACGTGGTGATCCTCGGTGCGCCCTTCGACGGCGGCACCTCCTACCGCTCGGGCACCCGGTTCGGGCCGCAGCACATCCGGCAGACCGACTACCTCCCGCACGACGGGTCACGTCCGTCGCTGGCGATGCGGGTGGACGGGCTGAAGGACCTGACGGTGTACGACGCCGGCGATGTCGAGATGTACTCCGGGGACGCCGAGCGCTCGGTGCGCGACCTGCAGGCCGCGGTGTACGCGGTGGCCCGCACCGGGGCGATCCCCTTGACCCTCGGCGGCGACCACACCGTGGCCTGGCCGGACGCGGCCGGGGTGGCCCAGCACATCGGGCAGGGCCGCGTCTCGATGATCCACTTTGACGCGCACGCGGACACCGCGGACATCGAGTTCGGCTCGTTGGTCGGGCACGGCCAGCCGATGCGTCGGCTGATCGAGTCCGGCGCGGTACGCGGCGACCGGTTCCTGCAGATGGGGCTGCGCGGGTACTGGCCGCCACCGGAGACGCTGGACTGGATGGCCGAGCAGGGCATGCGGTCCTACGAGATGACCGAGATCGTCGCGCGGGGCTTCGAGGAGTGCCTGACCGAGGCGTTCACGATCGCCACCGACGAGTGCGACGGCGTGTACCTCTCGGTCGACATCGACGTGTGCGATCCCGGTCACGCGCCCGGCACGGGGACCCCGGAGCCGGGCGGGTTGTCGGCCCGACAGCTGCTGGACGCGGTCCGCCGGATCTGCTACGAGCTGCCGGTGGTCGGCATCGACGTGGTCGAGGTGTCGCCGCCGTACGACCACGCGGACATCACCGCGGCGCTGGGCAACCGGGTGGTGCTGGAATCGCTGTCGGGCATCGCACGGCGTCGCCGGGACGCCCGCGACGGCACCACCTGGGATCCCCGGCAGCCCCTCCTCGACGGACGGTGAGCCGGCCGCACCGGGCCTGACCAAGGGATGGCCGCACGCCGAGGCCGCCGCACCCGCCGGACGAGGGCACCGTCCGGCGGGTGCGGTGGGCACGAGGCACGGGAGCGATCAGCGGCCCTCCGGCCGGCCTGACGAGCGTCGAGCCGGCCAACGCGGGCACTGCGGCGCCACCGCCGCGGACATCTGGGCCGGACCGCTCGCCCTCCCGGGGTGGGAGATGCAAGGCTGTGCTCGAAGCTGAGCGCTGCAAGGAGGTCGTCGTGGGTGAGCAGGTCGCGGCACGGCAGTTCACCCGCGCGGACCGCACCCGGTACCGGCAGAAGGTGCGGCGTTGCCTCGATGTGTTCGAGCGGATGCTGAGCGAGTCCCGATTCGATTTCGACCGGCCGATGGTGGGGCTGGAGATCGAGCTGAACCTGGTCGACGACCTCGGTAACCCGACGATGCGCAACGCCGAGGTGCTGGGAGCGATCGCCGACCCCGATTTCCAGACCGAGCTCGGTCAGTTCAACATCGAGATCAACATCCCGCCGCTGACCCTGGACGGTCGCTCTCTCGACGAGCTCGAACAGACCCTGCGTGCAGACCTGAACCACGCCGAGCACAGCGCGCGCGCCGTGGACGCCGAGCTGATGATGATCGGCATCCTGCCCACCCTGATGGCAGAACACCTCTCACTCGACTCGCTGACCGCGAACCCCCGCTACAAGCTGCTCAACGAGCAGATCTTTGCTGCCCGCGGCGAGGACATCTGGCTGGACATCAGCGGCGACGAGCGGCTGCGCACCAGCTCCGACTCGATCGCCCCGGAGGCGGCCTGCACGAGTGTGCAGTGCCATCTCC
>JBKECN010000093.1:0-13544 GCA_047974565.1 Actinomycetales bacterium
AGCCCTGACAATCGCCCGTGGCAGGTTGGGGGAGCGGCATCCGGACACGTTGAGGGCGCGGGCGAATCTGGCGGCCTCGTATGGGGCGGCGGGGCGGACGGGGGAGGCGATCCCACTGAAGGAGCGGGTGTTGGCGGAGAGTGTGGAGGTGTTGGGGGATCGGCATCCGGACACGCTGACGGCGCGGGCGAATCTGGCGGTCTCGTATTGGGCGGCGGGGCGGACGGGGGAGGCGACCCCGCTGCAGGAGTGGGTGGTGGCGGAGAGTGTGGAGGTGTTGGGGGAGCGGCATCCGCACACGTTGACGGCGCGGGCGAATCTGGCGGCCTCGTATCGGGCGGCGGGGCGGACGGGGGAGGCGATCCCGCTGCAGGAGCGGGTGCTGGCGGAGAGGGTGGAGGTGTTGGGGGAGCGGCATCCGGACACGTTGACGGCGCGGGCGAATCTGGCGGGCTCGTATCGGGCGGCGGGGCGGACGGGGGAGGCGATCCCACTGGTTGAGGGACTCGTGAGTGACTTCGAGCAGGTGCTGGGACCGAATCACCCCCACACGCAGATGACGCGATCATTCGTGGCCACCATCAGACAGGACGGAGCGACCCCTCCGGGTTGACGGGTCACTGCCTCGACACGCCACTTCACGGCTCGAAATCGAGGGCCTGAAAGCTCACGCAGCCGGAATGTTCCGTCGTCGATACCCGACCACCCCCACACCCATGAGCACCAACCCGACCGCAGCCTCGACCAGCACCGGCGTCCAGTCCATCGCCTCTGACGGCAGACTCGGCAGCGGCCCGAGCGGATGCAGGTCGATGAGCCAGGCGGGCAAGTTGAAGAGCGGGGCGAGCCAGGTGCAGAACATCGTCCAGGTCACGACCACCCAGCTGAGGGCGAAGAAGCGTGGCACCCAGCCGATGAGCAGCATCGCGATCCCCGCGACGACGAGCACGCTCGGAGTGAGAGCGGCTGCGGCGCGCAGGAAGTCGAGGCTGAGGCTCGCGTCGCCGTCCCGGCTCACCTGAGCCACCGGCAACACCGCGCCGCACGCGAGCAGCAGCGCCACCGGCACCAAAGTCGCCGGGACAAGATGTGAGAGCGCGAGGTTGAGTCGGCTCACGGTGGTGGCCAGCAGCGGCTCGATATGGCCTGCGGTCTCTTCCGAGCGGAGCCGTCCCAGCAGCAGGATGACGAGCATGCCGAGCACGGTGGCCAGGATGGAGATCATCGCGGAGTAGAACGCGATCTCCGCCGCGCCACTGCCGCCGAGCCGCTCGAGCAGCACCTTCAACTGGGGGTTGTCGTCGAAGAGACTGCGCATCTGCAAGGCGATGGAGCCCATGCCCGCGGCACTGACCACGAGCGCGACGCTCCAGCCGATGATGCTCCACCGGTCCAGCCGCCACGACAGGCCCCATGGGCCGGAGAGCCCCGGGGGTGCGCTGGCCGGGCCGAGACGGGTGGCCCGCAGGCCGCCGCCGTGATCGCGCATCGACTCCAGCCGTAGCGCGGCCAGCGTCAGCAGCACCGCCGAGCCATACGGGAGGGCGAGCACCCACCACCGTTCGTCGGCGTAGGCCCGCACCAGCGCAGGCCATTCCACCGGCACGAACCAACGCAGCGGCTCCAGCGCGCTGCCCGAGCCGGACCCGTCGATGATGGCCCGCACCACGAACAGCCCACCCAGGACGATGCCCACCGACCAGGCCCGGGCGCTGCGCGCGGACTCGAAGACCTGCGCGGCCACACCCGCGACGGCGGCGAACAGCCAGCCCATGCTCGTCACACCCATGCCGGCGGCGATGGAACCCGCCGTGGGGGTGCCAGACGCGATCATCCCTGCCGCGATGCCGACCCCGAGCACGACATTGACCAGCGCCGCGACCAGCAGTGCTCCGGCCAGCGGTGCGTGTCGGCCGATCGCACCGGCCCGCAGCAATTCGAGCCGCCCCGCCTCCTCGTCGGCCCGGGTGCAGCGGATCACCCCGAGGGCGCTCATCAGGGCCGCCATCCAGCCGGTGAAGTTGCCGACCCGCCAGGCCGCGAAACCACCCGCGGTGCTGAGGTCGAAGGGCGGCCCGAGGATGACCCGCATCGTCGGGTTCGCGCCCAGGGTCGCCATCAGGGCTCCCGGGTCACTGGTGACGAGTTCGCTGTAGGTGGTGACGGTCGCCGGCATCAGCCCAACGAGGGCCAGCACCCACACCGTCCAGAAGATCCTGTTCTGGCGCCACGCGAGCCGGGCGGTGGTGCGCAGGCCGGCGATGGTGCTGTCGGACGCGCCCAACCGGCCGCTGGCTGCGACCGCGGTCATGATCGCACCAGTGCCGGCTCGGTGCGGGTGTCGTAGTGGCTGAGGAAAAGCTGTTCCAGCGACGGCGGATTCGCGGTCACCGCGCCGACTCCATGGCTGCCGAGTGCACTCAGCAGACCCGCCAGGGCGGCCTCGTCCACGTGACCGCTCCACCGGGTGCCGTCGACCTGCACATCGTGCACGCCGGACAGGGCGCTCAGTTCTGCCGGCACCCCGGTGGCGAACTCGGCGATCACCTCGGTGCGGTGCAGGTGCCGCAACTCGGCGAGGGTGCCGGAGTCAACGGTCTTGCCTTCGCGGATGATGGACACCCGGTCGCACAGCGACTCCACCTCGCTGAGGATGTGGCTGCTCAGCAGCACCGTTCTGCCGTCACGGCTTTCGTCGCGGATCAGGTCGGTGAAAGTCCGCTCCATGAGCGGGTCCAGGCCCGAGGTCGGCTCATCGAGCAGCAACAACTCCACCGGCGACGCGAGAGCGGCGACGAGGGCGACCTTCTGCCGGTTGCCCTTGGAGTAGGTGCGCGCCTTCTTGCGGGGATTGAGGTCGAAGCGCTCGATGAGATCCGCGCGGCGGGCCGGGTCGAGGCCGCCCCGGGCGCGGCCGAGCAGGTCGATCGCCTCACCGCCGGTGAGGTTGGGCCACAGGTTCACGTCGCCGGGCACGTAGGCCAGTCGGCGGTGCAACTCCGGCGCCTGGGCCCACGGATCGCCCCCCAGCAGTTGCACCTGGCCGCCGTCGGCCCGCAGCAAGCCGAGCAGTACCCGCAGCGTGGTGGACTTCCCGGAGCCGTTGGGGCCCAGAAAGCCGTGCACCTGACCCTGCCCGACCGTCATCGTGAGCCCGTCCAGGGCCACGACCGGTCCGAAACGCTTTGTCAGGTCGCGAATCTCGATAGGGTTGCTCATCGCTTCCTCCGTGGGGTGGTGCGGGCGTCGCTGGGTGGGTGGGCCGGCGCCGCGCCTTGGGTTTCATCAAGCGCGCGCAAGTACCTGTCGTCGGGAAACAGGCCGTGGGTGTACACGTCCAAGGACGTGCGCCCGTAGCGTTCGTAGATCTCGGGGTCCAGCAGCGACCGGCCGCCGAGCCGCCGCGCGATCTGGTCTCCGAGCAGCGAGGCACCGCACCCGAACGCAACGAGGATCGCGATCGCCGCCTGCCGATCCTGTGGAATGCGCATCGTGCCCGCGGCTTCGGCGGTGTCGAACAGATCGGCGGTCAGATCGCAGAGCCGGTCGAAGAGGTCGTCGGCCGGGGCGCCGCCGTGCCGCAGAGTGGCCACCAGATAGCCGAGCAGCGGGGCCAGCTCGGGGTGGTTGGCCAGGTAACTCTGCAACTGCGGCAGTGAGCCGCCGCTGATGACGAGCGTCTTCTCCTCCGAGAGCACCCGCATCATCCATTCGTCGCAGGCGCGGCGGAGCCCGTCCTTGCTGCCGAAGTGATGGATCACCAGCGGCGCGGAGACCCCGGCCCGCGCGGCGATGGCGCGGACGGTGGTGCGCTCGAAGCCCTTCTCGCCGAAGAGTTCCATGGCCGCGTGACGAATCCTGGCCTGCGGGGTCAGGTCGTCCCCGCGCCAACCCCTCGAACCCGCCTCGGCTGAACTCATGGTCATCAGGCTGAACCTGCGTTCAGGACGGTGTCAAGGTGTTCGGCCGAGGATGGTCCGTCCGGGTGATGTCTCGTGCCGACGGGGCCCTGGGCGACTGATCAGAGCGTGGTCATCCCGCCGTCCACCCGGAAGATCGCGCCGGTGGCGTAGCTGGACTCGTCGCTGGCCAGGTACACCATGATCCCGTCCACGTCTTCGGGCCGGCCGGGACGGCCCAGCGGAATCCGGGAGACGATCGCGGCCCGATCCTCGGGGTTGCCGGAGATCGCGGTCACGAGTGGGGTTTCGGTGTATCCCGGCACCACGGTGTTCACCCGGATACCGCGATCGGCGTAGGCGTTGGCCACCGCTCGAGCCATGCCGTGCATCCCAGCCTTGGAGGAGGAGTATGCGGTGAAGTCCCGGCCCTCGCCGTTCAGGCCGGTGGGGGAGCCGGTGACGATGATGGAGCCGCCGCTGCCGGCGAGCATGGTGCGCACGGCGTACTTCAGGGTGAGAAATGTTCCGGTGAGGTTGACCTCAATGGTGCGTCGCCACACGTCCAGGTCCAGATCGGCGACCGGGGCGTCCTGCCCGAACAACTGCACCCCCGCGTTGGCCACCACCACGTTCGGAGCCCAGCCGCGCTCGGCGCAATCAGCGAAAGCCCGCTCCACGCTTGCCTCGTCGGTGATATCGAGTTGCACGGCGATCGCGTTCTCGTGCTCCGCGGCGGCGGCTTGGGCGGCGGCCAGGTCACGATCGGAGAAGATCGACCGGGCACCCTCCTGAGCGAAGCGGACGGCGACCCGTGCCCCGATGCCGGAACCGGCTCCCGTGACGAGGGTCGTGGTGCCAGTGAGTCGATCAGACATGAAATGCTCCTGGAGAGTGGCGTGAGGATGAGAGTGAGCGAAGTCCGGCGGGTCAGTGCCTGTCGGGTGCGGTGGAGGGGATCGGTAGAGCGGCCGACCGGACGCCCCACCCGGCCAGGCGAAGGGTCGAGCCGTCGTCGAGGGTGAGCAGTCGGTCCCGGGGGCTGAGGTTCGCCAGCCACACCCGCACGCGAGCCGGACGGCGGTCATCGGCGGGCACCAATACTGCGAGGCCGGCGCACTGTGCGGGGCACAGCACCCGGTACGCCGGGAGCAACGAGTAGCCGGATAGGTCTCGCAGAAGTCGCCCGGCGGGTGTCGGCGACGAATCATCGACGGGCCCGCCCGGGACGGCCCCGTAGTGCAGCGTCGTGATACCGAAACGCGTCAACGCCGCCACGCTGGCCAGCGTCCAGGCCGACTCGAACCTGCTGCCCTGCAGCGGGTCAGGGCCTTCGATGGGTGCCCGCGCGCTGGTGGCCACGGCGTTGAACCTGCGCCGCAGCGTGATCGGCCCGACATGGACGCTGCGGCCATCTGCCAACCGCACCGCGTTGCGGGCGACGATGGCCTGGGTCCGGAGCGAGTCGAGGATGTGCGGGGGCTCGGTCGCATGCATCTGCGGCGTCAGGCTGAACGTCAAAGCACTTGCATCGGGGGGAATCTCAGCGAAGCGACGGTTCAGCTCGGTGAAATGTGCCCGAGCACCGGCCACCAGCTCCGGGCCCGCGACCTGATCGATCCCGGCCGGGCTCGGCCACCGGAACACCTCGGCTCGAAGTACATCGAAGGCTTCGGGAGTCGTCACATGACTGCCGGGGGCGAACACCCCGATCCTGCGGATCGGTGCACCGGCGCACCGGCCCAGCCAGCCGCGAAGCTCGTCGAGATCATCGGTGACCAGGCGAACATCCAACGGCGCGGCGCCACTCGCGGCGAGCACCAGACCCGGATCGACGGACTCGCCCGGACCCACCTCCACCAGTACCGATTCCAGGTTCGGCCCGAGCGCCACCACACTCGCCGGGTCGACGTCCGCACCCCCGCTCACGCCTATCCCCGGCAGAGGAATGCCAGGCGACCGGGTGCGCAGATGCGCCAGGCCCACCTGCACCGGCTCCGGATCGGGCACGGCGCAACCACCCGACCGGGGACGCCCACCCTTCGATTCCAGGCGGGCGACACCGACCCGCAGCGTCAGGCTTTGCCGCACCACATCGCCGGGCTCCACCGTCACCGGGAACGGCAGCTCCAACGGCGTGCTGTACGTCTTGAAGGACGCGTCGGTCCAGTTGCGTTGATCCTCGGTCTCGAAGACGTCCCCGGACAGGACGAGTTCGGCGCCGACCGGCCCGCGCACCCACCGGAAGCCGACGAGGTCGCGGAACGGTTGGTGCGGGCTGATCTGCCTCGGCCAGAACGTGTCTCGCACCGACCCGTCCGAATGCACGGTCTGCACCGGCTGGCCGGCGTCCTCCACCGGATGCAGGACGACGAGCCCGATCCGGTTGCGGGCGAAGCGACTCTCGGCAATACCGGTGAAGGTCAGGTCCAGGGTGCCGTCCACGGACACCGTCATCGACATCGACCCCCGATACCGCACCCCACCGAGGAAGGTCGCCTCATCGAGGTAGCTGAGCTCGGTCTCCACGACCAGCAGGTCGTTACTGCGGACCACGCGCTGGCTTTGCACGCGTACCGCAATGGTGTTCCAGTCGGCATCGCGCACCACCGGCCGCACGCCGCGGAGCAATCGCACTCCCCGCCAACAGATCTCAGCCACTTCGTCCCCACGTAGGGACAGGGACCACTCTGCGAGCCGGACCACCGTCTCGTCCATCCGCAGTCGATCGGTCGCCGACTCGCTCACCTCATCCACCGCCTCTCACGATCGGGTGCCCGTCAGGAGGTGGGGCGCGCCACCACGGCCAACAGCGTGCCAGTGATGTCCGCCAGCGACGTGGCCCCCGGGTCGGGGGTCCCCAGACTCTTGCTGCCCAGCACCCGGGAACGACCCAGCCGGGCCGGGATCTGCGCGGTCTCGGCGGCCGCCCGAGTTGCGGCATCGGCCGCCGCGGCCCAGGCTTCGGCCAGATCACCGGCGCTGGCGAAGCTCTCCGACAGTGTGCCTGCGAACGGGACGAGTGCGTCGACGAGCGTCTTGTCGCCCGGCTGGGCGCCGCCGATGGAGGTCACCTCCGTCAACGCCTGCGACACACCCGCAACCAAGGATTCGGCGGTGATGAGGGCATCGGCCGGCAGCGCGCCGGCCACTCCCAGCAAGCCCGCCCCCCACAGCGCCCCGGACGTGCCGCCGGCCCGGTCGGCCCAGGCCTCGGCCGCATGCCGCAGAACCGTCGGCCCGTCCCCGCCGGCCTCCACCGCAGCAGTGGCGGCGAGCAGGGCCGCCCCGGCACCGCGCGCCATGCCCCGACCGTGATCGCCGTCCCCGGCGACGGTGTCGAGGCGGGCGTAGTCGTCCTCCCGCTCGCGCAGCAACGCCTCGATAGCGGTGATCGCCACCAGAACTCGGCGACCGGCAGCCTGCCCGTCCGGCCCGGCCTCGATCACTGCCGCCATTCGGCTGCCTTCGGGTAACGGGCTTGGGTCGAGTTCCTCCGGCGGGGTCCGGCGGAACGCCGGGGTGTCACAGGGCGCGAGCCACAGGCCCTCGATCTCCTCGTCCAGCCAGGAGATGGTGAGGGAGACCCCGGCCATGTCCAGGCTCGTGACGAGCTCACCCACCTCGGCACCCACGAGCTCGAAACCCTTGTCGCGCAGCAACCTCTGCACGTCCTGCCACAGGACGAAGAGTTCCTCGTACTTGACAGTGCCCAGCCCGTTGAGCAGGGCCGCCACCCGTGTTCCACCGCCTGCCGGAGCGTCGGTGAGGAGCCGCTCGACGAGAAGCTCGGCCAGCCCGGCAGAGGTGGGCAGGTCGGCCTCGGCGATCCCCGGCTCACCGTGGATGCCGAGCCCGATGGCCATCCGACCCTGCGGCACGGTGAACAACGGCTGATCGGCGCCCGGCAGGGTGCAGCCGTCGAAGGCCACCCCGAAGGAGCGGGTGCGTTCGTTGGCGCGAGCCGCCACCTCGGTGACGGCCGCCAGGTCGTAGCCCTGCTCTGCGGCGGCGCCCGCCACCTTGAAGACCACGAGGTCTCCGGCTACTCCGCGGCGCCGGTGCTCCTCGCCCGCCTCGGCGCTGGCGACATCGTCGGTGACAGCCAACGCATTGATCGACATGCCCTGGGCCCGTAGCCGACTCGCGGCCGCTCCGAAGTTGAGCACGTCACCCGCGTAGTTGCCGAAGCTCAGCCACACACCGGCGCCGGTGTCCACCGCCCGGCAGATGTCCATGACCTGCTGGGTGGACGGCGAGGCGAAGACGTCCCCGCAGACCGCCCCATCGGCCAGCCCGGTGCCGACGATGCCCGCGAAGGCCGGGTAGTGCCCGGACCCGCCGCCGACCACCACCGATACCTTCCCCGGACGCCGGCGGGTGGCCCGAACCACTCCTCCCGGCGCTAGCCGCACCCGGGTGGGATACGCCTGGACGAGACCGGCCAGCGCCTGGGCGGCGAAGTCCTCTCGTCGGTTGAGAATGAGGGTCACGGCAACTCCAATGTCGGTTCGCGCTCGGGTGTCTGCTCTAGGCCTGCGCAGGATGTGTCTGGCGAACAGGTCTGGTAGACAGTAGATCTGGCGGGCGGGTAGGCGGGTCGTGTGAGTCAGCGGGTGATCGGCGCGTCCAGGTGCAGCATCGCCTGGAGGTTCTTGTCGAGTTCGTCATCCCGGAAGATCACCTTCCAGTCGTCCTTGATGAGCTTGTCCCGGCCGTACCGCATGGCGATCATGCACGCGTCGGAGAATGGGTTGTCGCCCTGCAGGGCGTTGGCGAGTGCGACCTGGGTGTGCCCGAGCAGGATGGAGCGGGCTGCCGGTTCGGGTACGCCCATGGTGTTCACCGCCTCGTTGAGGGACTCCTTGAGGAACTCTCCGATCATGCAGGCGATGGTCTCCACGAGAGTCGGTTCGCACTGTGCGAGTTGCTTGACCGTCACCCAGTGCACGTCGATCACCGGCGCGTACATGGCCCGGATGACCTCCTCGGTCATGGCTTGCTTGGCGGGCTCGTCGTCCTCGAAGGCCGCCACCACGTCCTGGGGAGCGGCGATTCCGCCGAAGGTGTCTGCGTACTCGGCCTCGGTGGTGCGACGCAGGAAGATCGAGGGGTGACAGGGGTGCGCGACGGCGTAGTGGATGTCGTCGCGGGGGAAGAGCTGGTTCGCGTACGCCGCTGCCGGGTCAAGGGTGAGTACCACGGTGCCGGCCGCCAAGTGGGGGACGACCTGCTCGGTCACCGGCTTGAGGGCGATGTCCGGGACGGCGAGGATGACGATATCGGCTCCGTCGATGGCGTTCTCGAGGTCGCTGACCTCGCGCCCCGCCTCGCGGGTGCGCTGCTGCCCGGACGGAGAACTCTCCACGTATCGCACGTCGTGGCTGGTGGTGGCGAGGTTGTTGGACACTCGCATGCCCATCTTGCCGCCGGCTCCGACGACCGCGAGGGTCAGGGTGTGAGTGGCGGTGGCGTTGTCGGTCATGGACGTGCTCCTTCGCTGTGCTGCGTGACGTGGTGGGTGGGAGTGCCTGATGCCTGAGCGCCGGGTGTCGGTGCCTGCTGGCGACTGCGGGCCTGGAGCACCTGGACGCTGTGTTGGGTCCACTCCAGTTCGACGCGTCTGGTCGTTGCCGAGTCGCCTTGCCATACGAGCCAGTGCTCGACGATCTGGTTGATGCCGCGTTCGTCCGGTCGGACGGCCGCGAGGAGGTATTCCAGGTCGAGTTGCCCCTGACCGAGCTTGGCTCCGGCGTAGGTGAAGCCGACCCAGCCCTGCTGGCGGGTGAAGGCGAAGTCCTTGACGTGCAGATTCAGCACCCGGTGAGCGACGAGATCGATTGTCTGCCGAGGAGTTTCCAAGGCCGCCACACAGTTTCCCGGGTCCAGACAGATGCCCAGGCTGGGGGAGTCGATCTCGTCCACGATCTGGATCAGGCGGGCCGTCGGGACTTGCTCGTAGGTCTCCAGTGCGAGCGCCACCCCCGCTCGCTCGTAGTCTGCGATTGCCGAGGCCAGGAGTTGCGGGGCGTGGGCTGCCTCGTCCGCGCGGACCATGGATCGCACCAGCCGTACTCCGAGTACGTCGGCCAGCCGAAGGTAACTGCGCAGGTGGTCGGGGTGCAGGCCGCGGGTCCCCAGCTCCAGTCCCAGGCCGAGACCCTCTGCCGTCGTGGCGATCTGGCGGAGATCCCGGTCGGCGAGATCATCGAGTGCTGGGTAGTCGCAGATTTGCAGCAGGTCGGCGCCGTACTTCCGGGTGAGCTCGAGTTGTCCCGCCAGTGGCATGGGCTTGTCGGCCGTCTCATGCCATTGCCAGAACAGGCTGTAGGTGCTCAGACCGATGGCCATGACTGCTCCTTCTCGTGGGTGGTATCAATGGCCGGCGATGCCGATGGCGGTGCGGTCCGGATAGTTCGGCTCCTAAGTGGTCAACCGGTTGGGCTCTGATCCGAGAATGGCGAAGATTGGTCAACCAGTCAACCGATAGTGGAGTGATCTAAGTCACGTCCGAGGCTCGGAGAGGTGACAGTGGTTGCCGGCAGCCCGAGACCAGGGCGCACATCCACCCGTTCCGCCCGGTGGCGGCGCTGGCACCGGGCGCCATCTGGGCCTGAGGGGTCCAGGGTCTTGTCTCATATGTGCCTGTGACCCTGAACATCCCGGCTCCGAGCAGCGGATGGGGGAGGATACGGGCATGAACCCCCCGCCGTCCCGGTTCGGGCCTGCGCCACTGGATGCCTTGGAGGCTGTCGCGCCCCAGACGGCCGTGACAGCGGTGGCGCGCCGACTTCTCGATCACTTCACCTCCGGAGGCTTCGCCCCGGGCCAACGCCTGCCTGCCGAGCGGCAACTGGCAGCACAACTCGGCGTAGGGCGATCCGCCGTCCGCGAAGCCTTGGCCGCCCTGGAGATCCTCGGCATCGTGTCGGTGCGTCCTGGCTCGGGCACCTATCTGAAGAGCAGTGCCTCGGAGTTGCTTCCGCAGACTCTCAGTTGGGGTTTCATGCTCGGCGAACCACGTACTCGCGAGCTCATCGAGCTGCGACACGGGCTGGAGGTACAGGCTGCTCGGCTGGCCGCAGCCAACGCCACCGACGCTGAGCGTGAGGAGCTGGCGGTCCTCGTCCAGGAGATGGCCGACCATGGCGAGGACTATGACGCCTTCGTGGCCGCCGACATGCACTTCCACCAGACGCTGGCTCAGGCTGGGGACAATTCGCTGCTGGCCGGGCTGTTGTCCACCGTCCGCTCGCTGTTGCGGGTCTGGGTGGAACGCTCGGTGCGGGATGCGGCCGAGACCGAGCGCACGATCGGGGAGCATCGGCGGATCCTGGCTGCGGTGCGCGATGGCGACGCCACAGCCGCGGCGGCGGCGATGGACGAGCACATGAACTCCGCGGCCACGCGTCTGCTGAACAGTCTCGATAGCCAACGCCAGCCTGGGACGTCCTAGTCCTTCGTCACGGACGTGGTCTGCTGCTTCTGCGTGTTGATCGAATGGGACGGTCAGCCCGCGATGGTCACTGGCGATATTAGTGACATATCCTCCGGACTTAAATGATGTCAAACTAGCCATTGACTAGTACACATGATCGATCTAGGATCGATACATGTTCAATTCAGGTTCCGAGGGGTCGCACGGCGACGGTGACGATCCGTCGCGTCACGCGCATGGTGCGGGCGCTGAGCCTGAGCCGGGGGTGGCTGCTCGGGGTGTCGGTCAGCCTGGCGCGAAACACGCCGACACCGAGGCATCCCTGGCCGATCCAGACGCGGTTGCGGATGACCTGGGGGACAACGGGCGGCCAGATGATGCTAGGGGTCCCGACGCACAACTGTTGTCCGCGGTGCAGGTCGCGCAGCGCGCCGTCGGCGTGGCCCAGGCGATGCAGGCGATGGCGGTGGCCCGGTTCGCAGATCTGCGATTCGCCCAGGCGTGCGAGCTGGCCGAGTCCATGGCCGGTGCCACCACCGGGGAGATGCGGGGGATCGACTGGGACGGGTCGGGTGAGGTGGCGTTCGTCACCCACACCGCGAAAGGCGCCACGGAGACATTCGTGCACCAGTGCTCTCGCCTGGTCCACGCCCTGCCCGGGATGCTGCGCCTGCTCGCCGCCGGGCGGGTGGTCTGGCAGCACGTGGCGGCGGTTGTCCGAGAGACCTCCGAGGTGGACGAAGTTGAGGTGCTGGCCTTGATCGAGGCGGACGCCTTGGCCTCGTTCGACAGCGATCCGAACATGTGGTTGACCCCGCAAGGGTTGGCCGCCCGGTTCCGGGCCGCGATGATGCGCCTGGACCCAGACGCGGTGCGGGCCCGCCGGGAGCGCGCTGCGGACGATCGCAGCGTGTGGACCGAGCCGTTGCCAGATGGGCTGGCACGGTTGGTGGCCGAGGGTCCGGCCGAGGCGATCCAGGCCATGTACCAAGCGGTGTGTGCACTCGCCGACACGCTGGGATGGCGTGCTGGCGACGGCACCGAGAGTACGAGTGCCGGCTCTGCCACGGGTGACGACGAGGGCGCGCATGACCGGGCCCCCGCTGGCCGGGAGTCCACCTCCGCGCCGAGCTCAGTGCCCGATGCCGGGTCGTGCCGGCGCCCAGGCAACGACGAAACTGGTGAGGCTCACTCGCCGGGCGAGCGGTCTCACGCCGATGTGTCCTGCGCCCAAGCGCCAGATTCGCCTGAGCCTGCCAGCGCGACGACCGGGTCGGGCACGTCTGGTGAACGGCCCGCCGACCCCGAACCCGACCACGACGGTGCGATCACGAACCACGATGAGGTCGGTCGCCGAACGCCCGCACCCGCGTCCGGCAACACTGACCAGACACCGGCGGAGTGCTCCGGGGCCGCGGTCGTGAGCCCGCCGGCCGGGTCGGCTTCAACCTCGCTTGACGGCTCCGTGGAGACGTCTGTCCGCGTGCCGGACCCTGTGCTCGCCCCTGGCAGCGGGCGCTTCGGGGCCGCAATCTCGAGCCTGCCGGCCGGGTCGGCTTCAACCTCGCTTGACGGTTCCGTGGAGACGTCTGTCCGCGTGCCGGACCCTGGGCTCGCCCCTGGCAGTGGGCGTTTCGGAGCTGCAATCGCGAGCCCGCTGGCCGGGTCGGTGCCAACTTCGCTTGATGGTTCCGCGGAGACGTTTGCCCGCGAGCCGGATCCTGTACTCGCTCCTGGTTGCGGGCGCTTCGGGGCCGCGGTCGCGAGCCCGCTGGCCGGGTCGGCTCCAATCTCGCCTGACGGTTCCGCGGAGACGTCTGTCCGCGTGGCGGACCCTGGGCTCGCCCCTGGCAGTGGGCGTTTCGGAGCCGCAATCGCGAGCCCGCTGGCCGGGTCGGTTCCAACTTCGCTTCATGGTTCCGCGGAGACGTCTGTCCGCGTGCCGGACCCTGCACTCGCCCCCGCGAACTCCGCCCGGTTACCCGCTACCGGTGCTGCGGCCGATGCCGGGTCCGCTGGTGGTGCTGGTGCGGGCAACGCGTGGGAGCGGTGGACTCGCCCGGAGTGGTTTGGTGCGGTCACTGACCCCGCCTGCCGGTGGTCCCCGGGACGGGACCGGTTCGATGCCCTGCGCCTGATCGCCGAGACCGTCCTGGCCGACCCCGCCGGGGTCCTGATGCGCCACCACACCACCCCGACCACCCTGA
>JBKECN010000055.1:0-85657 GCA_047974565.1 Actinomycetales bacterium
ACGCTGATCGTGCACCACGACGATTCACAGATTCCCTCGGATTTGGCTAGGCCGGCGCCGGTTCCCACGACGGTGTAGGTGACTTTGCCGGTGGCGGTGTCGACCTGCCAGGACGGGGACGTCCCGATGGCTGCGATCGGGTTCGGGTAGGGGTCGGCCACGTTGGTCCAGTCCGAGGTGAGGGTGGTGTTGTTGCTGGTGTTGGTGATGAGGGTGCGGATGTGGGTGATTTCGGGTCGGACTTCGTCGGTGGCTTTGCAGGTGGCGGTCATCGTCCAGGGGGAGTTGATCCGTCCGGGGGTGGTGCAGGTGAGGGAGGTGACGACGGTGGTGCCGGTGGTGGATTCTCGTCCGGCTTGCACGCTGATCGTGCACCACGACGATTCACAGATCCCACCTGCAGCGGCGAGACCCGTCCCGCCCCCGGTCACGTCATACGTGACCTTCCCCGACAGGGTGTCAACCTGCCAGCCGGTCACAGACGCGGTCACCAACCCGGATACCGCCCAAGCAGCCACGGGCTGCAAGAGGATCAGGGAAGAGGCTGAACACAACCAGCCCAACCGACCCAGACGCCACAGAACGACGGCCCATATTGATCCCCCAGAGAAGGTTGAACGTACAGAGAGTTGAACGTACAGAGAGTCATCTCATCACTCCAATGGGCGGCGAGAAAACGGAACCGAAAAGAACACCCGGACAGCGCAACCGAGAAGGCCACGACCTGGGGTGAGGGGTTGATCGCGGACGTAGTAGCCCCTGGTGCTCCAAGCCTTCTTCAAACGCCGGCGGCAAGGTGATGGCCTCGGCGATCTCCGGGCCCACCAGACCTTGGTTGAGCATCCGCAAGGTCTGGTCATGCAGGTATGCGTAGAGGTCGCGCTGCAATGACAGGAACTTCACGACGCGCTCGTTGTCTCACGTGGGCCAGTGATGAGAGGCGAGGACAACCTCTGCCTCGGCACCGAAAAGATCGATGGTCTCGGTCGGGTGGTTGGACCAGCCGTGCGGATCGCGTACGACCGCGCCTCGAAGGGTCAGCAGGTTGTGGTGGGTGTGGGTTGCGTCCTCGGCCGAGCACAGGGCCTTGAGGTGAGGGAAATGGAAGAGCCCCTCCGAGGGTGCCTCGGAGTCGGGCGCCATCTGGAAGACGATCCGGACCCCGTCGACCTCTTCCTCCTGACCGGTCTTGGTGATCTCCAACGTCGGAGGGATGAACGTGACCGTGCCCGTGGAGCTGGTCTGTCCCAGACCTGCGCCCACCGCTCCCTGAGCCTCACGCGGCAATGCGGCACCATACATTCGGCTGGCGGCGACCGATCAAGCCGCGCTTGGCGTCAAGTCCTGAGTGTCTTCGAAAGGCAGCTGGCGAGTAGGTCCTGCTGCTGTTGGGCGATGTGGCTGGCCGCCTGGGGCTTTGTTGGTCATGGACCCAAATAACGCCTCACGCGCCGACACACGTGAGTGCGTCGTCCGCAGCTGCTGCGGATTGCCAGATCTGGCAACCGAGTTGCCGCGAGCCACGGCTCACAGGTGGCGGGACCTCCTTACCGGACCAGCAGCCGTCACCACGAGTTGAACGCGGGGACACCCGGGCAGACCCGGAACGTGCAGATCGCGCTATTCGCCTCGCCAGATGGGATCCCTCTTCTCCACGAAGGCAGTTGCGCCCTCCTTGGCGTCCAGGGACTGGCGTACCGGGTTGACCCACTCCTCCTGTCGGGCGAACTGCTCGGCCAGCGGCCAGTCGGCCGAGCGGACCAAGACCTGCTTGGAGGCGGCCAGCGCCAGTGGCGCATTGGCCGCGACCTGTTGGGCCAAGGCGAGCGCCTCGTCAAGCGCTTGGCCCTTGTCGGCCAGCCGGTTCACCAGGTGCACCTGCGCCGCGTCCGTCGCCGGCCACATCCGCCCGGTGAGAACAAGGTCCATCGCCAGGTGATAGGGAATCCGGTGCTGCAGACGCATCAACCCTCCGGCGGCGGCAGTGAGGCCTCGCTTGACCTCGGGCAACCCGAAGGTCGCCTCCCGGGACGCCACGATCAAGTCGCAGGCGAGCACGATCTCGAACCCGCCAGCCAGCGCGTACCCCTCCACTGCCGCAATCAACGGCTTGGTCGGGGGACGTTGCACCAGCCCGGCGAACCCTCGGCCCTCGATCACCGGTCGCTCACCCCGGGCGAAGCCCTTGAGATCCATTCCAGCGCAGAAGGTCCCACCGGATCCGGTGATCACTGCGACGCTCAGGCTCGGGTCTGAGTCGAGTTCGGTGAGCGCCTGCGCGATCTCGGTGGCCATCTGCAGAGACATCGCATTGCGGGCCTTCGGCCGGTTCATGGTCAGCACGAGAACCCGGCCGTCCCGGCGGACGTCCAGGTGCCGCTCGCTCTGGGCGTCGATGGTCTGCGCAGTGTCAGGGCTGCTCATCGCGGGCTCATCCGGATCGCGCCGTCCAGGCGGATGGTCTCGCCGTTGATCATCGGGTTGTCGACGATGCTCATGGCGAGCTTGGCGAACTCGTCCGGGTGCCCCAGTCGCGGTGGGTGGGGGACCTGTGCTCCGAGGCCGTCCTTGATCTCCTGGGAGAACCTGGCCAGGATCGGGGTATCGAAGACCCCGGGGGCGATGGTGCACACCCGGATCGCCTTGGTGGCCAGGTCGCGGGCCGCCACCAGCGTCATACCGACGATCCCGGCCTTGGCCGAGGCGTAGGGAATCTGACCGATCTGGCCCTCGTACGCGGCCACCGAGGACGTGAGCACGCACACTCCGCGGTCGCCGTCGAGAGGTTCGTTGCGGGCCATCCGGGCTGCCGCCAGGCGCAGCACGTTGAAGGTGCCGATGAGGTTCACCCGCACGATGCTCTCGTACAGGTCCAGCGATCCCGGGTTGCCGTCCCGGTCCACGAGCCGGACGGTGCCGCCGCGACCGGCGCAGTTCACCAGCACTCGTAAGGGGCCGGCTGCTTCGGCGGCGTCCATCGCCGCATCCACCGCGTCGGGGTCGGTGACGTCCGCGGGGGCGAAGGTGCCGCCCAGCTCAGCCGCATAGGCTGCGCCGTCCGAGGTCGGCAGATCCAGAATGACGACGTGGGCGCCGGCGTCCGCCAGCCGCCGGGCGGTGGCGGCCCCGAGTCCTGAGGCCCCGCCGGTCACCACGGCCGATGCTGCGTTGAGCTGCACTGCTCCTCCTGGGCTGTTAGCTGATCGTTGAACAAGGGTCGTCCGGGGTCCGGGTGGATCGTGGTTGTGGGAGTCAGAGCCGCTCGA
Organism: Actinomycetales bacterium; assembly: GCA_047974565.1. GTDB lineage: Bacteria > Actinomycetota > Actinomycetes > Actinomycetales > CAWJMD01 > JBDIAG01. The sequence continues at coordinate 3,267 of JBKECN010000055.1, forward strand.
TGATGGTCGCGTTGGCCATGCCGCCCGCCTCGCACATGAGCTGGAGCCCAAGTCGTTGGTCGTTGTCCTCCAGGGCATGGACCATCGTGGTCATCAGCCTGGCCCCGGACGCACCCAGCGGGTGGCCTAGCGCGATGGCACCGCCGCGCGGATTCACCCGGGCCGGATCCACGTCGAACTCCGCCATCCAGGCCAGTGGCACCGGGGCGAAGGCCTCGTTGATCTCCACGTGGTCGAGGTCCTGCAACCGCACGCCGCTGCGGGCGAGCACCTTCTCGGTGGCCGGGATCGGTGCGGTGAGCATGAGCAGCGGGTCATCCCCGCAGACGGCCATCGAATGGATGCGGGCGCGCGGACGCAGACCGAGTCGCTTGGCGGTCTCGCCGCTGGTGACGATGAGGGCCGAGGCGCCGTCGGTGATCTGGGAGGAGTTCCCTGCGGTGACGCTCCACTGCACGTCCGGAAAGCGCTCGCTGAGTGGCTCGGTACGGAAAACTGCCTGGAGCCCAGCGAGTTTCGCGGGCGTGGTGCCGGCTCGAATGGATTCGTCGGAGTCGAAGACCCCGTCCGGGGTGGTGATCGGGACGATTTCGCGGGCGAAGGCGCCACGGGCCGCCTCGGCGAGCTCGTGGGAGCGCGCGGAATACTCGTCGAGTTGCCCGCGGTCGAGCTTCCACCGTGCTGCCACAAGTTCGGCCGCGACGCCCTGCGACACCAGGCCCGGCGCGTAACGTTCGGCCACCATTGCCCCGTACGGATCGGCACCCATCCGTGCCGAGCCCATCACCACCCGGCTCATCGACTCCACGCCGCCGGCGACGATGAGATCCGCCTGCCCGGACTGGATCGCCTGGGCTGCGAAGTGGACAGCCTGCTGGCTCGAACCGCACTTGCGGTCGATGGTGGTGGCCGGCACGCTCGCCGGGAACCCGGCCCCCAACCAGGCCATTCGCCCCGGCGTGGCGGACTGTTCCCCCACCTGGGAGACGCAACCGATCATCACGTCATCGACGATTCCCGGATCGATATCGTGGCGGGCGAACACAGCCTGGAAGGTCTGCGCCAGCAGATCCACCGGGTGCACCTGCGACAGCGCGCCACCGGCTTTGCCCCGTCCACTCGCGGTACGGACCGCATCGATGATGACGGCGTCTCGTGCGTCTACGTCGACCATGCATATTGATTATCATGATTGTCACGAGTTGGCCAGACCTCAGTGCCAGACCGTGAGTGCTGCACTCGTGGCGCCCATGGCGGTCCCGGCCTCCCATCGAAGTGTCGCGGAGCCGAGGGTGTGACAGTTCGTGACATCATGCCGCACCACCTCGGCTGGCGTCGCAAGCCAGACCGGGTTGCCCCCGAATCGGACGCCAGAGCCCTTGACGGCCCCCGAATTCAGGATAATGATTACAACCCAAGGAGGTTGGTCAATGGATGACACCCGCGAGATCCGTGAGCTTGCTGCACGGGTGGCCACGGACGTATACGGTCCCCTCGCCGACGACATGGACGCCGCCCGCACGCCTGTCTCGCTGGAACAGCGACGCCAGCTGGGCGAACTGGGCTTCCTGGGCATCGTGCATGACGAAGAGTACGGGGGCTCGGCGATGCCGCTGCCCGCCGCGCTGGTGGCGATTGAGGAGTTCGCCAAGGTCTGCCGGCCGGCCGCCTTCCAGATCTTTGAGGCCAACACGGGCCCTGCCCAAGTACTGGCCCGGCTGGGTACCCCCGAACAGAAGCAGCGCTACCTGCCCGGCATCGTGGCCGGCGACCTGACCATGGCGGTCGCCATCTCCGAGCCGGACGCCGGCTCCGCTGCCACGGACATGCGCACCGCCGCGAAGAGCATCGGTGGCAAGTTGTGCTTGAACGGCACGAAACGCTGGATCTCCAACGGCGGTGAGGCAGACGTCTACCTCGTCTACTGCCGCCTCGACGACACTCCCGGCTCCAGGGCGATCGGCGCGGTCCTGGTCGAGAATGGCACGTCGGGGCTGTCTTTCGGTGCCTGCGAGCGGCTGATGGGCTTTCGAGGCATCCCCTCGGCCGACCTGTACTTCGACAATGTCGAGGTGCCGGAGGAGAACATCGTCGTGCCGGCGGGTGGCTTCGGCCGTCTGTTCGGGATCTTCTCCATCGAACGGCTCGGCAACACGACAATGAGTCTGGCCATTGGTCAGGAGGCATTGGACCGCACCGTGCGCTACGTGCAGGAACGTGAGCAGTTCGGCAAGCAGATCGTCGAGTTCCAAAGCGTGCAGGTGACTCTGGCCGACATGGTCCTGGCGGTGGAGGCCGCCCGGTTGCTGCGAGACCGAGCCGCCGCGACCACCGTGGAATCCCCGGACGGCCTGCCTGAGCCACTCGCCGTCTCGCTGGCCAAGATCACCGCCAACGAGATGGCCAAGCAGGTCACCGACCTGGCCATGCAACTGCACGGTGGCAACGGCCTCACCGAGGAGTACGGCCTGGAACGTCTGCACCGGGACGCCCACGGGTGGGCGGTGGCCGGGGGAACACCGACCATGCAACGCATCCGGGTGGTCTCAGAACTCTTGGGCCGTAAGTTCGACCAACGACGCTGATGTGATCGGATCGGCTGGCGGGGTCCGCCGGTTGGCAACCCACGTCGCGCGAACCATGACAGGAGTGAAGAGCCATGGCACAGAACCCCTTCGATCTGGACCCTGAATGCCGCAAGGCGCAACAGGTTGCCCGTGAGGTGGCTGCCAGGGTCGAGGAGATCGCCGACGAGGCCGACGAGTATGTCGAGGTCCACCCCACGGTTCTCGCCCTGCTCAAGGACAGCGGGCTGGCCCGGTACGTGGTTCCCGCCGCCTACGGCGGAGTCGACGAGAGCCCGAACCCGCTCACCATCGCGGTGATCCGCGAGGCCCTCATGTACTCCTCGGCCCACCTCGACTCGATGTTCGGCATGCAGGGGGTGGGTAGTTACTCCCTGGCCGTGGGGGGCAACCCGTCCGTACAACAACGCTGGCTGCCGAAGGTCGCCGCACTCGAGGCGATCGCCGGCCTGGCGTTGACCGAGCCGGAGGTGGGCTCGGATCTGCGTGCGATCACCACCACGCTCACCGAGAGCGCCGACGTGATCACGGTGAACGGCCGAAAGTCGTTCATCACCAACGGGGGAGCGGCGGACTTCTACTGCGTGCTCGCACGTGAAGGCGAGGGCTACTCGATGGTCCTGGTGCCGTCGTCCACGCCCGGCCTGCGCATCGAGAAGGGCGACGGGCTGATCGCGCCGCACATCCTCGGCGAACTCACCTTCGACGACGTCAGGGTGCCGGCCGATCATCGTCTCGGGGTGCCCGGCAAGGCGTTCTCCCTGATGCTGGCCACGCTGGCGGTCTTCCGGGTCACGGTGGCCGGCTCGGCGGTGGGCCTGGCCCAGGCCGCGCTGGACGAGGCTCTGCGGCACACCAGCACCCGCGAGCAGTTCGGAGCCCCCTTGGCCAAGCTCGGTGCGGTCTCGCAGAAGCTCGCCCAGAACTGGGTGGAGGTGGAATCCGCGCGGGCCATCACCTACCGGGCCGCCGCGCTGGCCGGTGCCGACCCGCTCGCCCATCTGGACTACTCCTCCATCGCCAAGGTCTCGGCCACCGAGGCCGCTGGTCGGGTGGTGGACTCCTCCTTGCAGGTGATGGGCCGTTTCGGCTTGGTGCGCGGATCGAAGATCGAACGGCTGTATCGCAATGCGCGCCCGCTGCGCATCTACGAAGGGGCCACCGAGGTGCTGCTGGACTCTCTGGCGCGTCGACTCGTGAAGAAGGGGATCTAGATGGATCTGGGCCTGCAGGGCAATGTTGTCCTGGTGACCGGAGCCAGCCGTGGCCTCGGCGCAGCGATGGCGGGTGCGCTCGCCGCCGAGGGCGCCACCGTGGTCGCCGCGGCGCGGTCGGTCGAGGCATTGGAGTCCCTTGCCGCCTCCGGCGCCGGTGCGATCAGTACCGCGGCGGTGGACATGCGCGATGAGGACGCGGTCGCGGGGCTGGTGGAGACGGTGCTGGAGCGGCACGGCCGCATCGACGGCCTGGTCAACAACGCAGGCATCGCACCCGCCGGCAAGTTCGTCGATCAGGATCCGACGATCTGGCGAGATGCGTTGACGGTCAACGTGCTTGCGCCGATGCGGCTCGCCCAGGAGGCGGGCCGGGCGATGATCGCCCAAGGCGGCGGCAGGATCGTCAACGTCGCCTCCACCACCGGTGTGCGGGGCAAACCGCACCTGGTGGCGTACTCCACCTCCAAGGGCGCGGTGGTTCGCTTCACCGAGGCCCTGGCAGCGGAGTGGGCCGGCAAGAACGTCCAGGTGAACTGCATCGCCCCCGGGGCGTTTCGCACCGAGGCGCAGAAGGCGGTGACCGAGTCACCGGACCTGCTCAGCCGGCGGGTGGCCAAGATCCCGGCCGGCCGGATGGCGGATCCGGCGGAGATCGTGCCGTTGACCTGCCTGCTGGTGTCCCCTGCCTCGCCCTTCACCACCGGCGGGATCTTCGTCGTGGACGGCGGGGAGAGCGGCAAGCTATGAGCAGGCCGCGAGCGTCCGCCGTCGAACGGCATGCAGTCCTGGAGACCGAGGGGAGCCGCCCGCATGAGTGAGTTGGTCATCGACGCCCACACCCACGTGTGGCCGGACAAGATCGCGGCGCTGGCTCTGGGTGGGAACCCGGTACCGGGCCTGGTGGCCCGCGGGAATGGCACCGTCAGCGGCCTGATGGACGACATGAGCGGCAGCGGGGTGCACATCAGCTGCTGCATGGGAATCGCCAACGAGGCCCGCCACGTCGACCGGGTCAACGAGTTCGTCGCTGGACTGCTGGGGCCGGGCAGACTCGGCTTCGGCACCGTGCATGTCGGGATCGACGTCCAGGAGAACCTGGACAGCCTGCGCCGGCACGGCATCACAGCCGTCAAACTTCATCCGCTCTTCCAGGACTTCGCCCTCGACGACCCTCGGTTGTGGGAGCTGTTCGAGGCCTTCGGGGACGAGATCGCGGTGATCACCCACGTCGGGGAGGGCGGGGACGCCTACCGCAACAGCCTGTCCAGCCCGACGATGATCCGCGACATCTCCCGGCAGTTCCCCGAGTTGCGCCTGATGGCTTGCCATTTCGGTGGCTACAAGATCCTGGACGACGCCGAGGAGATGCTCAACGGGGCGGACGTCGTGCTGGAGACCTCGTGGCCGCCGAGCCTGGCCACCTTGCAGCCCGATCGGGTGCGCCGGCTGATCCGCAACCACGGCACCGAGCGGGTCATCTTCGGCTCGGACTGGCCGATGACCTCCCCCCGCGAGGAACTCGACGCGATCCGCGGACTCGGCCTTCGCGACGACGAACTGACCCAGATCCTGGGCGGGAACCTCGCCCGGCTGCTGCGGGTCGATCCTGGCGCGCACACGGTGTCGGGACCGACCTGACCCGTCGGCTCGAGCAGGCCCCATCAGCGTGGCCGTCGGCACCAGAAGCTCACCATTGGTGACACGTTTCACTGTCCCATGTCCGATTTATCCATGAATAGCAACAGAGGGGCGTAAAGATTCATTAGCCATTGTCAACCGTGAATGCCCGATTGAATGTCCAACCGATCGTCACCGGATTCGGGGGAATGCTCCGCGACAGCCATCGACTCATGCCATCGACTCATGCCATCGACTCATGCCATCGACCCGCCAAGTTCCAGCCCACACACATCCCTGCGTCCGCTCGTGGCGCCCGACATCAGCCAACGACACGAACACACGATTCTGAGCCGAAGGAGCCCCAGATGTCCGCCCCCGCACCACATGTCGTCCCCACCTCGATCCCCGAACCGTCCCGTACCGTCGATGCGGTGGTGGTCGGCGCCGGATTCTCCGGCATCGACGCCGTTCGCCAACTAGCAGGCCTGGGCCTGAGCGTGCAGGCCTACGAGGCCGGTTCGGACGTCGGAGGGACCTGGTACTGGAACCGCTATCCCGGTGCGCGATGCGATTGCATCAGCCTGGAGTACCAGTTCACCTTCGACAAGACGATCGTCGACGAATACCGTCCCGACGAGCGCTACCCCTCCCAGCCGGTCATCCTGCAGTACCTCAACGATGTGGCCGACAGGGTCGGCGTCCGCGAGCACTTCCGGTTCAACACCCGGGTCGTCGCCGCAGCGTACGACGAGGCCGAGAACCGCTGGGTGGTCACCACCGACGACGGCGAGAACATCGCCTGCCACTACCTCGTCACCGCTGTGGGGTGCCTCTCGGCTGGTCAGGTGCCTGGCTTCCCGGGGCTGTCGCAGTACCACGGCGAGACCTACCACACGAGCCGCTGGCCGCATGAGGGTGTGGACTTCACCGGCAAGCGGGTTGCTGTCATCGGTACCGGATCGTCCGGGGTCCAGGTGATCCCGGAGGTGGCCAAGCAGGCCAGTCATCTCACCGTCTTCCAGCGCACGCCGGCGTTCTCCCTGGACTACGGCCCTCTGCCCCTGAGTGACACCGAGTACCGCACCTTCGTCGACAACTTCGAGGACTACGTGCACAAGTCGCGCACGACCCCGTCGGGCCAGCACACCGAGACGCTGACCCAGTCGGCGATGGACGACTCACCGCAGGTGCGGGAGGCGACGTACGAGGACAGGTGGAATCGGCATCGCGCCATCGACCTGATCGCCTGCTACCCGGACCTGTTCACCAACCGGGATGCCAATGACACCATCTCGGAGTTCTTCCGGTCCAAGATCCGTCAGAAGGTCACCGATCCCGAACTGGCCGAGAAGCTCTCGCCGCGGACGTACCCCCTGGGCGCCAAGCGGATGACCCTCAACACCGACTACTTCGAGACCTACAACCGGGACAATGTCGACCTGGTCAGCCTGCGGGAGGAGCCCCTGGTCACCTTCACCCCGCACGGTATCCGCACCGAGGGTGCCGACTACGAGGTGGACGCGGTGGTCTTCGCCACCGGCTTCGACGCGGTCACCGGGCCGCTGCTGAACATCGACATCACCGGACGGGATGGTCATCGGCTGGCCGATGCGTGGATGGACGGACCGGTCACCTACCTGGGCCTGGCCGTCTCCGGCTTCCCGAACCTGCTCACCATCACCGGGCCGGGCAGCCCGAACGTGCTCACCAACGTGGTGTGTGCGATCGAGCAGCACGTGGACTGGATCGCCGATGCGATCAAGCAGTGGCGGGCCGACGGCGTCGAGGTCGTCGAGGCTGACCCGCAGGCCCAGCAGGAGTGGACCCGGACCTGCGCGGAACTGGCCACCCACACCCTCTACCCGGAGGGCAACTCCTGGTACACCGGCGCCAACATCCCGGGCAAGCCACCGGTGATGATGTCCTACGTCGGTGGGCTCGACCAGTACCGGGTGATCTGCGACGAGGTGGCCGCCGACGGATACCGCGGCTTCGTCCTCACCCGGGACCCCGAAGGCGCGGTGGACCTCACCGAGGCCGAGCAGCGCACCGGCGTCAGCTGAGTGCTGCCGGCGGGCATGGTCGCGCAGTGCGGCTGTGCCCGCCCGGCCCCGGGGGATGGGGCCGGTGGCAGGCGCCCGCTCAGATCCCCGGTCGCCAGACGATGGGCGCCTTGAGCACCTCGGGGAACTTGCGCTCGGCGTAGTTGACGTACTGGTTGATGTGGTCGGTCATCGCCGCCGCCGAGGCCGCGGAGTCACGGTCCAGCAGGGCACGAAGGATCTTGTGGTGCGCCTCGATCACCCGCTTGCGGCGGTGCTCGGGATAGTCGATGCCGATCGCCGACCCGTCCAGGATGCCCAGCAGAGCGTCGACGAGGTAGCCGAAGATGGCATTGCCCGAGCCGTGCGCGATGAGTTCGTGGAAGCGCTTGTTCTCCTCGAGGAAGACACTCTCGTCACGCAGGTTGGTCTGCATCCGCTCGACGCTCGCGCTGAGCTGGGCCAGGCTGGCATCGTCCATCCGCTGGGCTGCCAGTTCGGCCATCAGCGGCTCCAGACCGACGCGAGCCTCGGCGACGGTGCGGAAGGGCACGTGCGAGAACTGCAGCAACAACATCAACGAGGTGGCCAGACTCGATGCATCGGGCCGCTCCACGATGGGACCGCCGCCGGGCCCGGGCTTGAGGCTCAACACCCCCTGCAACTCCAGGAAGCGCAACGACTCACGCAGCGTCCCGCGGCCCACGTCGTAGCTCTCGAGCATGATCCGCTCCGGGGGCAGCCGGTCCCCGATCTCGTTGCCGCGTTTGTTGATGTCGTTGACAATCCGCTGAGCAACCAGGATGGCCGTCTTCGGCGGCTTACCGGGAATGGCTGTCATGGATCACCTGCTTGGTCTGAGCGTGCTCGGAGTGAGAACGCTACCTTCAGTATGAACGTGAACCGTACTTCGCAGGACGTAATCGCCTATACACACCATTAGCGTGTCGGGCTTGCCCGAGGGGCTGGCGGGCGGCCGGCCACTGACAGAGCTGGCACCCCCACACCGATGGGACGCCCGCCGGGCGTGGCGGCCTACGAGCAAGCTCCGGTCTGTCTGAGCCTTGCGACCTCCTCGTCGTCCAGGCCGAGCAACTCGGTGAGGACCTCCTGGGTGTGCTCGCCGATCTGCGCGACACCCTCGTAGCGTGGCCCGCGGTAGCCCGACATGTGCAGCACCGGGCCAGGCACCAGTGGGCGCTCACCCAGCATCGAGCCCGAGACCACCGACAGGGTGCGGTCGAGAAAGTGTGGATCGGAGGCGATGTCGCTGGCATCGTTGACGGCGGCCGCGACGACTTCGAACTTCTCCAGGATCGCCAGGGCTTCGTCGCGCGGGTAACTGCCCACCCAGCCACGCACGATCTCCTGCAGCGACTCGTTGTTCGCCATCCGTGCCTCGTTGGTGCTGTAACGCTCATCGGTCTTCAGTTCGGGACGCTGCATCGCGTCGAACAGTCGCATCGCGATGGCCTGGTTGGAGCCAGCGATCGCCAGCCACCCGTCGTCGGCCGCCTGGTAGATCCCGCGCGGGGATGCCGCACCGGAGGAGTTGCCGTGCCGCTGCATGATGGTTCCGGACGAGGTGTAGTTGAGCACGGCGTCGCCCAGGATGAACATCAGCGGCTCGTACAGCGCGACATCCACCTCGCTGCCCACCCCCGTGACGCCCCGCTGGTACAACGCCATGGCCGTACCGAAAGCCGCTGAGATCCCGGCGATGGAGTCAGCGAAACCGAAAGGGGGAGCGGTGGGCGGGGTCTGTGGCCAGCCGTTGAGAAAGGCGAAGCCGCTGGCTGTTTCGGCAACGGTGCCGAATCCCGGGCGCTCGCGGTACGGGCCGGTCTGCCCGAAGCCGCTCACATGCGTCATCACCAAGCCCGGGTTGTCGGCCGAAAGCGCCTCGTACCCCAGGCCCCACGCCTTCATCCGGCCCGGCCGGAAGTTCTCGATCAGGACGTCACAACTCGCGGACAGGCGCCGCACGAGATCGCGGCCGTCGGCGCTGCGCAGGTCGATGCCGAGCGAGCGCTTGCCGGAGTTGAGTCGGGTGTAGCCGATGGCCAGGCCGTTGTGCGCGGGCTGCCACTGCCGCGCGAAGTCGCCCACCTTCGGATCCTCGACCTTGATCACCTCGGCACCGAAGTCGCGCAGCATCCGCCCAGCCGTGGGGGCCGCGTACATCGACCCCAACTCGAGCACCCGGATACCGGCGAGTGGTCCCTCATCCTGGCTGGCTTGGTCTGGCGCCGACTCTTCCATGACCATCATTGTAATGGTTTGAGTGGTCGGTGAACAGATGCGGTCAGAAGGCCACCCGCGAGGCCTCGATCAATGCCGAATCGGTGACGATGAGTTGGTTCAGCCACGTGTCGTCCCCACTCGGAGGTGGCCAGGACAGCGCCTGGCACAGGACCGCCAGACGGGACCCCGAAGAGTCCACCGGGATAGCGCGTTCGGCCACGCATCCTCCGGTGTCCAGTACGGCGGGAGCCGCGAGCGTGCCGTCCTCGGCGACGCGATACGCAAAGACCGCCGACGCACTGCCCGGGGACGGTTGCCCGCCCAGCGTGTCCACCGGCAGGACCGCGGTCGCCTGGTCCGGCAGGTAGGAGAAGGCACGCGCGTCCCGGCCCGCGGACGCAAACGCCTGCGGGTCCTCGGCGGAGTCCACCAGCCGCGGTGCCCTCGGATCCTTCACGTCGAAGACCGAGACTTGCATGCCGGTGGTGAGGCCGCTCTCGTCGCCGGCGCTGCCTACCCCGAGGAGACGGTGTGAGCCGATCGGGTGCAGGTAGGCGGAGAAGCCGGGCACCTTCAACTCGCCCGTGACCGTGGGTGCTGCCGGATCACGCAGGTCCACCACGTACAACGGATCAGTCTGGCGGAAGGTCACCACATAGGCGGTGTCGTCGAACCAGCGCACCGACTGGATCCGCTCCCCGGGCCCGAGGCCGTCCACCCTGCCGAGCACCACGAGCTGGTCTGCCTCCTCGCCGAGGGTGAGCACCGAACTCTCGGTGGGCGAGACCGCGGGGACCAGGCTGTCGCCGCCGCCCGCGCCGCCGTCCATGCTGTCGGTGCCGTCGGTGCCGTCGGGCGCGAGGGTGCGGGTGGTCGCGACCCGCAGCACCCCGGCCCGCTCGGAGAACGCCCAGCGGCCGATCACGGTGCCGGGCACCTGGCCGGAGGCCAGGTAGCTGGTGGTGCTGGCAGAGGTCAGGTCGAAGGCATGGATGGACGTGCTGTCCACCGAGCCGTCCGCAGCGGGACTCGACGCGTCGAAGGAACTCCACCACCGCGAAGTGGCCACATAGAGCCGGTCGCGGCTGCTGTACACCAGGTTGCCCTCGGCGGTCAGCGCGGTCCGTGAGGCCACCGGTTCGCTGCCGGGGTTGACCTGGTCCAACCGCAGGGTTGACACGGTGAGGACGGACGGGCCGGTGTACTCGCCCGGGTGGGCCAGATCCGCGCACTCGATGGCCGGCGTCCGGGAGCGCACGACGCCGTCCGCGTCGCGCGAGAGCAGGTGGGGGAGGAAGTCGCGCCCGCCCAGGTCCCGCAGTCGGCGCTTGTTCTCGGCCGCCGCAGAGGACTCGTCCCAGGCCGAGGGGGGCTCACCGCCGTCGCTGACCTCATCGGGACTCTCAGGCGCCGGGGCACCGGTGCCAGCGGAGGGGGCGACGGAGTCCACCGCACCCGGGATCCGAGGTTGGATCGAGCTGGGAAGCGGGCCGGGTAGCACGAACTGAGGCAGTGGCGTGGTGCTGGTCACCACCCGGACCGATGCCTGATCGGGCGTGCCGGGGTCGATCAGCCTGGCGTCCACCAGACCACCCTCGATCTCGCTGCTGGTGACGATCCGGGGAGCGGCCGGGGTGGACACGTCGACGACGGTCATCACCGTCGACTCCTGGCCGACCATCGATGTCGATACCGCAGCGTCGACCGCGGGACCGCCGACCGGACCCCAACCGGTCACCGGCCAGGCGTACCGGGTGGTGAGCACGAGCACGCGGTCGCCGGACCACACAAGGGAGGAGGGCAGCCCCAACGCGACGGCCGGCTGGGCATCACCGGGGCTGGCACGGCGTTCGGGCAGCTCCAGCCGGCCCAGCACCCGCGCCTGGCCGGCGCTGGTGTCCAGCGTGACCAGATCGGCGCCGGAGATCGTCAGGACGAGGCCGTCGCGAGCCTTGATCACGTCAGGCTCGTCCACCCCCGCTTCCTGGACATTGGTCCCGGTGCTCCCGTTGGCCACCGCGTCGGCGACGCTGTCGGTGGTAGGTCCCTCGGTCTGCGCCATGACGGTCGCGTCCGGGGCTGATTGCGGGCTCGCCAGGGCCGGCCCACCGCGTAGGCCGATTCCGGAAACCGACGGGTCGTTCAGCCCGTACGGGCCCACGTGCGCCAGCAGCGGCTCGGTGAACCACTGGTCCACGGCGTCGCAGGTCTCGAACCTGGTCAGGGCGGCGGCAGCCGGGGGCGCCGAGGTGATGATCGAGGCGGTGGTCAGGGTCAGGGCGAGTGCCGCGCCGGCGGCCACCACCGGCCGCGCCCAGCGCCGACGTCTGGGCCCGGTGGGTGCCGGGCCGCGCCGCTGTGGTTCCGGGACGTCGCCGACCCGGGAGTGGCTTTCGTCTTCAGTCATCGCTGGTCCCTCACGGCCGGTCTCGCACTCTGCCGGATGCCGGTGTCCAGAGCAGGTGGGCGTGGCGGACCTGTGACGCCTCGGTGGACGATCTGGTTCCCGCGCCGCGAGGGTGGTCTGGCCTGAAGGCGGGGTTGAGGGCTCCCCATGCGAGACGTCGAGGGAGCCGGCGAGAGACCCGCGTGTGGAGTGTGTATGAAACCGGCGATTTCGGTGCGCTGGGGCCGCCACCTAGGGTTGACTGGTGGATCGCGGCGTCTCGTGAGGCACGCGACAGGCCGGTTGCGCGAGGGTCCAGGACGATCGCGCGCCCGAGGAGCCGGACGCGAGACGTGGGCCGGGGTTTGCGAGCAGGAGAAGGAGCGGGCGTGGCGCGTCGGGCGCGGTGGGTCAGGTGGCCCGTGGTTGCGGTGGTCGTCATCCTGGGCGTGGCGGCGATCGGGGCAGGTATCGCCATGCGCACCGTCTGGTTGCCGGACTCCAGCTACCGGGCCAGCACCGAGATCCAGGCCAACACCCCGCTCGTGGTCACCGCGCCGGGGGTGCTGGAGATGCTGCCCGGGCCGGTGCTGGTCACCGCCGAGGGCTCGCCGGAGTCCACCCTGATCATCGCCCGGGGCCGGCAACAGGACGTGCAGGCGTGGGTCGGGGACGCCGAGACGGCCACCATCACCGGTCTGGCCGCCGACAACCGGCTGGGCGTGGCGACCAGGCAGGGCAGTCTCGACACCCCCGACCCGGCCGCCTCCCAACTGTGGATCGATCAGACCAGCGGCAAGGGCCAGACCCAGTACACCTACCGGGAGACAACCGGACGCTTCCTGCTGCTCTTCGGCACCGCCGGGGGGCAGAGCGGACCCACCTCGATCACCTTCACCTGGCCGCAGGCGGTGGTGACCCCCTACGCGACGCCGCTGGTGGTGGCTGGGGGCGTTCTGCTGCTCGTCGCCGCGGCGATGGCCATCAGCCTGTTCGTCCGCTCCCGCAGGGCGGCCGCCGAGGAGGTCGCCACGACCCTTCGGCCCAAGGTCTCCCTGGTCAAGGATCCCGCCCGGTCGTCGGAGTCCGATCGGGACGGGGTAGGTACCGGCGGTGCCCGCCGAGGCGGCCAGGACGGGGGCCGGGCGTGAACGGCCGCAACGCTCATCCAGCGAGCCCGCGACGTACCTCGGTCGATCCCACCGGGGGGCCGCGGCGTCGCTGGTGGGTCGCGGTCGCGGTCCTGTTGCTGGCCACCGTGACCGGGTGCTCCGCCGTCGCCCTGCCGCAACCCAGCCCGCGCCCCACCAGTGAGGTGGTCCCGGTATTGGCGGGCAGTCAGTTGGACACGATCCTGGACCGGATCGTCAAGGGCATCGCGGTCGCCGACGGCAGACGCGACACCGAACTGCTCGCCCAGTACGCCGACGGCACGGTGATGTCCACCCGGGCCGCGCGCTACGAGATGCTCACCAAGAACCCGACCCTGCCCGGGCCCACCCCGGTCGGCGGTGAACTCTTGCAAGCGGCCGTGCCCACAGCCTCGGACTGGCCCCGGTCGGTGCTGGTGGTCACCCGCGACGGCGAGGCCGACCCACTGCCGGAGTTGCTCGTGCTCACCCAGCGCACCCCCCGCGCGCCCTACCTGCTCAGCGCGGTGATGAGCATGCAGCCGGGGGCCACCATGCCCCGCACCGCCCCGATCCGGCAGGGCGTCACGGTGCGCGGCATCGAGGACTCCACCGGGGTCGCGATGGCGCCGCGCCAGGCCCTGGACTTCTACGCGGCCGTTCTCGGGCAGGCCGGCCCGCCCGGCGCCGACCGGATGGCGGGCTCGCGGCTGACCGACCAGATCGTCGGCCAGCAGGAGGACATCCGAAAGCGCCTCACGGTGGACTGCGCAGGATGCTTCGAGGTGACCTTCTCCGACCACAGCACCGGGGTGCTGTGGGCCTTCGACGATGCCGACGGTGGCACCATCGTGCTCGGTGAACTGGCCCAGGACCTCACCCTGGTAGCGCACGAGGGTTACCAACAGCCGTTGCCCGAGGACGCCCAGGCCCTGTCCGGCATCTCGACAGTGACCAAGCAGATGACCCAGACCCGGCTCATCCTGGTGGCGCTGGCTATCCCTGCGGCCACCTCCCAGGAGCAGATCCAGGTGGTGGCGGGCCAGGACTGGGTGACCAGCGTCACCGCGTCCTGAACCTGACCTCACCCGGTCCTCGGCCTGCACCGCGCGGCAGGGATACTGGACCGCCCGGCGGCGGTGCTCGACAGCGCCCGGCCGGGCGCGTGCCGGACCTAGCCGGACCTAGCTGGTACCGGTGGGATGTCGGCGCTACCGGCCCGGGCCACGTAGGGTTCGGATGGTCCGTCAACCTGGCGGCGCCCCCGGGCCGCACTCCAGCACGACCGTGTTCGGCCCGGAAACGAGGAAATGATCGGCCAGGCATGATGAGCCCACCAATGATCAGCCCAAGACATGATGAGCCAGTAGTGATCAGCCAAACAGGAGCAAGGCAGTGAGCAACCCACCCAGCCCAAGCGGACTCAACCTTCGTGGCGCCGTCGATCTCTCGTCCATGACTCGGCGCGCCTCCCAGCCGCCGAGCGGTCCGGGCACCGGCGCTGCTGGACCGGCGGGCATGCCCGGTGCGGGTGGCGGTGCCGCGGTGCCCTCCCTGGTGCTGGACGTGACCGCCCAGACCTTCGAAGGCGTGCTGGGGCTGTCGTCCACCGTTCCGGTGGTCCTGGATCTGTGGGCGGACTGGTGTCAGCCCTGCCGGCAGCTGTCCCCGGTGCTGGAGAAACTCGTCCAGGAGGACGGCGGACGCTGGTTGCTGGCCAAGATCGACGTGGAGGCGGAGAAGGAGATCGCCTCGATGTTGCGGGTGCAATCGCTACCCACCGTGCTCGCGGTCGTCGCCGGTCGTCCGGTTCCGTTGTTCCAGGGCGCCCTCCCAGAGGCCCAGGTGCGTCAGGTGCTCGACGAACTGCTCTCCGTGGCCGAGCAGAACGGGGTCTCCGGCCGCCTCACCGTCGACGGGACCGCGCCGGCGCAGGAGGAGGCCGAACCGGAGTTGCCACCCTTGCATCAGAAGGCCTACGACGCGCTCGAGGCCGGCGACCTCGACGCGGCCGTCGAGGCGTACCAGCAGGCCATGACGGAGAACCCGGCGGACGCGATGGCCAAGGCCGGCCTCGCGCAGGTCTCGCTGCTGCAGCGGATCGGGGCCGTGGATCTGGCCAGTGCCCGCGCGGCCTCGGCGGCCGACCCCTCCGATATCGACGCCGCCCTCCTGGTGGCCGACGTGGACGTGGCCGGCGGTCACGTCGAAGACGCCTTCGTGCGTCTGATCGACCTCGTCCGGGTGACCGCGGGGGAGGACCGGGATCGGGTGCGCAACCGGCTGCTGGAGCTTTTCGAGGTGGTCGGCCTGGACGACGAGCGGGTCGTCAAGGCACGGCGGGCTTTGTCCAGCGCCTTGTTCTGAGCGGCCTGCGTTCTGGGCCGTCTGCGTTCTGGGCCGTCTGCGTCCGGGAGCGGTCTTGCCACGGGGACAAGTGGCCGAGCCCGGGCGCGGTATCTCGTGGCGGCCTGCGGGCCGGGTCAGCGTGTGGCAGCTCCCGGCTCGATCGCCACGCCGTCCCGCAGGATCAGGGTGGGGCCGGGAAGCCTGGCCTGCCGGCGCGCCAGGTGCACCGACCGCAGCCGACGGACGAAGGCCGGGGGTCCGTGCCCGTCCAGGTCGTCCGGGTGCATCCATCGAGCCCCTGACAATTCGCCGTCGGGAAGGGTCAGCGTGTCCACGAACTCCGGCGGATGCACCCCACCGTCGAACACGCCCAGTTCCAGATCACCCCGGCGGCCGTTGTCCAACACGAAATCCAGGGCCAACAGATCGGCGACCGGCCAACGCAGTCCCAGCTCCTCAGCGAGCTCGCGACAGGCCGTGGTGGCCAGATCCTCGGCGGGGTCGCAGACGCCACCGGGGATGTCCAGACCGTCCTTGTAGACAGGGTCGACCATCAGCACCCGCCCGTCCGGATCGCTGATATACCAGCCCGCCGCCCGAAGGACGGTCGCAAAGCCCGCGGCCAGGGTCGGCAGCGGATCCTGGCGCGGGTCGACGTCCTCGCGCAATCGAGCCACCAACAGGTCGTGCGCGCCACCGGGTCGACGGATCCGCCCCTCCTGGCGCAACCCGGCGGCCAGGCATGCGGCGGTGAGCACCGGAGACGGCGTGAGCACCGCCTGCACCCGCACCACCTGGCGCAGCAGGTCGTGCACGACCAGGCTCAGGTCCACGCCCGCGGTGGGCACCTGCGCATCGGCCGGCTCACCCAGCCGCAGGCTCGCGCTCTCGCCATCCAGGCCGTCCTGGACCTCGATCCAGGACGGCCGACTCGAGTCGCTGTTCACTTCAATCCTTCGGCACTTCAAGGCGACTCATGAGGCGAGAGCGCGCTGCCGGATCGCCGCGGCGCAGAGGCTCGCCAAGGGGCCCTAGGCCTGGCCCAGGCCGGGGTTGTCCGGTGCCGGGGTGAGGAAGACCGCACCCAGCGGCGGCAATGTCATCACCACCGAGGCGGGACGACCATGCGATTCGATCTCCTGGGCGGTGAGTTGGCCCAGGTTGCCCACGCCGGACCCGCCGTACGGCTCGGCGTCGGTGTTCAGCGCCTCGATCCACTCGCCGGCGAAGGGCAGGCCGATCCGGTAGTCGCCATGCGGGCTGCCGGCGAAGTTGATGATCACCGCCACCGGGTTGCGGTCCGCGTCGTAGCGCAGGAAGGCCAGCACGTTGCGCTGGTAGTCGTCCGCGTCCAGCCACTCGAAACCGACCGGCTCGTGGTCCCGCTGCCACAGGGCCGGGGTGTTCTTGTACAGGGTGTTGAGGTCGCGGACGAGGGCCTGGGTGCCATGGTGCGGGAGGAACTCCAGCAGCCACCAGTCCAGGCTCTGGCCCTCGTTCCATTCCGCGGACTGGGCGAACTCCGAGCCCATGAACAACAACTTCTTGCCCGGGTGGCCCCACATGTAGGCCAGGAAGGCCCGCACGTTGGCGTGTTGCTGCCAGTTGTCGCCGGGCATCTTGCGCAGCAGCGAGTTCTTGCCGTGCACGACCTCGTCGTGGCTGATCGGCAGCACATAGTTCTCGCTGAAGGCGTACACCAGAGAGAAGGTCATCTCCGAGTGGTGGTACTGGCGGTACATGGGGTTCTCGGCCATGTACCGCAGCGAGTCGTTCATCCAGCCCATGTTCCACTTGAACCCGAAGCCCAGGCCGCCGGTGTCAGTGGGCTTGGTGACCCCCGGCCACGCGGTGGACTCCTCGGCGATCATCATCGAGCCGGGCACCCGCTTGTAGCAGGTCGCGGTGGCCTCCTGCAGGAAGTCGATCGCCTCCAGGTGCTCGCGGCCACCGTACTGGTTGGGCACCCACTCCCCGTCCTTGCGGGAGTAGTCCAGGTAGAGCATCGAGGCGACCGCGTCCACCCGGAGGCCGTCGACGTGGAACTCCTCGAGCCAGTACAAGGCGTTGGCGACGAGGAAGTTGCGCACCTCGCGTCGGCCGAAGTCGAAGACGTGGGTGCCCCAGTCGGGGTGATCGCCGCGACGCGGGTCCGCGTACTCGTACAGCGCCTGCCCGTCGAAGCGGGCCAGCGCCCACTCGTCCTTGGGGAAGTGTGCCGGGACCCAGTCGACGATGACCCCGATGCCGGCCTGGTGCAGCGCGTCCACCAGGTAGCGGAAGTCGTCCGGGTGGCCGAACCGGGAGGTCGGCGCGAAGTAGCCGGTGACCTGATAGCCCCACGACGGGGTGAACGGGTGCTCGGCCACGGGCAGGAACTCGACGTGCGTGAAGCCCATGTCCACGACGTAATCGGTGAGTTCGGTGGCCAGTTCGCGGTAGCTCAGCCCCAGCCGCCACGACCCCAGGTGCACCTCGTAGATGGCCATCGGCTTGTGGTGCTGGTCGGACGAACGAGCCTGCAAGTACTCCTGGTCGCTCCAGTCGTACGAGGATTCGACCACTCGGGAGGCATTGGCCGGCGGCACCTCGGTCCACCGGGCCATCGGGTCCGACTTGCTGCGCCAGTGCCCGTCCTTGCCGAGGATCTCGTACCGGTAGATCGTCCCGGCCCCCACGCCCGGGGCGAAGATCTCCCAGACCCCGGACGAGCCGAGGCTGCGCATCTGTGAGGAGTAGCCGTTCCAGAAGTTGGCGTCGCAGATCAGCCGCACCGCTTGGGCGTTGGGAGCCCACACCGCGAACGAGGTGCCTTCGGTGGCACCCATCGGCCCGGTGTAGGTACGGACGTGAGAGCCCAGGGCATTCCACAGTTCTTCGTGCCGGCCCTCGCCGATGAGGTGCAGGTCTATCTCGCCGAGGGTGGGCAGGAAGCGGTAGGCGTCGTCCACCACGGATTCGCCGAAGTCCGGGTAGGAGACCTTGATCCGGTAATCGCCGGCCTGGTCGCTGGGCAGCACGGCGACCCACACGCCGTGCTGCTCGTGGGTCATCTCGTGCTCGGCACCGTCCTGGGTGACCACCCGGACGTAGTCGGCCCCGGGGCGCATGGTGCGCACGGTCACCCCACCGTCGTGCGGGTGGGCGCCGAGGATGCCGTGTGGGTTGTAGTGCGCGCCCTGACCGAGCAGCGCCCAGTCCGTCTCTGACACCGGAGCCGGTGCGGCGCGGTGCCCGGCCGGGCCTGCCGGTTCGTCGACGGGAGCCGCCTGAACCGGGGCGTCGGCCGCAGTTCCCGACGAATCTCCTTGGGCAAGAGGCAGTTCGGAGCTTCTACCGGCAATGTCAGCGGGCACGGTGACCTTCTTCGCGGGTGCGGATCCGGTGGCCTGGGCGGACTCACCGGCGATCGGCTCTGCGGTCTCGGCGGCGGCTGCGGCAGGTTCTGCCTGCTTCGCTGCGGCCTTCTTCGCCGTGGTCTTGCCGGCCGTGGCCTTGCTGGTCGTCGCCTTCTTGGCGGTGGCCTTCTTCGCCGTCGTCTTGCCGGCCGTGGTCTTGCCGGTCGTCGCCTTCTTGGCGGTGGCCTTCTTCGCTGACGTGGCCGGGGCCGCCTCGGTGTCTGATCCAACTGCCCCCTCGGCTGCCGCGGCGGTGGCAGGGGCGGCCTTCTTGGCGGTGCTCTTCTTCGCCGTCGTCTTGCCGGCCGCGGCCTTCTTGGTGGTGGCCTTCTTGGCGGTCGTCTTCTTGGCCGCTGCCTTCGTCGCCTTCTTCGCCGGGGTCGTCTGGGGGGCGGGCTCGGCGGCGTCGGCCTGCCGGTTCGCGGCCGCAGACGTGTCGTCGGGGGTCTGGGTCATGGTGCTCAGCCTTTCACAGGAACGGGCGCTGGGACGCGGTTGGAAGCAGTGCGCTGAGTGGGTCGGACGGGGTGGTCACCGATGGCGCCGGAGGCGATCTGCGGCGTCGAGCCGGTTGTGCAGGTCAGGGATTGGCCCTGAGCAGGTCAGGAGTGCGTCGTGGCGGTCAGAACGGCGCCGAGCGCCGTCATCGGGATGTCGATCCAGTCCGGCCGGTTGCGGGTCTCATAGACGACCTCGTAGAGGGCCTTGTCCACCAGCAGGGCATCGAAGAGCGGGTGGCCCGGCGAGGCCGGGGCCGTCGGCAACACCTCGCGGTAGCCGGCCAGGAAAGCCCCGGTCGCGTCCTGCGCCCAGGCTCGCGCGGCCGCAGCCTGAGCCGGATCCTGCACGGCCACGAAGCCGGCGGCGTAGTCGAAGGACCGCACCATGCCGACCACGTCGCGGACCGTGACATCCGGGCGGATGCGATCTGCCAACGGGCGCAACGGCTCTCCTTCGAAATCCAGCAGGATCCAGCCGCGGGTGGGTGAGTGCAGCACCTGCCCGAGGTGGTAATCGCCGTGCACCCGTTGCAGCGAGCCCACATCGTCGGGGGTGAGCCGGGCCAGCCGCCGCACATGCTCGTCCAGCGCCTCGGCGTAGCGGTCGAGCGCGGCCACCTCACGGCGCGCCCACTCGACCCGGTCGCGCAACTGCGCGACCAGGTCGCCGACGTGTTCGGCCGAGGCCTCGAACTCACCCAGGCTACTGGCCAGAGCCTGATGGACCCGCGCCGTGGCAACACCCAGATCGGTTGCGGCGGTGGTGAAGTCGCGACCCTGCTGGGCTGCCTCGATCGCCTCGCGCCAGGCATCCTGGCTGCCCGGAAGGAACTCGGCCGAGACGGCGAGATGCCCCGACGCCGGCTGGCCGGCCTCGTCCCAGGAACCGGAGATCCAGCCGCTCACCCGGGCCACGGCGCCCACCCCGGCGGCGGACAACGCCGCGGTGACCTCCACATCCGGGTTGGCGCCGGCGGTGACGACTCGGAAGAGCTTGACCATCAACGGATCCGGACTCTTGACGATGATCGAGGTGTTGGACTGCTCACCGCTGAGCACCACACTCTCGGCGCTCGGATCGTGGCTGGAGTCCGGGCTGGCGTGACCGGTGAGCGACATGCTGCCCGGCACGTGCTGCTGGCCGCCGATCACGGTGAGCAGGGCCGCGACGTAGGCGCGATGGTGTGGGCCGTCATAGACGTTGCCGGCCTCGATCCGGCCCACCAGGCCCGCCCCCTCGGCGCCGACCGGCTCCGACGCGATGACCAGCGGCACCTGCACCAGGGTGCCGGGGCCACCCTCGCGCGGTTGGACGGCCAGTAGCCGGTGCTGCACCGACAGTCCTTCGGGGGCAGGCAGGTTCACCTGGCCGACCTCGCTGATGGTGACCTCGCGGCCCTTGAGGGGGAACCAGCGCTGGGCGGGCAGCCATTCCTGCAGCAGGGCGGCCAGGTCGGGCGGCAGCTGCGACACCGCTCAGCCCTTTCGCACGTGCAGGATGTGGCTCGGTTGAGCCATGTCCAGGCGGACGAAGTTGTGCTCGCCCCAGAACCAGGTCTGCCGGGTGAGCAACTCCTCGACCACGAAAGAGGCGCCTGGCCGCATCCCCAGGGCCTCCAGGTCGAGGTGCACCATCGTCTCGCGGGCCCAGGTGGCGTCGAGGTTGACGATGGTGAGGATGACGTCGTCCACTCCGGTGGGGGATTCCGCGGCCGGCACCCGGCGTGAGTAGGCGATCACATAGTCGTCGTCGGTAGCGTGGAAGGTCACCCCCCGCAACCGCTGCAGGGCCGGGTGATCGCGACGAATCTCGTTGAGCCGCTGGAGAAGTGGCTGCAAACTGTCGCCACGCTCCAAGGCGCCGGCGAAGTCTCGCGGCTTGAACTCGTACTTCTCGTTGTCGATCTGCTCCTCCGCCCCCGGGCGCGGGGTGGACTCGGCCAGTTCGTAGCCGGTGTAGATCCCCCAGGTGGGCACCATCGTCGCCGCCAGCACTGCGCGGTAGGCGAAGGCGGTCTTGCCGCCCTGAGTCATCTGCGGGGTGAGGATGTCATGGGTGGTGGGCCAGAAACTGGGCACCATGTAGTCGGCGGTGCCGGACTTGTCGCCGGTGATGACATCGCTGGAGGTGCTGAGCTCGGTGAGGTAGTCGGTGAGTTCCTGCTTGGTGGTTCGCCACGCGAAGTACGTGTACGACTGCTGGAAGCCGACTTTGGCCAGGGTGCGCATCATCGCCGGCTTGGTGAAGGCCTCGGCGAGGAAGATCACCTCGGGGTTGGTGGCGTTCACCTTGGCGATCAGCCATTCCCAGAACTCGACCGGCTTGGTGTGCGGGTTGTCCACCCGGAAGAGCGTCACCCCGTGCTCGACCCAGGTCATGATGACCCGGTACACCTCGTGGTAGATGCCCTCGGGGTCGTTGTCGAAGTTCAGCGGGTAGATGTCTTGGTACTTCTTCGGGGGGTTCTCGGCGTAGGCGATGGTGCCGTCGGCCCGGGTGGTGAACCACTCCGGGTGCTCATGCACCCAGGGATGATCCGGGGAGCACTGCAGGGCGATGTCGAGCGCGACCTCCAGGCCCACCTCGCGGGCCCTGGCCACGAAGGCGTCGAAGTCCTCGAAGGTGCCCAGCTCGGGGTGGATAGCGTCGTGCCCGCCGTCCGCCGAGCCGATCGCATAGGGCGAGCCGGGGTCGCCCTCCTTCACCGTGAGGGTGTTGTTCCGGCCCTTGCGGTTGGTGGTGCCGATCGGGTGCACCGGGGTCAGGTAGGCGACGTCGAAGCCCATCTCGGCGATCGCCGGCAGCCGCTCGGCGGCGGTGCGCAGGGTGCCCGAGACCCAGCTGCCGTCCGGACGCTGGTAGGCGCCCTCGGACCGGGGGAAGAACTCGTACCAACTGCCGAACAGGGCGAGCTCGCGCTGAACGCGCAGGCGGTACCGCGGGGACGCAGTGACCAGGCGACGCACCGGATGGCGGGTCATCGCCTGAACCACCGCGTCGGCGGTGCCGGCGGCCAGTCGTGCGCCCGGCGGGCGGGACTGGTCCCGAAGCCCGGTCACCGCGTTGCGCAGGTGCTCGACGTCCCCGGCCGGGCGCTCGGCGTCATCGGCGGCCTCGGCCAGCAGGTTGGCCCCCTCCACGAGCATGAGCTCCACATCCACCCCGGCGGCCACCTTGAGAGTGGCGTCGTGCAGCCAGGTGGCGTACGGGTCGTCCCAGCCCTCGACGACGAAGCTCCACTCGCCGATCTCGTCCGGGATCACCGAGGCGTGCCAGGAGTCAGTCCCGGGGCCACCCGGGGACATCGTCACCCGAGTGTGAACGCTGCCATCCGGCCGCATCAGCACCGCCGAGGCGTTCACCGCGTCGTGCCCCTCGCGGAAGACCACCGCGGAGATCGGCACCGCCTCGCCCACGCTGGCCCGGGTCGGGAATCGTCCGCCGTCGACGACCGGCATCACCTGCATGACCGGGATCCGGCCCAGTCGCCGGGTGGCGGTGGCTGCGGCGGCGTCGTCGAGGTTCTGGCGGCCGACATCGCCGGCGTAGCGGCCCAGCTCTCCGGCGTAGCGGGTCAGCTCGGCAGCGAAGTGCGAGACCTTCTGGGCGGCGCCGACGAGCTCGCCCTCGGGGCCGTCCTGGACGATCGTGGAAGTGTCTTTGGTCACGGGCGCCACGGTATCGATCCGGGACGGCTGCGTGCACACTTCGCGCTTCGGCTCCCGGTATGGGCGGCTGCGCCGTAGGCTGACGCTTCGTGAGAGCGATTCGGCGTTTCACAGTTCGCACCGTCCTTCCTGAACCACTCGAGCCACTGGGGGCACTGGCGCTGAACCTGCGCTGGTCCTGGCATGTGCCCACCCTCGACCTGTTCGCCGGGATCGATCCCCTGCGGTGGCAGGACCAGCGGTGCGATCCGGTCCGCCTGCTCGGTGGGCTGAGTTCGGAGCGGCTGGCCGAGTTGGCAGCCGACGGTGCCTTCGTCAAGCGGGTGCGCGCCGCCGCCAAGGATCTGGACGACTACCTGACCCGGCCTCGCTGGTACCAGTCAGCGGTGCCGGACGGCCCCGGCTGCATCGCCTACTTCAGCCCGGAGTTCGGCATCACCTCGGCCCTGCCGCAGTACTCGGGCGGTCTCGGGATCCTGGCTGGCGACCACCTCAAGAGCGCCTCCGACCTCGGTGTGCCGCTGATCGGAGTGGGTCTGCTGTACAAGGCGGGCTACTTCAAGCAGGGGCTCAACCTCGAGGGCTGGCAGGTGGAGACCTATCCGGTGGTCGACCCGGACGGGCTGCCGCTGACACTGCTGCGCGAGGCCGACGGGACCCCGGCCATGGTGCGGGTGGAGTTGCCCGCCGGGCGCACCCTCGCCGCGCACGTGTGGCGGGCCGACGTCGGGCGGGTGCCCTTGCTGCTGTTGGACTCCGACGTACCGGAGAACGACGAGGCCGCCCGGGTGGTCACCGACCGGTTGTACGGCGGTGGCGGGGACCATCGGCTGCAGCAGGAGGTGCTGCTGGGGATCGGCGGCGTTCGGGCGCTGCGCCTGTTCAGCCGGCTCACCGGTGCTGCGGCGCCGGAGGTCTTCCACACCAACGAGGGCCACGCGGGCTTCCTCGGGCTCGAGCGGATCCGTGAGCTCATGGACGACGCCGGGCTGGACGTCGACGAGGCCGTGCAGGCGACCCGTGCGAACACCGTCTTCACCACCCACACCCCCGTCCCGGCGGGCATCGACCGGTTCGGGGTGGACGTGGTGGCCACCTTCCTCGGCGCCTCCGGAGTGATCGACCCGGTGCCGATCGCCCGGGTGCTGGAGTTGGGTTCGGAGTCCTATCCCGGTGGCACGCCCGGAGTATTCAACATGGCCGTGATGGGGTTGCGCCTGGCCCAACGGGCCGGCGGGGTCTCGCGGCTGCACGGCTCGGTGAGCCGGGCCATGTTCGCCGGGCTGTGGCCGGACTTCGATCAGGCCGAGGTGCCGATCGGGTCGATCACCAACGGGGTGCACGCGCCCACCTGGGTCGACCGGACCCTGCTGGCGGCCGGCGGTCAGGAACTCTCGATCGACGACCCGTCGGGTTGGCAACGACTCGCGTCCGCCCCGGCCGAGCGGCTGTGGCAGGCCCGGCGCCTGATGCGCGAACAGCTCGTCGGGTACGCCCGGGGCCGGGTCCGCAAATCCTGGCTCGACCGCGGTGCCAGCCCGGCCGAGCTCGGCTGGGTGGACGAGGTCCTCGACCCGGACGTGCTGACCATCGGCTTCGCCCGCCGGGTGCCCACGTACAAACGGCTCACCCTGATGCTGCGCGATCCGGAGCGGCTCACCGAGCTGCTGCTCGACCCCGAACGCCCCATCCAGCTCGTCATCGCCGGCAAGTCGCACCCGGACGACGACATGGGCAAACGCCTGATCCAGCAACTGGTGCACTTCGCCGACGACCCCCGGGTACGACACCGGATCGTCTTCCTGCCCAACTACGACATCGAGATGGCCCAGGTGCTCTACCCCGGGTGCGATGTGTGGCTGAACAACCCCCTGCGTCCCCTCGAGGCGTGTGGCACCTCCGGGATGAAGGCCGCCCTCAACGGCGGTCTCAACCTGTCCATCCTGGACGGATGGTGGCAGGAGTGGTTCGACGGCGAGAACGGATGGGCGATACCCACCGCCGATGGAGTCGACGATCCGGGCCGCCGGGACGACCTGGAGTCGGCCGGCCTGTACGACCTCATCGCCCGGCAGGTGGCCCCGGCCTTCTACGACCGGGACGAGGCCGGAGTGCCCGCCCACTGGATGTCGATGGTGCAGCACACCCTGGGGGTCCTGGGACCCAAGGTGCTGGCCACCCGGATGGTGCGCGACTACATCGGCCAGTACTACCTGCCCGCGGCACGTGCCGGCGCGGCGATGGCCGTCGACGACTACGCCGCGGCCCGCTCGTTGGCCGAGTGGGTGGATCGGGTGCGCTCGCAGTGGCGCCAGGTGACGGTGGAGCACGTGGAGTCCTCCGGCCTGGGAGACTCGCCGCAGGCCGGAGAGGTGCTGCACACCCGGGCCTTCGTCACCCTCGGCGACCTCGAGCCCGAGGACGTCAGCGTCGAGATCGTCTTCGGCAGTGTCACCGACTCGGACCTGCTCAGCGACTATGACGTCATGCCGCTGGCGCACGTGCGCGGATTCGAGGAGGGCAGGCACGAGTTCGCCGGCGACCTGGTGTTGGAGGGCACCGGCTCCTTCGGCTACACCGTGCGGATCCTGCCCCGCCACCGCGATCTGGCCAGTTCCGCCGATCTGGGGCTGGTGGTCAACGCCTGAGTGGGCGGCGACTGGAGGGACTCGGTCACCGGGGGAGCCGGTCGCCGGCCGCGCTCGCGGGAGAGTGGTCCTCGTCCGGGGCGTCCCGCGCGACGAACAGCGCCACGGTGCAGCCCGCGAGTGTGGTCGGCACGCCGGCCTGGACCCGCGGTCGGCGAGGTCGGTCGCCGGGGGCCCACGTGGCCGCAGCGAAGGCCGCCGAGTCCCACTCCTTGACCCAACTGGAGGCCAGCGGAGCCCCGGGCAGGGTGATCTCGATCGGCTCCTCACCTCCGTGCACCACCACCAGGACCGTCTCGGCCTGCCAGGGTTCGCCGTGCAGGGCCATCTGCAAGGTGCGCAGGCTGGTGTCATGCCACTTGTCCACGGTCATCAACTCGCCCTGGGGATCGAACCAGGCCACGTCGGTGGCGCCACTGTCGTCGAGGCGGCGCCCGTCCGGGCGCGAGGTGGGCCGCAGCGCCGGGTGCGCGGCCCGCAGTCGCAGGAGTTCGCGGATTCCCTCCAGCATCGCCTGCCGGGCCGGCGCGCTGGCTCGCCGGTCGGTGTCCAGCCGCCAGTCGACCCAGCTGATCCAGTTGTCCTGGCAGTAGGCGTTGTTGTTGCCGCTCTGGGTGCGTCCCAGTTCCATCCCGCCCAGCAGCATCGGGGTGCCCACGGACAGCACCAGGGTGGACAGCGCCGCCATCTGAGTGCGGTGCCGGTCGGCCAGCACCTCCACCCGGTCGGTGCGGCCCTCGACCCCGTGATTCCACGAGAGGTTGTTGTCGGTTCCGTCGCGGTTGTCCTCGCCGTTGGCCTCGTTGTGCTTGCGGTCGTACGAGACGAGGTCGGCCAGGGTGAAGCCGTCGTGGGCGGTGACGAAGTTGATCGTCGCCCAGGCCGGCCTTTCCAGGCCGTCGGCGGAGGCGGACCGGGAGAACAGGTCCGAGGAGCCGGCCAGCCGGGTGGCCAGGTCGCTGAGATCGGTGCGCGGCGGCCCGGTCTCGGGGTGGCGCAGGGTGCGGCGGTCGGCCACCCAGAAGCCCCGAACCGCGTCCCGGTACCGGTCGTTCCACTCGGCGAAGGGGGTAGGGAACTCCCCGGTGCGCCAGCCGTGCGGGCCCACGTCCCAGGGTTCGGCGATGAGCTTGACGCCGCTGAGCACCGGGTCGCTGCGCAGCGCGACGAGAAAGGGATGATCCGGGTCGTAGCCCTCCCGGCCGATGCGGCCGTTGCCCCGGGCCAGCGCTGGCGCCAGGTCGAAACGGAAGCCGTCCACGCCATAGACCGTGACCCAATGCCGCAGCGAGTCCAGCACCATCCGCACCACGGCAGGCTGGGAGAAGTCGACGGTATTGCCGGTGCCGGTGTAATCGATGCAGCGGCCGTGACCGTCCATCCGGTAGTACGCCGCCTCGCCCAGCCCCCGCCAGCTCAGGGTCGGGCCCCCGGCCCCTCCCTCGCACGTGTGGTTGTAGACGACGTCGAGAATCACCTCCATACCCGCCTGGTGGATGGCCTGAATCGCCTCGATGATCTCGGTGACGACCGAGAGTGCACCGCCGGCGCGAGCCGCTGCGGTGGTGTAGGCGGCCTCCGGGGCGAAGAAGGACAGGTGGTTGTACCCCCAGTAGTTGCGCAGCCCCTGGCTGACCAGGCGGGGCTCGTCGCCGTGGGCGAAGACCGGCAGAAGTTCGATGGCGGTGATGCCCAGACCGCTGAGGTGCTCCAGCACCGCCGGATGAGCCAGGCCGGCCCAGGTGCCCCGCAGCGGCTTGGGAACCTGCGGGTGTTGGATGGTCAGACCCTTGACGTGGGCCTCGTAGACGACGGTGTCCTCCCAGCGGATCCCGGGCCCACGGGGCGCCGGCGACAGGTCCGGCAGCAGCACTCCCAGGGGCACCGAGCCGAAGCTGTCGGTATGGTCGATCAGCCGTCCGCCACCGGTGTCCCCGGCGCCGTCCACCGGATGCCCGAACCGGTCGATGCTGTGGCTGTAGACCGCCTGACCCCAGATGATGTCGCCGGTCAGCGCCGGCGCGTAGGGGTCGATGAGGAGCTTGGCGGGGTTGTGCCGCAACCCGGCGGCCGGATCCCAGGGGCCGTGCACCCGCAGCCCGTAGCGCTGCCCGGGACGCACCTGGGCCACAGTGCCCTGGAAGACCCCGTTCACCTTGTGCTCGAGCCGCACCCGATGCTCCTCCACGGCCCGGTGCGCCGGGCCACGGTCGAACAGGCAGACCTCCACCGCGTCGGCGTGCGGGGCATAGATCGCGGCGTCCGCCACGGTGGTCTCGCCACCGGCGCCCGGGCGCAGGTGGACGCCGAGCCGGCTCAGCCCCGGCGACGGCGGCTCGGCGGGTGCGCTGACGCCGCCGACCCGTAGCCGTCGGGCCATGCCCTGACGTGGTGGTCCGCCGCCCGGTCGGGGGGAGCCGGGCGAACCTGTCGCTGGAACGTCGAAGCCGTGCATGCGGCCAATACTGCCCGGGTTCTACGGTGGTTCCATGACTAGCCCCACATCCCTGCCCGACTTCTCCGCTCCGACCCCTTCGCGACTGGACCAGGTGATGGCCGTCCTGACCCAGTTGGGCGTGAACCCCGAGATCGACTCGGAAGGTGACGTGTCAATCCGAGTGAACGACCAGCAGTTGTACGTGCGAGTCAGCGACGACGGCCCCGGGATCGTGCGGGTCTTCGGCCAATGGCAGATCCTGGACGACATCTCCGCGGACCCGGGAGTGCGCTTCGGTGCCGCCCATCACGTCACCGCGACCCACGCCCTGGTCAAGGTGAACATCTTCAACGACACCCTCGCGGTCGCGGTGGACAATCTCGCGCCGGAGGGGGCCCGTTTCGACGTCTTGCTGTCGAACTCCATCGACGCGGTGTTGTCCGGCGTCTCGACCTGGCATCGGCTGATCGTGGAATCCTCTGCGCCAACGACCGGCGACGGGGATGCTCCCGCCGAGGGCTCGCCCGGTTCGGGTCAGTAGCCCTCGGCGGATTCGCGCACAAGCCTCGGCGGACTCAAGCCCGAAGGACGGGCCGGCGAGCCAGCCCGTCCCTCTCACCGGCGGCAGATCTGACGGGTGGTCTGCGGTCGGCTGGTCGCACGGCCCGCCTCGCGGGCCTCAGGGAGCCGGCTTGGCCAGGTCCGCGATCGAGGTGAGCCCGTAGGTCTCGGCGGTCTCGCGGGTGACGACGATGGCGTCGGCATCCTGGGCCTGCGACTGCGCCAGGACCGTCAGGCCGTCCGGCAGGGCCTCGGTCAGCGCCGTGTAGACCTCCTCGGAGTCCACTGCGGTGGCGTTCGGGTTGAGGTAGCTCAGGATCGTGCCGCTGTACTCGGGCATCAGGTTGATCGAGCCGGCCTCCAGGGCGGGGTAGTACTTCTCCCGGCTGCCGATGTTGAGCTGGGTGCTGACCTCGGCGCCCTGGGCCCGCAGCGCCTGGGCGTAGATCTCGGCCAGGACGACGTTCTCGGGGAAGTTGGCCGAGCCGACGGTGAGGGTGACGCCCTGCGCTTGGGTGCCGGCGGCGTCCAGCCCGTTGTCGGCCAGCCACTGGGTGGCCACCGCGGAGGCGTCCTGCTTCTCCTCCTGGACCTTGGTGAGCATGTCGATCAGGCCCTCGGTGGTGAGCTTGGCCGAGACGGCGTTGAGGGTGCTGGTGACCCCGTCGGTGGCCAGATCCTTGGTGATGATCGGCAGCACGTTCTGGGCGGCGAAATTGTTCTCCGGGTCGGTCAGTACGACGAAATCGTTCGCCTTGATCGATGGATCCGTGGTGAACAGGTCGGCAGCGTCGATCTGCCCGTTCTTCAGGGCGTTGACGGTGACCGGACCCCCCGTGTCGGTGACCGTGTAGTTGCCGAACACCACGCCGTAGTTCTTCTCCAGGCCGGGCAGGCCGTCCGCGCGGGTCTTGAACTCCGGCGGGCCGCCCATGATCAACTGCGAGGCGATGGTGCCGTCGGCGCTGGAGGCCGATCCGGAGGATGTGGTCTCGGCACTGTCCGTGCAGGCGGTGAGCGTGGTCGCGAGGGCGAGCACTGCCGCCCCCACCAGAAGTCGGGTCTTCATCCGTGGGCCTCTCCGTGATACCGGCCGGCCGGTGAGCCGATCGGAGGCGTGTGACGCGGGTCGCCGGCCGCGCCGGTGGGTGGTACCCCGCCGAGCCGAGGGTCGTGGTGCTGCAGGACGGTCCCTGCGTGGAGGTGATGGTGGATCGGCGGCTGAGTGAGGTGCAGAGTTGGGTCAGGGTATCCGGCGTCCGGTCGGCGAGCGGTCACTCTACGGCCATCGGGCGGCGCAGGCCCAGACGGGCGCGCAGCCCACGGCGCGTATCGGGCTCGAACCGCCCGGTCAGCCCAGCCGAGACGGTGTGCCGCTGGACGTAGGCGAGCAGGCCATCGGCGAGCAGAGCCAGTGCCGCGACCAGGACACCACCGCTGATCATCTGTGGATAGTCCTGTTGGGCCAGGCCGTCGTAGATGAACCGGCCAAGACCCCCGAGGGTGACGTAGGAGGCGATGGTGGTGGTGGCGATGACCTGCAAGGTGGCCGAGCGCAGCCCCGAGAAGATCAGCGGCAGGCTGGTGGGGAACTCGACCCCGGTGAGCACCTGGCGCCCCGTCATGCCCATGCCATAGGCGGCGTCGCGCACCGCCGGGTCGACGTTGTCCACACCCGCGAACGTGTTGGACAGGATCGGTGGCACTGCCAGCAGCACGAGCACGATCTCGGTCGGAATGAGATAGCCGATGTTCGTGCGGCCGTAGAAGTTCGGGGCGATGATCACCACGAGCAGCACGAGCACACCCACGGTGGGTAGCGCTCGCAGCGCGTTCGCCGTCGACACCAGCCAGCGTCCCTTGCCGGTATGCCCGATCAGCAGGCCCAGCGGCAGCCCGATGAGCAGTGCGATGACCAGGGCGATGAGCGAGAACTCCACGTGGGCGCCGAGTTGGGCCCAGATGCCGGGCTCGAACTGGCTGCCCCGCCAGTGGGCGCGGTCGCCCAGCCAGTAGGCCACGTCGATGATCATCGGACCGCCCTGCGCCAGGGGGTCAGCGCCCGGTCCATCAGCACGATGAGCCCGTCCAGCGCCAGCGCCAACAACACGCACAACACGATGCCAAGCACGATCGGTGGATAGTAGGGCGAGGTGGTGGACAGCTTGAAACCGAGGTCGAACAGGGACCCGAGGTTGGCCATGCCGATGGTGCCGGCGATCGCCACGATGCTGACATTGGCGACCACTGCCACCCGCAGCCCGGTGGAGATCACCGGGACGGCGATCGGAAGCTCGACCCGGAAGAAGCGTCCGACCGGTTTGTAGCCCAAAGCGGTTGCTGCCTGGAGAGTCTCACCAGGTACTGCGAGCAGCGCGTCGGCCACCACCCGCACCAGCAGGGCCAGTGAGTACAAGGTGAGGGCAATCGGCACCTGAAGGGGCGAGAGCGGATCCAGCCCGAGCAGGGGAGGCACCAGGACGAAAAGGGCGATCGAGGGGATGGTGTAGAGGACGCCGGTGATGGACATCATCGGCGAGTAGAGCGGCGGATGCCGGCTGGCGAGCCAGCCCAGTGGCAGCGCCAGGACCAGCCCGGCGACTACCGGCACGATCGACAGCCAGGTGTGCGCCCAGAGCAGACCCAGCACCTCCCCGGAGTGCTGTTGGAAGTAGGCCCAGGTGCCCAAGGGGGAGGTGTCCACCGGGCCTGCCGCCAGCACGATGCCCGGGATGAACCCGGTCAGGTCAGGCATGACCGGCTCGTCGGGTGGCTTCGATGCTCTCCATCACATTGCGGACGTCGAGGGTGCCAAGCAGGGCGCCGGAACCGTCGATGACGATTCCCCGGCCGGACGGCGAGGACAGGCACGAATCGAGGGCCGAGCGCAGCGACCCGCCCTGGGTGAACACGGTGCCACCCCGGTTGAGCAATGCCTCGGTGACGGTATGGCCGGTGCGCACCGTGTCCAGGTTGAGCCAGCCCTGTGGGGCATTGGAGGCGTCCACCGCGACGATCCAGGGCCCCGTCTCGCTCGCCGGGGGAATGCCCGCGCCCAGGGGTGCGGTGGCCTCCTCCCGAGTGGGCAACTCGGCACCGGTGGCGAAGCCGAGCGCCCGGTATCCGCGATCTCGGCCGACGAAGGCGGCGACGAAGGCGTCCACCGGCCGGGCGAGCAGTTCGGCGGGTGGTGCCAACTGAGCCAACTCGCCGCCGACTCGCATCACCGCGACGCTGTCCCCGAGTTTGATCGCCTCGTCGATGTCGTGGGTGACGAAGACGATCGTCTTGCCCACCTCGGACTGCAGGCGCAGGAACTCGTCCTGCAGTTGCTCGCGCACCACCGGGTCGACGGCGGAGAAGGGCTCGTCCATGAGCATCACCGGCGGATCGGCGGCCAGGGCCCGCGCCACGCCCACCCGCTGCTGTTGGCCGCCGGACAGCTGTGCTGGGTACCGCGAGGCGAAGTGCGTCGGCAGGCCGACGCGCTCCAGAAGTTCCATCCCCCGTGACCGGCTCGCCTTCTTGTCCATTCCGAGCAGGTCGGGAACGGTTGCCACATTCTCCAGAATGGTGCGGTGTGGGAACAGCCCGGCGTGCTGGATGACGTAGCCGATCTGACGCCGCAGTTCGTGTGGTGGCAGCGCGGCGGTGTCGGTCTCGTCCAGCCAGATCGTCCCCGACGTGGGTTCGATCATCCGGTTGATCATCCGCAGGCTGGTGGTTTTCCCGCATCCTGACGGACCGACGAAAACGGTTATCTCACCGTTTGGGGCTACGAGGTCGAGCTCGTTCACAGCCACTGTTCCGTCGGGAAAGCGCTTGGTGACCTGGTCGAAGCGGATCACAACGGTCCCTTCGTCCGCCTATGAGATGTGCCTGGATGGGCACGTTCGTGGTCACCCTAACCGGCGCAGCGGGAACGGTGCGTTTCTCTGGTGTCGGGGTTGTGGATGACGCCGACGTCGGACCGGCGAATTCCTCGGCTCACAACGGCCCGTTCGGGCATTTCTCCACGGCCGCAGGTGAAATCGGCCTCGTCGACTCCGAGAAATATCAGCCGTAGGGACTATTAATGACTCAAATCATCAACCCTGGGGACTACTCGGTATCAACCTCAGGGATTATCCCGGCGAGCCAAATTCAACCCTTGGGAGCACTCATTGGAGTGTCGCCCAGCCCACCGTCTTCCAGAGGTGGGCGATCAGGGTGGACCCGTACTGTCTGTCCGTGCAGGGGTCCGTCACGGGTCAAGACAGCGGGAGGCGATGTGTACGACATTCCGGACCAGCGGGACCGGCGAATCGTGGTGACCGGGGCCAACAGCGGGACCGGCCTGGAGGCCACTCGCCGCCTGGCGCGCGCCGGTGCCCAGATCGTGATGGCGGTGCGCAGCCTGGACAAGGGCGAGGCGGCTTGCGAGCGGATCCGCCGGGAGATTCCCGGGGCCAGGCTCGAGGTGCGGCGTCTCGACTTGGCCGATCTGACTCAGGTGCGGGACTTCTGCGAGGCGCTGGCGCGGGTGGGTGAACCCGTGCACGCGCTGGTCAACAACGCCGGGGTGATGGCTCCGCCGGACCGGATGATCACCCGCGACGGTCACGAACTGCAATGGGCGACGAACTTCCTCGGCCCGTTCGCGCTCACCAACCTGCTTCTGCCGGTATTGCTGGCGGCCGATCGTCCGCGGGTGGTGACCATGTCCAGTTCGGCCGCTGCGCTCGGCCGGATCGATTTCGGCGACCTGGACGCCGAGCGGCGGTACGGCGGGGCCCGCGCATACGCCCAGTCCAAGCTGGCGGATCTGCTCCTGGCGCTCCGGTTGGCCAGGGTCGCGCACGAGCGCGGCTGGCCCCTGCTCAGCCTGGCCGCCCACCCGGGTTACACCCGCACGAACCTGCAGCAGACCGGTCCCCGCCTTGGGCGGGGCCGGGCGACGATCGCCACGCGACTGCTCGATGTGGGCTGGCGGGGACAGGACGTGCGGGTCGGGGCCGAACCCCTGCTCTACGCGATCGCAGACCCTGGCGCGGTCAACGGGGGCTACTACGGACCCAGCGGTCGGTGGGAGCTGACCGGGCCGACGGCCAGGGTGCGACCGCCCCGCAGCGCCAACGCTCCCAGCTTGGCCGACTCCCTGTGGGCGGTGGCCGCCGACCTGACCGGAACCGACCTTCCGGCCTGACGACCCGGGCCGGGCCCAGGAGTCTGCGTTCACGCGTATCAGGTTTCACGGGTATCAGGTCCGGCCAGACCCTCTCTTCCCGTTCACATTTGTTCGGGGGGAGCAGGCCGTGGCCAGAGCATCAGGGGTACCCGGATCGCGGCTCGGGGCGCGATGTGCCCGAGCCGACGCAGCGGACACCGTCTCGTCCCTTCCCCGGCCCGTGTGCCTGCTCGCCGTCTCCAGCCTGTCTGGCCCGCACCTGGTGACGGTGACCTCGGTCAGCGTGGCCGCGGTGGACCCGGTGCTGGTGACCGTCGCGCTCGGCTCGCAGAGCCGGATGAACGGCCTCATCGCAGCCACGGGAGCCTTCGCGCTGGGTGTGCTCGCCGCTGAACAACGGGAGCTGGCCGAACGCTTCGCCCGGCCGGGACGCGCGCCGGACCTGGCGCAACTGGACGGCCTGCGCTGGCACTCGACCCCGTACTCGAACTCACCCCTGCCTCAGGCCCTCGTTGCCTGGCTGGACTGCGAACTGGTCGCCCGCAACGCGGCACCCGGCGTATCGGTGATCGTCGGCCAGGCCCGAGCGGTGAGCGGGGCCGGCCGGGGAACGGGGCGGCCGCTGCTACGGCTGCGCGGGGAGTATCTGCCGGCATCGGCTCCCGTCCGCTCGTCGAACCACCCGCAGCGTCGTGACTCGACGACGCCGGGCCTGCACGTGGTCACCGGCGGTGCCGGCGACCGAGACAACCGTTGGAGGGAGGTGAAAAGCCATGAAGAAGATCAGCGTGCGCAAGGTCGGTGAGGTGCGCCTCACCGCCCGGGCCTGTTACTGCTACTGCTGCTGTTGCTGCGCAGGAAGCGTGCTGGCCCCGTGACCCCTCGGGTGGCGGCGGGCCGACTTGCCGCCGCCACCCTCCAGCACTCCTGGAAGGCACCGCAGATGGACTCCTCGTTGAGATTTCACCCGCTCACCTACCTCCACGACGGCGACGACGTGGTCGTCGGACGGCGGGACGTGGATGTCTACGTCGCGCTCCCACCCGAAGGCGCCGAACTGCTGCGCCGACTCGAGGGCGGTACTCGTCCGGAGGTGGCCGCGCAGTGGTTCATCCAGACCTACGGGGAGAGCGTCGACATGGTCGACTTCATCGAGGCCATGACCGACGCCGGTTTCGTCGTGGGCGACTCGCAGGGTCACCCGGAGAACGGCTCGGTCCTGGTTGCCGGGACTGGCTCGGCCCGGCAGGCAGGTGCCGCCGGCGACCCCGCCGTGGTACCGCAGGTGCGCTGGCGTCGACTGGCCTCGGCGCTGTTCAGCACCCCCGCCTGGATCGGGTACGGGGCACTGGTGATCGCAGCGGTGCTGGCCTGCATCGACTCGCCCTCGCTCATACCGGACCACTCGGATGTCTTCTTCGTGCCATCGCTGGTGGCCATCGAGGTGATCCTGATGGTCCTGACGATTCCGTTGACGTTGGTACACGAGCTCTCTCACGTCCTGGCCGGTCGCCGGCTCGGGCTGCGCAGCCGAGTCCGGCTGGCAAACCGCTTCTACTTCCTGGTCTTCGAGACGGTCATGGACGGCCTGGTGAGCGTGCCGCGCCGGCAGCGATACCTTCCGATGCTTGCCGGGCTGCTGGCCGACATCCTCGTGCTGGCCGGTTTGATCTGCCTGGCCTGGCTGTTGCGTGGCCCGGCCCAGACCCTGCCCGGGGCCGCGCTGGGGTCCGGCCTGGCCCTGGCGCTGGCCTTCACCACGTTGCCCAGGATGGCCTGGCAGGGGTACTTCTTCCTTCGCACGGACGGCTACTACCTGGTGGCCACGGTCACCGGTTGCCAGAACCTGCACGAGGCGGCCTGGTGGCGGGTCCGTGGCTGGGCGTCGAGGCACACCGGCAGGCGCATCCCGCCCCCCGATGCGCGCTCAGATCAATTCAGTGCCAGGGACCTTCAGGTATCGCGCTGGTATGCCCCGCTGCTGCTCGGCGGCTACCTGCTCGCGCTCATCACCCTGTTCGTCGTCGTCCTGCCGCTCGCCTGGACCTTCTTCTCCCTGGCGTTCACCCGGGTCGGTGCCGGGCCGTCCGCAGGATCGGCCGGCTTCGTCGATGCCGCCGTGGTGCTGGCCATCACCGCCGGTCAGCTCCTGGCGGCCGGGGTGCTGGCATTGCGGGGCCGGCGCCGGCGAGACAGGGCCGGGACCAACGGCTGAGCGCAGCGATCGGCGTCCTCGGCTTCAGGCAGCAGATCCCGGTCGACGCGGCCACGGATCCGGGAGTGCCCGTTCCACGAGGAAACGTCAACGACTCCAGGGCAACCGGTTTCACACCCGAGAACAAAAACTGACAGTCAATCACCAAGAAGGAGAACGATTGTGTCAACTCTCACCGTCACCGCGCACCGCAACGATCATGGCCCCTTCACCGCCCCGGGCAACATCCTGCGGGCGCTGCGCGTCGACCTGCTGCGCGATCACCGTGACCTCCTCCAGGCGCACGATGTCGAGGTGCTTTCGGCGGCTCCGGAGTACGCGGCCGACCTGGCCAACCTGCGCCCGACGCAGACCTCGTCGATCGATCCCCGAGCGCGGACCCGCTACTACCCGCCCGCGTGGATCACCCGGATCTGCCACGGCCTGGTCGATCTCATGCTGGTGCTGGCCGAGCGTGGCGTCCTGCGGACGATCGAGTTCACCCACCTGGCGAACGCGGACCCGTCCGACACCGAGTTCGTCGCCGTCCTCGCTCGTCGCAGCGCGGGACGGATCCTGGTGCGCGAGGTAGCCGCGCAGGACCCGCCGCCGGCACCGGATCTGGCCACCTACTACGTTGAAACAGACTGTGTCAGTGACGATCCCGAGGTGTTGTCGGCCTACGTCGAGCTTGAGGAGGCCGTCCGACAGGCCCTGCACGGCAAGCGGATGCGCCAGATCCGCGAGGCCATCGCCGGGGGATGCACCAGCCTGCGTCGGTGGACCCTGGCCATGCATGCCGAGCGGTCTGGCGACCCGCAGCAGGCGGTGAGCGCTCTGACCGAGGCGATTGAGGCGTGTGTTCTCGAGGGGTTCTACGACGCCGTCGTCGAGCTGGGGAGCAGGCTCCTGCCGCTCCTGGATCCGGCGAGCCAGCCGGATGAGCGGTGGCTGGTGATCGCCAAGGTGACTCTGGCGCAAAGTGCCCTGGGTCGCCTGGAGGACGCCGAGGCCGCCTATGACGAGGCGTGCGCCGCCACCACGCACCCCAGCACGCACCTGCAGAGCTACTACGGGCGAGCCATGCTGCTGACCCGCTTCGCCGAGCCGAGCGAGCGCGACCATCGCCGCGCCGAAGCCCTGGTCAACACGGCGATCACCATCGCCTCGTTGCTGCCGGACGACGCACGTCGTGAGTTCAACACGACCTTCAACGAGAACGGGCTCGCCCTGGTCGAGATGCACCTGGGGAATCTGCACGAGTCGCTGCGCCTGGTGGAGACCGGCATCGCCCGGCTGGACCAGGCCACCGAGCATGACCGGGACCTCCAGCATCGATGGGTTCTGGAGCACAACCGAGCCCAACTGCTCACCGCACTGGCCCGCCCGCACGAGGCTCTGGAGTGCTATGCCGAGCTGCTCCAGGTGGATCCGCACCACAGCGAGTATCACCTCGACCATGCCGGGGTGCTTCGGGCCGTGGGCCGGCTGGAGGAGGCCGAAAGCGAACTGGGCGAGGCGATCCGGTGCAGTCCGCCATACCCGGAGGCGGTGTACAACCGCGCCGATCTACGTGCCTCCTGCGGCGACCTGGCGGGAGCTGTGGCCGATCTTCGCCGAGTGCTCGAGCTCGACCCGGCCTTCCCGAATGCCTGCGCCAACCTCGCCGGCCTGCTCCTGGAAGAGGGTCAGGCGCGTCTCGCCCGGGAGGTGGCTGCGAACGGATTGCGGGCGGACCCGGCGGACGTCGCATTGCGCACCGTGTTGGCCCAGGCCGAGCATGAACTCGGCGATCTCGACGCGGCAGTGAGCGGATACCGCGCAGCCCTCGAGATCGACCCGCACTTCGTGCCGGCACTGGCCGGACGAGCTGTCGCGGCCTTCGAGGTCGGCACCGCAGACAGCCTGCACACGGCCGTGGAGTGTCTGGAGCGAGCGGTCAGGCTCAGCGACGACCCCGACCTGGTCGAGAACCTGGCTCTGGCCGTATCCCGTCAGGAGGTCCTGGGTAAGACCGCCTCGGGAGACTGAGGCGAGGCAGGGCGGGGATTACGAGACACGCCTGGGGTGTGTCTCGTAAGGCAAGCCCGTCGCGAGCAGGCTCTGGCGGAGTGGGCGGCAAGGCGGACGAGCGAGGGCGTGGCAGAGCCACGTCGAGTCGAGGACAACGCCGCCGGACGCCCGCCAGGGTCCTGCGCAGCAGGGGCGGGATTACGAGACACGCCCTAGTCCAGCGGCCGCAACTCGTCGGCGTAGGAGACCGACACCCGGCGCAGCATGCCGCTGGGGCTCACGGCGTACTGGCCCATCCGCCACAGCGGGGGCGAGTAGGCGTGAATCGACACCGAGTTCGGCTCCAGGCCGGTGAGCCGGTGAATGTGCTCGGGGCCGAAGGAGAAGACCTGCCCGGCCTCCACCCGGGTGGCGAGTTCCGGTTGCCCGATGGCCAGGTTGTGCTCGATCAGGGCGCCCTCGGCGACGGCCACCGCGCCGGAGGAGATGTCGTGGTCGTGCCAGCCGGTGTCGTTGGCCGGAGTCCAGCAGAGCACCCACACGTCGATGTGGGAGTCGCGGTACAGGCTCACGTAGTGGCGGTGGTCATCGGTGTAGTCGACGTACTGGTGCCACAGCTCGGGCCGGGCCGCCACACTCGCGGCCAGCACCCGCAACTCCTGCGAATCCAGGTCGGTGCCGGTAACCGCCTCGAATCCGGCGAAGTCCGGATCGTCCGCGTCGGAGAGCGGCTCGGCTCGCTGCGCCGGCACTCCCACGGTGGATGGCCCGGCAACCAGTTGGGCGGCCTCCTCCAACGGGATGGGCTCGGGGGCCGGTGCCAGCTCCGGTAGAGCCGGGGCGATGGCAGGGTGCGAGGTGAGGCCGTCTGTCACGGCGAGACTCCTTTCGGTTGTGCCGAGGCCGGCGGGGCCTGGGTCGGCGTGCGGTCCCCGGGGAGCGGGTCCGGCGGGTGGCCGAGGGCTCGATGGCCCTCGGGGTGGGCAAGGTGGACGGGGTATGCAGTCACGTCCGTCGTGGATGCCGTACGACCGTCCTGGTGGGTGGGCCATCCGGGACGAAACCCGGCATCCGGCCGGGTGGCGACCGGTGCGCCACGACGGTGGCCGGGCACGTGGGGATGAGGCAGAGCGTGCCCTCCCAGCAGCCGGCGAGGGTTGGTGACGCTGATCGCGTGCCAGGCTGCCTCGCCCAGGTGCGGATCCACCGGGTGGGCGTAGGGCCGGTCGCTGCCCAGCACCACCGTGTCGATGCCGAGGGCCCGCACCAAGGCATCCACGCCCTGCCGGCGATAGGACGAGGTCTCCACGAAAACCAGGGGATCGACCACGAAGGGTTGTCCGCTGCGTACCGCGAAGCGCTCGTGGTGGGCCGGTGCCAGCCCGGCTCCGGCCGCGAAACAGATTCGTAACTCAGGCAGTTCGACCCGGCCTGCGGCTCGGAAGGCCCACCAGGCGGCCTGCATCTGGGTGGGGTAGTCGACCATCGCGGGCCACCACGAGGGCACCGCCGGGGCTCGGTGCTCCGGGGTTCGGTGTGCCGGCCCGGGGTGGACCAGCACCGGGCGTCCGAGTTCCTCGCAGAGGGCGAGGGTGGCGAGCACTCCGGTGAGCGCCGCCGGGTCGCGCATCCAGGTGGCCGAGATCTGCAGCCCGACCACCTCTGGACGCTGCAGCCGGTCACGAAGGGCATCGAGGTCTGGCTCGAGGTGGGTGGTGGCGGCCCAGTAGCCGTAGCGATGGGCTGCGTCGGCGACGCCGCCGTGCCAGGCGTCGAGCAACTCGGCGGCCTCCTCCGGCGGCAGTTCCTCGATGCCCAACGGCGTCGACAGCGAGAGCAGGATCAGGTCGATGTCCGGGTCCAGGCGAGACCTGACCGCCGGGTCGTGATCGGTGGGCCTGATCTCGAAGGGAGCTTCGTACTCGGTGTGCAGGGTCCAGCCGTCCAACCGCGGTGGGCGGTTCCGGCGTCGCAGGGCGTCGATGAGCGCCTCGGGCCACAGATGTTGATGGACGTCCACCCGCAGCACTGACCGCTGCATCGACCTCACCTCCCTGTCTGCTCTTGTGACCGCGCTGATGCGCGGTGTACCTGGTGCGTCCGGTGGACGCGGTGTTGCTTGGTGCGTCCGGTGGACGCGGTGCTGCTCAACTCGCGGCTCGAGCCGTGCTGCTCGCCCGGCGCTGCGTCCGCCAACGGGCACTGCACGAGTCGGGCCCTCACCCGAGACGGCGATCGCGCCTCGCCGATGGGCCGTGGCGAACCGATCGGTACGGCGCGCACTCCGGCCGACGTCGGCGACGGGGCGCTCTCAGCGTGTCGTCGCGTGCGCGGCTCTCGACGACCGGCACTACGACCTGCCGCCGGGCGATGCTGCCACCGGAATCGGTGCCGCCGCAGGGTCGGGGTGGGTCCAAGCCGCTGCCCGGCCGCCGAGGCCGCCTGCTGTCCGCGGGCTCGCGAGACCATCTCAGTTTAAACGCTTAAGTGTCAAGGCGCCAGTGGTTTCGGGAACGAGACGTCACCCTTTCCGGCGCCGATGGGACGCTACGGGCGATACGAGAGTGTTCCGGAGGATGGCGCGAGGCCACATTGCTAGGGTGCGGGCGTGGCTCAACCACGCCGCGTGACTCTGCGCGACATCTCCGCCGACACCGGACTCTCGGTGGCGGCGGTTTCGTACGCGCTGCGTGGGCTGCACGTCCCCGAGGAGACGCAGATTCGCGTCCGCGAGTCTGCTGAGCGACTCGGCTACAAGGTCAACCCGATCGCCCGCGCCTTGGCATCCGGCCGCTCCGACCAGGTGGGGGTGATGTGTCGCTCCCTGGCGGATCTGTGGCAGCAGGGTACCTCCGCCAGGCTTGGCCGGGCACTGCTGGCCACCGGTCGGCAGGCTCTCATCGTCGACTCCTGTGACGATCCCGATCTGGAGGAAAGACTGGCTCGCCGGCTGCTCGACCAGCGGGTCGACGCCCTGCTCACCTTCCCGGTGAATCCGGCGGCCGAGCACTGGGCGCAGGCCGCGCAGGAGACCGTGTTGGTCTCCATCGGGGATGCCCTGCCCGGCGCGGCCACGTATGCCGAGATCGTCTTCGACAATCAGCGAGCGGTTCGCTCGGCCCTCGACGGTCTGGTCGGTCTTGGACATTCGCGAATCGCGGTGCTCACCCACATCGACAACTCGACTCCGGACCGGCCGATCGAACTCGTCGTGCAGCAGATGGCCGAGGATTCGCACGCCGATATTCGGCTGCACACCTGCATGAGCGACCTCGAAGGGTCGGCCACCGTGGTCACGCGGCTTCTTCAGGGCGCGGACCCCCCTACCGCTTTCTGCTGTCTGGCGGACTCGATGGCCTACGGCGTCTACTCGGCCGCCCGGGCCCTGGGCCTGTCCATCCCCGAGGACATCTCCGTGGTTGGCAACGACGACAACCCGATCTCGACGCTGCTCACGCCCCCGCTGTGGAGCTACGAGTGGCCTGTCTCGGAGGTGGTGAGCGCGATCGTCGACGCCACCACCGAGGGCGTGGTGGACGAGATCCGCCGGGGCCGTACGGTGATCTCGGCCCGCGAGCATCGCCGAGCATCGGCGGCCGCGCCCCCCGGCGCGGATTCCTGAGCGTCAGCCGGACCGGGTCGCCTCGGTTGGTCGGGGTTGTTTTCGGTCGGGGGTTGCTTTCGATCGGGGCAGGTTGGGGTCAGGGCAGGTTGGTCTGCCATGGTTTGGCAGGTGGAGCCAGGTGGTTGAGACTGGCGGCGTCGCACCCCAGGTCGGCACGGCCGAATGCTACTTGCGGGTAATCACCGTCTAGGGTGATGCCTGCATCACACCAAGCGTGACCGGGATGGCCTGAGCTGCCGCCGCCTGGCAGGGTGTGAACTCTCAGCGTCATCGTCCAAGGAGGGATGAGTTCGTGAAGATCGTCGTCTGTGTCAAGTACTGTCCGGACGCTCAGGCAGACCGGCGGTTCACCGCCGACAACACCACCGAGCGTGAGGCGGTCGACGGTGTCCTCTCCGAACTGGACGAGTACGCGGTCGAGCAGGCCCTGGTGATCACCGAGGCCGAAGGGGGCGAGGTCGTCGCCCTGACCATCGGCCCCGAGCCGGCCAGCCTGGCGGTACGCAAGTCGTTGCAGATGGGGGCCGACTCGGGTGTCCACGTGCAGGACGACGCGATCCATGGCTCCGATGCGGTAGCGACGTCCCTGTTGCTGGCCCGCGCCGTGGAGAAGGTGGGCGACGTCGACCTAGTGATGACCGGGATGTCCTCCACCGACGGGGCGATGGGCGTGGTCCCGACGATGGTCGCGGCCCGACTCGGACTGCCCGCGGTCACCTACGCCTCCGAACTCACCGTGGGCGGCGGGTCGGTGACCGCGGTGCGCGACGGCGACGCCTCCTCGCAGACCGTCACCGCGAGCCTGCCCGCTGTGATCTCGGTGACCGACCACATCAACGAGCCGCGCTACCCCTCCTTCAAGGGCATCATGGCGGCGAAGAAGAAGCCGGTGGAGACTTGGTCGTTGGCCGACCTCGGGGTGGACGCCGGGCAGGTGGGTCTGGGGGCATCCTGGACGAACGTGTCGGCGGTCACCGCCCGCCCGCCTCGCGAGGCCGGGGAGATCGTCACCGATGAGGGAGACGGCGGAGCCAAGCTCGTCGAGTTCCTCAAAGCCCGCAAGTTCGCCTGAGTCCGACGACGTAACTGGAGGTTTCTGATCATGGGTAATGTTCTGGTGCTCGTCGACCACACCGACGGGGAAGTCCGCAAGACCACGAATGAGTTGCTCACCATCGCCGGCCACCTCGGTGAGCCGGTGGCGGTGTTCATCGGCAGCGGTGCGGACGCGGCGCTCGCCCAGCTCGGTGAGTACGGCGCCGGCACGGTGTATGTCGTCGACGATCCGGCCGTGTCGTCCTCGCTCGTG
Organism: Actinomycetales bacterium; assembly: GCA_047974565.1. Classification (GTDB taxonomy): domain Bacteria; phylum Actinomycetota; class Actinomycetes; order Actinomycetales; family CAWJMD01; genus JBDIAG01. Next base: position 46,361 of record JBKECN010000055.1, read on the forward strand.
GTGGGACAGGCCGAGGCGCTGGCTCAGATCGCCGGCCAGGTGTCGCCGACCGCGGTTCTCGTGCCGGCCTCGCAGGAGGGCAAGGAGGTGGCCGCCAGGCTCGCTCTGCTGCTGGAGTCCGGGCTGATCACCGACGCCACCGCCGTGCAGGCGGGAGCGGACGGAGCGATCACCTCCCAGGCGGCCTTCGCCGCCAACTTCACCGTAGAGGCGGCCGTCACCACCGGCAGCCCGATCATCGCGGTCAAGCCGAACTCGGTTGCGCCCGAGCCCAAACCGGTGACCCCGCAGGTCGAGTCGGTCTCGGTTCAGCTGTCCGACCTGGCCCGCTCGGTGCAGATCACCGAGACCCGGCCACGGGAGAAGTCCGGCCGCCCGGATCTGCAGGAGGCGGCCGTGGTGGTCTCCGGCGGTCGTGGCACGAACGGGGACTTCACCGCGGTGGAGGCCTTCGCCGACAGCCTCGGAGCCGCCGTCGGCGCATCGCGGGCCGCGGTCGACTCGGGCTGGTACCCGCACTCCAACCAGGTCGGCCAGACCGGCAAGCAGGTCTCCCCCCAGCTATACGTGGCCGCCGGGATCTCCGGCGCCATCCAGCACCGGGCCGGCATGCAGACCTCGAAGACCATCGTCGCGGTGAACAAGGACCCGGAGGCGCCGATGTTCGAACTCGTCGACTTCGGTGTGGTCGGTGACCTGTTCGACGTGCTTCCCCAGGCCACCACGACACTCTCGGAGTAGTCGACCGGGCAAGGCCGGGCGATGCTCGTCGCCCGGCCTGCTCATTGCGCACGTGATCGCGAAGGGACCGTAGCCGTCGACACGTCCTCGGATGTGCCACGGCATCTGGGTGGCCCACTACTCTCAGGCCGTGACCGTCTGGCCCGTCATCGTGCACTCCCTGCCGGTGCTCTTGCTCGCCGCAGTGAGCCCGGTCCTCTTCCTCAACGCCAGCAGGGCGCTGACCGCCCACGGCAGGCGGGGTGGCGTGCTCTTCGCGATCGGCTCCGCGCTGGTCCTGGCGCTGCTCGGAGTCCTGGCGATGGGCCTGATGGGTGCGGCCGCATCCCAGGCGGTCGAGCGCGAACTGGCCTCCCGCGCGGTGGACGCCGCCCTGGGTGCCCTGCTGATCGTCTACGCGGGGTGGATGTTACGAGAGCGCCGCGCCGGCGAGACGTCCCGGCGGGTGGACGAGGCCACCGAACGCTCCAGCCCGTCCCGGGTGCACTCCGACTTCTTCGCCGGAATGCTCGGGATGGCGACGAACTTCACCACGCTGCCACTGTTCATGTCCGCCGCCCAGCGCCTGGGTACGGCCACCGGTGGCTGGCTGGTCAAGGTCCCCGCGCTGGCGCTGGCGGTGCTGATCGTCGCCCTGCCGTCCTGGCTTCCCATCGTCATCTCGATCCTGCTCCCGCGCAGCAAGGGCATCACCCCGGCTCGCGAGCGCAGGATCAAGCGGGCCACCGGTGACATCAGCATCGCGGCCTGTCTGATCGGCGGCCTGGTGATCCTGATCCGCCTCGTCTGAGCAGCCGGGGTCACTCGGCTGAGCCAGCCGGACTCACGGGGAGTCAGTCGCCCAGTTCGGTCCGGCGCCGGTCGACGAACTCTTGCAACTCGCGTTCCACCTCTGGATCCAGGGCGGGCTGCGCGTACTCCTGGAGGGTGGCTCGCCAGATTTCACCCGCGCGCGCCTGGGTGTCGCGGGCGCCCTTGGACGTCCACCGCTCGAAGTTCTCCGTCGAGCTGAGCATCGGCCGGTAGAAGCAGTCCCGGAACCGTTCCAGCGTGTGCATGCAGCCGAGGAAATGCCCGCCGTGTCGCACCTCGTCGTGTGCGTCGAAGGCCAGGGCCTCGTCGTCGATCACCAGGGGTGTGTACTGCTGGCGCAGGGTGCGCAGCAACTCCACGTCCATGACGAGTTTCTCCGGGCAGGACACCAGTCCGGACTCCAGCCACCCCGCCGATTGGACGATGAGGTTGGCCCCCGCACCGAAGGCGGCGTTGAGGGTGTTGAAGGCCTCGTAACCGGCTTGGGCGTCCACCGTCTGGCTGGCGGTCAGGCCGCCCCCGCCGGCTCGCCAGGGCAGAGCGTAGCGACGCGCCAGCTGGCCCGAGGCGAGCAAGCCGGCGGCCGATTCGGGCCCGCCGAAACTCGGTGAGCCGGACTGCATGTCGATGGTCGACAGGAACGAGCCCATCACCGCAGGGGTCCCCGGGCGCAGCGCCTGCATCAGGGCGATCCCGGTCAGTGCCTCAGCACTCTGCTGGGCCAGCGCCGAGGCGACCGTCACCGGTGACATCGCGCCCATCAGCAGGAAGGGGGTGACGACCACCGCCTGCCCGGCCTTTGCATAGGCGAGCATGGCCTCGAGCATGCGGGTGTCGAAGCGCAGTGGGGAGTTCGCGTTGGCGATGGTGATGATCGAACACATCGGCCTGTCGTGTCCGCTCGCCCCCGCCGGCCGGAACACCCCGGCCCCCGGTCCGTCCGACTCGAAGCCGGTGTTATCGCTGCGGGAGAACAAGATTCGAGCCATCTCGATGGAGTCGTCGGAGTTGACGTCCGAGAGTGCCGATCCGAACACCACCTTGTCGGTCAGGCTCATCGCGGCCAGGATCATGTCCAGGTGACGAGAGTCCAACGGCCTGTCGTTCGGTTCGATGATCGGCATCGTGCTGGCGTCGAGTTCGGGGAAGGCCTGGACCAGTTTGGCCATCAGCCGGTAGTCCTCGAGAGTGCCGTCCCGGCGTTCGTCACCGATCCGGAAGAACGGTGGCCCTGACACCGGGGTGCACACCACGTGACGTCCGCCGAGGGTGATGTCGTGCTCCGGGTTCCGAGCCCGGACGTCGAACTCGCTCGGAGCCAGGCGTACCTGCTCGAGTACCCAGTCGGGGTCGAAGTGAACGACCTCGCCTTCCACTCGTTGCCCCGCGTCGGCCAGCACGCTCAGTGCCTCGGGGTGCATGAACTCCACCCCGATCTCACTCACCAGGCGCTTCCAGCCGCGCTCGATGGTGTCCAGCGACTCGGGGGAGAGGGGCTCCTGGGGGGCCATCTGGTGTCGAAACACGATGTCTCCTGGTGCGTTTGGGTGGGGACGAAGGTTCGCCCCGGTGTTCGGGTACCTCCCGGGACTTCACGTGCTCCAGGGAGTGCTCCGACTGCCCGGGTGGGCAACCGGATGGATGGGACCGGTCAGGCCCGTGGACGAAGCCCTTGCGGGTCGACGGGGCTTGGCGCGATCACCCGGGCAGGCCGGCGCCGGCCGACCACGTGGATTTCGACCTCGGTGCCGACCTCGGCGTGTGCCCGGTCGACATAGCCCAGCGCCAGGCTCGCTCCGACGCAGTGGCCGTATCCACCGGAGGTGACGTAGCCGATCCGATGGTCCCCGACCCACACGGGATCGAAGACGGAGGCGTCGGCGTCCTCGGCAGACACCTCGAAGGTGACCAGACGCTGATCCGAGCCTTCCGTCCCGCCTTCCCGCCGGTCTGCCGAGTCTCGTTCTGCCAGTGCGGCATCGCGTCCGACGAAGGTGGACTTGTCGTAGTCCACGAATCGGTCCAGACCACACTGGAGGGGGGTGTGACCTTGGGTGAACTCGTGGTTCCAGATGCCATAGGACTTCTCCAATCGCAGACTGTCCAGGGCTGCATACCCGATCGGGACGGCACCCAGCGGTGCGCCGGCCTGACGCAACGCCCGGTAGAGCCCCGGGAGTTCACCGGCGGGAAGGTTGAGTTCATAGCCGAGTTCGCCGGTCACGCTCATCCGCACCGCCCGGACCCGGTTGAGGCCGAGGTCGAGTTCGCCGGCCGACATGAAGCTCAGATCCACCGGATCGCAGGCGATCGCGGTGAGCAGCTCCGTGCTGCCGGGCCCGCACACCGCCACCCCGGCCACCGCGTCGCTGAGGTCGCGGATCGTGACGCTGCCATCACCGGGAAGATGGTCGGCGAACCAGCGAAGGTGCCAGGAACGCAGGTAGTACGAACCGACTACCCAGAACTCGTCCTCGCTCCAGCAGGTCGTGGTGAGGTCGCCCATCAGGCGGCCTCCGGCGCCGAGCATCGGGGTGAGCCGCACCCGCCCCTGCGTCGGCAGCCGACCCGCCAGCATCCGGTCCAGCCAGTCCCGAGCCCCCGGGCCGCTGACCTGGTAGCGGGCGAAGGAGGTGATGTCGAGCAGGCCCACCCCCTCGCGGGTGGCCCGGCATTCGGCGCCCACGATCTCGAAGGCGTTGCTCCGGCGCAGGGTGAGGTTCTCGGTGAAATCCGGCTGGTCGGGGGTGAAGTACAGCGGCGTCTCCAACCCCCAGGTGACGCCGAAGTGGGCGCCCTCGCCGGCCAGCGTCTCGTGCAAGGCGGAGGTGCGCAGGTTGCGTCCGGCCGGCAACTGCTCGTTGGGGTAGGTGAGTTCGAAACGCTTGGCGTAGAACTGCCCGGTGGTGGCGGTGAGGTAGCCGTCCGCGCAGGCGTAGGGCCCGTAGCGGGCCACGTCCATGCCCAGCACGTCCCGAGCGGGTTCACCTTCGACCATCCACTCGGCCAGCGCCAGCCCGACGCCGCCGCCCTGGCTGAACCCGGCCATCACCCCGCACGCGGCCCAGTAGTTGGTCAGCCCCGGCACCGGGCCGATCAGCGGGTTGCCGTCGGGGGTGAAGGTGAAGGCGCCGTTCACCCAGGTCTTGATCCCGGCGGTCTCCAGGCATGGGTAGCGGGCCAGACCGACTGCCAGTTCGGGCTCGATCCGGTCCAGGTCCGGGCGCAGCAGGGTCATCCCGAAGTCCCACGGAGCGCCCTCGACGTGCCAGTGCTGCGGTCGGCGTTCGTACACCCCGAGCAGCAGGCCGGGGCCTTCCTGGCGTAGGTAGGTGAAGCCGTCCAGGTCCATCATCATCGGCAGTTCGCCGTGCTGGGCGGTGTGGGCGACGACTTCGTCGAGTTCCTCGGTGATCAGGTAGTGGTGCTCCATCGGCACCACCGGCAGGTCCACGCCAGCCATCCGGGCCAGCCGACGAGCCCACAGCCCGCCGGCGTTCACGACGTGTTCGGCCGTGATCTCGCCCTGCTCGGTGCCCAGCCGCCAGCCTTGGGGGGTCTGGGTCAGGCTGAGAACCGCGTTGTGCAGGACGATCTCGACTCCCCGCTGCCGGGCAGCGGCGGCGTAGGCATGGGTGGTGCCCGAGGCGTCCAGGTGCCCCTCGTACGGGTCGTACATCGCGCCGTGGATTCCGGTGACGTCGACAATCGGGCTGAGCGAGGCGACCTCGTCGGGGTCGATCAGCCGCACGGCCTGATTGCCGATGGTCTGCAGTACGGCCCACTGGGCCTGCACCTGCTCCCAGCGTTCGGCGCTGGCGGCCAGGTTCAGCCCGCCGGTGATGTGCAGGCCGCAGGAGCGGCCGGTCTCGGCCTCCAACTCGGAGTACAGGTCGATGGTGTACTTCTGCAGGGCGGCCACGTTGGGATCCCCGTTGAGGGTGTGGAAGCCGGCCGCGGCGTGCCAGGTGGAGCCGGCGGTCAGCTCGGATCGTTCGATCAGCAGCACGTCGGTCCACCCGAGTTTGGCCAGGTGATACGCCACACTCACCCCGACCACTCCTCCGCCGATCACGACGGCCCGGTAGTTGTTCTGCTGCAATGGATCTCCTGGTGTACTGGGTGGAAGTGCCCGCAGGTCCACGGTCGAGGCAGGCCGGCGTGACTGGTGGAGCGGGCCGGGCCGGTGGCCCGGTGTCGGTGCTGGGACTGCGGTAGCGGGGTTGGTTGGCGGTGCGGCGGTGTCCTGCCGGGTCAGCCCATTACCGTGTTGGAGGAGTTCGGGTCAGGCTGACGAAGACGTGAGTAGGCGGACAGGTCGATCTGTAGCCCGGTGCGCGGGAGAGTGTGCCGGACGGGGTCGGTGTCGTGATCGTGCCCGCTCTCGCAGGCGTCGATGATGGCCCGCAGGTAGTCGCCCACCACCGGAGCGTTCTTGAACTGGTTACCGGAGGTGCCTATCGCCACATAGAAGCCCGGCACGGCGGTCTTGTCGTAGATCGGGATCCAGTCGTCGGCGACGTCGTAACAGGCGGCGATGCCCTTGGGTGTGTTCGGCACCTGCAAGGCGGGCACCCGGCGGGCGGCCCGCAGCAGTTGCGCCTCGGAGATCGCGGCTGTGACGTGCCGGTCGAAGTCCTCGCCGTCCTCGACATAGTGCACTGGGTCGCACTCGGGTTCGGCACCTCCGACGATGAGGTCGCCCGAGGGGGTGCCGCGCAGGTAGGTACCCAGGTCCATGTCCGAGACGATCGGGCCGGGCCGGTCAGGGGGGTCGAACCCCGCCGGGACGGGCACCGTGTTGACCTCCACCCGCACGGGGCGGTTACCGATTCCGAAATCGTCGCCGACCCCGGCCATGGAGTTGATCTTGGGCGAGGCCGGCCCGCCCACGTTGACCACCACGGGTGTGTCGATGCGAGTGCCATCGGCCAGCATCACCCCGGTAACGCGGCCGGAGCTGGTGTCGACCCCGCTGACCTCGGTGCGCATGGAGAAACGAACCCCCAGCCGTTGGGCGCTGGTGGCCAGGTTGTGGGCTGCGTAGCCGGGATCGTCGACGAAGCCGGCATCCGGACAGTGGTAGCCGCCCACCTCCCCGTCGGGTTCGTCCCAGAAGGCCTCGTCCGAGAGGGCCTTGGGCGGGTAATGCCGGGCCGGGTCGAGCCAGGCGAAGTGCTCTCGCACCTGTTCGGCGGTCCACACCTCGTAGGGCACCCCGACCTGGTCGAAGAGTCGCAGCACCTTGCCGGGGTCGTGCACTGGAGCGTCCAGGCTCAGCGCGCCGGTGCGGATGAAGCGCGCCACCCCACCGTCCTGATCGGGGCCGCCGAGGAAGTTCTGCCAGTCCAGCCAGGCGTAATGCGACTCCCAGGCGGTCGCCACGCCCGCCAGGGTGGAGTAGTTGAACCGGATGATCGCGGAGGAGGAACTCGTCGAGCCCTGACCGGGCCCGGAGAGCTTGTCCACCACGAGCACGTCCCGCCCGCCAGCCGCCAACGACCGCGCGACCGAACAGCCGATCACCCCGGCACCGATGACGACGGCGTCCGCAGTCTGGTGTGGCACTCTCGAGCCCCTTCCGTCCGCTGCTATTTAACCGCTTCACAGTGTTGTAGCAGGTGTCGGTGTGGATGGCTACCCATCCACACCGAGCATTGTCATCCATGGTGGGTTCCGGTGGGTGGCATCGGTCCTTTGCGGTCCGGGCCGAGCACGAGCTGAGGGGACGCGCCTGGTCCCCGCACGCGTAGAATCGGCCGGTGACCGCCTATCTCGACCATGCGGCCTCCACGCCGATCCGGCCGGAGGCGCTGCAGGCGTACACCGAGGCGGCTCTGGCCTGCGGCAACTCCTCGTCGGTACACAGCGCCGGGCGGCGTTCGCGACGGCTGCTGGAGGAGAGCCGCGAGCGTCTGGCCAGAGCCATCGGTGCCAATCCCTTCGAGGTCGTGTTCACCTCGGGTGGCACCGAGTCGGACAATCTCGCGCTCAAAGGCATCTATCGGGGGCGTCGTGGGGCGGACCCGGAGTGCCGGCGCATCCTGCTCTCCCGCGTGGAACACCATGCCGTCCTGGACGCCGCTGAGTGGCTGGCCGAGCACGAGGGGGCAGAGTTGGTGTGGCTTGCGGTCGATGCCGCAGGCCGGGTGCACCCCGGCGAAGTGGCTGCGGCGTTGGCCCAAGCTCCGCAGCGCACTGCCTTGGTGAGTGCGATGTGGGCCAACAATGAGGTCGGGTCCATCTCGGCCATCGCAGACATCGTGGCCGTGGCGCACGAGGCAGCCGTGCCGGTGCACACCGACGCGGTGCAGGCGGTGGGGTCGGTGCCGGTGGACGTCAACGCTTGCGGGGTGGACGCGCTGTCGTTGTCCGGCCACAAGTTCGGCGGTCCGTTGGGGGTCGGTGCCCTGGTGGCCCGACGCGGCCTGCCCTTGGTGCCACTCCTGCAAGGAGGCGGCCAGGAGCAGGGGCAGCGTTCGGGAACCGTGAACGTGCCTGGCGCGGTTGGCCTGTCGGTGGCGGCCGAGGTGGCGGTGGCCGCGCTCGAGGACCAGTCGGTGCGGATCGCCGCGCTGCGGGATCTGTTGTTGACCGGCATCCTGGCGCGGGTGCCCGATGCCGTGGTCGCCGGGGCACCCGTCGGCGAGGGTCGGCTGCCGGGTAACGCTCATGTGAGATTCCCTGGATGCGAGGGAGATTCGTTGTTGTACCTGCTCGATGCGGCCGGAGTGGAGTGCTCCACCGGCTCAGCGTGTCAGGCCGGTGTCCCGCAGCCGAGTCACGTGCTCACCGCGATGGGCGTTCCCGCCGAGAGCGCCCATGGGGCATTGCGGTTCAGCCTCGGTCACACCTCGACCGAGGCGGACGTCCGCCAGGTGCTGGCCGTCATCGGCGACGTGGTGGAGCGGGCTCGCACCGCCGGCCTGGCGTCGGTGGGCGGGGGTTCCTGATGCGGGTGCTGGCCGCGATGAGCGGCGGGGTGGATTCGGCCGTCGCCGCGGCACGGGTCAAGGCCGCCGGTCATGAGGTGGTGGGGGTGCACCTGGCCCTGGCCCGGGACCGCGCCACCAACCGCACCGGTGCCCGCGGATGCTGCACCATCGAGGACGCCACCGATGCCCGCAGGGTCGCCGATCTGCTCGAGATCCCCTTCTACGTCTGGGATCTGGCCGAGCGATTCGACGCCGACGTGGTGCAAGACTTCGTCGCCGAGTATGCCGCCGGGCGCACTCCGAACCCGTGTGTGCGGTGCAACCAGAAGATCAAGTTCTCCGCACTGCTGGATAAGGCGGTGGCGCTCGGATTCGACGCGGTGGCCACCGGCCACTACGCGGCGGTGCGGCAGACTCCGGACGGGCCGGAACTGGCCCGGGCTGCGGACGCCGCCAAGGATCAGTCCTACGTGCTCGCCGTGGTGGAGCCGGAACGCTTGCGACGAGCCATCTTTCCGTTGGGTGATGTCCCGGGGAAGGACGTGGTGCGGGCCGAGGCCGCAGCCTTGGGGCTGGGGGTGGCGGCCAAGCCGGACAGTCACGACATCTGCTTCATCCCCGACGGAGACACTCGCGGATTCCTGTCCGGGCGACTGAACGGCTCGGTGGGTAGCCGGCCGGGTCCCATCCTGGACACCTCCGGAACCCAGGTGGGTGAGCACTCCGGTGCCGCCGGCCACACGATCGGGCAGCGTCGGGGCCTGCGCTTGGGGCATCCCGCCCCGGACGGACGGCCTCGCTACGTGCTCGACGTGAGCGTGGTCGACAACACTGTCACGGTGGGCTCGGCAGCCGAACTCGCCGTGGAACAAGTGCTGGTGTCGGCGATGGTGTGGCACGCGCCCGTCGAGCGGGGGCAGGACCTGCGCGCCCAGGTACGGGCCCACGGCGTCAGCGTGCCGGCTCGCCTGGTCGACCTGGAGCGCGCCGAGACCCGGATCGGCCTGCACGTCCCGCTCACCGGGGTGGCGCCGGGCCAGTCCCTCGTGCTGTACGACGAGTCCGATCGCCGGGTGGTGGGCGCCGGCACCGTGGAGAGCACGGTGCGGGCCGCGGTGGCGACCCGGTGAGCGGGCCGATCGGCTCCGAGTCCGAGGTGGCCGAGCAGGGTGGATCTGCCGCCGAGCCGGCGGCGCCTGCCCGGTGGGATCTCCCATCGGGTACCGGAGTGGGGCCGATGCCGGGTGAGAATCCTTTGGAGGCAGCACGTCTGGTCTTCGGAGAGCTCGGCGGCGAACCCGGCATGCCCTTCCTGCCTCAGTTGCCCGAGCGGGGTCCGGGAGCCGACCCGGTGGGGCGGGCCGCCGCTCTGCTGGTGGACCTGCCGGTGGATCTGCAGCCCTCGGGATGGCGGTTGGTGGATCGCCCCGGCCGGGACCTGCATCGGGCTCGCTCCTACCTCACCTCGGACACCGATGCGCTGGCCGAGGCCGCCGATGGCTATCGCGGCCCGCTGCTGACCACCGTGACCGGGCCGTGGACCCTGGCCGGGGCGATCTGGCTGCAGCGCGGCGAGCGGATCGCCTGTGACCTCGGGGCCGCCCGCGATCTGGCCGCCTCGCTGGCCGAGGGGGTGGCCGAACACGTGCGCACGCTGCAACGGTTGGTGCCCGGTGCCGAGGTGATCGTGCAGTTCGACGAGCCCGGCTTGCCGGCCGCGCTGGAGGGCCGGCTGGCGACAGTCAGTGGCTACGGTCGCTTGCGCGCGGTCGAGCCGTACGTGGCCCAGGAAGTGCTCACCAGCGCGGTGGCCACGATCCGGCTGGCGGGTGCCCGAGTGAGCCTGCGCTGCAATGCTTCCCGCGCACCGATGCCTGTGCTGCGTGGTGCCGCGCCGGACGCGCTGGCGGTCAACCTCGGTGGGCTGACTCCGCGGGCCTGGGAGTCGGTGGCGGTCGCCGTGGAGTCGGGTATTCGGCTGACGGCAGGGGTGCTCGACGTGGACGAGACGGCTCTGCCGTCGACCGCCTCGGTTGTCGACGAGGTCATCGCGCACTGGGAGCGGGTGGGGCTGAGCGCGCAGGATCTGCTGCGAGTGGACATCGCACCGACAGCGGGATTCTCGGGTGTGCACTTACGACGGATCCGGCAACTGCTTGAGCTGGCGGTCCGCGCAGCCGGCGCACTCACCGACGTCGCCCGCGGATAGCGCGCCGCTCCCCGCACATCGTCCGTCTTCTCCGGGCCCGTTCGGGATGCCGATCTGATCGCCTCGCACATGGGGATGAGTGCCTCGACGATGGCTCGTGCGCTGCGCGCGCGATTGTCTGGAGTCACCGGCTTCGACCATCGGGGTCACGAGGCCATACAGAACGGAGCAGCGATGATCCTGGTCATCGGCGGGAACGGCAAGACCGGCGGGCGGGTCGCGGCGCGACTGGCTGACCGCGGGGTGGAGTACCGGATCGGCTCTCGATCGGCGCACGTGCGCTTCGACTGGAACGAACCCGCGACCTGGGCGCCGGCTCTGCAGGGAGTCCAGGCAGCGTATGTGACGTACTACCCCGATCTGGCCTTCCCGGGAGTCAGCGACCTGATCGCCGACTTCGCGGCCACCGCCAAACAGGTCGGCGTCCGCAAGCTGGTGCTGCTGTCCGGCCGGGGTGAGGAGGGGGCCGAGGCCAGTGAGCGGTCGGTGCAGAACTGCGGTCTGCGCTGGACGATCGTGCGCTGCAACTGGTTCAACCAGAACTTCAGCGAGTCCTTCTTCCTCGAACCGGTCCGCGAAGGCGTGATCGCGATCCCGGCCGGCGACGCCGTGGAACCCTTCGTCGACGCCGATGACATCGCAGATGTGGCGGTGGCCGCCCTCACCGAGGACGGGCACGACGGCAACGTCTACGAACTCTCCGGACCTCGTCTGCTGAGCTTCACCGACGTGGCCGAGGAACTGAGCCGAGCCACCGGGCGGACCATCCGGTATCAACCGGTCTCCGCGCAGGAGTATCGGCGGACCCTGGACAAGGAAGGGCTCCCTCCCGACTTCGTGGACCTGTTCACTCTCATTCTCGACGGTCGCAATGCCTCGCTCACCGACGGAGTGTCCCGGGCCCTGGGCAGAGCACCCAGGGACTTCTCCGACTACGCCCGCGCCGCCGCGTCGTCGGGAGTGTGGGCGTAAGGGCCCGCCAGCAAATTACTTCTGCGTGCCGAGCAATCCCCCGCGCCCGCAAGTTCCGGCCCCCGCTCGAGCGAACCCGCCCGCTGGTGCCACCGTGGTCTCGCCGGCGGGCGATGCCGCTGGGGAGGCGGATCAGTTGGCGGCGTGGGCGCTTCGGGCCGCGGGGCACCTGTCCCGTGGTGAACCGGCACGGAGATGTCGGTGGCGTGGGGCAGGATTGAGGTCGTGAACCAGGAGAGCAACGTGGGCGGGCCCGCCGAGGCGATGGGAGCGGGCGCCGACCCGGTCAGCGAGCAGGCACGGGCGGCTGCCGAGCGCGAGCCGGACGAGCGCACGCGTCAACGCTGGGCCGATCTGGCCGAGCGAATAAGCCAAGCCCAGTTCGCCTACTACGTCAGGGATTCTCCGGTGATGGCCGACGGCGAGTTCGACGCGCTCTTCGGCGAGTTGGCACAGTTGGAAGAGGAGTATCCGGCGTTGCGGACGCCGGATTCGCCGACCCAGCGGGTCGGCGGCACCTTCTCCACCGAGTTCACCGCGGTCGACCACGTCGAGCGGATGCTCAGCCTGGACAACGCCTTCTCCCTGGATGAGCTGCGGGCCTGGGCCGAGCGGGTCGGCCGCGACGCAGGTCAGGTGCACTACCTGTGCGAGTTGAAGATCGACGGGCTGGCGATCAACCTGCTGTACGAGGACGGCGTCCTGGTGCGGGCCCTGACCCGCGGGGACGGTCGCACTGGCGAGGACGTGACACTGAATGTCCGCACCATCGAGGGCATTCCGCCTCGGCTGAACACGCCCACGCCTCCCGCTCTGGTGGAGATCCGTGGTGAAGTGTTCTTCCCTGTCGAGGCCTTCGCGGATCTGAACGCGTCGTTGGTCGACGCGGGCAAGGCGCCCTTCGCCAATCCCCGCAACGCTGCTGCCGGGTCGCTGCGGCAGAAGAATCCGCGGGTCACCGCCGCGCGGCCCTTGCACATGCTCGTGCACGGGCTGGGGGCCCGCCAAGGCGTCGAACTCGAGCGCCAGTCTCAGGGCTATGAGCTGATGCGCGAATGGGGCCTACCCGTGTCCACCCACACCCGAGTGCTCGACTCCCTGCCCGAGGTCGAGGAGATGATCGAGTACTACGGGCAGAACCGGCAGTCCGTGGAGCACGAGATCGACGGCGTCGTCGTCAAGGTCGACGAGATCGCCCAGCAACGCCGGCTGGGCACCACCTCCCGGGCACCGCGGTGGGCGATCGCCTTCAAGTACCCGCCGGAGGAAGTCACCACCAAACTCGTCGACATCCGCGTCAACATCGGCCGCACCGGGCGGGTCACTCCGTATGCGGTGATGGAGCCGGTCCGGGTGGCCGGCTCCACGGTGGTGAACGCCACCCTGCACAACGCCGACGAGGTCCGCCGAAAGGGGGTGCTGATCGGCGACACCGTGGTGCTGCGCAAGGCGGGTGACGTGATCCCGGAGGTGCTCGGCCCGGTGATCGACCTACGGCCCGGCGACGCCCGAGCGTTCATCATGCCCACCCACTGCCCCCCCGAGGTGGGGGGCTGCGGCACCGAACTCGCCCCGCAGAAGGAAGGGGACGTCGATATCCGCTGTCCCAACGCCCGGTACTGCCCGGCTCAGGTACGCGAGCGGCTGTTCTACCTGGCCTCGCGGTCGGCGCTGGACATCGAGGCGATGGGATTCGAGGCGGCCGGCGCGCTGCTCACCGACGGCGCCATCAATGGTGAGGCCGACCTGTTCGACCTCACCGAGGAATCCCTGGTGCGCACCGGGCTGTTCAGCAAGGCCGGCAAGGACGAAGCACGGGTCATCACCGAGAACGGCCGCAAACTCCTGGCCAACCTCGACGCTGCCAAGACCAGACCCCTGTGGCGGGTGCTGGTCGCGCTGTCCATCCGGCACGTCGGGCCAACCGCGGCCAGGGCCCTGGCGGCCCGGTACGGCTCGATGCAGGCACTGCTCGAGATGATCGACGGCGATCCGGACGAAGCAGTGACGACCTTGAGCGAGACCGACGGGGTCGGCCCGGTGATCGCCACCGCCTTCGTCGAATGGTTCGCCGTCGACTGGCACCGCGAGATCGTACGGCGCTGGCAGCAGGCCGGGGTGGTGATGGCCGACGAGCGCGACGACACGCTGGCCCGCACCCTCGAAGGGCTCACCGTCGTGGTCACCGGCTCCCTGGCCGGGTTCAGCCGGGACTCGGCCAAGGAGGCCATCCTGGCCCGGGGAGGTAAGGCCTCCGGCAGCGTCTCCAAGCGCACCTCCTTCCTCGTCGCCGGCGAATCCGCGGGCAGCAAACACGACAAGGCGGTCGAGTTGGGGGTGCCGGTGCTCGACGAGGAAGGCTTCGTCCGACTGCTCGCCGAGGGGCCCGAGGCGGTGACCCCGCAGTGACCCTGACCACGGTGGAGTGCTGCGGAGGGCGCGTGCGGCCAGGCCCTAGGATCGGACGCATGTCTGCTCTGTCGCTCGACGAGGTGGCGCACCTCGCCCGGCTTGCCCGCATCGACCTCACCGAGGAGGAACTCCAGACCATATCCGGTCAATTGGGGCACATCCTCGATGCAGTCGCCCAGGTGCAGCAGGTGGCCGGCGACGATGTGCCCGCCACCTCACACCCGATCCCACTGACCAATGTCTTCCGCGAAGACGTGGTGGCCCCCTCGTTGGGTGCTCAGGCCGCCCTCGCGGGAGCCCCAGCGGCCGATGAGGATCGTTTCCAGGTGCCCCGAATCCTGGACGAGGAGTGAGCGTGACCCAGACGCAGCGCACCGCCGTCGAACTCGCAGCCGGGATCGCCCGCGGTGACTTCACCAGCGAAGAGGTTGTCACCGAGCACCTTTCCCGGATCGAGGCCGTCGACGCCGACGTGCACGCCTTCCTGCATGTCAGCGCGGACGAAGCCCTCACCGAGGCCCGCGCGGTCGACGCGAGGCTGGCGGCCGGGGAGTCCCTGGGGCCGTTGGCCGGCGTCCCGATCGCGGTCAAGGACGTCATCGCCACCAAGGGAGTACCCACCACGTGTGGTTCGCGCATCCTGCAGGGCTGGGTACCGCCGTATGACGCCACGGTGATGACCCGGCTGCGTGCGGCCGGGTTGGTCATGCTCGGCAAGACCAACATGGACGAGTTCGCCATGGGCTCCTCCACCGAACACTCCGCCTACGGCCCGACCCGCAACCCGTGGGATCTGGAGCGGATCCCCGGCGGATCCGGCGGCGGATCGGCGGCTGCGCTGGCCGCTTTCGAGGCCCCGCTGGCGATCGGCACAGACACCGGAGGCTCGATCCGTCAGCCCGCCTCGGTCACCGGAACGGTGGGAGTCAAGCCGACCTACGGAGGAATCAGCCGGTACGGGTTGGTGGCGATGGCCTCCAGCCTCGACCAGGCCGGCCCCTGCGCACGCACCGTGCTGGACGCAGCCCTGCTGCACGAGGCGCTCGGCGGCCACGACCCGATGGACTCCACCAGCCTCACCGACCCGCTCGGGGACAAGCCGCTGTCGGCGCTGTCCGAAGCGGCTCGCCGGGGTGCCCGCGACGGGCTGGCCGGGGTGCGCGTCGGATTGTTGCGCGAACTCTCCGGAACCGGATATCAGGACGGCGTGCTGGCGCGGTTCACCGAGGCCGTCGAGGCATTACGCGGCGCGGGTGCCGAGGTCGTCGAGGTCTCCTGCCCCAACGTGGTCCATGCGCTCGCCGCCTACTACCTCATCATGCCCAGCGAGGTCTCCTCCAACCTGGCGCGCTTCGACGCGATGCGGTACGGGCTGCGGGTCAGTCCGGACGGGGACCCGTCCGCCGAGCAGGTGATGGCGGCGACCCGCGAGGCGGGCTTCGGCGCCGAGGCCAAGCGCCGCATCATCCTGGGCACCTACGCCCTGTCCTCGGGCTATTACGACGCGTACTACGGCTCGGCGCAGAAGGTCCGCACCCTCGTCCAGGCCGATTTCGCCGCGGCCTTCGCCAACGTCGACGTGCTCGTCAGCCCCACCTCGCCCACCACGGCCTTCCGGCTGGGCGACAAGCTCGCCGACCCGGTGGCGATGTACCTCAACGACGTCGCGACCATCCCGGCGAACCTCGCCGGCATCCCCGGCATCAGCCTGCCCGCCGGGCTGGCCGAGGACGGCCTGCCGGTCGGCTTCCAGGTGCTGGCGCCGGCCCGGGCCGATGACCGTCTCTATCTCGTCGGGGCTGCCTTGGAGGCTGCGCTGGACGCCGAGCGCGGCGGCCCGCTGCTGGCAGGCGCACCCGAGCTCGCGCTGGGAGGTACCCGATGACCACGACCACCACCCCCGCCCTCGTCGATTACGACGACCTGGTCACCCGGTACGACCCGGTGCTCGGCCTGGAGGTGCACGTCGAGCTGTCCACCGCCTCGAAGATGTTCTGCGGCTGTGCCACCACCTTCGGAGCAGCGCCGAACAGCCAGGTGTGTCCGGTCTGCCTGGCTTTGCCTGGTGCGCTTCCGGTGGTGAACGGCACAGCGGTCGAGTCCGCGATCCGGATCGGGCTCGCGCTCGGCTGTTCCATCGCTGCGACGTGTCGCTTCGCCCGGAAGAACTACTTCTACCCGGACATGCCGAAGAACTTCCAGACCTCCCAGTACGACGAGCCGATCGCCTTCGACGGCCAGGTCGAGATCGAGGTCCCGGCCTCGGACGAGGGACCCGCCTTCACCTTCACGGTGCCCATCGAGCGCGCCCACATGGAGGAGGACACCGGCAAGTCTCTGCACGTGGGTGGCGCAACCGGCCGCATCCACGGCGCCGAATACTCCCTCGTCGACTACAACCGGGCAGGCATTCCGCTCATCGAGATCGTCACTAAGCCGATCGAGGGAGCCGGACGCCGTGCCCCCGAGGTGGCCCGGGCTTTCGTGGCCACCCTGCGTGATCTGCTGCGCGGGCTGGACGTCTCCGACGTCCGCATGGAGCAGGGCAGCCTGCGATGTGACGCCAACGTCTCGCTGCGCACCAAGGTCGGGGACGACCCGAGCGCTGCCGCCCAGCACGAGGTGCCCTTGGGCATCCGCTCGGAGACCAAGAACGTCAACTCGCTGCGCAGCGTCGAACGTGCCATCCGCTACGAGATGACCCGGCATGCGGGCGTGCTGGACGCCGGCGGACGGGTCACCCAGGAAACCCGGCACTGGCACGAGGACACCGGGATCACCACCGCCGGGCGCTCGAAGGAGGAGGCCGAGGACTACCGGTACTTCCCCGAGCCCGACCTCGTCCCGATCGAATGCTCGGCCGACTGGGTGGAGCAGTTGCGCGGCACCATCCCGATGAGCCCCGCCGAGCGGCGCGCCGGGTGGCAGCAGGCGTGGGGGCTGTCCGACCTGGAACTGCGCGACGTCGTCAACGCCGGGGCCGGTGACCTGATCGAGGCCAGTGTTGCGGCCGGCGCGACCCCGGCCGCCGCCCGCAAGTGGTGGATGGGCGAACTCTCCAGGCACGCCAAGACCGCCGGAGTCGCCCTGGACGACCTGTCGATCGACGCCGCTCAGGTGGCGCAGCTGTCAGGCCTGGTCGCCGAGGGCAGGCTCAACGACTCGCTGGCCCGGCAGGTCATCGAAGCCGTGCTGGCCGGCGAGGGAGACCCGGCCGAGGTGATGACCGCCCGCGGGCTCGAACTGGTCAGCGACGACGGCGCCCTGGCCGAAGCCGTCGACGCCGTGATCGCCGCCAACCCCGACATCGTCGCCAAGATCCAGGACGGCAAGGCCGCAGCGGCCGGCGCACTCATCGGGCAGGTGATGAAGCGGATGGCAGGAAAGGCCGACGCGGGAGCGGTTCGAGCGATGATCGCCGAGCGAATCCCGACCCCCTGAGAAGACGCCGCAGCAGCCGCCCACCTGTGGCGGGTCGTTTCCTCCACCGCAGCGGTCACTCCATCTCGCTGGGTGAAGACGGGAACGTGTGTGCGTAAGTCTGGCTCCCATCCGACGGACATTGAAGGCGAAACGGTGCACGTCGGCGCAGGCCACTGAGTAGTCTCGACTGACAGCCTCGACTCACAGCACAGCGAGCCGGCCTTGCGCCGGGGGGAGAAGTCAGGACTCCGACATGGCCGCCACCCGAGTGCGCACTGCGCTTTTGTGGTTGGTCGGGGGCGGCGGCCTGCTCGGCCTGGCGATCGTCCTGACGCTCGTCTGGCGGGGCTCGCCGTTGGCGATCTCCGCGGCCTACCTCGTGGTGGTACCCCAGCAACTGCTCGGCGGTGCGGTGCTGCTGCGCTCGGGTCTCAAGGGCGGCCGGGCGGCTCGCTTCCGGACCTTGATGGCTGTCGGCATGTTCATCGTCGCCGGCGGTGCCCTGGTCAACCTCGCGCTCGGCATCCCGGACCGGGCCGGGCCGGCGGCCGGCGACTACGTCCAGACCCTGGCCATCCCGGTGATCATCGCGGCGCTGGCGTTATTACCCCGCCAGCGGCAAAGCGCCCTGCACTGGATAAGGCACCTCTTCGAGGGGATCGGCCTGGGCACCTTCATCACCCTCACCTGGTGGGGATGGCTCATCCGGCTGGGCGGCCCGGACCCGGCGGTATCCCCGGCAGTCCTGGCCGTGGTCACGGTGAACTCGGTACTCATCGCCATCGTGCTGATGTCCGCAGTGACCAACCCCAGCGGGGGCGCCTACCTGGCCGCGACGGGTGGCGTTCTGGTGCTCATGCCGGACGCCATGACCACCCTGATGGCCGCCGCCACGGGCGCGGTGAACTGGACCGTCGTGCTCCCGATGGTCGCCATGGCCTGGCCCGTGCTCACCGTCGGCCTGCTGCTGGTCAACAGCAACCCCCCGGATCTGGGGGAGCAGGAGGCAATCGCCGCCGACACCCGCAGCTACCTCGTGGTCAGCCTGGTCACCCTCGGCTTCATGATCGCCGCGTTGCTGGCGTGGACTCAGGCCGGCCGGGTGCCGTCCAGCGCGATCGTCCTGGCCGGGGTGGGCCTGGTCACCATCTGGTGCCGGGACGGGGTCCGGGCCACCCAGGTGCTGGGCCTGATGACCGCGATGACCTCCCTGGCGCTGCGGGATCCCCTCACCCAGTTGGCCAACAGGCGCGCCCTGGAGGAGCAGTTGCGCGCCTGCGGGCGCCAGCGCGGAGCGTTCAGCGTGCTGACCATCGACCTGGACGGCTTCAAGAACGTGAACGATCAACTCGGCCATGACGCTGGGGACCGGCTGCTCGTGCGGGTGGCGCGGCTCGTCGAACACGAGGCGCTGGCGATCGGGGGGTCGGCCTTTCGGATCGGTGGCGACGAGTTCGTGCTGCTCTCGCGCGCGGGCTGGGAGGCCAGCGAGCGGGCCGGGGCCAATATCGTCGCCGCGGCCCAGCAGGCCGGCACCGAGAACGGCTCGCGCGGCAGCGTCTTCGTCGGCGCCAGCGTCGGCATCGTGCACCGGGAGATCGACGCCTACCTGCCGGCCGAGACCCTGCTCAGCGACGTCAGCGCCGCCGGCTCCGCGATGCGCCAGGCCAAACGCAGCGGCGCCGGCCGGGTTGTCGTGCATGACGAGACGATGGCAGCCAAGACCCGCCGACGGCTCCTGGTGGAGAAGAGGCTCACCGCCGCGGTCGCCGACGGCACCATCGGCGTACGTTTCCAGCCGATCATCTCGCTGCGCACCGGCCTGCTCACCGGCGTCGAGGCACTGGCTCGCTGGTCCGATCCGGTCATCGGGGACGTCGCACCGGGCGAGTTCATCCCGGTCGCCGAAGAGTCCGGGCTGATCCGGGACCTGGGCGATCTGGTGTTGACCACCGCGCTCGGCGACTGCGCCCGGATCGGTCTGGCCGAGCAGGGGCTGATGGTCTCGCTCAACGTCTCGACCCTGCAGTTGCGGGCGCCCGGATACGTGGACACGGTTGCCCGCCGACTCGCCGAGGCCGGGATCCAGCCGCGCCAGCTGACCTTGGAGGTGACCGAGTCGGTCTTCGTCCGGCAGGACGACCCGGCGGTGCGGGCCCTGACCGACCTATCCCGACTGGGGGTGCGTCTGGCCCTGGACGACTTCGGCACCGGGTACTCGTCCCTGGGGTATCTGACCCGCCTGCCGGTCACCGCGCTCAAACTGGACCGGTCGATCACCGTGCGGCTGGCGGACCGCGCCGTCTGGGTGATCGCTCGCTCGGTCGTCGACATGGCTGCCGCCCTCGGACTCGACGTGGTCGCCGAGGGGGTGGAGACCCGGGCTCAGGAGGCCAACGTACGACGCCTGGGCGCGGACCTCGCCCAGGGCTGGTACTTCGCCGATGCGCTCTCCGCAGCCGAACTCGGCCAACTCATCCACCGTCCCCAGGGTGACCGCACGTTCCGGCATTGACTGCGGGGGAGCACCCACAGGCGTGCGCGACCTGGTCAGCCGGTCGGACCTGAGCGCCCGGCTACCGAGGGGGTCGGGAACTCGCCGCTGCCGCAGGCTCGCTCACGCGTGCGAACGCAGCAGGTCGACCTCGGCGCGAGCCCAGGCGGCACGCGCTTGCGCCACGGCCGCCTGCCCCTGGAAGACATGCGCCTTGAGCCGGGCGATCCGCTCGTGCTCGTGCGAGGGCCGCCTCGTCAACCGTTCGCGCAGCAGCGGGGTGTCCATCGCAGCGAGGCGGTCGCTGTGCTCGCGAGAGTCGCGGGCGATCCTGTCCTGCTCGGCGATATAGGCCTCCAGGACGGTGATCGCGTCGGCCGGGTCGATCATGTCGAAGAGCAGGGCCTGGGTGAGCATCGGGTCACGGCTGCCCGGGCTCGGGTGAGTGGCAGAGACCCACTCCTTGAGTTCGCCGAGACCGCTCGGGGTGATCGAGTAGATCTTCCTGTTGAGTTTCGTCCCCCGGATCTGGTTCTCGCTGACGATGGCGCCGTCGTCCTCCATCTTGTTCAGCAGCGGGTAGATCTGGCTGTGGGTGGCAGTCCACACCCAGCCGGTCGAGGAGTCGAAGAACTGGCTCAGCTCATAGCCGCTCATCGGCCGGGCCGCCAGCACCCCGAGCAGTGCGGGCCGCAGAGACATGATTGTCATCGTAGGGCGAGCCGTGGTGCCGCCGAGCCACCCCGCTCACTCGCGTGCCGATCCCGGGGACGTGCCACGGATGCGGCCGGCCCCGGGGGCAAGGACGGCGACCGACGACACGACCCGCTCAGACCGGCGCGGTGGCGTGACCGGTGGTGAGGGTGGATGTGGCGGCAGCGTCCGAATCATTGTCGACGGTGAGGATCTGGCGCTGAGTGGAGGGCTTCTGGGAACTGCCGCCCCACATGTCGATGGCTCCGAAGGTGGTGGGGTCGAAGGTGCGCGGCACGTGGTTCTCGTCGTCCTCGATCCGGCCGACGCCGTAGGAGTACTCGTAGGTCAGGCCCTCGGGACCCTTGAAGTACAGGAAGATCGCACCCGACTGTGGGTGGCGGCCCGGGCCTTGTTCGATCTCGACCTCGTGCTCCTTGATGAAGTTCCAGTTCCGGAAGAGGGCGTCGATGGTGTCGACCTGGAAGTTCATGTGGCACAGGCCCGGCTCGTCCCCCTGGAAGACCGCCAGGGTGTGGTGCACCGGGTTGAACCGCATGAGCGCCGCAGCGCCCTGGACCCAGTCGGAGACCTTGACGTTGAAGTTCTCGTTCCAGAACCGGGCCGCCTGATAGATGTCGGCGGCGTCCACGCAGATGTGCCCGAACTCGGTGATCCCGCTGGACGGGCGGGTGAGTTCGAGGAACGACGGATCGTGAATCTGGCCGATCACCAGGTCGAACTTGTTGCCCCATGGGTCGTCGAAGGAGATGAAGTCGGTGACCCGTCGGCTGCGGGCCTGCTCCGGGGTGCCGCGGTGCACGGCGATCCCGATGGACTCCAGATGGGTGGCCGCGTCGTCCAGGGCAGCCGCATCCCGCAGCACCAGCCCGCTGGAGAGCACGCCGCTGTTGCCCTCGACGAAGGCCAGGCAGTGGTGCCGGTGGTCGGCGCGCAGGTAGTGCACGCCGTCCTCGCTGCCCTGGTACTTCAGCCCGACGATGTCGCGGGCGAATCGGACGCAGGTGTCGATGTCCGCAGCGCCGCTGCGGACGTAGGCGATGTCGATGAGTTCGATCATGATCGGTTCCCTTTCAGTGGTTTTCGCGGTGTCAGGGGGTGGTCGGTGGGGTGGGGCCGGGGTCACGAAGATCGGCCCAGATCCGCCCCAGGATCTCGCTGGCCACCTGCTGCCAGGCGGCCTGCTCCGCGGCCGAGATCGGGGTTGGTCGGCCGGCCGCCGCGGCGATGCTGTTCATGCGCGCGGACGCTTCGAGCACCCACATGCGTGCCACCGCCTCCCCGACGGTGGAGCCGACAGTGACCGCGCCGTTGCCACGCATCAGCACGGCGGGGGCGTCGCCGAGCACCTGCGCCAGGTCCACGGCACGGTCTTCGTCGCGCACCAAGGTCGCGTCGTCGAAGACCGGCACCGTGGGCCCCAGGTAGGCGCCCTGTCCGTGCAACGGCAGGATCGGCACCCCGGCTGAGGCCAGCGCCGTGGCCACCGGGGGCTGCGCTCGGCAGATACCGCCCACGTCGGGGCGCCGGCGAGCCACGGCCACATGGATCCAGGCCTCCTTGGGGACGTCGCGAGGCAGGTCGTGCGCGTCCAGATCCAGTGCGGTCCATGCCGAATCGGGGGTCAGCCGTCCGAGCGCCATAGGTGGGGTGATGAGAACCCGGTTCTCGCCGGCCCGGCCCGACAGGTGCCCGAAGGCGGTCACCAGCCCGGTACGGCTCAGGGCGTGCCCCCCGAGGAGCAGGTCGTCGACGAGGCGCGCCGGGTGAGTGGACTGGGTCATCGCACAAGCATCACCTGTCATTTAGAACATGTCAATCATGACATGTTTAGTAGGAGGCATCTTCCGGTGAGCGAAAGGTGTACCTCGCGGCGGCGGACGCCGTGGGGCCCTGCACCGACGCGGGCGCAGGCGTGGCAGGCTGGGCCACATGGCCGACCTTCCCATCGTGACACTCCCCGAGCGGTCCCTCATCGAGGCGCTGAGCCAGGGCGCCGATGGTGTGGAACTGCGGTACTGGGATGTGGCAGGCGAGCCCGACTTCGCGGGTGTGGAGCGCATTCACCTGGTCGTCCTGCCGTACCTGAACCCGCCGCAGGCACTGGCGCGGCTCGCGCAGATGCCCGCGGTTCGGGCCGTGCAAACGCTCACGGCGGGGTACGACGGTCTGATCGAGCAATTGCCCGATGGAGTGGCGCTGTGCAACGCGGCCGGGGTGCACGACGCCAGCACCGCTGAACTCGCCGTCGGCCTCATGCTCGCCGGGCAACGCGGCATCGGCGACGCAGCTCGCGAGCAGGTGGCCGGCGAGTGGAATCACATCACCCGGCCGTCCCTGGCGGATCGCCGAGTGCTAGTGGTCGGCGTCGGGGGAGTGGGCACCGCGATCGCCGCCCGGCTCGAGCCCTTCGAGGTGACCATCACCAGGGTGGGTACCCGCGCCCGGGCTGACGACCTGTCGGGCCGGTTCGGGGACGTGCACGGCATCGACGAACTGCCCGCACTGCTGCCCGACCACGACATCGTCGCGCTCGCGGTGCCGTTGTCGGCGAGCACGCGTGGATTGTTCGGGGCGGAACTGCTTGCGGCGATGGCGGACGACGCTCTGCTCGTCTCGGTGGCGCGGGGGCCGGTGGTGGACACCGACGCCCTGACCGCCGAGGTCGGCAGCGGTCGCCTGCGGGCAGCGGTGGACGTCATAGATCCGGAACCGTTCCCCGCCGATCACCCGCTGCGACTCATGCCAGGCTTTCTGATGACCCCGCATGTGGGCGGAGACACCGATGCCTTCGTCCCGCGGGCCGAACGCATGCTCGCCGCACAGGTGGCCCGGGTGGCCGCAGGCGAGCCCCTGGCCAATATCGTCCATCCTTGAGAGGAAATCCCTTATGCCTTTGGTCCGTATCGACTTCTTCGAGGGATACCCCGACGACTTCGGAAGCCGGGTCGCCCAGATCGTGTACCGGACCATGATGGCCGAGTTCGGAGTGCCCGAACACGACAACTTCCAGGTGGTCAACGAGCACCGGCCCGGCGGCATCGTCTTCGACCACGAGTACCTCGGAATCGAGCGGACCACCGGCATCGTGATCGTCCAGATCACCCTCAATGCCGGGCGTAGCGTGGAGAAGAAGCAGGCTTTCTACGCCGCGCTCGCGGCTGGACTCTCCGCCGAACTGAGCGTGCGCCCCGAGGATCTCCTGATCAGCCTGGTCGAGGTCGCCAAGGAGAACTGGTCGTTCGGCAATGGGGTGGCCCAGTACGTGTGAGACACACCGCGCAGGGGGGTGGCCCGCTCCGCGGGTCGTGTGCCGGGGGTCCGGCGCGGCGCGGGTGGTGTGGCCTCACGCGGCGGCGCGACGCGACTGGCGGAGACGCCAGATGAACACCGACGCCCCGGAGCGTTGACCCAGCGAGCAAAAAGGACTTATCCTCGCGCAACGGACCAGGGGGGAAGCCATGCGGGAACGGTTCTGGGGTCGATGGGCAGTCGTCGCGGTCGTCGCCCTCGCCATGTCAGTGTTGTCGGCCACGGGGTCGCATGCGGAGTCGGCGGGCCTGAGTCCCGAAACTGCCCGGACGATCGATCTGCCGGGGGTGCTGCGCAGCCCGATTCCCAACCCCTCCGACGAGGCTCCCGAGGCCACTGACCCGGCCGCCCGGCTCGCGGCAGACACCTGTGACGGCGGAGTACCGATCTACGGCGCTCTGTGGGTGCGCTACACCGCCACAGCGGACGTCCGATTCCTGGCAAACGCCATGCAGTACACCTACTCCAGCCGTCACTCCGGGCTCGCCGTGCTGAACTCCACTCTCACCCAGGTGGTCACCTGCGCTCGCCCAACAGCGGATGGAGGGGACCGGATGCGCACCGACCCGCTGGAGCTCTCGGCCGGAGAGACGGTCTACTTCCTGCACTACGTGCGCGTTCCGTTCGCCGGCGACGGGGCTCAGTTGTACCTCACGCCAACCACGATCCCGCAGCCGAACGACTTGCGTGCCAACGCGTCGGTGATCGACTCGGTACCCTTCGCGGCTGACTTCGACTCGACCCAGACGGTGGCAGGCGTCGAGAACGACTGTGACCAAGAGTACGACCTGCCCACGCACGACCTGTGGTGGTCGTTTACGCCGACCCAGGCGGGCACATACCGGGCGACCACCACACCCACCTATCCAGGGTTCGGCTCGTGGGGATCACAGTTCTTCGACCTGTCCGGCGCCTGCGTGAACCCGAGCCGCTACAACACCGCCGACTTGCAGGCGGGCCAGACCTATCTGGTCCGGGTTGCCGGCTACGAAGGGCACGGAGGTTACGACTTCGTCGTCACCGGACTCGGCACCCTGCACGTCGAGCAACTAGACAGCACCCCACCCGTGTGGACCAAGTTGCCCACGACTGCCATCCCGCTGGGGGCCACGTTGTCGACGGTGCCCTCGCCGTGCGAGAACGGCGTACGGAACTCCTCGATCCCCGTCGACATCTATTACCGAGCCGAGGATCCCGAGTCGGGGGTGGCCAACTATGGCCCGGTCCTCGGCACCCGTACCCGTGATACCGCGGTGGCCGTGGAAAACGAAACGGCCTGCGGCGGGACACGCACCATGCGCGGGTACGTGGCGGTCAACGGCAGCGGTTACTACTCGACGGTGGCCCGCTGGCAGCCCTCACGGCTCGCGGTGGTCGAACAGGTGAATATGACGAGATCGGGTCGTTGGTCAACGGTGAACTGTGCCTGCTTCTCGGACGGTACGTCGTGGCGCAGTACCACGGCGGGGGCCTCGCTGAAGTACCGGGTACCGGCCTACTTGGTGAACGAAGGCGGAACCGTGATCAACGCCTCCGGCTATTCAATCGGTTTGGTGGCGGCGCGTGGTCCGCTGCGGGGGAAGGCAGCGATCTACCTCGACGGCACCCACGTCGCCATCATCGACACCTACGCCGAGTCCAACATCAACTCCACCGTCGTGTGGCGGCAGGCAGTCGCTCCCGGTGCACACACGCTCACCGTGGTGAACCTGGCCACTGACGGACGGCCGCGTCTCGACGTGGACGCGGTCACGCTGCTCGCCAAGTAACTCGCTCCCCACCTCGTCGGCCCTGGTCCGTGGCCGCCTGCGGTCAGGGCGTCAGAGCCCGACTCAGCAGGTCGACGACTCGGGGCCGGTCTCCGCTGACGATGAGCACCGCAGGATCGGCGCGCTTCCACAGGCTGAGCACCAGCTGGGTCCCGGTGCCCGATGCGGTCCCGGCGTGAGCTCCTGCCCCGAGATGCCACTGGTGTGCTGAGTCGTCACTGATCAGGGTGATCGAGTAGTCGGGCAACTCGAGTCGGCCCTCGTTCAGGCGCAGCCGCATCATCGTGTCGACCACTTCACTGACCGCGTCCGCAGCCAGCTCAGGGGAGATTGTCGGAGTCATTCCCAGCGTCAGCTCCGCATCCGCACGATGCACGACATTCTCCATGGCCTGGCGCCGGAGCCAGAAACCCAACGTTCGATTCTCTGGATCGAAAGACCATGCCGCAGTGGCGGTATCGCCGTCCAGGCGCCTCAGCAGGGCGGCGGCGCCAGACTCCAGCCAGTTCACCAGATCTCGATCGTGCGGCGGGCCGGAGTCGACGCCTCGCGGCGGCTCACCGGTGGCGATGGCGCTCTCGACCCGACGATGCACCTGACCCAGGTGCCGCACCAGGTCGCGCATTCGCCACTCGGGGCAGGTGGGCACGGGCAGGTCCAAGCGCGCGGTGTCGGCCTCCAGCAGGGTGACGATCCGGGCGACGTCGGCGGCGATGCAGCCACGATAGTGCCCGGCCGACAATCGCGTGTTCGGCGCCTCGCCGACCCGTGCGGACGGACTAGGAGCGGCGTTCGCTTGCCGGGTGTCCGCCCCTGAATCCGGTGGGCTCATCCGGCGGGCTCGGCGTACGTGGCGTGGACCACCGCGCGGGCAATGGCCTTGAAGGCGAGGTTGAACGAGACCACCGCCAGGCTGGCGCCTGCGTCAACCCCGAGGCTCTCCTGACCCACAGCGTGCACCACGAAGTAGTAGCGGTGGGCGACGTCCCCCGGCGGTGGGCCGGCGCCCTCGAAGGCGAGCGCACCTCCGTCCGAACGGACGTGGAAGGCGCCCGCCGGAAGACCGGCTCCGGCGGATCCGGCACCGGTGTCGAGACTGGTCACGTCGGCGGGCAGATCGATCAGGCCCCAGTGCCAGTAGCCGGACGGTGTGGGAGCGTCCGGGTCGTAACACGTCACCACGAAACTCTTCGTTTCGGCGGGGAATCCGCTCCAGGACAACTGCGGAGAGGTGTTGCCCTTGGCGGCCACATGCAGGTCGGCCAGGGTGCCGCCGTCACTCAGGTCCGTGCTCGTGACGGTGAAGGACGGCAACTGCGGCATCCGCTCGTAGGGATCCGGGGGCAGGGGACGCTCGAGGCTCATGAACCGACCCTACTCGTCACCGTGCTGGGCCGCAGCGGCCGGGCTTTCCGGCCCGATGGCCGCCGCGTCAGTGGTGGAACGAGGCCGTCGCGCGGTACGGCATGGGGCTCTCCAGCCGATCGAGGAAATCGACCTCCGCCTGCAGATCGGCGAGGAACTCCCTGGCCAGATCGTGGCTGAAGCCGTTCCGCACGACGATCCGTTGCACGGTCAGGTCACTCATGTTCTGCGGCATCGGATAAGCCGGCACCAGCCATCCCTTCATCCGCAGTCGATCGCTGAGCTGATAGAGATCCCACAGGTCGGTGTGGCCCTGTTTCAGGCTCCACGCGAACACGGGGATGTCCGAGCCGTCGTTCCAGAGTTCGAAGGCGTCCATCCGCCCGATCTCGTCCGCCAGGTACCTGGCCACGTCGTGCGAGGTCTGCTGGACCCGGGTGAAGCCTTCATGTCCGAGCCGCAGGAACAGGTAGTACTGCAAAAGCACCTGGGCGCCCGGCCGGGAGAAGCTCAGCGCCAGAGTGGGCATCGACCCGCCCAGGTACGACACCGTGAAGATCAGATCCTCGGGCAGGGCCGCGCGATCCCGCCAGACGATCCAGCCCAGACCCGGATAGACGAGTCCGTACTTGTGTCCGGAGGTGTTGATCGACACCACCCGGTCGACCCGGAAGTCCCAGGCCAGGTCGGGTTGGATGAAGGGCGCGATCATCGCACCGGATGCCCCGTCCACGTGGATCTTCACGTCCAGTCCGGTGTCCTGCTGGATCTCATCGAGAGCGCGGGCGATCTGTTCGACCGGCTCGTACATCCCGGTGTACGTGACCCCCATGATGGCCACCACACCGATCGTGTTCTCGTCGACGTAGGTGGCCAGGTCGTGCCCGTCGAGCACCTTGTGATCGGAACTGATCGGCACCTGGCGCGCCTCGACGTCCCAGTAGTTGCAGAACTTCTCCCAACAGACCTGCACCGCACTGGACATCACCAGGTTGGGCCGGTCGGTGGGTTTGCCCTCGGCGCGACGCCGCTGCTGCCAGGCCCGCTTGAGCGCCAACCCGCCGAGCATCGCCGCCTCCGACGAGCCGATCGTCGACGTGCCGATGCAGTCCTGCCGGTCGGGGACATTCCACAGATCCGCGAGCATGTGCCAGCAACGCTCTTCGATGGCCGCGGTCCTGGGGTACTCGTCCTTGTCGATCATGTTCTTGTCGACGCTTTCCAGGTACAGCCGGTTGGCCTGGTCGTCCATCCAGGTCCCGACGAAGGTCGCCAGGTTCAGCCGGGCGTTCCCGTCGAGCATCGCCTCGTCGTGCACGATCTGATAGGCGGTCGACGGCAGATTCTCCTCGGCCGGAAAGCGATCGCGGGTGAAGCAGGTGGCCTCGCCGGGGCGCGCGAACAGGGGATTGAGTTCGCTGACCGCGGCCTCGCTGCGCGGTTCCTCGGGGGTGTCCTTCGCGGTCACGCCGAGCCTCCTCGTCGTCGGTCTTCGCGTCGGCCCGCCCCTACCGGGCAGGACGGGGCGTCCGGTCACGTGAGTGTCGGCCATGGCGGCCGACCAAGTATGAATCGACCCTAATGGTCGGGGGTGCCTGTGGGGTCGGCCGGGCTCCAGCGGCATCGCACGGGAGTGCCGAGCCCACGGGCGTGCGCCTCGGACCAGATCGACGGCGACACGAGCCACCATGCCGGTATTGGGTAGTTCTAGTGTGATTGGGCAGGTCCATTCTCGTTGGGTGTGTCTGTTCCTTCCCATCCTGCGCGCTGGAGGCCGCCGGTTTGTGGGCGTCCGCCTCGTGGGGAGGTGACGACGTGCCCGCGGCCGTTTCCACGTTGTGCGCGGCCACCGAACTTCAAGGGAGGCACTGCCTTGTCCGATTGGCCACTGGGTTCCAGTTCATCCTTCGACGACATCTTCGATCGCTTCTTCGGCTCGGTGCGCCCGGCCGGCACGCCGGTGCAGCGGGTCGACCTGTCCCGGCTGCTCACCGACGGTGCCAAGCGGGAACTCGCTGTGGCCTCCCAGGCGGCCGCCGAACGAGGCAACGTGGAGATCACTCCCGAGCACCTGGTGTACGCGATCGCCAGCCAGGAGCCGGGACGCACCATGCTCGCCGACCTGGGCATCCAGCCCGACGCGGTGGCCGCCCAGATGATGCAGGTGATCGAGTCGATGCCCACCCAGGACGGGGTCGAGCCGCGGATCGGGCCCCGGCTGCGGGCCGCCATCCGGGTCGCCCAGCAGCAGGCAGCCCAGTCCGGCGCCGGGTACATCAGCCCGCAACTGCTCCTGTACGGCATCGCCTCCAATGGTGAGAACCCCGCCGCCCAGGCGCTGACCGGCTCCACCATCGAGGCTCCTGCCGCCCAGGGCGACAAGGGCAGCGCCAGCACCACCCCGACCCTGGACGAGTTCGGCCGCGACCTCACCGCTCAGGCCCGCGCCGGCGACCTCGACCCGGTCGTCGGCCGCGAGGACGAGATCGCCGAGACCGTCGAGATCCTGTCCCGACGCCGCAAGAACAATCCGGTGCTGATCGGCGACCCCGGTGTCGGCAAGACCGCGATCGTCGAGGGCATCGCCCAGCGCATCGTCAACGGGGATGTCGCCTCCTCGCTGGCCGACGCCCGGGTGATCGCCTTGGACCTGGGCGCGCTGGTGGCGGGCTCGAAGTATCGGGGAGAGTTCGAGGAACGCCTGAAGAAGGTGCTCGACGAGGTCGAGGAGAACTCCGACAAGACCATCCTGTTCATCGACGAACTCCACACCGTGGTCGGTGCGGGGTCGGGCGGGGACAGCGCCATGGACGCCGGGAATCTCCTCAAACCGGCCCTGGCCCGGGGCGCCTTGCACACGATCGGCGCCACCACCATCGATGAGTACCGCCGGTACATCGAGAAGGACGCAGCCCTGGAACGGCGATTCCAACCGGTCCTGGTCAGCGAGCCGAGTGTCGATGACACGATCGAGATCCTGCGCGGCCTGATCGACGTGTACGAAGCACACCACGGCGTGACCTACACCGATGAATCCCTCGTGGCGGCGGCCGAACTCTCCGACCGCTACATCACCGACCGGTTCATGCCCGACAAGGCCATCGACCTCGTCGACCAGGCCGGAGCCCGAACCCGGCTCAAGCACAAGACCCCTGACGCGGACACCAAGGCCGCCGAAGATGAACTGGCCAGACTCAACCGAGAGATCGACCGGGCAGTCGAGGAGGAGAACTTCGACGCGGCCTCGGCGATGAAGAAGGAGCGGGCCGCAGTACAAGCCCGACTGGAGGACCTCAAGGAGGAGCACACCCCGGTCGTCGACGTGGTGGACATCGCCGAGGTGGTCTCGCGCCGCACCGGCATCCCGGTGGCCGACCTCACCGTCGCCGAACGCACCCGGCTGCTCAAGCTGGAGGATCTGCTGCACGAGCGAGTGATCGGCCAGGGTGAGGCGGTCACCGCGGTGGCCGAGGCGGTGCGCCGCGGTCGAGCCGGTCTGGCGGACCCGAACCGGCCGCTGGGCTCCTTCCTCTTCCTCGGGCCCACCGGAGTCGGCAAGACCGAGCTGGCAAAAGCGTTGGCGGAAGCGGTCTTCGGCGACGAGGGCCGCATGATCCGGCTGGACATGAGCGAGTTCCAGGAGAAGCACACCGTCTCGCGCCTGGTCGGCGCCCCGCCCGGGTACATCGGGTATGACGACGCCGGACAGCTCACCGACAAGGTGCGTCGCCAGCCGTATTCGGTGGTGCTCTTCGACGAGGTCGAGAAGGCTCACCCGGACGTCTTCAACACGCTGCTGCAATTGCTCGACGACGGTCGGCTCACCGACGCCCAGGGCCGCACCGTGGACTTCACCCACACCATCGTCATCATGACCAGCAACATCGGCTCGGATCTGATCCTGCGTACCGACGGTGATCTGGCCACGATCGAGCCGCAGATCATGCAGGCCCTGCGCAGCCACTTCCGGCCCGAGTTCCTCAACCGGATCGACCAGACGGTGATCTTCCACCGGCTGACCAAGGACGAACTCCGCCAGATCGTCGACCTCATCCTCGCCGGCACTGCGCGCCTGCTGCACGCGCAGGGCGTTCGGCTGCAGGTCGGCGACGCGGCCAAGGACTGGCTCGTCGAGCAGGGTTTCGACCCGCAGTTCGGCGCCCGGCCGCTGCGGCGCACCATCCAGCGCGAACTCGACAACCGGCTCTCCAGGCTGCTGCTCGACGGCACCCTGGGCGAGGGCGACCAGGTGTGGGTGAGCGTGGCAGACGATGACCTGGAGTTGCAGGTCACGGGAGCCGACGCCAGCGACGACCGGGTCGTCACAGGTGACACGGACACGGTGGTCGACCTGGGGGATCACGAGCCCACGACCGAAGCGTCCGCATCGGCCGGGTCGGGATCGACCAAGAGTGCGGGCCCGCCCACGTGAGACCGTTCACCGACGGCCGCGACACCTTCGGTGCGAGCGCGAGAGCGCCCCTGCGAGCACCGCAAACTGTCACTGCCGGAAACGATCTCGTGGTCAGAAACGGGCAACAGCGGGCTGGACGGTGACCTACGCTCAGCCTGTGACAGAGCACCTCACCATCTTCGAACCGGACGATGACCAGGACACCTACACCCTCTACATGCCGGCCGATGTGCCGGGGGACGTGCACGTGGAGGAGTCCGGCCATCTGCCCAACGGGTACTTCTGGGAGGGCGTGCTCGACTACCTGGTGCAGACCACGGAGCCCGGCCTGGGCGAGCGCTATGAGACAGACTCCGAGGCGGACACCTTCGTCGTGGAGAGCTCGGATCGCGACGTGGTCGAACGGCTCGCCGCCCTCCTGGCGCCCTACGTGTCGGGCAACGCGGACGTCGTCGCCTTGGTGGCCGCGGCAGAGGCCGACGGGTACGAGTTCGACGATTGAGCAACGACGCCGGCGACCTCTCGGGCCGGAACGCCTCGCGAGTCAGACCCGACTGTCGAGCCTGAATGTCCACGATGCGGGACGCAGCATCCCGCAAGTTGACACGGGCGAGGCAGCAGGCGAGGCTTTCATGGTGCCCAGAATCAGGACCAACCACGTCCTCGTACTTGGCCGGCGCGCGTAGCCGGTTGAACACTGGCACGCGCGCAGCCCCTCCGAGCCCACCAGGCCCGAGGGGTTTTTTCATGCCGACCCCGGCATGGCTGCCCGACCCGAGCCGGTGCGGCATCCCGTTCGCGGGCTGCGGCACCGGCCGGGTCCGAGGGGGCCGCGACGCGGTATAGCGTCATGGTCGAGAATCGAGCGGCGACCGGACCGTCCCGCGCGGTCTCGGGCTCCTCGGGGCCGGGCAGCCCGGTGGCCCTGAGGCTGCGGGGATCCGCCAGCCCCCGGAGAACGAGAGCAGCACGCACGAGTAGCGCAGGAGACAACACCGCAGTTCGACAGCAGCACCACGATCCTCGACCGGCAGTGGCTGAGCAGACCGGCAGCAGACGAGCACCACGGACAGCATGAGCACCACAGGTACGAGCACCAGAACAGACTGCGCAGACCAGGCAGTCGAACGAGACAGGAGCATGTGATGGCGAGCACGTCGTCCGACGCCACGCCCCGTCCGGGCCCGAACCGCCCGGCGCCCCGCGCGGGCTTGCCCGAGCCCGAGGTGATGACCGGAGCGCAGAGTCTGGTCAGGTCGTTGGAGCAGGTCGGGGTCGACGTCGTCTTCGGCATCCCCGGCGGCGCGATCCTGCCCGCCTACGACCCGCTGCTGGACAGCGAGAAGGTGCGTCACATCCTCGTCCGGCACGAGCAGGGCGCCGGGCACGCCGCCCAGGGCTACGCCCAGGCCACCGGCCGGGTCGGGGTGTGCATGGCCACGTCAGGCCCGGGTGCGACGAACCTCGTCACCCCGATCGCCGACGCCTATATGGACTCGGTGCCGATGGTCGCCATCACCGGTCAGGTCGCCTCGACCTCGATCGGCACCGACGCCTTCCAAGAGGCCGACATCGCGGGCATCACCATCCCGGTCACCAAGCACAACTACCTCGTCACCGACGCCGCCGAGATTCCCCGGGCGATCGCCGAGGCCTTCCACATCGCCGCCACCGGCCGGCCCGGCCCCGTCCTGGTCGACATCGCCAAGGACGCGCTGCAGGCCAAGACCACTTTCGTGTGGCCGGAGCGGCTCGACCTGCCCGGCTACCGCCCGGTCACCCGCCCGCACGGCAAGCAGGTGCGCGAGGCCGCCCGGTTGCTGGTGAGTTCACGACGTCCGGTGCTGTACGTCGGCGGGGGAGTGATCAAGGCCGAGGCCAGCGACGAACTGCGGGACCTCGTCGACCTCACCGGCGTGCCCGTGGTCACCACCCTGATGGCCCGCGGCGCCCTGCCCGACTCGCACCCCTCCCACCTGGGCATGCCCGGCATGCATGGCACCGTGGCGGCAGTGACCGCGCTGCAGAAGGCCGACCTCATCGTCAGCCTCGGAGCCCGGTTCGACGACCGGGTCACCGGCAAGCTGTCCACCTTCGCCCCCGGCGCCACCATCGTCCACGCCGACATCGACCCGGCCGAGATCGGCAAGAACCGGCACACCGACGTGCCCATCGTCGGCGACGCCAAGGAGGTCATCGGCGACCTCGTGGTGGCCGTGCGGTCCGAGCACGAGTCCGGGCGCACCGCCCGGCTCGAGCAGTGGTGGAAGTTCCTCGACGACATCCGCAGCACCTACCCGCTCGGATACACCGACACCGAGGACGGCTTCCTGTCGCCGCAGTACGTCATCGAACGGCTCGGCGCGCTCGCCGGCCCGGAGGCCATCTATGTCGCGGGCGTGGGCCAGCACCAGATGTGGGCGGCGCAGTTCGTCGGATACGCACGTCCCCGGTCGTGGATCAACTCCGGCGGCCTCGGCACGATGGGCTTCGCGGTCCCGGCCGCGATGGGCGCCAAGGTGGGCGACCCGGGCCGGGTGGTGTGGGCGATCGACGGCGACGGCTGCTTCCAGATGACCAACCAGGAGTTGGCCACCTGCGCGATCGAGGGCATCCCGGTCAAGATCGCCGTGATCAACAACTCGAGCCTGGGCATGGTGCGGCAGTGGCAGACCCTGTTCTACGAGGGCCGCTACTCCAACACCGATCTGTCCACCGGCACCGGGGTGGAGGCGCACCTGCGGATCCCCGACTTCGTCAAGCTGGCCGAGGCCTACGGCTGCGCCGGGCTGCGGTGTGAGCGGGCCGAGGACGTCGACGCCGTCATCGAGCAGGCGATGGCGATCAACGATCGCCCGGTCGTGGTGGATTTCCTGGTCAGCCGGGATGCCATGGTGTGGCCGATGGTTCCGGCCGGAGTGAGCAACGACGACATCCAGGTGGCGCGCGGCATGTCGCCGGTCTGGGACAGAGATGAGGAGGCAAGCAGCCAGTGAGTCGCCACACCCTGAGTGTGCTCGTGGAGAACCGGCCCGGTGTGCTCACCCGAGCCGCCGGCCTGTTCGCCCGGCGCAACTTCAACATCCACTCCCTCGCGGTGGGGCCCACCGAGCACCCCGAGGTGTCCCGGATGACCGTGGTCGTCGAGGTCGAGGGGCTGCCACTGGAGCAGGTGACCAAGCAACTCAACAAGCTCGTCAACGTGCTCAAGGTCGCCGAGTTGGAGCAGCCGGCCTCGGTGCAGCGCGAGCTCATCCTGGTCAAGGTGCGGGCCGAGGGCGCTCAGCGCTCGGCGGTGCTGGAGATCGTCCAGTTGTTCCGGGCCAAGGTGGTCGACGTGGCCACCGAGTCGGTGACCATCGAAGCCACCGGCGACTCGGACAAGATCGACGCGCTGCTGCGCGTGCTGGAGCCCTACGGCATCCGCGAACTGGTCAAGTCGGGGATGGTGGCGCTCGGACGTGGCCCCCGCTCGATGACCGACCGGTCCGCCCGCTCCTGACCACCCTCAGCCCCTGACCCCCGACCCGCACACAGCGTTCTAGGATCTACCGGCCCGGCAGCCGGGCCGACACAACGAAGGAGAGTGCCCCAAGTGGCAGCAGAGATGTTCTACGACGACGACGCCGACCTGTCGATCATCCAGAGCAAGAAGGTCGCCGTCATCGGCTACGGCTCCCAGGGCCACGCCCACAGCCTGAGCCTGCGCGACTCCGGCGTGGACGTGCGGGTCGGCCTGGCCGAGGGCTCCAAGAGCCGGGCCAAGGCCGAGGACGAGGGCCTGCGGGTGCTCAGCGTCGCCGACGCCTGCGCCGAGGCGGACGTCATCATGCTGCTCACCCCCGACCACGTGCAGCGGCACGTGTACGCAGAGTCGATCGAGCCGCACCTGTCCGCCGGCAAGGCCCTGTTCTTCGGCCACGGTTTCAACATCCGGTTCGGCTACATCAAGCCGCCCGCCGACGTGGACGTGTGCATGGTCGCCCCCAAGGGTCCGGGTCACCTGGTGCGCCGCGAGTACGTCGATGGCCGTGGCGTTCCGGTGCTGGTCTGCGTCGAGCAGGACGCGACCGGCGAGGCCTGGGCGCTCGCCCTGTCCTACGCCAAGGCACTCGGCGGGCTGCGGGCCGGCGGCATCAAGACCACCTTCACCGAGGAATGCGAGACCGACCTGTTCGGTGAGCAGGCCGTGCTGTGCGGGGGGATGAGCCAGCTGGTGATGTACGGCTTCGAGACGCTCACCGAGGCCGGCTACCAGCCCGAGGTCGCCTACTTCGAGTGCCTGCACGAGCTCAAGCTCATCGTCGACCTCATGTACGAGGGCGGCATCGCCAAGCAGCGCTGGAGCGTCTCGGACACCGCCGAGTACGGCGACTACGTCTCCGGGCCCCGGGTCATCGACCCGCACGTGAAGGAGAACATGCAGGCCGTCCTGGCCGACATCCGCAACGGCTCGTTCGCCCAGCGCTTCATCGACGACCAGGACAACGGCGGCGTCGAGTTCAAGGAACTGCGGGCCAAGGCGGAGAAGCACCCGATCGAGGCGACCGGGCGTGAGCTGCGCAAGCTCATGGCCTGGGTGAAGTCCAGCGACGACTACACCGAGGGCACCGCCGCCCGCTGACAGCTCACGTGGTGGCGTCGTCGTCACCGGCATTCGTTGCCCAGTTCGATGCCCAGGCGCGCGCCGGCGTGCCTGGGCATCGACGTCTGTGGTCACCCAGGTCGAGGGATCGGCCGGCACGAGGTGGCCGACACAAACCAGGCTGTGGATGCAGGAGGTGGAGCTGAGCTCCAGTGATGGGCTGTGGGGCCGGGTTTGTTTGTGTTGCGCGTGGTCGTGGCCGGCGTGGGCGGTGCCGGTTTCGCGCGAGTCCGGTGGCGGCTGGTGCCGGTTCGCGTCGGTCGTGCGGCGAGGCGGGTCCGTCGGGTGGCTCGTACCGTCGTGGTCCGGGAGCGAGGGCGCGTGCGGGATGGCCAGTTGGGCGCCCTAGTAGGGTCTGGGCCGTGAGCGTGCACACCCCCGACGGCAAGCCCGTCGTCCTCATCAGCGAGAAGCTCTCCCCGGCGACGGTCGACGCCCTCGGTGGGGACGTGCAGGTCCGTCACGTCGACGGCACCGACCGGGCTGCGCTGCTGGCCGAGATCGCCGATGCCTCAGCTCTGCTGGTGCGTTCGGCCACCCAGGTCGACGCCGAGTTGCTGGCCGCCGCCCCGAAGTTGCAGGTGGTGGCCCGGGCCGGGGTCGGCCTCGACAACGTCGACGTGCCGGCGGCCACCACCGCCGGCGTCATGGTCGTCAACGCCCCCACCTCGAACATCCGGTCCGCCGCAGAGCACGCGTGTGCGCTCATCCTGGCCGCCGCCCGTCGTGTCGCCCCCGCCAGCCAGACGCTCAAGGCCGGCACCTGGGAACGGAACCGGTTCACCGGAACAGAACTGGCCGGCAAGACCCTTGGCGTGGTCGGCCTCGGCCGGATCGGGGTGCTCGTCGCGCAGCGGATGGCGGCCTTCGACATGACGGTGATGGCCTACGACCCGTACGTATCCGCCTCGCGCGCCGCGCAACTCGGGGTCCACCTGACCGGGCTCGACGAGCTGATGGCCGCCAGCGACGTGGTCACCGTGCACCTGCCCAAGACCCCCGAGACCCTGGGGCTCATCGACGAGCGGCTGCTCGCCGCCGCGAAGCCGGGGCTCGTCCTGGTCAACGCCTCCCGCGGTGGCATCGTGGACGAGGACGCCCTTGCCGGCGCGCTGACAGAAGGCCGGGTGTCCGCGGCCGGACTCGACGTCTTCGCGGCCGAACCCTGCACCGAGTCACCGCTTTTCGGCTTCGACCAGGTCGTCGTCACCCCGCACCTGGGCGCCTCGACCCACGAGGCCCAGGAACAGGCCGGCATCGCGGTGGCCCGATCCGTGCGGCTCGCGCTCGCCGGAGACCTGGTGCCCGATGCGGTCAACGTCGCGGGGGGCACCATCGACGAGGTGGTCCGCCCTGGCTTGCCGCTGACCGAGAAACTCGGGCGGCTGCTCACTGCCCTGTGCGACGCCGCGATCACGCACCTCGACGTGGAGGTTTCCGGCGAGATCGCCGCCCTCGACGTCTCGGTGTTGCAGTTGGCGGCGCTCAAGGGGTTGCTCATCGACCAGATGGCTGAGCCGGTGACCTACGTCAATGCCCCGCATCTGGCGCAGGCGCGCGGCATCGAGGTGCGCCTGGTCACCGACCCGGACAACGTGCGCTTTCGCAACTCCATCAAACTGACCGCGGTGCTCGAGGACGGCCAGGTGGTCTCCGTGGAGGGCACCCTCACCGGCCCACAGCAGGTGGCCAAACTCGTCGGCGTCTACGGTCACCCGCTCGAAGTCGAGTTCGCCGATCGGCTGCTGGTCATGCGCTACTCCGACCGTCCCGGGGTGATCGGTCTGCTGGGCGGAATGCTCGGCCAGTCCGGGGTGAACATCGCCTCCATGGTGGTGGGCCGCGACGACGCCGGCGGACATGCCGTGTCGGTGCTCACCCTCGACGGGCAGGTCAAACCCGCTCTGGTGGAGGCGCTTCGAACCGCCATCGATGCGGACACGGTGATCTACGCCGATCTCGCTGAGGGGTAGCCCGTCCGTGATTCGAGATGGACGCTTCACCACGTGAGACACCACGTAGGCTGGGCCGGTTCGGTCCGAGCACTCAGGGAGACCCGATGACTGCCACCCCCACCTCGCTCAAACTTGCCGTCGTGCCCGGCGACGGCATCGGTCAGGAGGTGACGGCGCAGGCACTGAAGGTGCTTACGCTCGTGGCGCAGCAGGACGGGGTGGGGATCGACGCCACCGAGTACGACCTGGGCGCCCGGCGCTGGCACGCCACCGGTGAGGCGCTGCCGCCCAGCGTCCTGGAGGAACTGCGTGAGCAGGACGCCATCCTGCTCGGCGCGATCGGCGACCCGTCGGTGCCCAGCGGGGTGCTCGAGCGGGGCCTGCTGCTCAAGATCCGCTTCGAGCTTGACCACTACGTCAACCTGCGCCCGTCCCGGATCTTCCCGGGCTTCCCCGGGCCGCTGGCCGATCCCGGCGAGGTCGACTTCGTCGTCGTGCGCGAGGGCACCGAAGGCCCGTACACCGGTAACGGGGGAGCGTTGCGGGTCGGCACCCCGCAGGAGATCGCCACGGAGGTGAGCGTCAACACCGCCTTCGGGGTGGAGCGGGTGGTGCGCGACGCATTCGCCCGGGCCGCGGCCCGCCCGCGCAAGCACCTCACCCTCGTGCACAAGCACAACGTGCTGTCCAATGCCGGGCACCTGTGGCGGCGCCAGTTCGAGGCGGTGAGTTCGGAGTTCCCGGACGTGAGCACCGACTACCAGCACGTGGACGCCTCGACGATCTTCATGGTCACCGACCCGGCCCGGTATGACGTGATCGTCACCGACAACCTCTTCGGCGACATCATCACCGACCTGGCCGCGGCCGTCACCGGCGGCATCGGGCTGGCGGCCTCGGGCAACATCAACCCGGACCGGACCGCGCCGTCCATGTTCGAGCCGGTGCACGGTTCGGCTCCCGACATCGCCGGCCAGGCCAAGGCCGACCCGACCGCCGCGATCCTGTCCGCCGCGATGCTGGCGAACCACGTCGGCCTGGTGGACGCCGGCTCTCGGATTGAGGCCGCCGTCACCGCCGACCTGGCCGACCGGATCGGCAAGCCCGCCCGGTCCACCGACGAA